>NZ_QEWN01000143.1 GCF_006124995.1 Vibrio sp. Hep-1b-8
CAAAAAAGCGAGCTCTAATGCTCGCTTTTTTGTTTTCGCTAATAGTAACGTTCACATCCATGATGAAGCTGAGGCTCATCAATCAAATCCTCAACATCAACTTCAAACTTTTGATGTGAGCTTCGATCTTCGATCACGACCGCATGCGTACTTTCATCCGTCTCGACCACGACTCCAACTCCCTGACGGCATTCAACTAGCATGCCCTTTTCTAGCTCCCTAATATCCATCTTTTTTCTCCTCTGCTACTCAGTAAGTACAGCAGGAAAAACAAAAGGATCAAAAAAGCCGACTCGAAAGTCGGCTTTATCATTATTCAAATTGGATTACTTGTTTACAAAGTCAACACCCGTTTGGATGTCGCCGTTAAGTGTTTCAAGCATGCCATCTAGTGCAGATTTCTCGAAGTCACTCAACTCACCGTAGCTTAGTACTTCTTCTACACCGTCTTTGCCTAGTTTCACTGGCTGTGCGAAGAATGGTGCGTGCTCGCCATCACCTTCAACGTATGCGTACTCAACAACTTCTTCACCTTGAAGTGCTTTAACAAGAGCAAGACCAAAACGACATGCCGCTTGACCCATAGATAGAGTCGCACTACCGCCACCCGCTTTAGCTTCAACAACTTCAGTACCCGCGTTTTGGATACGCTTAGTCAGAGCTTCAACTTCTTCAGCCGTAAACTCAACACCCTCAACTTGAGACAGTAGAGGAAGAATCGTAACACCTGAGTGACCACCGATAACGGGTACACGTACTTGGCCTGGATCTTTGTCTTTCAGCTCAGCAACAAACGTTTCTGAACGAATTACGTCAAGCGTAGTTACACCGAAAAGACGACGCTTGTCGTAAACACCAGCTTGCTTAAGAACTTCAGCTGCAATTGGCACAGTGGTATTTACAGGGTTAGTAATGATACCAACCATTGCTTTTGGACATACATCTGCGATGCGTTGAGCAAGAGACTTCACGATGCCCGCGTTTACGTTAAATAGATCCGCACGGTCCATACCAGGCTTACGTGCCACACCCGCAGAGATCAGTACAACGTCGGCACCTTCGAGTGCAGGCGTTGGATCTTCACCAGCATAACCTTTGATTGATACTGGTGTTGGGATGTGGCTTAGATCTGCTGCAACACCCGGAGTCACAGGCGCAATATCATACAGAGCGAGATCTGTACCAGCAGGAAGGCGGTTTTTAAGTAGAAGGGCTAGGGCTTGACCGATGCCACCAGCGGCACCAATAACAGCTACTTTCATCGTAGTTCTCCTTGAGAAGATTCTCTTATATATGTTTTGTAGGGCGATTTAAAATCAGCTGCGTTCAAGCTAAACCAATCACAACCTGATTACAATCAATTAACGTCAGCTTTGCGACCTTGCGCAATGCGACTAAAGCGTGCTACACACATTGCGGCTATTATGATCTGCTTTACCTTTGATGACAAAGATTTAAGAGGCATTGCTACGGAAAATAACCTTGAAGTTTACAGTGATATGCTAGACAGAAATTGGGCTTGAAGTTGGCACTATGTGCATAGCTATGCGAGAATATTCACTTGCTTTTTATATTCACCAACATAGAAAGAGAACCATGCGCCATTCAGAAAAACAAGATAACCTCGTTCGCGCTTTCAAAGCCCTGCTAAAAGAAGAACGTTTTGGCTCCCAAGGCGACATTGTGGAAGCTCTTAAAAACGAAGGGTTTGAGAATATCAACCAGTCAAAAGTATCACGCATGCTGACTAAGTTCGGTGCTGTACGTACTCGCAATGCAAAAATGGAAATGGTTTACTGCCTTCCAGCCGAGCTTGGTGTGCCTACAGTTTCAAGCTCTTTGCGTGAGCTGGTTTTAGATATCGACCACAACAATGCACTCGTTGTGATTCACACAGGCCCGGGGGCCGCTCAGTTAATTGCTCGCTTACTCGATTCACTGGGCAAATCAGAAGGCATTTTAGGTGTTGTCGCTGGGGACGATACCATCTTCATTACGCCAACGTTATCAATTAGTACAGAGCAACTCTTTGCCTCTGTGTGCGATCTGTTTGAATACACAGGCTAGTTTCATATAAAACAGCAAAATATAAATCGCGCCGCCAATTTAGCGGCGTGATTTAGATCACATCTTAAATAAATCATACTTTGGTTTAGGCCGGAGTATAACTCGATGATTTTAAAAGATTTTAATCTCGAAATATTCACTAAACACTGTTAGAACAACTAGACATATTGTCTATATTCTTTAACAATCGTGTAATTATGTGCCAATTTTTTGATATTATTCAGCCGCTTTTTCAACATACGGATTGGAAAAGGTGCCGTTTCCGTTTATAGGAAACTCCCACAGCAACTACAATTGCTTAGGGTTAATAATGAATAAAGGAAGGGAAATTCATGGCATTGAACAAACTTATTAAAGTTGGTGCGATTGCAGCTGCTGTTATGGGCGCTGGCGCAGTTAACGCTCAAGAGTTCATCACTATTGGTACTGGCTCTGTAACGGGTGTTTACTACCCAACTGGTGGTGCTATCTGTAAGCTAGTCAACAAAGGCCGTAAAGAACACAACATCCGTTGTTCTGTAGAATCAACTGGTGGTTCTATTTACAACGTAAACACTATGCGTGCTGGTGAACTAGACTTCGGTATCGTTCAGTCTGACTGGCAGTACCATGGCTACAACGGTACAAGTAAGTTTGCTGAGCAAGGCCCGTACAAAGAGCTACGTGCTGTATTCTCTCTACACACAGAACCATTCAACATCATCGCTCGTAGCGATGCTGGTATTGAAAATGTTACTGACCTTAAAGGTAAGCGTGTAAACATTGGTAACCCAGGCTCTGGTGACCGCGCAACTATGGGCGTGGTTATGGAAGCAATGGATTGGACTAACGAAGACTTCAAACTGGCTTCTGAACTTAAAGGTTCTGAGCGTTCCCAAGCTCTTTGTGACAACAAGATCGACGCGTTCGTATACGTAGTTGGTCACCCAAATGGATCTATCAAAGAAGCAACAACTTCATGTGATGCGAAACTCATTTCAGCAACTGGTGCGAAGATCGATGAAATCGTTGCAAACAACCCTTACTATGCATACAGCACAGTTCCTGCTGGCATGTACCGTGGTACAGACAAAGACGTAAACAGCTTTGGTGTTGCAGCAACTATGGTTACTTCAACAGCAGTTTCAGATGAAGTGGCTTACAACGTTGCAAAATCTGTATTCGAAAACTTCGACACGTTCAAACGTCTACACCCTGCGTTTGCTAACCTGAAGAAAGAAGACATGGTTCAAGCTGGTCTTTCTATCCCTCTACACCCAGGTGCAGAGAAGTACTACAAAGAGATCGGCCTACTTAAGTAAGCACTCTTTGATGGCCAAGGGGGCCCATGCCTCCTTGGTTAATACTCGAACTAGTCTCAGCACTAGACTCTATCTTTGAGTTTCACCATCTTGAAACTCTGCCCCGTTTTATACCTAAGAAACCAAACTACTGAGCAATATTTCATCTTTTCACTACAATGAAAGATGCTAAATAAAGGTTCTCATAATCATAAATATACGGACCATTTATAATAAGGATTAAGTACATGTCGAAGACAACAACTCCGTCTCAAGATGTGCAAGAAATGGTAGCTCAATCCGATACTGGTGCGCGTGCTCCTGCTGGACTGTCAGGTCGCATCCTATGGTTTGTGCCGCTATGTTGGTCACTGTTCCAACTTTGGTACGCATCCCCTCTGCCGTTCATTTTCGATTTTGGCGTACTCAACGATACTGAAGCACGATCTATCCATTTGATGTTCGCTGTTTTCCTTGCGTTTACAGCCTACCCAGCAATGAAGAATTCGCCGCGTGACCGCATTCCTGTCGTCGACTGGTTACTCGCGTTGGCTGGTAGTTTCTCAGCTGCCTACATCTATATTTTCTATACTGAGCTCGCTAACCGCTCAGGTGCGCCAACGACATTTGATATTGTCATCGCAGTGTCTGGTATGCTGCTACTGCTAGAAGCAACCCGTCGCGCGCTTGGTCCACCACTGATGGTAGTAGCAGCCGTATTCCTGCTCTACACCTTTGGCGGCCCTCACATGCCGGACGTTATTGCTCACAAAGGTGCTAGCCTTAACAAAGCAATGTCACACCTATGGTTAACGACGGAAGGTGTATTCGGTGTCGCACTGGGTGTTTCAACCTCATTCGTATTCCTGTTTGTACTGTTTGGCGCGATGCTAGAACGTGCAGGTGCCGGTGCATACTTTATTAAAGTGGCCTTCTCTCTGCTTGGTCATATGAAAGGCGGTCCGGCTAAAGCAGCAGTCGTCGCTTCAGGTCTGTCTGGTCTGGTATCTGGTTCATCCATTGCCAACGTAGTAACAACTGGTACTTTCACTATTCCTTTGATGAAGCGCGTGGGCTTCCCAGGCACTAAAGCAGGCGCTGTTGAAGTAGCGGCTTCAACCAACGGTCAGCTGACACCACCGATCATGGGTGCGGCTGCGTTTCTAATGGTTGAGTATGTGGGCATTTCGTATGTTGAAGTGATTAAAGCAGCCATTCTTCCTGCTCTGATCTCATACATTGCTCTAATTTACATTGTTCACCTTGAAGCTTGTAAAGCGGGCATGACTGGTCTGCCTCGTCGTCATACGACTAAATTTATTAATAGCCTACTTTCTTTTACTGGCACCATCTTAGGTCTTTGTGTGATCAGTGGGGCTGTCTATTACGGTGTTGGCTGGACTAAAGATGTATTTGGTGATGCCGCAACACCAATTGTCACTGTTGCACTTCTGATTGCTTATGTGGCTTTAGTGAAGATATCTGCAAGTTATGCGAAAGAAGGGGCGATCGAGATTGATGCTGAACTAACGGAAGTTCCAGATCCAGGGCCTACCATCAAATCAGGTTTGCACTACCTACTTCCTATCGTTGTATTAGTTTGGTGTTTAACCGTTGAGCGTTTCTCTCCGGGTCTATCGGCGTTTTGGGCGACGGTATTTATGATCTTTATCTTGATCACTCAACGTCCGCTAATCGCCGTATTATCGAAAGAGGGCGACGTGGCTGAGCAGACTAAAGTCGGTTTTATTGATCTTGCCGAAAGTCTGGTCTCAGGTGCACGTAACATGATCGGTATCGGTGTCGCGACAGCGGCAGCGGGTACCGTTGTTGGCGTCGTAACACTGACGGGGATCGGTCTGGTAATGACTGACTTTGTCGAGTTTATCTCTGGCGGCAATATCATCATGATGCTGGTGTTCACCGCAGTGATCAGCTTGATCTTAGGTATGGGTCTACCAACAACAGCAAACTACATTGTTGTTTCAACTCTGATGGCTCCCGTGATCGTGACGTTAGGCGCTCAAAGTGGCTTCATCATTCCACTGATTGCTGTCCATCTATTTGTGTTCTACTTCGGTATTCTGGCAGATGATACTCCACCAGTGGGCTTAGCGGCTTTCGCTGCTGCTGCAATAGCAAAGTCAGACCCGATTCGAACCGGTATCCAAGGTTTCACCTACGATATTCGTACAGCAATCTTACCATTTATGTTCATCTTCAATACCCAGCTATTATTGATGGGAATTGATAGTTGGTGGCATTTATTGCTTACGATCATATCGTCTGTGATAGCAATGCTGATATTCTCAGCGGCAACACAAGGCTGGTGGTTTACCAAGAACAAATGGTGGGAGACTGTGCTGCTGCTTTTCCTAACCTTTACTTTCTTCCGTCCGGGTTATTGGTGGGATCAGATTTACCCAGCTAAAGAACTTTACCCAGGTACTGAAATTTCTCAAATTACCGAGCAGTTGAATGTTGGCGAAAGTATTGAACTGATCGTATCGGGTGAAAACCTTGAGGGTGATTTCATTTCGAAAACGGTACGTCTTCCATTTGAAGATAATGCCACCACCGCCGATGAGAGAATCAGTTCGATGGGCTTGATGCTCAACAACACCGACAGCCGCATGGTTGTTGATATGGTTGAGTTTGGTAGCCCTGCTGAAGCGGCTGGGATCGATTTCGACTGGGAGATAACTTCGGTTGTCGTGGCCGCTGATCGACCAATGAAAGAGTGGGTGTTCGTACCTGCACTGATCCTCTTAATTGGTCTTGCATTAAACCAAAAACGACGAGCTCGAAAGGAACAGCTGAGCGCGTAACAATGAAGAGAATCAATAATGTATAAGCAAATTCTTGTTCCTGTCGATCTGAACGACAAAGGCTTTTCCGATAAAGCTGTCGAGCTTGCTATTTGGCACGCAAAACACTCAAATGCGGTGGTTCACCTTTTGAATGTATTGCCTGGTATTCACATGTCAATGGTGGCTAGCTACTTCCCTAAAGATGCTGCACTAAAAATGAAAGCCGACGTTGAAAATCAGCTCAAAAAGTTCGCGGTAGAGCACATCTCTGAAGATATCGTCTACAAAGTCCATGTTGCGGAAGGTAAGCCTTACTCAACCATTCTTGATTTCGCAGAGAAACTTGGTGCCGATCTTATCGTCATGCCAAGCCACAAACGCTCGAAGATCGACAAAGTCGTACTTGGCTCTGTCGCAAGTAAAGTGGTTCAAAACTCCCCGATCAATGTATTGGTAGTAAAACCACAAGGCTAACAACCTTGGCTATGTGTTTCAAAAGGGTGCCGTATTGGCACCCTTTTTTAATAGGTTTTTCCTATTAAATATATCGGAACAAGTCAATTTAATTAATGAGAATAGTTATCAATAATAGCTCCATCGACAACAACATCGAGCTATCAAGATGAAAAAGACACTAACATTCGCATCTCTTCACTTTACGATTGCATTTACAGTGGCATACCTGCTGACAGGTGATCTGATCATCGGTAGCCTGATCGCGATGATCGAGCCTTCAGTAAACACTGTCGCTTTCTATTTTCACGAGCAGATCTGGACAAAAAGCCAGTTACTGAAATCTTTTGCGCGCTCAGCAAAAATCAAGACAACCAGTTTTGCAGTTGTGCATTTTAGTGCCGCATTTGGTGTGGTGTATGTAATGACTGGGGATGCATTTGTTGGAGGTATCATGGCCTCAATAGAGCCAACCATTAATACCTTCGCTTACTACTTCCATGAGAAGGTGTGGCAGCGCAAACAGGAAGCTACCCTTAACTGGCATTGCAGTCACGCCTAAAGCGGATAGTGGGATACACACATCTCTTTACTCAGCCCAACGTGAAAGCGTTGGGTTTGGCCGTCTAGCGTCACCTCGAGCAAATAAAGATCCTCAAGTTTTGGAGCAACGCTATCGGCATAAATAGGGGCTTCAATTTGAAACAGTGCGCTCGCATGGTTATCACGCACGTCAATGGGCAGGTTATACGTCATGCCGTTAAACTTCACCGATGCGGATACTAAGCCAGGCAAATAGGTTTTGTAGTGCAGATCAACCAAAAACTCACAACCTCCTCCGTGATGCCAAATCTGTTCAGTGGTCACATGTTCCAAACGGACATTGCGAATGAACTGCAAATACGGTTCCTTCCAGATGCCAATGCGTTCATCAAATTTGTGTGTGTCAATGACCCCTAAATGGCAAAGATCATTGCTGCCTTCTTCATCGAGTAACCAATCGTCTTCGTCTTGAAGAAACAGAATTTCAAAACGGTTACGACCCATTTGCAGATAAGGACGAATATCTTTTTTGTAGACTGGCTGAGATTTATCACAATCGAAGACTGCAACACCATTGAGGCGCACTTCAGCGTGATAATCAACACCTGCTATGATCAAGTCTACCGATGGGAAGTTCAGCATTGTTTCATCAACTTCAATATCGTGCATCAAGTGCCATTCCTGCTCCGCAATGTCTTCTTCCGATAAGGTGTTAGGTAAAACCTGACTTAAAGGGGCTGGAAACGTGATGTCATCTTGTGGAATAGATAAATCAGTCAGTGGGGAAACTTGCCAAAGGCCTGCAAGGGAGAGTTTCATCGGTGCAAATATTGTCCTAGATCAAAGTTGCCTGATTATAATGCGAATCAACAGGCAAAAGATACTCAGCCTTTGAGACAAAACAAAAATACCAGCCTAGTGGCTGGTATTTAAATTCGGTGCGATGTCAGAGATTACTCTTCGTCGTCGTCATCTTCATCAGGGTAAAGTGCGTCTTCACCTTCATAGTAAGTCCCCCAACCATCGTAGATGATGTCGTACTTCTCAGCGAGATGAACCAGTTTTTCAACTTGCGCGTCTATAGCTTCAGCATTTAACGCTGATTCCATTGTCGCATCGCAGCATAGTAGCTTGTTGCCATCTTCGTCTTCTGTTTCTTCTGCTTCAAGCACTTCAAAACCCATTTTGAACGCTTCAACAACAGCTTTTTCTAGGGTGTTGAAGTCTTCAGCAAATAGGTGGTGCTCAATTTCATACAGAGCATCTGGATCACTGCCATCTTCTAGCAGGGCTTGGATGATTCCGCGAGTCTCTTCCTTTTGAATCTCAATTAATTCTTCGACAGATAGATATTCATCTTCGTGAGACATATTTCGTGCTCCAGATAGTGACAAAGTTGATCGTAATTAACAGCGACGAAATATCGCATGGATCCGAAAAAATTACTACCCGGAATATGGCAGGATCCAGATCTTTCTGCTGTCAGCACATCGGGTTCAAGTAAGATCGACCTCACAAGATTGCAAATTAACAATTTTTTATCACTTAGTTGATTCAGAATTATCTATCTGTCGACGACTAAACTCAGCATTAAGTCCTTTATGCGTTTTTATGACCCCTTGCTGCATATCCACACTCCTATCCAGTTTGCATAAAAACATAGCCAATCAGATCCCATTTACGGAAATGTGAATAGCTATGCTTTGCAGGTCAAATAATCCGCATTTATACCAACTGAGGATAACGCATAGCAACGCACTCTTTCTGCCTCCTACTCCAACCCTAACAACAAATTAAAACGCCAAAATTAAATGCAAACACAATATAAAAACCTAACAAATAAGTTTTACCAGGCATTTTAGACCAATTTCATAACTTGCATGTTTATAACAAACTTGTCATAAATACGCTCTGAAATTAAATGTAAGGATACAAAATGAGTAAGTTGTACGTAGGCTCAGAAGTTGGTCAATTAAGACGAGTACTGTTAAACCGTCCGGAACGAGCACTCACACACCTCACCCCATCAAACTGTCATGAACTACTATTTGATGACGTTCTCGCTGTAGAAGCAGCAGGGGAAGAGCATGATAAATTTGCCCAAACGCTAACCTCTCAGGGAGTAGAAGTTCTACTACTACACGACTTACTTGTAGAAACCCTAGCTGTAGAAGAAGCTAAGATCTGGTTACTTAACACTCAAATTTCTGATTTCCGTTACGGTCCGACTTTTGCCAAGGACTTACGCAACTATCTTTCAGATATGGACAACGATCACTTAGCAACAGTACTGCTAGGTGGCTTAGCTTATTCAGAGCTTCCTATCCAGTCAGCCTCTATGCTGCCGCGTATGCATCGTCCGCTGGACTTTGTGATCGAACCTCTGCCAAACCACCTATTTACTCGTGATACCTCATGCTGGGTTTACGGTGGCGTTTCTCTTAACCCAATGATGAAACCAGCACGCCAACGTGAAACTAACCATTTGCGCGCGATTTATCGCTGGCACCCTGTGTTCGCAGGTCAGGACTTCATTAAATACTTTGGCGATGAAGATCTTCACTACGACAACGCGAACATTGAAGGTGGTGACGTTCTGGTTATTGGTAAAGGTGCGGTTCTGATTGGTATGTCTGAGCGAACGACTGCACAGGGCGTTGAAAACCTCGCAGCGAACCTGTTTAAGCATGGTCAGGCAAAAGAAGTGATCGCGATTGAACTGCCTAAGCACCGCTCTTGTATGCACCTTGATACAGTCATGACGCATATGGATATCGATACCTTCTCAGTCTACCCAGAGATCATGCGTAAGGATCTCAATACTTGGCGCCTGACACCAAAAGATCACGGTGATATGAAGGTCGAAAAAGTGCCAAGCTTTATCCACGCTATTGAACAAGCTCTTGGGCTCGATTACCTGAAAATCATCACTACTGGTGGTGACAGTTACGAAGCGGAGCGTGAGCAGTGGAATGATGCCAACAACGTACTGACGGTCAAACCAGGGGTTGTGATCGGCTACGAACGCAATGTTTACACCAATGAGAAGTACGACAAAGCAGGCATCGAAGTTCTGACTATTCCGGGCAACGAGCTTGGTCGCGGACGTGGTGGTGCGCGTTGTATGAGTTGCCCTATCGAGCGTGACGGGATCTAGTTCCGAGTTCCGAGTTCCGAGTTCCGAGTTCCGAGTTCCGAGTTCCGAGTTCCGAGTTCCGAGTTCCGAGTTCCGAGTTCCGAAAATTTAAAGGGTTGACACAAAGTGTCAACCCTTTACTTTTACATTCAGGCAATTAACTCCTAAAAAAATATCACTGCCTTCAATTTTTGTCTCACTTACCACCGCTACCTCTAGAAGGACGAAGTCCGCTCTAGGTACTCGAAGCAATGCGTACTCGATTTCTACTCCGTACCACCCACTGTAATTGAATCCAATTTCAATGTTGGCTGGCCAACACCGACAGGTACGCTTTGACCAGCTTTACCACAGATACCTACACCTCGGTCGATACTTAGGTCATTACCGACCATAGAGACTTGTTGCATCGCTTCGATACCTGAGCCGATAAGTGTCGCGCCTTTTACTGGACGAGTAATCTTACCGTCTTCAATCAAGTAGGCTTCTGAAGCAGAGAAAACAAACTTACCAGACGTGATATCGACCTGACCACCGCCAAAGTTCGGTGCGTAAAGACCTTTCTTAACCGTTGAGATAATCTCTTCCGGAGTATGCTGACCCGGCAGCATGTAAGTGTTGGTCATACGCGGCATTGGTAGGTGAGCGTACGATTCACGACGGCCATTACCGGTAGGATTCACCCCCATCAGACGCGCGTTAAGCTTGTCCTGCATATAGCCTTTTAGTACGCCATTTTCAATCAGTGTGTTGTATTGACCATTCACGCCTTCATCATCAACATTCAAAGAGCCACGTAAGTCTTTTAATGTGCCATCATCAACGATCGTACAAAGGTTTGATGTCACCTTTTCACCAATCTTGCCACTAAAGACCGAAGATTCTTTACGGTTGAAGTCACCTTCTAAACCATGCCCTACCGCTTCATGGAGCAACACACCCGGCCAACCAGAGCCGAGCACAACTGGCATTGTTCCTGCTGGAGCTGCATCGGCTTCTAGATTAACGAGAGCCATGCGAATCGCTTCATCAGCATACTGATAAGCGACTTTTGCACCGTCAGTTTCAGTGAGGAAGAAGTCGTAGCCAAAACGACCACCACCGCCAGAGCTACCACGCTCGCGACGGTCACCTTTTTGGGCCAGAACGCTAATAGATAAACGTACAAGCGGACGAATATCCCCTGCATAAGTGCCATCGGTTGCCGCCACCAGCATCTGCTCATGAACACCGCTGAGGCTCACAGAAACCTCTTTGATTAACGGTTCCTTAGTTCGAATATAAGCATCCAGCTCTTTCAACAACTGCGTTTTCTGCTCTTTTTCCCAACTTTCCAGTGGGTTTACAGCCGCATAATAATCTTGATTATCACTGCACGTAAATGCTTGTACACGGCCGCTCTGTCCTTGCTGAGCAATTCCGCGAGCAGCGATTGCACTCTGCTTAAGACCTTCCAAGTGAATTTGGTCAGAGTACGCAAAACCTGTCTTTTCTCCAGTTACTGCACGAACGCCGACACCACGGTCAATATTGAACGAGCCATCTTTAATAATGCTATCTTCAAGAACAAGCGATTCATGCCAACTCGATTGAAAATAGATATCGGCATAATCAATTTGGCGAGTTGCTATGCTCGACAATGTATCAGCAATATCTTGTTCGCTGAGCCCGGCGGTCTTTAACAACGCGTCTTCTACGTGATTTATGGTCATACTTTGCTCTTAATGTTGTAACTGATTGCTGAATCGAGCATGCTGAGCTACTGGCATCGCTGCTCTTAATTCTTCTACTTGAGTTAGGTCGATATCGACCAATAAATTATCGGCTTGATCAGAAAGGCTACTCATAACCTCTCCCCAAGGTGAAATAACCATCGAGTGGCCCCAAGTTTCACGTCCACACGGGTGTGTTCCGACTTGATTTACTGCGACTAGCCAAGATTGGGTTTCAATAGCACGTGCTCGTAGCAATATTTCCCAGTGTGCTTTCCCTGTTACTGCAGTAAAAGCCGCAGGAACAAAAATAAGGTTAGCTCCAGATCTAGCCAGTTCGCTGTATAAGGTTGGAAAACGAACATCATAGCAGATAGTCAACCCTAGGTGGGCAAACGGTGCTTGATAGGAGACAATTCGTTCTCCCGGCGTGAAGGTTTCTGACTCGCGGTAACGCTTGTGTCCATCGGCGACATCTACATCAAACATGTGTAGTTTGTCATAATCAGCAACTCGTATTCCGTTTGGATCAAACAGTAATGAGGTTGTTGTAACCCCCACATCACGCTTGATTGGCATGCTTCCAATCAACAGCCAAACGTTATTGTCACGCGCTAACTGAGCAAGGAAGTGCTGGATAGTTCCTTCCCCTAATGGCTCCGCATGTTGGTGGTAGTCACTACGGCTACCAAACACCAGAGCGTTTTCCGGAGTGACTATCAATTTAGCCCCTGCACGCGCCAACTCACCCACCTGTTGTTGAATATAGGCCATATTCTGCTGTGGGTTAGGCCCTGATGTCATTTGAATGAGTCCGACTCGTTCCATGAGCAAAAATCCTTACTTGATCGCTTCTCTTAGCGTTTCAGGGAGTTTAAATTCCCCTTTACTACGTGACAATTCTTTAACTATAGGGGCGTCTAACGGGCCTTTTACCTCATAGTTAACCTGAGTAAATACTTCGACCACAGGAGAGATAACTGTCGTAATCGCCAAGACATAAAGTGCTGTTTGCGGTGTGACCGCGAAGGCAGTTAACACCGGAATACCGGAGGTAATGTCAGGAGTGAAATTCACCTCAGCATCCACGGTTCTAGTATTGAGGTTAGCGAGGCCTTTAATCGTCATCTCACCCGCTACCGCATCCATCTTGATATCGTTTGTTAAGAACACACCGTTACGGATAGAACCACTGCCCGTGATGGAGTTAAATGCCATACCTTTGTCAAAAACATCACTAAAGTCGAGCTGCATTTTACGAATGATCGAATCAAGACTGAACAAGCCCAATAAACGCGCGGCACCACTGACATCGGAAATCGTGCCTTTACCCAGTTTGGTGTTAACTTCACCTTTGAGGGTATCAATTTTACCTGACCAAGGAGAACCATCCCACTCGACCTTAGCATTGAGCTCAAACGGTGCCTTTTGGATGCCTGAAGAGATACCAAATCGCTCCATAACATCACTGTTGTTTTCACCAGACATCGACACATCGAAACGAGTATGGCTTAGGGTATCGTTCAACTGCCACCATCCTTTCATGTCGACCTTATTGCTGCCGCTTTCGAAAGTCAGCTTCTTCCACTCCAACTTCTCGCCCTGTCGCTGCAAATCGAGGTGAGTCTTACCGACTTTATACCCTTGGAGCCAAAAATCATTGATGGCGAGAGTGATATTCGGTACTTGCTGGTGGAAGGTTCGATCAAAATGGCTGATCAACGGCGCTTGCTGAGCGTCACTGTCAAACATGGTTTTATCTTTGTACTCGGCAGAATCCAATTTAGGAACGTAAACATGCAGACGCTGGAGTGAAACCGATAAGTCATACGGCTCAAGATAAGATGCTTCACCTTTTGCCTCCTGACTATCTAAACTCATGTACCAACCAAGCCCTTTTCTCTTCGCCGAGAAATCGACATCGTTCCACTCAATACCCGCTAAAGTCAGCTCCTTGGCATCAATATCAATTCTAGCGGGTAGGGGAATTTGGGGCGTATTCATCTGTGCCAACACGGCTTCTGAAGGCCCTTGCTCACTCGCCAGTCGATCAATCCATTGGTCGAGATCTAGCTTGTTAAGCCTGATCTGAGCCTGATGTCCAGCAACCGGACTAATTTTGAAGCTACCTTTGCCTAAAACAAGATTCGTATCGGTCAACACAGGCGTGTCTGGTCGAATATCAATTTCGGCTTGATATTTAAAGTTTGGCAATTGTACACGAGCCGTAATGCTTTCTTGGTTACCCGACGCTTGTAGTCGTCCTTTGCCTGCCATTCCGCTTGCTTTCGCTAAAGGCGCGGGAAAATGACTGGTAATCGATTTTAGATCGGCTTCAGTATCTATCTGATAAGTGAAACCAATGTCATTAAGCTGAATGTCGATATCCATCTGCCAAGGCGCATGACCTTCCAGAGGATCAAGCCAGCGGTTGCCAAGATAAGGAGTCAGAGGTTCTACATCCCAGTCACCAACCACATTAATCGCTACACCATACCCTTGAGCAATGTTCTCCCCACGAAAATCAATTGAAACGGGCTGAGTGAGTATATCGGCGGATAAACCAGCAGCACTGACAACATCGTTGTCAAATTCTACCCTTCCCGAAACCGCTTCTAATGTCATCGGTGGTGATTCAATGGTGACGTAATTTTCGGCAAGCTCGGCGTATCCCCAAGCTCTTGCTTCCTTATCGGCACTAAACGGGATATTAAGCTGGAAACTGGATTCCACTTTGCCATCAACCTGAATCGCTGTTAACGCTGCGCCAACTGAATCCACTAGCGGAGATGCCGTCATATAATCTCTGACCGCATTCCCTTGTGCGATAGCCTGTGCTTCGATCTCTATATGCCCACCTTCGGCTAATTCTGGAATACGACCAGTAATGCGTTTGGCCGTCACATCCATCAGGGTTGCACTTCGTGAATCTAGGTACATTGCGTCGTTTTGAAACAACAGATCAAGCTGAAGATCGGTAATTGGTGGCCACGCCGTATCAAAACTGAATTTTGCTTGTTTGAGTCCTACCCAAGCCTGAAACATACCGTCATTATTTTTATACGGGAAGTCAGCAAGCTCCCCATACCATAGCAACTTCGCCGCATTGACTTTACCACCTTGGATGGCGGTGCTGAGATAGTCTGTAAGTTCATATCCCAATGCTAATGTAGGCAAATAACGCCAGGTTTCACCCGCATTGAAAAGATTGGCCTCAGCATAGAAGGAAAGAAACGGGCTTTTGTTATCTGGAAAATCAAGACGAAACGCGCCAAGAACTTGTAAATCAGGCGTCGCCGCAGTGACTTTATCTGCCCATAGACGCCACCCCGTGTCGTCTTTTTGCCATACAATATCAACCTGTCCTTGCTTGATATTTAACGGGGCTTGAAACACTTCACCATAAGGTAAAACATCGTCGATTAAGTTAACGCTCGCCTTAGCTTGAGTTGGGGTACCAGAAATCGATGCCGACAGATGGTGAATACCCGGCAGCAACTCCCATTGTGACATGGTGCCTTGAGATAGCTGTGCCGAATACTTCAGCGAATCTATTGATTCCCCCATAGACACTCGCACATCTTCAATTAAACCACCCAAAGATAACTTCTGAAGTAACTCTGTGGTGGTTTTAGAGTCCGGCGCGAGTTTAACTAATGGGGTAATAGCCGAAATATCCAGTTGAGATACGTTCAATCGCCACTGATCAGGTTGCCAGTCAAAGGCTGCATCAAGCACAGGCCACTGCTTGTCATCTGTACTCAGATTGAGTGAGTGAGCATTAACTTGCCAACCATCTGACTTAGGTTCTAACTCAAGAACTCCAGATTCAATCCACAGCTCATGCCGTTGCCCTTCCTTCCAACTTAATTCAGAAGATTCCAGTTCAACATAGGCATTGAGTGGTTGGCTTCGTTCCAACGTTAACCAGCTACTAAAACTCAGTTGGCCTTTTTCAATACCCGTTTCAGTCTTAAGATACTTTGTTAACCAAGGCGTCACTAAGACGTTTTGAGCAGATACATAGAACTCACCACTCACATCAATCAGCGAGCCAAAATCAACAAAATCGGCTCTAACTTGCGCAGAATTGAGTTCACTATTAGCCAAACTGATTTCGCCATCCGCTAAGTGCTGACGGCCACTGTTTTGCCATTTCAGTTTAGCGATCGCTAGCGTGCGAGGCGTTCCATCAATACCGAGAAAATCAATTTTCGATTGAGTTAGAGAGAAACTGTCGAGCTGGCGTAGAAGGAGTTTGTCTAGCTGCTCCAATACCCCTTTCTGCTCGCCTTGAGGCTTCAATTCCGGCGATTGCTCAGTATTCGCCCACTCAACCGATGTGATATCAAGATTAAGTTGATAGATTTTGAGCTCAGCAACGACTGGCTCTCTCTGAATCAGTGACTGGAATAGATCCAGTTCAACTTCAACAGTATCTGCTGAAAAATGAATACCACTGCTCTCAGGCGTATTGGCCTTGACCCCTTTCAGGGATATCGAAGGGTGCGAGTTTCGCCAAAAACCATGTAAATCAGACACTTCGAAATCAAGTCCTGAGCCCTGATTGATCCAAGCCTGAATTTGCGGTTGGAAATGGTTGAGTTGAGGTAAGGTTATACGCAGCACTGTAACGGTAATCGCTAAAAACACTAATACCGTTACAGTGAACCAAAGCAATATTCTAAGCAGGCGAGTGGTAGTTGAGCTCACAAACAACCTTTACATCATTACGACATCGAATTGTTCTTGAATGTACAAAGGTTCTGCCTGAATTTTTACTTCTTTACCAATAAAGACTTCAAGCTCTGCCAATGCGTGAGACTCATCACCATGTAAGGTATCTGCAACGGCTGGGGATGCGTAGACAACAAACTTATCCGCATCGTAAGCACGATTGACGCGAGTAATTTCACGTAGGATCTCATAACATACAGACTCAACAGTTTTAACGCTGCCACGACCTTCACACGTAGGGCACGAAGAACACAAGATGTGCTCAATGCTTTCGCGAGTACGCTTACGGGTCATTTCAACCAATCCAAGCTGAGTAAAACCATTGATATTGGTTTTGACACGATCTTTGTTTAGCGCGGCTTCCAAAGATGTAAGAACACGGTTGCGATGCTCATCTGACGCCATATCGATGAAATCGATAATAATAATCCCGCCAAGATTACGTAATCTAAGTTGACGCGCAATCGCCTGAGTCGCTTCGATATTGGTGTTGAAAATCGTCTCTTCGAGATTGCGTCGCCCAACGAACGCACCCGTGTTGATATCCACCGTTGTCATGGCTTCAGTTTGATCAATGATCAGATAACCACCTGATTTTAAATCCACTTTACGCTCAAGAGAGCGTTGAATTTCATTCTCGGTGTCATACATATCAAAGATGGGTTTGTCGCCTTCGTACAGCTCTAGCTTTTCGGTTAATTCAGGGACATATTCCGAAGTGAACTCTTTGAGATTCTCGAATTCTATACGGGAGTCGACCAAGATTTTGTTAAGCTCAGTGCCGACAAAATCACGTAAGATACGTTGAGAAAGACCAAGTTCGCCATAGAGCGTCGAACGTGTTTTGTACTTACTGCGACGTTCCATGACTTTTGACCATAGACGCTTCAGGAAAGCTGCATCTTGGGAGAGCTCTTTTTCATCCGCACCTTCAGCCGCCGTACGAATGATAAAACCGCCGTTTTCATCACAGTAGTGACCGACCACTTTTTTCAGTCGATTGCGTTCTTCTTCACTCTCAATTCGCTGCGATACTCCAACATGGCTCGCCCCAGGCATAAAGACTAGGTAACGCGACGGCAGAGTAATGTCGGTCGTTAGGCGAGCACCTTTTGTCCCGAGAGGATCTTTTACCACTTGAACGACAATGTCCTGACCTTGGCGTACCAATTCAGAAATATCACGAACCTGAAACTGCTGCTTCTCATTTTCAGCAACGCACTCAGTATGTGGTACGATATCCGAAGCATGAAGAAAGGCCGCTTTCTCTAAGCCGATATCAACAAATGCAGCCTGCATGCCCGGTAGGACTCGGCTCACTTTGCCTTTATAGATGTTTCCGACAATTCCGCGTTTTGCTTCACGTTCAACATGGATTTCTTGTAGGGTTCCCCCTTCAATCATGGCCACTCGAGTTTCACTCGGGGTCACGTTGATAAGCAACTCTGCACTCATGAGCGCACCTCAAAATAAATTATAAAAATTTTTGCAAGAGCTGGTCGGTTTCATAAAGAGGCAGGCCCACCACCGCGTAGTAACTTCCTTCTATACGCGTTACAAATCGCCCACCAATTCCTTGAATACCATAACTACCAGCTTTATCGCACGGTTCACCCGTTTGCCAATATTGTTCTATTTCTTGTTCTGACAGGGTTTTAAACCATACGTCTGTAGAGACCACTACAGTTTCTTGAATCTCTTGTGTTGCGACAGTCACCGCTGTCATCACCTGATGCGCTCGTCCAGAAAGCATCAATAACATTTGTTTAGCATGCGCCAAGTCATGCGGCTTTTCCAATACCATATCGTCACAAACAACGATGGTATCAGAGCCAATCACCACTGATTCTGGTTCAAGCTTAGCCGCAGCCATAGCCTTATCTTTAGACAGCCGCGCGACGTATTGCTGTGCACTTTCTCCTGTCTTAAGACACTCTTCTACGTCGGTAACAACAACAGAAAATGAGTAGCCTAACTGTGCAAGCAGCTCTTTGCGTCTCGGCGAGCCTGAGGCCAAAATCAGTGATGTATTCATTTATTATCGTATATGCCAATGGCGTCTAACGCGACGCATTAAGAGGAACATCCATGGCCAGAGTATGCAGTTAATCAAACCACTCCAAAGAGAAACGGGATTAAACGTTACATCCTGAATCAAATACTCACCACAGAAGATCAGTACATCTAAGACCATCGACATAATGCCAATTAAAATGGCTTGCTGCCAAAGAGCCATGTTGCGAATCACAAGGAAGTTCAACGCCACCAGATAGACCACGATAGAGATCATCATACCGCGAATTCCTAGCGTTGAGCCGAGCAACAAGTCCCATAGAAGACCCAAAATCAGAGCACTGCCGACATTCACTCTATGAGGCAGAGCCAAAACCCAATAGCAAGCTACTAACAGCAACCAAGATGGGCGTAGTAGGTCAAGCATACCAGGCCAAGGAATGGTCTGGAGCGTCAATGCGATTAAGAAAGAGCAAGCAATGACAAGCTTACCTTTTAGAACACTATTCGCCATTGGTATTACTCCTCCAAATTCTCAGGCAGTACTTGTTGGATCTTCTCCTGACGAGAATCATTCGGCCATATCAATAGCAAGTAACGTAAGCGTTCAAAGTCGACCACAGGCTCCGCTTCAATCACAGCAAATTCACGAGCAGTATCTCGCTCAACCTCGGCAACATGTGCCACAGGGAAGCCTTCTGGATAAATGCCACCTAAACCCGATGTCACTAATAGATCACCCTCTTCAATATCTAAACTGATTGGGATGTGATCGAGATTGATACGATCTGACTTACCATTGCCCGAGGCGATAACTCGAATATCATTGCGAATCACTTGCACAGGAATGGCGCTAAGGCTATCAGTCAACAGCAACACTCGGCTGTTGTGAGCCGACACGAAGGTGACTTGACCTACGATGCCTTTTTCATTAGCGACTGGTTGTCCGACATAAACACCGTCAATCTGACCTTTATCTATCACCACTTGATGACGATATGGCGAGGTATCAACCGCCATGACTTCGGTCACCACTTTGCGTTCATCTCGAATAAATGATGAACCCAGTAGCTTTCGTAATCGCTGGTTTTCTTCACGATACTGATCAAGCAGCAGTAGATCGTTTTTAAGGCGTAACACCTCGCGCTTAAGCGTACGAGTGCTTTCCATATAATCTTGACGGATGTTAAAACGCTCATAAGCGCCATCAAACATTACGCGAGGAACATCCGCTAAATATTGGATTGGGGCTACTACACTATTGAGCAGATAACGTACGTGGGCAAATGCGCCTAAACGACTATCAGCCAGCATTAGGCTGGCTGATAGAATGACGGCAAAAAACAGACGTAGCTGAAGTGAAGGTCCCCGGCCAAAAATAGGCTTCATAGAATATGAGATCCTTATCTTGCCAATCTTGGCGTAACGCCAAGATCAATCAATTATTCTTCGCTAAACAGATCGCCGCCGTGCATATCGATCATTTCAAGAGCTTTACCACCACCACGCGCAACACACGTTAGTGGATCTTCTGCGATAACAACAGGGATACCTGTTTCTTCAGTCAGAAGACGATCAAGATCTTTAAGTAACGCACCACCGCCCGTTAGTACCATACCGTTTTCTGAGATATCAGAAGCAAGCTCTGGTGGACATTGCTCAAGTGCAACCATTACTGCAGAAACAATACCTGTTAGTGGCTCTTGAAGTGCTTCAAGAATCTCATTGGAGTTTAGGCTAAAGCTACGCGGCACACCCTCTGCTAGGTTACGACCACGAACTTCGATCTCTTCAACCTCATCACCTGGATAAGCAGAACCGATTTCATGTTTGATCTTCTCTGCGGTTGCTTCACCAATCAAGCTACCGTAGTTACGACGCACATAGTTGATGATCGCTTCATCGAAACGGTCACCACCAATACGCACTGACGAAGAGTAAACCACGCCATTTAGTGAGATAACCGCAACTTCCGTCGTACCACCACCGATATCGACCACCATTGAACCCGTTGGCTCAGAAACGCGTAGACCTGCACCAATCGCTGCTGCCATAGGTTCGTCAATTAGATAAACTTCTCGAGCACCTGCACCTAGCGCAGATTCACGGATTGCACGACGCTCTACTTGAGTTGAGCCACAAGGGACACAAACAAGTACACGTGGGCTTGGTTTTAGTACGCTATTGTCATGCACTTGTTTAATAAAGTGCTGAAGCATTTTTTCTGTCACGTAGAAATCAGCGATAACGCCATCTTTCATTGGACGGATTGCAGAGATGTTACCTGGAGTACGGCCTAGCATCTGCTTTGCGGCGTGTCCGACAGCAGCGACACTTTTGCCCGCACGGTTGCGGTCTTGACGAATTGCAACGACAGAAGGCTCGTCTAGGACGATGCCCTGTCCTTTAACGTAGATAAGAGTGTTGGCAGTACCTAAATCGATAGATAGGTCATTTGAAAATATGCCACGAAGTTTTTTGAACATATTCTTCGCTCGTCCTGAAAGAATTATAAGATAGAAAATTGCACTAAATGTACCAATGCCTTGCCGCTACAGCAAGGCATTGAAGTGTAAACATGGGCTGAAACACGCAATTTCTAACAGATTCCTAACGATGGGCAAAAAAAACACAGAAATTACTGCCCAGTTAAGCCCGGTTCACCTCTGAAGATCACCCGATCATTTCCTCGATAAATTCCGAACGTCACTACCGAAGAAGGATCCTCCTCACCATTTATTTCTGCCCGATTGGCATCTTGCCAACGAAAACGCAACCAAGGTAGCTGATTGCTGGCATTGTCCAGCTCTAACCATACCTGCGTCTGCTGGCGAACATCTGAGGCATGAGTGGCAGTTATGGTTCGAGATTGGCCACCGGCTATTTGACCACCATCACCTAAGGTAACCTCAAAAGCGGTTTGATTAGGCTCAACCCAGATATTGCGATTCTCGTCTGCATCGTTACTGCCATCCACCTCTGTGGAGCTATCTTCGGTGTTGGTAATAAAGCGACTGCCATCCCAGAACTCCACGCGCAGTGGAATTGGCAGTTCAGAGCTAACCGTTCCACCAACACTATCCAGCTCTATTCGTCCAAAACGAATATCCGGTTGCAGTGTCAGCACGCGAGGATCATCTTCACCTTCTGCTGGTGTTGGATAATCGACAGGATCTCTATTTGATACTCCGGTGTCAGTTATCGAGATATTTGATGCAGTGCCAGTTGCACCATTAAATGGACCATCTTGGTAGCCATCTGCCGCTGGCGCCTTTTCCCAGCACAGTTCACTTTCGCAATCAGTCGAAGGTGCAGCATCGTCCAATGTGAAAGTACCAATACTACGTTGTGATGTGAGTGCCCACTGTTTGCTCGGTGTGGGCGAGTTAAATCGCTCGGTAAAATCTGGCTCGAACAGAACAAAGCCCGCCGTTAAATCAGAATCAAAGCTAGCATAGTTTTGCACTGCCTGTTCCTGAGCGTTTAACGCTTCGACATCAAAGGACACACCGTTAAACGGCTGATTCATATAGGCGAAAGACTGGTTGCCTGGGTAATCCCAACTAGGGGTATTGACGACATTGAAGAACTTAGGATAAAAACGACCGATTTCCAGCTGATCAGCATCAAGATCCATCGTTAGGTAAGTTGCCCCTGTCGTAAACTGGACAGTACCAACCTCATTCCAATTGTGAGTCAGTTGTCTCGTTAGGTTACTACTATCGAAAGCGGGAATTGTACTGGGTGTGACTATACCGCTGACTGCCGATGCCGTCGGGTAGATGGCACGATAAGTCACATTAAGTGGACCATTATCCAAGCCATAATTGCCTGTCTGAGGGTAGTCGCATTGCTCAGACGCACTGCCTCTAGCGTCAACATGCACAATGGGAACATAGCTCACAGTAAAATCATCACCAGACGCCATAAAACCGGGACTGCCTGTTGTGGTTGCTGGGTTGAGGTTTGAGCTATTATTCACCTCAGCCACATTACACATTGCGATTTTCCATGGTCGCGAGTAGACATCAAACTGGCCTTGTAATGCACCGCCTTCTACGGGGCAACGGCCATCATCACAGACAAAGCTGTTATCGGTCATCGTCACTCGAATATGACCAGACTCTTTAAAGGTAAAATCAGCGTTACGATTCGAGTCTGTTAGTTGGGCACTAAAAGTGAAATCATTCGTATCAACCGAGGCGGAAGAGGGTCTTTGGTAGGAAAAACTCGCCGTAGGGCTTCCGGTATAACCTAATGTGATCAACTGGCCACTATTACTACACGCTTTTACATCGACACTCGCCTGATTGTTCTGACCCGCAATCACATACTGATCTGCGACCTCAAATTTATACGGCACATACTTGATCTGATCCGTATCTTCAAACGTCTGCCCCTCTGTCGTGAGGCTCGCTTTCAGATCATAGTCTCCGACAGTGGAGGTTGGTAAGGTGGTTACTCGATATTGAGCAATACCATTTGCTTCAGCAATAAAATTAATGCTCAGGTTATTGCCATTTTCCTGAATTAAAGACGGTTGATAACCTGAAAGATAATTGCCATCGCTATCCAAAACATGGACCTCAACAATCTGGTCATCCCCAATCTCGCAGGTTAGATGATAGTTGTAGGGTTTGATGACGATTTGTGAGACCTCCACTGCAGGTTCACTGCAGCTCATTGGATAAATTTTGTTATTGGCTCCACTGATAGCAATACTATGCGCTGTTATGCCCCCTCGAATCTCGTTATTGCTACCATTGATAATAAAACCACTAGAGTCGATTGTTGCATCTGGATCGATATAGAAAAAAGCGTTCAGCTGATAATTGCCATTTTCACCAAATGACGGAATTTTTACCGCTGAATCTTTACCATGACCAATTAGGAGCAGATTGTAACTATCTCCACCCTGATTAATTTTAACGCCCGGCTTTTCAAAATAGATTTTTTTGTAATGAACTACGCTCTCAGCAATTACTTCAAGCTGCGCATCTTCTTCTGCAAACTTAAGCTCATTAAACCAGTACTCGCCTCCGCTCAAAACAAGCTTAGCGTTTTCTTTAATAATAATATCTTTGTAATAACCACTCGATAATGAACACTCATCGTTAGTTTCACAGGTAAGGTCATTATTGCCTGCTGAATAGTCCCCCGTAGGGACGGGTAGGGTCTTATATGTTTTGGATGAATCATACGTACAAACCGCAACTGATCCATTTGGATATTCACATAAATCATTAAGCTGGGTAACCGATAAGAAAGAGAATTGTGGATCATTACTGGTTGGGTAGATCCGAGTTCCAACAAATGGAGTAACCAGTAGTGAACCACTCGGAGCGGGAGTCGACGAATAGAAATTACTTTGTAAGCCTTCCGGTACGTAATCACATATATCAATTTCTACTGGTGGAGGGTTCACTCCTTCAGCACACTCAACATCACTCACACCATCAGAAGGAACCGGGGTGTGGCTACCATTCTCAAGGGTTTCTTTTTTGGTTTCGATAAACCGCCAGCCATTACCGTCATTACGATAATAAGTGAGTTCGCTTTGCTTATCTGAACTGTCATAATCACTAACAATCCTTATCTGATAAGTTTCACCAGTAACAAGATCTTGCTCATTGAATATGTACCTGTTGGAGGCCTCTTCGTCCTGCGTGTACCATATTGTGTAGCCATGGCTTCCTTGCTTAAGGAAAAAGCTCTGTTTATCATTAGAAGCAACCACAGTAGAAGATACTGTAAAGTCTTTATTTCCCTGATATTTACATGCAGCGTAAGAGATACCAGAAAACAACATCAGCATAATACTTGCAAGTAACAGTTGAACTACTCTCATCATCACTCCCTAACCCATACCTGCTGGCTACGCTGCATTTGATTTATCCCTGTTCCACAATTTGCTACTGAGGTCACCACATACATTTGAGTTCCATCCGCAAGTTGTCCACCTCTTGCCTGACAACTTACCTCAACACTCTGGCAACTGACCGTGGTTTGAAGATTTATCGCCGTCCCATCTATCGCTGCACATTGATTGGCCACTGAATCTGCGCCTGCAATATCATAAATCTCTTTTAGCGCCCACTCGTTGCCAGAGTGCGCTAACAGCGCTGCCTGCATCCCTATCACATCCTTCGAGTGACTATCACTATTTGACCAGCTAATACGGCTAAGGCTTGTTGCCAGAAACCCCATCACAACAAGCACAAAAATAATCACTATATATAAACTGCCTTGCTGTTTTTTACGGAACATTTAGCACCTGTATCTGCTGCTGAAAGTTACTCGCTTCGTCTCCCTGCGCATTGTTAAACGTGATATCAACATCAACAATGCCATTGGTCTGAACGGTTGCAGGAATGTAATCGAGCGTTCCATCTACGTCGGTGTCTGATAAGGGTAAATCATTATTACCATTCACCGCTCTGCGCAGTTGACCACCAGCCAAACAGTAATCGACGCGACCATTAGGATTATAGATGTAATGACGATTCGACACTGAATTGCCAACTAAAGAAGACGCGGCATCTGGAATTAAAAAGGTATCGTTGCTGCTAGTGACATTGTTCAGTGGAAACACATTGTTCGTCGGATTTGCTTCGGTAGGATTAATGACTAGAGTCAGTTGGCCCAGATCGTCCGCAGTGACGCCTTGCTGACCGATAACAAACTGAATATCGTCCCCTGAAACCGCATAATAACCCGAGTCCAGAATCGGAAAAAAAGAGATACAACTAGTGGACTGTGCGATTACGCTGTTGCTACTAAGCATATTAGGCACCGCATGGCGAATCTCGCGCGACATTTTCTCCAATATAAATTTCGCCTGAGTTTGCAATCGCTGACGTTCGACCGTATCCGAATAGCCTCTCGCACCCAGCTCAACAAAGCCAGCAATACCCAGCACCAGAATCGCGCCAACAATTAGGGTGATCACCATTTCAATTAACGTGAAACCTTTGGCTTTCATCAATAGTTACCTCGATAAGCATCCAAGGTCACTGGAGTCTGGTCGGCGGCAGAAATCACTAGATTAATTCTCTTTAAACTGGTTCCATCTGCATAAGTCACCTCAATATCCAAACGGAAATTACGGTAGCTGGAATCTCCTAGTAACAAATCTAAATCACGACATCCGTTGGCAGGTTGTTTCTGCCAACAACCAATAAAGTCATCGACATCGTTATATAACTGTGGACGAATGGCGTCAGCATCAACGCCCGCATCTTCCTCTGCACCAAAGTCGTCCTCTGCGGTACAACTGACAACCGGCTGGCCAACAATGACTTCATCACAGCGAGCAAAGCCACCGCTCAAATCGCTGTTTTCATCGAAACCACGCGCCAAAATTGAGGACATAACACTTTGTCCCAACGCCGCCGCTCTAGTTTGGTAGTAAGGGGCTGCTGAACGCGTTATTTGTGGCACGAGAAAACTGGTGATAGTCACCATAGCCAGCCCCATCACCACAATCACAATGATGCTCTCGATTAAGGTAAAGCCAAGTTTACGCTTCATTAGCACCCCCGTGGCGAAACGTAACCAATGGCATTTATTTCCACCCCTGCACAAGTGCCATCTGTAGAACGCATTTCAATCAGGACAGGAGCAACAACATCACTCGGGCTCCCCAACAGATCAAAATTGACTAGATCGCCAACATTAGAGCTAAAAGTAACGTCTTCAATCACCACCCAATCACTGCGACTTTGATTTTGAGCTGCACAGGCAGCTTGAGAGCCAATACAGTCGTTCAATAAGCGTAAGGAAAAGTTGCTATTGCCAACCACAGCATCAATATCGATATTCGATTGCATGCGGTTAACCTGAACCTGACGAATAACCGAAATTACCTGCTCTTGAGCAACAAAGGGAGAGAAGCCAGAGGTACCGGAGTAGCGGCTAACGGCATATAGGGAGACAATCGCAATCAACAGGATAACGACAATTAACTCGACTAATGTAAAACCAGCGAACTTCGACTTAACCATGCCTAGTACCGTGAAAGTGTCAGTTATTTTGAGTATATCAGTTGGCGTGATACTAAAAGCAGCAAATGGCCGATAAGAAAGAGAGTGTAAAGGAAAGGCCAGCGGAGCTGGCCTTTCAAATTAATTAGTTAGCTGCCACTCCACAGAATCCGGCACCTCCTACTAAAGCTACCGTCGCTGGAGTATCAGCATTGGTAGCTGCTACATAACGAACACATTGCTCAGTAAACCCTGTTAAGCCAAGTTCAATCCAGTCATTAGCTTGATTTGTTACGTCATCCTGAGCTGAATCTAAAACAACAAACTCAGCTGACAAGTCCAAGGTTTGCACAATGCCGCCTAGGTTGGCAGCCGCATTGTTAACCGCCGTTGGATAGCCAAAATCATGTGCTATTCCACCAATCACCGTACCAGGATTCGCATCATCAACCCATGGCGAGTATTGGTTACGTTCAATACCATTGATCGCGGCACGACCGTATGAGATGCCCATAGAACCCGCGATTGCTCCTCGCAGACCTTCTAGTGATGCTTGTCGTGCATCGCCTTGTAAGTTCAAAAAACGTGGTGCCGCAGTGACGGCAAGAATACCCAAAATAACAATGACTACCACAAGTTCAATAAGGGTGAAACCGCCTTGTCTTTTCATCGTTCTATCTCTCTATTTTATAGCGCATTACTGCAGAGTTACGGTCACACGACCCGTTTCAATTTCATAAACAAACTGATTTTCGCTATTACCCTCTTGCTGAATATAGGTGCAAGTTGAAGCCCCGTCATCAGCCTGAGCTGAATACTTAATATTTGAATCGGCCTCAGCTTGAGCAGTTGTGCCCACTCTTGGCGGATTCTGAAGTAGGTTAGACATGAGTTCGATACAAATATCATTGGTCAGTCCGGCAGGAAAACTATTGTCACCGTTGTTGATGGCATACGGATAGCCATCTCTAAAATCCCCACCAGATTGGTCAGAACTTGTAAGCCAAAAATCAACACCGTCATAGTTCACTGTATTACGTGTTGTACCATCAATGGTCACCGAGGGTCTCGCCTCTGCTTCCCACTGAGCTCTAGCCGATAACACGCCCGTCGCATATCCGCCAGCAACACCTTCAACACTGGCTTTTTTTGCTTCATCAGTCACGTCTAAAAAGCGCGGTAACGCCGCCACGGCAAGTAAACCTACCACGACAATGACCACGACCAACTCAACCAATGAAAAACCAGACTGTTTGTTAGCCATAAATTAATAACCTACTATTTAGTACACCGTATTATACGGAATTTTCTTACTTCTGCTAGAAGCCAAACTTCAATTATGAGACTCAGCTAAGAATCCAACTTTAGCAGAAAACTTGTTACCGATCAGATTGATAGTGAACACTCTACCTTGCTGATAAAAATAGCTACAACTGTAGCTGGTGCCTATTGAATCATCGACTATCTTCCATGGCTCTTTACCTAGGATTTCTTTCTCTGGGTATAGAACCTCAAACCAAAAAATACAGCTATTCTGTCGGTCACTATCAAGCGGTTCAATCCACCCACTATTAGTGTAGTTCAACACCCTACCATCAACCTCTAACGGCGTATTTCTCTTTGCCAATAACCACTGCTGCTTAAAGTAACTCGCTCGTTCAATCACTCTTTGCGTCGCCAGCAAAAAAGCAGAATCGTTGGCCTTAACTTCTACATTCTGCCACGCGAGTAGTAAGCTGAGAGTCAGAACCATCACCACCAGCAACCAAGTGATTAATCTTGAGCGCTGAAGGAACAGTGCCGCATTAACCCTTAATAGCATCAAGCATGCCCCACATCGGCAGGAAGATACCCAGCGCAAGCACTAACACCATACTGGCGACAATCACCAACAATATCGGCTCGATGCGTGCTGTTAGTGTTTTTAGGTCATAGTCCACTTCTCTGTCATAGAAGTCAGCTACTTCTAGTAGTAGTTCGTCTATTCGCCCCGTCTCCTCGCCGACAGAAATCATCTGAATAACCAATGGTGTAAAGATGCCGCTATTAATTGCTGTCGATGATATAGGGCTGCCCGCTTCAATGGAGGATTTCATCTCAAGAAGTCGGTTTTCTAGAAATCGATTTCCTAACGCTTCCGCAGATAAAGCCAATGATTGATTAAGCGGTACCCCCGCCTTAAGCATCAAGGCAAAGGTTCTTGAAAATCGTGACAGTTGAGCTCGATTGATCAACTCTCCGACCACAGGCATTCTCAAGCGAAACTTATCCCACTGCTCACGACCATTGGCAGTCCCGATCCAAGCTTTCAGGGCAAATAAGGCACCTATCATGATAGCGACCAGAACCAACCAATAGTTAACAAAGAATTCTGACGTTGAAATGAGGATTCGTGTTGGCAGTGGCAGATCGACACCGAAGCGAGCGAACATACTGGTAAACTGAGGGATCACTTTAACGTTGAGAATAAACATCGCGACCACAATAAAACTGATCACAAACGTCGGGTAACGCATCGCTGTTTTAATACGCTTACGTGTTTCAACTTCCTGCTCATAGTAGTTCGCCAGTTGCAACAAGGCCTGATCAAGACGACCTGTGTTCTCCCCGACATGGACCATAGAGACAAACAGTGAGCTAAACACTTTAGGATACATCTGCATTGAATTCGACAAGCTGTGACCGTTGGTTAGCTCTTGAGTGACCGCTTCAAGCGCTTGCTGAAGTTGCTTGTTGGCGCTATTTTGACTCAACCCTTTCATCGAGCGCAGCAAGGGAACTCCGGCTTTAGTTAAGCTGTATAGCTGACGACAGAAAATGACCAGCACTTCCAAAGGGATCGTTGGAGTGAGTAACGATTTGACATCAATATTGAACGCAGCCTGACCACCGCCAGCCTGAATACGGGTCGGAATGATTCCCTTATTCAACAACTGTTCGGCAACCGCATCCTGAGTCGGTGCTTCTATCGTTCCAGACGTCGCTGAACCATCTGAGTGTCTGCCTTGATATCGAAAATGTGGCATAGTGATTCCTAGATGTAGATCGCCTGTGCAGAACCTGAAGAGTCACCTTCTCCCAAGGTCTTCACTTCACTCAAACTGACAATGCCTTGCAAAGCTAACTCCATGGCAGAAGCAAGCAACGGTTTGTAGTTGGGTGCGTTACGCGCCACGCGTGAAAAGCCTACGGCATCATTTGCGCGCAGCATATCCATCATATCTTGCTCAAGCTCAAGCATTTCAAATACACCAATACGCCCTCTGTAACCCGTTAGGTTACAGTTTTGGCAACCACGGCCTTTAACAAAATGACTTTCAACCTGATTAGGGAAGCGTTGAGCGATCCATTGCTTGTCTGCCGCATCAAGCTCATCTTCCGTTTTACAATCAGGGCATACTTTTCGCACCAATCGCTGAGCGACGACCGCACGAACAGCACTCGCAACAAGATAGCCTGGCGCCCCCATGTCCATCATTCGTAGCGCACTATCGACCGCATCATTGGTATGCAATGTACTTAGCACTAAATGCCCAGTAAGTGCTGCACGAAGGCCAATTTCGACCGTTTCCTGATCACGCATCTCACCGACCAAGATGATATCAGGGTCTTGACGTAGAAATGTTCTCAACACAGTAGAGAAATCGAGGTCTATCTTAGGATTAACCTGAACCTGATTGACTCGCGGTAATCTGTATTCAACGGGATCTTCAGCAGTAATGATTTTTTTGCCTGGCTCATTGAGTTCATTGAGTGCACCATACAGAGTCGTTGTTTTTCCCGAACCAGTTGGGCCAGTCACTAATATCATGCCGTGAGGTCGACGCAATTGACGCCTTAACCTGACGAGTAGATCATCGGGCAAACCTGACTCTTCTAGTTTTCTCACGCCAGAAGACTGATTGAGGAGACGCATAACCACCGACTCACCGTATTGCACTGGCATAGTAGACATACGAATGTCCACCGATTGCCCTTTGGCTCGGATATTAAAGCGTCCATCCTGCGGCAAACGCTTTTCAGAAATATCTAAGTTAGCCATTAGTTTTAGACGCAGCACTAACGCCGAGGCAATGTTGACCTCATTGAGCAATGTTTCATGCAAGACACCATCGATACGCTGGCGTAGACGCAGAACATTCGAATCTGGTTCAATGTGGATGTCCGATGCTCCCACTTGGATGGCATCTTCAAACAGTGAATTGATCAACTTAACCACTGTCACTTCGTCACTGTCTTCACCTTCAATATTAAAATCGAAGGCTTCGGTTACCTGATGCTCCGCCTGTAACTGCTCTGCAAACGAAGCAATTTCTTTAGTTCGGCGATAGTAGCGGTCAAACCCGTCCACCAGTTGTTTTTCTGGTGCGATAACAAACTCGATCGCGTATTGCGATAATTGACCGAGTAGCGCCTCCTGAGCAAACAGGTCGGCAGGATCGCTCATTGCGACTCGCAAGGTATCCATTTGACGACCAATGACCAATGCCCGTAAACGGCGAGCGTGCACTTCAGGCAGAAGTTGGACCGCATCGATATCGACATTGGCTCGACTGAGATCGATCAAGGGAATATCAAGTTGCTGAGACAAAAATGTCAGCATCTGATGCTCACTTAAGAATCCTAACTCGATTAATGTCGCACCTAACTTTCGACCCGTTGATTGCTGTGCATTTAGCGCCTGCTCAACTTGTTGTTCAGTGATAATGCCCTCTTCGACTAGCAAATCACCCAAGCGCTTTCTTAATTTAATTTTCACTGCTGGATTCCTCTAAACTGCTAATCAGAGTTAGTCGGTCTCGGATAAATTGCTGCGACTGGCTAGAGAGTCCAAGCTTAGTCAACGCTTGATGGTAGGCGCTTTTTGCCGATGCTAAATCAAAAGCTCGCTCTTGTTGAATAGCCAGTCCTAACCACCAGCGAGCACTATCAGGCTCGATGGCAACTAACTGCTGGTAACTTTGCAGAGCCATCTCATCTTGCTTTTCTTTTTGCGCTAAAGCAGCACGTAAAGCTAAGTACTCCACTGAGACAGATTTTGGTAGGGCACTGAGTACCGTTAAAGCCACGCCGTTCTGCTGCTCTTTCATCAGCATTCTTGCCAAAGCTAAGCGTAAATCAACATCCTCTGGGTTGAGGGCGATACCTTTTTGCAAAATTTCAGCGGCTTTTCTTACTTCTCCTTTGCCATAGTAAAGCGCAGATAAGCGTTTTCTGACTGAGGCATCGGCCGGTGTATAACGCAATGCATCACTATAATGATTGAGTGCTTCTGATAGATTGTTGCCATCCAGTGCTTTTTTTGCACGCTGTTGTGCTTTATCCGACAACTGCTGTGGCGTTAAATCGACTTGCTCAATGACCACTTCGCCCAATTGAGCCTGTTTAACTTGAGATGCTTGGTTGCTTGTCATTTTATTTTGAGCTAGCAAAACAGTCGAAGCTTGCTGTGGATGTGGCGTTTTTTTGCTCACCTTTTGTGTTTCTATAGCTGGCTGTGACGGCTTATCTTGGCGATCCGTCCGATACAGGGCAGAGTGATTGGGCGTCACTTTCTGAGTGGGTGAAGCAACCTCAATTTGCTCGCTCGCAAATTCGATGGTATCAAGTCGATCGCTCATCGGTGCATGCTGAGATATTGCCCAGCCACCAACCGCTAAACTCAGCGCAAAACTTCCTACCACCCAAGGTAAAACAGGACGTTGTTTCACTGGGGCGATATCAGCTTTGGTAAGTGTCACTTTCGATGGTGACTCTTTAGCTAACTTGGCAAGCGCGTTATTAATTGCACTCATGATTTAACTCCACCCCCACAATAGCGGGCTCTTAAATTTAGGTTTACAACTGTCATAAGTGTCATGAATGGCAGCAAATAGTTGTCGATTAGTGACAATTGCTAGCTGTTGACTGCAAGCCAACAGCAGTGCTTTATGGCAGATTTGATTAATCAATCTTGGATAACCTTTGCTTGCTCGCCAGATAGCCTTCTTATGATTGAGAGAAAATAGAGAAGTTTGACCACCAACTTTGCTTAGTCGGTTGTCAATGTAAGCCACGGTCTCGTCAAGAGTCAGTCCGCGTAACTGGGCACTAAAAGTAATCCGCTGGCGAAACTGACGTAAATGATGCTGTGACAGACGTTCATCCAATTCAGGCTGACCAAATATTACTGTTTGCAACAGCTTACACCGTTCAGTTTCTAGATTGCCGAACAACCTCAGCACTTCCAAAGCATCATCACTAAGAGCTTGTGCTTCATCAATCAACACAACAACCTGCTTGCCTTGCGCCGTCAGCTCAATCAGACGCCCCTGAATATCATCAACAATCGATGCTGACTCACTATTATCGATACCCAGTTCACTGGCGACCGCCTTTCGCAACTGCTCTCCATCCAAAGCGGGATTAGGTACAAATACCAATTGGATATGGGGTTCAAACAGCTTTGCCATGACTCGACATATCATGGTTTTACCTGTGCCCACTTCCCCTGTCACTTTGATTAGCCCTTCCCCCATGGCCAGTGCCGCCATGACTGTCTGAATCGCCTCATAATGAGGCTCTAACCCCAAAAACAAGTCTGTGTCTGGAGTGAGGTGAAACGGCAAGTGCTCAAAACCAAAGTGTTCGAGGTACATATATACTACTGCCCGTCAGGGAACCACTCTTGCAGCAAATCCCTAGAACGTTCCAGCTCTTTTTGCCAAGTGTTGATACCAACGACTGATGGCTTCAAAAGAATCACCAATTCGGTTTTTTGCGTCAGTTGAGTCGTATTGCGGAACAGATGCCCTAATGCGGGTACATCACCTAAAAATGGCACTTTTGACACTTGCTCAACCGTGTTCGACTTCATTAAGCCACCAATCACTACGACATCGCCATCTTGAGCACGAATCACCGAATCCGATTCTCGAATCGAGCTTGTTGCTAATGGCAAGGTTAGTCGTCTCGAACCGTAATCAATTTCTTTCTGCTCTTGAGTCACATCAATAACAGCAGGATGAACGTGCAATAACACATTACCTTGGTCATCAATCTGCGGAGTGACATCTAACGAAATACCGGAGAAGAAAGGAGTTAGCTCTATGTCTGTTGTGGTATTCGATGTCGAACTGTTCGAATCCGTATTTGCTGAGAAATCAGTGACAAAATAACTGTCCGTGCCTACTTTGATAACCGCTTTCTGGTTGTTGGAGGCCGTCACCCGAGGGCTTGAAAGAACATTCAGATCACCTTGCGTTGCCATAAAGCTCAATACGGCTTCAAAGCTACCGCTCGAAATAACCAAATTAGACTGACCGCCTAACAAGGTGCCTATCGTATCTAAGCCGGGCAAAGGAAAAGGCAAACCATTCGAGTCTTTGACCGTAGAGCCCTGACCTAAAGTGTAATTCGTCCCGTTTGATGTAAAGGCTTTCGACCAGTTTATTCCTTGTTGATAGCCATCACTCAAGGTCACTTCCAAAATCTTTGCTTCCAAAATAACTTGTCGGTGCATACGTTGCTGGGAGACCATTAAGAAGTTGCGAATTTCTCTAATCTCATCAGGATAAGCTCTGACGGTAATCACACTCGCCTGAGGGCTCACCACAACACCTTGTCCATTACCAGAACCAATAAGTTGTGAAACCGCACTTTCTAATTGAGGCCAAAAATCACTTTCGTTAGTCGTTTCAATCTCCGTCCCACCTCGAGTCGAGTTAGTCGAGTTACTGCTAGATGAGTTCGAGTTTGAATTAGAATTGGATGAGTTGTTCGACGAACTGTTATCGGCATTCGTAATCGTACCGGTTGAAATCGAGGTAAGTGAACGACCAGAACGCTTGAACTGTAAGTAATCAACCGGAATAGTCACCGTTCGTAACCCCGCAGGATAAACCTGAATTACGTTACCTGACTTAGTCACTTCGTAGCCATACATGTCTTGAACTACCGATAGCACCTCATCAAGAGAAACATCACTCAGATTAACTGTGATAGAACCTGTCACCTTGGGGTGGATAGCGGCGCTAAATTCCGTTCCTTTAACCAAGCTGGTAAAAAAAGCTTTTGCTTCGACGCCATTAGCCTTGATTCGAAAGCGTTTTATGGTCTTGCTTTCTGTTATGTCGTCATTGGCAAGTTCCGGCATCAAGTCAGCCTCAACAGAAGGTGGCAGAGTTTCAAGGCTGCGGCTATTTTGCTCATTGATCGCTTGATTGAGAGTGCTTTTCGCTTCTATCGGATCGCGATGTCCCATGGAGCAACCAGCCAATATAGATGTAATCGTAATTGCGATAGCGAGTTTACGCATATGTTTCCACTGACCTTACTGTTTAATTTCCATAGAAAAGAGTTCTAATTTCCATTGCTGTTCACCGCGAGACAAAATGACAGCATCTGACTGAACTTGATTAATTCGGTAGCCATTAATTTTCTCCCCCATCCCTCTTACCTGACCAGCAAGAGTCGCTAAACAATCTTGCTCACCAGAACAGACGATAGCTTGAAGCTCCGGTAGGGGTGGTCGCACCTTTTGCTTCGGTTTCTCACCCGCAGGCCGTTGAGCTTCCCAACCCAGAGGTGCCGTCGGATCTTGTGCTGACCAAACAGTCGTTGAAATAAGCATGAATACTGCAAACAGCCACTTTCTATCCACCAATAAACTCCTGTCTGGAACCTAGGGTATACACTTCAAGCACTAAACGGGCTTCAGGATACGCTTCAACCGTGTATCGAAAGCTTCGCCAGTAGTATTTCATCGGTAAGTTCTCTAGCGTATCTAAATACTCAACGATGGCAAAATAGTTCCCCGTCACTTCGAGTCTGACTGGATGTAAGTAGTAACTGGACAGGATTTCTGATTGTTCATTACTTACTATTGGCTCAGCTTGCATTGATTCGAGCGCGACCAGCTTTAAACCTTTTGTCTCTGATAAGACATCTTCTAGCAGTAGCGCCATCTCGCTCGGTGAAATCAGATTCTCAACGATCTCTGCAAGTTGCTCAGATAAACTCTGGCTTTCAGACATCAAACGCTTGAACTCCAGATTGAGTTCTTGGTCTGGATCCTTTTTAAGTTTAGCCGTCATTAATAATATGTCGGCCTCTAAACGTTGTGCATCGAGCTTAGTGGCAGTGATCTGTTTCATCACCGCTTGATTGTTTTTTAAGATCGGCTCAACCAATACAACATATATTCCTAGTCCAAACGCCACGACGCCACATAGAGCGACCAGCCATTTCTCCCGCTGACTTAACTGAGCAAACTTGTCTTGCCACTGTTGCCAATACTGCTGCATTATTCGCGCTCCTGAGTCGTCTTTAGTTCAAACGTGATAATGCCTTGTTCATTGCGACCTATTTTGAGTTTTTCAAACGTCCTTCCTACGAGGTCTAACTCAGATTTGAATTGATTGACCCAATTAGGGATCGCTTGCGGATTTCTGGCTAAACCAACCAAATCAAGCGTGACGGCATCAATGGAGATCTCACTCAACGAGATATCGTTGCGACCTAAAGCCGCCAAAGAACGCATCACACCGGAATAACCAACTTGCTGAGTTTCATCAAACTCGCTGACCGCTTTGAGAGAGTTTCGTTTCGCTTCTATTTCTAGCTTTAACCTTGCTACCGCAGCAACTTTGGCAGGGGTCGGTTTATGCTGACTAAGGCGTTGGTTCAACACCGCGGTTTGTTTTTCAAACTCTGCGACTTGTGACCGGTATAATTGCAGTTCTTGAGTTAACTGAATTTTCTGGTACACCAATGCGGCACTGCTGAGCAAAAGAAAGGCACTTAACACTCCCCAGATGAGCACAATATTGCGTAGGGTGAAATAGTCTTGCTTCGTTTTGAACTCTTCAGGGAACAGGTTGATCTGTGCATTTTGTAAATTTTGAACAATTCCAACCAGAATTTCTCCGGATTGCTGTCCCAACTCCGACAGCTGCGAGACTTTTACACTAAGCGTGTCGTTTAAAGCGTCAACGATTTGCTGCTGCTCTTCATCATCACAACAGATGTACATTTGGTGCAGAGAAACAGTGCGTAACTGTGACGAAAGGTAATCAATCGAACGTTGCAACTCTAGTGCGATACCATCTAGCTGTAAGATGCTACTTGCAACGCCCGTCAATGGTGAGGCAATGCCTCGTATTGTACGTTGGAATGCACATTGCGACTCCACAAATGCACTGACTCTGAACTGACTTTGCCTGCTGCGTTGAAGTAATAAGAAGTTTTTATTCTCACTCGCATGCCCCCAGACTTCGTCCTCAACCATAATTCTCGACAACTCTATGTTGAGTGATTTGAGACCGTGATATAAGTTGACTACTGCACTGCGCGAAAATACATAGACTTGCAGTTTATTGCTGTTAGGCAGAGCCACAGCGTCTGCCACAATATCGGTCACTCGTTCGCTAACAAGATCTTTGAGTAAGAATGGCAAAGCCCCAGCAAGTTCGTTTTCTGGAACACTTGGCTTTTCTATCTGGTAGGTTTGGTACAGGTTGGAGTCGAGCACGACATCAAGCACAACCTCAGACACATTCGCATCTCGCAAAGCATCCAATAATGTTTCATGCCACGTAGAGCCCTGATAAGGAACCGACAATGCTAACTCTACACCAGGCAATGATGAAAAATAGAGTGCACTCGGCTGAACAACAACGCTCAGACGCTTTGCCGTTTCTTTACTGCGCTTAAATTTGCTAATCAGTGATTGAATGTTCATTCTGCTCTATGTTCTTCTCCAGCGATTGCGCCGACCAGCTTGTACTTTGTTCGAAGATGGACTGACATTCATGCTGCTAGCTGCAAGTGGCAGCATCTGTTTCTCAGCACATAAGTAGCGACCCTGTATACCGTGCACGCCCAAATCTAAAATCGTTTTATGTTCTTGCTTATTATCGACACCAACGGCGATTACCTGAGTTTTAAGTCCATCACACGCCCCCATTAGACTGCGGACAAACAACTGGTTTTCATGCCGTTGATCGATCTTTTTAATTAAACTTCGATGGAGCTTCAAGTAACTGACAGGTAGCTCTTTAAGGTAATGGGTACTGACGATTGAACGGCCAGCTTGCCCTACTGCCACTTGGCACCCTAAACCGGCAATCATCTTGCTCACTGGACGCATGTAATCCAGATGCTTAACCAAACGAGCTTCAGCAAATTCAAATATTAGCCTCGCTCTTTGCTCCGACGGCAATTGCAGGAGTTCATCTCTGAACCACTTGAAGTAACCTCGGTCGGCAAATGGAACAACATGCAAATTGATGGCGTAAGTTGCTGAATCGTTTGACTGAGCGAGGTAGCGCCTAATTGTCGTGATTGTCGCCGTATCAAGTCGAGCTTCGTAGCCCACTGATTCTATCGCTGAATTAAATCGCGACGCCTTAATCACTCCCTTATCTGGGTCATTAATGCGTGCAAACAGCTCATAATGGTCAACTTTCTTATCTTGCTGCTGGTTCAGGAGATAGCAAGGCTGGGAGAATATGTACAGGTTCTCAGGCTTTAGCACCACATCAAACAAAGTTCGCCAACGGACACTGCCTCGTTCTTCGTCTGCTTCAATGTGTTTTTGAAAACGACTCCAAGTATTGATGCCTTGCAATTGTGCACTTTTTAACGCTGTTTCAGCTTCATCAATAATTCGCCCTTGGCTCTCTGCCTCACGGTACATACTGACACCAATATGCACCCAATTATCGGTTTCAAGAGGAGAAGGAGGATCAAGTTTGGCTAACTGTTTTAAACAATGGCCAGCCATATTTGACACTTCTTTAGTCGACAAATTAGGCGCAAAAATAGCAAAATCCGAACTGTAATAACGAGAGAGGATCACATCTGGATATCTCTGTATCACATTATTCAGTCCTTCACCCACTTCAATGAGAAAGTCGTTCGCCACCTGCTTACTTTGCTCAACTTGAATCACTTCCCAGTCATCTACCCGAATGATCAACACGCCACCATGGGATCCATGTTCAGACAAAGCCGCTTCCAATTTGCTATCGAATAGCACTCGATTGGCCGCCCCCGTTAACTGATCCAAGAAGGTCTGCGAGCGGATAAAGGTATCAAAACGACTTCGCTCCTGACGCGCATCTTGAAGTTCTTCTATAAGTCGATCGAGTGCTTCACTAGCAGTATAAGGCCACTCTTTGACATCGCCTTGCGCATACTCCTCCACTCGACCCGCTAATATCATTCGGCCACGCTCTTCAAGCAGTTCAGAGCCATGCAGTTGATCCTTAAGCCACTTAAGACCACGATGCAGACAGAAGACGATCAGTGCAACAGCTAAGGTAATCGACCACAGTGCTTGCATTGAGTATCCATAACCAATATACGGTGGGACCGCTTTAAAACGAATGCTATAGCCGTCATTGCGATCCAAGGTGTATTGAGTCTGATATAGCAGAGAAGCGTCTATTTTAGAGGTTGTGTCTTTGAATCGATAAATCACACCGTAAGACGAGTGCAACTCCATCTCGACAATGTTCGAGGCTTGAAGCATTTTTGGCATCCATCGCTGGAGAGAATAGGCCGCATCTGGGTCTTCCATCTCTTTATCGACAACTTCAACAATGCCTTTCAATGAGTGCTCTAGATACTCTTGACCCAGTTGTTTAAACGACAGTGTCCCACCAAGAAATAGAATAAACATCGCACTCGTGACAATGACAGTCACAAAGGCAACAAGTCGAGTACTCAATTTTAAGGTAGGCGTGTACCTCATAGATAAAGAATTCCTTTTCTCAACGTATGATTCAAATTTTCAGGATGCTAATAGATAAACAGTCACTTAGCTAGCATTCCTTACCCAGCAACTAGGGGGATTTCGTATGTGATATTATTTACTATATAAAAAAGCCGCGACTTGCGCGGCTTTTTTTCAATAACAAGCACTTAGAATGGGATGTCGTCATCAAAATCCATTGGTGGCTCATTGTATTGAGGCTGAGCTTGTTGTGGCTGTGATTGTTGCTGATATGCAGGCTGTTGTTGCATTGCAGGTTGCTGTGGTTGTCCCCAACCACTTTGTTGTGGCTGTGATTGACCCATACCTTGCGCAGGAGCACCACCTTGAGCACGACCGCCAAGCATTTGCATTACGCCATTGTAGCCCTGAACAACGATTTCAGTTGTGTAACGGTCTTGACCATTTTGATCTTGCCATTTACGCGTCTGAAGTTGACCTTCAACATAAACTTGAGAACCTTTACGAAGATACTCACCCGCCACTTCCGCAAGTTTGCCAAATAACGAAACACGGTGCCATTCCGTTTTCTCACGCTGTTCGCCAGTCGCTTTATCGCGCCACGATTCAGACGTTGCGATAGTGATATTTGCTACTGCACCGCCGCTAGGCATGTAACGTATTTCTGGGTCTGACCCCAGATTACCTACTAAAATAACTTTGTTAACTCCACGGCTAGCCATGTTTCGCTCCGTCTAAATTGGTAATGATAGATAAATAGCGCAATAGGATAACACGCTTTACGCTCGGGACAAATTCCTCGACTGACAATGTATCGTCGTAGCTCTAAGTCAAACAACTCTAAGTCTTTTTTTAGACCCCTCTTCAGCTCCCCTTCTCCTGAGTAATTCATGAATTACTTTTTGTCATGAATTTTAACGCAAACTGCACACCTCGATTCGCACTGATGGTTTCGTTGCAGCACTCTATGTGTGCACTAATGCAAATACACAGGATTTAAAAAATGAACAAAAAAATATACACCAGAACCATTCACTTTTTATCTGAAGACGTCACTGCCACTAATCCATTTATTGATAAGCTTGAGCAACAGTTAGAATTGACCATACCTCGAATGCAACCTAATGATCTGCTTATCGCACTTCAACGGCACAAACACCGAATTTTATTAATTGATCACTACGCTTATACTAGGCTCAAAAGCCAGATTCGCGATCTTCCACTAGCCGATAAGTCATTTGAAACGATCATTTTCAATGTGACACATCCGCTTTCAACCGATGAAGTTCTTGCTTTTGGTCACCTTAAAGGCCTCTTCTATCAACAGGATTCTATTGAGCACATCGCCAAACGCTGCAAAGATATCATCAATGGCGAGAATTGCTTGCCAAGCAAAGTATCTGCACAACTGCTCTATTACTATCGCAGTGTCGTCGACAGTCAGACCGCACCCGCAACGGTTGATCTCACGATTCGTGAACTGCAAATTTTACGCTGCCTGATCTCTGGAGCGTCTAACATACAAATTGCTGAAGATATGTTTATTAGTGAATTTACCGTAAAGTCTCATCTGCAAAAGATCTTCAAAAAATTGTGTGTGAAAAATCGTGCTCAGGCTGCATCGTGGGCTAGACAACATATGAATCCCAACTACTGAGTCACATAGTTAAAACGAATTCAATACGAATACTGGCGTATTCATTATCTATTTAGTTAAAGCATGGTATTGTTGCGCCAGTCAGGAATTCAGTAAAAAAAATTGAAAGGTTTAATCATGATCAAAAAGTGCCTTTTTCCGGCCGCCGGTTACGGTACACGCTTTCTACCAGCGACGAAATCAATGCCAAAAGAAATGATGCCAGTGGTCAATAAACCACTGATTGAATATGGCGTCGAAGAAGCGATTCAAGCAGGTATGAACGGGATGTGCATCGTCACTGGACGTGGCAAACACTCCATCATGGATCACTTTGATAAAAACTATGAGCTAGAGCATCAGATCAGCGGTACCAATAAAGAAGATTTATTGATCGATATCCGTGACATTATTGAGACCGCCAACTTTACTTACATTCGTCAACGTGAGATGAAAGGCCTTGGCCATGCCATCCTTACTGGTAAAGAGCTGGTTGGTGACGAACCCTTTGCCGTCGTACTCGCCGATGACCTGTGTGTCAATGAACAAGAAGGTGTTCTCGCGCAAATGGTCGCCCTATTCAAGCAGTTCCGCTGTTCTATCGTTGCCGTTCAGGAAGTGCCAGAAAGCGAAACTCACAAGTATGGTGTGATTTCCGGTGAAATGATCAAAGACGACATCTTCAGAGTTGATGACATGGTTGAAAAACCTGAGCCAGGAACAGCGCCAAGTAATTTAGCCATCATTGGCCGTTATATTCTTACGCCAGATATTTTTGAGCTGATTGAAAATACCGAACCAGGCAAAGGTGGCGAGATTCAAATCACCGATGCGTTGCTTAAACAGGCAAAAGCAGGTTGTGTTCTGGCTTACAAATTCAAAGGTCAACGATTCGATTGCGGAAGCGTTGAGGGTTACATCGAAGCAACAAATTACTGTTTTGAGAATCTTTATCTGAAAGACACAAAAAAATCTGAGCTTGGTAAGCAACACACCACCAAAGAAGACGTATAACCCGCCTGTTACAAAGATTAAGGCAGCTATCGGTAGCTGCCTTTTTGTTACTGTTTTTTTATCCAGTATTTTTCTTTGCACATTTCTCACTCTATGTAATACTTAGCCGACTTTGTTTTTGCATAGAGTAAGCAAGATGGATCAGATTGAAATCCGTGGTGCCCGCACCCATAACCTAAAAAACATTAACCTAACGATTCCACGTGACAAGTTGATTGTGATTACTGGTCTATCTGGTTCCGGTAAGTCATCTTTAGCTTTCGATACACTCTATGCCGAAGGTCAACGTCGATATGTCGAGTCACTCTCTGCATACGCTCGTCAGTTCTTATCCCTAATGGAAAAGCCCGATGTCGACCACATCGAAGGGCTATCACCTGCGATATCGATTGAGCAAAAATCAACGTCACATAACCCTCGCTCTACCGTAGGTACGATTACGGAAGTCTATGATTACCTCAGACTCCTTTACGCGCGAGTAGGTGAACCTCGCTGCCCAGAGCATAAAACGCCTCTAACGGCACAGACCGTCTCTCAGATGGTGGACAAGGTTTTAGAACTTCCTACTGGCTCAAAAATGATGCTACTCGCTCCTATCGTCAAAGAGCGCAAAGGCGAACACGTCAAGACGCTGGAGAATTTGGCGGCACAAGGTTTTATCAGAGCTCGTATCGATGGAGAAACCTGTGATCTTTCCGATCCTCCGACCCTTGAGCTGCATAAAAAACACACCATTGAAGTCGTCGTAGACCGCTTTAAAGTCCGTGATGATCTTCAGCAACGACTGGCTGAATCGTTCGAAACTACCCTTGAACTCTCTGGCGGCATTGCCGTGGTTACTTCAATGGATGGAGACGGTGAGGAAATTGTCTTTTCAGCTAACTTTGCCTGCCCACATTGTGGCTATAGCATGCAAGAGCTTGAACCACGCTTGTTCTCATTCAATAACCCAGCTGGTGCGTGTGGTACCTGTGATGGTTTAGGTGTACAGCAATATTTCGACCCAGCTCGAGTCATTGTTGATGATTCACTAAGTTTGGCTCAGGGCGCTATTCGTGGTTGGGATCAGAAAAACTACTATTACTTCCAGATGCTTTCATCACTTGCAGATCACTATGGGTTCGATCTGCACGCACCATTTAATTCTCTGCCGAAAAAGACCCGGGACATTATTTTAACTGGCTCAGGTCGAACTGAAGTCGAATTTAAGTACATCAATGATCGTGGTGATATTCGCGTGAAACGTCATCCGTTTGAGGGCATTCTCAATACCCTTGAACGTCGCTATCGTGATACTGAATCGAATGCAGTCCGTGAAGATCTGGCGAAATACATTTCGACAAAAACATGTTCAAGTTGTGATGGCAGCCGCCTAAGACTGGAAGCTCGCAATGTCTTTATTGGTGATACCACCCTTCCTGAAATCGTTGAGTTAAGTATCGCTGAAGCATTGGAGTTCTTCGCAGGTCTAACCCTGTCTGGACAAAGAGCACAAATTGCCGATAAGGTAATGAAAGAGATTAACGACCGTCTGCAGTTCCTTGTGAATGTCGGACTGAATTACCTCAACTTATCCCGCAGTGCGGAAACGCTTTCTGGGGGAGAAGCACAGCGTATTCGACTCGCTAGCCAAATTGGCGCTGGGCTTGTGGGTGTCATGTATGTTCTTGATGAACCTTCAATTGGTCTACATCAGCGAGATAATGAACGCCTGCTTAAAACGCTCACACATCTGCGTGACCTAGGAAATACCGTATTAGTTGTCGAGCATGACGAAGATGCTATCCGCATGGCTGACCACGTCATAGACATAGGTCCAGGGGCTGGCGTTCATGGTGGTAACGTCGTGGCAGAAGGTACCATGGAGCAAATTATTGCCAACCCAGACTCTTTAACAGGTCAATACCTTAGTGGCGCAAAACAGATTGCGCTACCTCAAACTCGTACCCCAAGAGACCCAAAAAAAGTTGTCGAGTTGATTGGTGCATCGGGTAACAATCTGAAAGACGTTTCTCTAGAAATTCCGGTGGGTCTATTTAGCTGTATCACTGGGGTTTCGGGGTCAGGTAAATCTACCCTGATTAACGACACCTTCTTTAAAATTGCTCATACGCAACTCAATGGAGCTACGACTGCAACCCCTGCTCCCTACAAAAAAATAAAAGGGTTAGAGCATTTTGATAAGGTGATTGATATTGACCAAAGCCCTATCGGACGAACTCCTCGTTCAAATCCAGCGACTTACACTGGGATTTTTACGCCAATACGTGAGCTATTCGCTGGTACTCAGGAATCACGTGCTCGTGGTTATAAACCAGGACGCTTCAGCTTTAACGTGCGAGGAGGTCGCTGCGAAGCCTGTCAGGGAGATGGGGTAATTAAAGTTGAAATGCACTTCCTTCCAGATGTCTATGTTCCATGTGATGTGTGCAAAGGGAAACGTTATAACCGAGAAACCTTAGAAGTCCGCTATAAAGGAAAAACCATTGATGAAGCGCTAGAGATGACGGTTGAGGATGCTCGCCAGTTCTTCGACCCTGTTCCTGTTATCGCCCGTAAGCTCCAAACCTTGATGGATGTGGGACTCTCCTACATCCGTTTAGGGCAAGCTGCCACGACTTTATCTGGTGGCGAAGCTCAGCGAGTCAAACTGGCGCGTGAACTCTCGAAGCGAGATACCGGGAAAACGCTCTACATTCTCGATGAGCCAACGACAGGCCTTCATTTCCATGATATTCAGCAACTGCTGAATGTATTGCACCGTTTACGTGACCATGGCAATACTGTGGTTGTCATCGAACACAACCTAGATGTCATCAAGACCGCCGACTGGATTGTCGACCTCGGTCCTGAAGGTGGTCAAGGGGGGGGTGAAATTATCGCTACAGGGACACCAGAAGATGTGGCACTTGTCGAAGGCTCTCATACTGCTAGATTCCTAAAACCTATGTTAAAATAACCACTAATTGTGAGATTGATAGACCAGTGACCTTGCATCACTGGTCTATTATTTGAGGTGTTATGATTTATGGCGACGGTACACGTAACAGGGACAGAACTTGAGATCAAGGCACCTAAACTCCCATTAATCAAGCCTTTCCTAGTATCACTAGGATTTGTATTTCTCGTAGCTATGCATTTTTTTATGCCGAATCCTGGTGGTTCAGGCCTCGCCTTGTCCTTCAACGCAACAACTTGGCTGGCAATCAGTGTTTCACTCGCTATCGGTTTATACCAATTAGGCACTACGGGATACCTAAGATACAACAAGCTCACTATTGGATTATTTATTTGCTGTGTAATGATGACTGTGCCCATCTTTTATACAGGGTCTAAGCCCGCTCTTGTCGCCATTAGGTTAGCGGGGCTTTGGGCTGGTTTCTTACTCTTTTTTGTCCTGCAACAGTTTCGATTCAGTAATAAGCAGAAACAACGTTTACTCTGGTTTATTACGATTGCTGTTTTTATTGAATCCCTATTCGGTTGGGCTCAATTTTTTCTGCTACAACCGGGCAATATTTTCGGCTATGACACTGAAATAAATCGTCCATATGGGATTTTTCAGCAACCCAATGTAATGGCGAGCTTCCTTGCTACAGGCTTAGCTCTTTCTGGCTATTTACTCACTCGCCAGCCAACCAAATACCAACGCCACATTAGCGAAGTAACGTTACTCTATCTCATGCCGCTACTTTGCGTGCCACTGCTTATCGTGCTCGGTTCACGAACAGGATGGCTAGCCGCGCTTTTATCAACGCTGCTGGTTCTTCCTTATGTTTATCGTTTTGCAACTAAAAAGCGATTTATAGGTTGGACTGTATCCATTTTATTGGGGGTAGGTCTAGGATTTAGTTGTTTGACGATCCCATCAGAACAAGAGCCAATTGCTCTTGAAAAAATGCATCTGCAAAGCCCAAGACAATATACCTTTCCACAAGCTTTGGACATGCTGATTGAAAAGCCATTTACTGGCTATGGCTACGGTCGATTCGAGCCTGAGTATCTTGTTTACACCGCCCGCCAGCATCAACTCAATCTCAGCTATAAACCTGGGTTAGCTTCAATGGTTCACCCACATAACGAACTCTTGTATTGGGGGGTGGAGGGGGGCTTATTGCCGCTACTTGCGATTCTTCTTGCTGCTCTCTTCGTTCTGGCACGCCTATATCAGGCAAAGAAAGGGACTCGTTTAGCTATGTTTGCCCTATTCGTGCCCATCGTGTTGCACAGCCAGCTGGAATACCCTTTTTATCACTCGGCGATTCACTGGATCGCATTCATCATTCTGCTCTACTGGGTTGATCAACGCGCATGTCATTATCGACAAGCTTCGTTGAGTATCATCTCCCAAAGCACGCTGCGTGTTTTAAGTTTAGTCATGCCCATCGTGTCTGGGTTTTACTTAACCACAACTCTTCATACCAATTATGTCCTTACAGGTTTTGAGCGTTCTCAACCAAAGAACCCTGATATTCTTAATCAGGTGTCTAACCCAGTGGTGTGGCAAGACAGGTATAACTGGGACATCTACAGCACGTTTCTCAATATTGGTTTGATAACGCAGCAAGATGAACTCATTCAAGCTTATGTTGACTGGTCACTAAAAATCATTCGAGATAAACCTAGACCTGCTTTTTACAACAACCTGATCTTGGCATATTTGGGCTTAGGGGAAGCGATCAAAGCAGAGCAAATTCGTAGCGAAGCTCAGTTTTTGTTCCCTGACATAAATTTCTCCGAAGTTCACTATATTCCACCAGACATAGACGCACTAAAAGCAGACCGAACAAACCAGCCGCAATAAAAAAGGCGACCCGAGGTCGCCTTAAATACAGATGGCTGCTACTGAGTAAGAGCCTCTTCAAGTGCTCGTAAACACAGAGCTACATTCTCAGCACGAGCCCCATAGCCCATCAAACCAATGCGCCACGCTTTACCAGCCAAAGCACCCAGACCTGCACCAATCTCTAAATTGTAGGTGTCTAGAAGGTGGGTACGAACTTTTGCTTCATCAATGCCTTGAGGAACATAGATTGCGTTGAGCTGAGGAAGGCGAGAGCTTTCCTCGACGACAAATTCAAAACCAAGTTTTTCCAAACCTTGTTTCAACTTTTCGTGCATAGCACGGTGACGAGCCCATGCTGATTCCAACCCTTCATTTTTCAGGATCAGCAATGCTTCATGAAGTGCATATAAGCTATTTACTGGCGCTGTATGAGGGTAACTGCGTTTACCTTCTCCGCTCCAATAGCCCAACACTAAGCTTTGATCAAGGAACCAACTTTGCACTGGCGTCGTGCGTGACTGAATCTTCTCAATAGCAGCCGGTGAAAAAGTCACGGGAGACAATCCAGGTACACATGAGAGACACTTCTGACTTCCCGAATACACGGCATCAAGCTGCCATTCATCCACTTTAAGTGGCACGCCACCAAGGGAAGTCACGGCATCAACAATAGTTAGCACGCCATATTGCTTAGCGAGCTTACCTAAAGCTTCTGCATCACTGCATGCTCCTGTGGAAGTTTCAGCATGAACAAACGCTAGCACCTTAGCATCAGGGTTTGCTTTCAATGCCTGCTCGACTTTATCGATAGAAACAGGCGCCCCCCATTCATCATCGACAACTTCGGCTACACCACCAGCACGAATAACGTTTTCACGCATACGTTCGCCAAACACACCATTTCGACAAACAATCACTTTCTCGCCAGCTTCGATTAAGTTGACAAAACAGGCTTCCATTCCCGCACTGCCCGGAGCAGAAACGGCAATGGTAAACTCATTTTCCGTCTGAAACGCATATTTAAGTAGTGATTTAAGCTCGTCCATCATCGCGACAAACAATGGATCTAAATGCCCAACAGTTGGACGACTCAAGGCTTGTAAAACTTGTGGTGAGATATCTGAAGGGCCTGGCCCCATCAGAATACGGTGTGGGGGAGTAAAACTTTGAATCGTCATTGGCAGCTCCTTTTGAATAACTTTTTCATTCTATTTATTTTGCTTAACCACATTAATGCATATTTTCCCCACCAGCAATTAGCCCAAAGTCTTGAGGTCAAACCAGTGTCACAAGTTTGTTAAATTATAAATGCCATAAAGTTACAGATAGTCATTGACATAACTCACAGAAACACGTTCAATGCAGATTATGTGGTGGATATTTATGCCACATAGCAAATTATTTTGCAGAAGAGGAGCACTGCCCAGGTAGATGTGTTGTGGAGCCACAACTCCAAAACAACGCTTTGAGGGGGAGCAGTGCCGAGATGGATTCAAATTGTCGGTTTGAATCTATCGGTTGTTAGGGTTGAATCCCTGCAACTGTCATCAGCCCTGTCTGATGATGAGCTTCTGAGGTAAATCATTCAAATATAGACCTCTCTTTCGCTCGAATCTCTTCATCAAAGCAAAACATTGGATGTTGGTATAGCTACCAAAATTTTTTATTTCAGGAAGCCTTGGGAGAAATGCTGTGAGCAGTTTTAATGTAGCTAAATTTGGTGGGACAAGTGTCGCTAACTTTGAGGCGATGAGCCGCTGTGCTGCAATTATCGAAAACAATCCAAACACCAAACTCGTTGTAAGCAGCGCATGTTCTGGTGTGACTAACCTATTAGTTGAACTTGCCAACGGCGTTCAAGACCAAACTCGACGCAATCAAGTTCTTGTTGAACTCGCTGAAATTCACGACGCCATTCTAAGCCAGCTAGAAGATGCAACTCAGACTGCGACTGAGGTTTATTCAATCCTCGATACGATTACTAGCTTGGCTGAAGCGGCATCGATTCAACCTAGCCACAAACTTACCGACCACCTCATGGCTTGTGGTGAGCTGATGTCAACACATCTGCTCACTCAACTGATGAAAGAGCGCGGCATCAATGCGGTTCGTTTTGATATTCGTGATGTTCTTCGTACAGACAACCATTTTGGAAAAGCAGAACCGGTATTGGAACAAATCAGCGCCTTAGCGAAACAGTTACTCGTTCCGCTATGCCAAGATTTTGTTGTGATCACACAAGGCTTTATCGGTTCCGATGACGAAGGTAACACCACGACATTAGGCCGAGGTGGCAGTGACTACAGTGCAGCATTGATTGCCGAGGCCGTAGAGGCGTCAGGACTGGAAATCTGGACAGACGTTCCAGGAATTTACACCACTGATCCACGAATCGCGCCAAAAGCATCGCCAATCCCAGAGATCAGCTTTAGTGAAGCTTCAGAGATGGCGAACTTTGGTGCCAAGATCCTGCACCCATCAACACTGGTACCCGCTTTGCGCCACGATATCCCTGTTTTCGTCGGTTCATCGAAAGAGCCAGAGAAGGGCGGCACTTGGATACGTCATCAAGTCGAAAGCTCACCACTATTCCGTGCATTGGCTTTGCGCAACAACCAAACCATGGTCACGCTGCGCAGTGCCCAAATGTTCCACGCGTACGGCTTTTTGGCGAAAGTATTCGAAATACTGGCGAAGCATAAGGTATCCGTCGATCTCATCACGACATCAGAGATCAGTGTTTCTCTAACTCTTGATCAAACGGGAACATCGGGTGGCGCACCACAATTACCCGAATCAGCGCGTGTTGAACTGGCAGAGCTTTGTAGTGTAGAGGTTGAGCATAATCTTAGTGTCGTCGCTCTGATCGGTAATAACATGAGTGAAAGTAAAGGTTACGCGAAGCAGGTATTTGGTACTTTAGAGGACTTGAACTTACGAATGATTTGTTACGGCGCAAGCCCGCACAATTTATGTTTCTTGGTCAATGAATCCGTATCACGTCTCGCTATTCAAAAACTGCATGCGGAGTTGTTTGAAAAGTAGCGAGAAAATCTTGAAGGGTTGGCACACTATACCAACCCTTCAAGCTCAAAGGCTTAGCTTATTCGCCCGCGACTTTCATCGATTCAAGCAAGATTGACCCAGTCTGGATTTGGGAGCGAGTTTCAACATCATTGCCCACCGCAACAATCTGGTTAAACATCTCTTTCAAGTTGCTCGCAATGGTGATTTCAGACACAGGATATTGAATCTCACCGTTTTCAACCCAGAAGCCCGCAGCACCACGAGAGTAATCGCCAGTGACAACATTCACGCCTTGACCCATTACTTCGGTGACCAATAACCCCGTGCCTAGCTCTTTCAGCATTTGCTCGAAGTTCTGACCTGTCGATTTTACAAACCAGTTATGGATGCCACCAGCATGGCCTGTCGGCGTCATGTTCATCTTACGTGCTGCGTAACTAGTAAGAAGATATGTTGCAAGTACACCATCGGTAATGATTTCAAGATCTTGAGTGAAAACCCCTTCACTATCGAATGGCGTCGAGGCAAGACCTCGAAGAACGTGAGGGCGCTCCGAGACACTAAACCACTCAGGAAGAATCTGTTTGCCAAGATGATCAAGTAAGAATGACGATTTACGGTAAAGATTGCCTCCACTGATCGCCATCACGAGATGCCCTAACAATCCAGTGGCAACGTCAGCAGCGAACATAACTGGGTATTTACCTGTTTTCATTTTTTGCGCATCAAGACGGCTGACCGTTTTCTCAGCCGCTTTCTGGCCAACCACTTCTGGCGTCCATAAATCATCTTTATGGCGGGCGACGGTATAGCTGTAATCACGTTCCATTTCGCCATTACGCCCCTTTCCAATCACGCAACAGCTCGTACTGTGTCGGCTAGATGCATAACTCGCCAATAGGCCGTGGCTGTTACCATAAACTTTCAAGCCGTAGTGGCTGTCATAGCTTGCACCATCACTCTGTTTAATCTTATCGCTGTAAGACAAAGCCTGTCGCTCAGCAGCAATCGCGATTTGCGCAGCAACATCAGGATCAGGCGTATCAGGGTGGAACAGGTCAAGATCTGGGATTTCTTTAACCATCAATTCTTTAGGCGCAGGCGCTGCATACGGATCTTCCGATGTGTACTGAGCAATATCAAGCGCAGCAAGTACGGTCTGTTGAATCGCCTTTTCGCTCAAGTCAGATGTTGACGCACTGCCTTTGCGTTGATTGCGATATACCGTAATACCTAGAGCACCATCGCTATTAAACTCAACGTTCTCCACTTCGCACATACGAGTCGATACACTTAAGCCCGTCGTCTTGCTTATGGCCACTTCTGCAGCATCAGATTTCTCTGCTGCCATTTCCAGCGCTTTTGCCACTGCTGCTTCTAACTCAACTCTTTGTTGAGCAACTTGCTGTCTTACGTCCATATTTACTTAATTTCTCAAAATCAATTGCCATTAGAATAACAAGAATTTCGCTTTCTCCCCACGATTCTTGTTAAAATAGAGAAATAGATGTTCAAATAAGGCAGAAAGATGGCACGTAAGAATCAAAAAGCGCCATGGGAAGAGGAAGAAGAGATCATTTGGGTTAGTAAAACCGAAATGAAACGCGATATGGACGAGCTTCAAAAATTGGGTGAAGAACTCGTTAGCCTGAAACCTTCGGTGCTTGAAAAATTTCCACTCAGTGAAGACCTTGCAGACGCAATCAAAGACGCGCAACGTTTCAAAAATGAAGCTCGTCGTCGTCAGCTTCAGTACATTGGTAGACTGATGCGTTTAGAAGATCCAGAGCCGCTGCAAGCTGCACTGGATAAAGTACGAAACAAACACTCTCAAGCAACCGCAGAGTTACACAAACTTGAGCTGTTGCGCGACCGTATCATCGAGAAAGGGGATGCTGCTATCAATGATGCAGTAGAACTATATCCCGATGCAGATCGTCAGCGTCTTCGTCAGCTAGCGCGTCAGGCAGCAAAGGAAAAATCAGCGAATAAACCACCAAAGGCATCTCGCGAAATTTTTCAAATGTTAAAAGCATTAAATGAAGCGGCAAGCTAATTAGCCTCTGCAATTAAACGCACTCTAAAGGCCGATGTCATCCATCGGCCTTTTTATTAGAGCTATTCCCCTGCTCTAACAAAATCACTCAACGATACATTTTGATGCTGTGACGACAACTCCGTTATCTTGCCCGTCACTTCCACTTTTCCATTAGCAACATAGATAAAATCACTACCAATTGCTCTGGCATCACTAATATGATGAGTCACCATCAATACGGTAATTTGTCGCTCTCTTGCCAAGGTTTTAACCAGTCCCAGCATTTCCTCACGTAGAATCGGATCGAGAGCTGAGAAAGGTTCATCAAGTAACCAGATGGGATGAGGCTGGACGAAGCTACGAGCCAACGCAACTCGCTGACGTTGACCACCGGAGAGTTGCTCCGGTAGACGCTCAAGGTACTCCTCAACGCCAACCTGCTTAGCCGCTTGTTCCACCTGTTTATTCTGCTCGGCAGTCAATTTCAAGCTAGGGTGTAAGCCCAATGCAATATTCTGCCTTACTGTTAAATGAGCAAATAAGTTGTGTTCTTGAAACAACATAGCAAAAGGACGTTGATGAGGTTCTTGCCCCACAAGATTGACACCGTTTACTTCAATCCGCCCACTACTAGGCTCAATAAAACCCGCAACTAAGGCCAACAGTGTCGATTTACCAGCACCGCTAGGCCCCATCAAAGCCACAACAGAACCTTGTGCGATACTCACATCAAAATGAAACAACTCATCATGGTAGTAATAATCGACTTTAGTCAGCGCTAACATAATTTACCTTTGAATTCGCTTTAAGCAGTTTCTCAATCACAGCAAAACAACCGACACTGAGCATTAATAACGTTAAAGAGACTACCGCTGCAGCGTCCATTTGATAGCTACCAAGGAGTTGGAAAAGATACAGTGGTAGTGTGCGAAATTCTTGGCTACCGAACAAGGCAATCGCGCTTAGATCACCGATGGCAAACATAAAGCTAATTGCAAATGCATGGGCGAGCGGCTTCTTGAGCGCTTTCCATTCGACAACCCGAAAACGTTGCCACCCTTTCATTCCTAGACTGGCACAAACATATTGGTATTGCTGTTCTATATGCAGCATCGGCTGAGCTAATGTTTTTATCACATAAGGCAGCCCCATCAAGGCATTTACAGCTACGACAACAAAGAACGCAAGGCTAAACACATCGGTAAAACTGCCCAGTAATAGAAACACACCTGTTGAAATCACTAGCCCAGGAGTGACAAGAATAATCGTCCCGATCAACTCTATATGATCCGCGCTCTTTTCCCGTTTATTGAGCCTAAACCTACGGCTAGTAATCAATATCGAGACACCCGCTATCACCGCGACAAAGCTAGCCAGCGTTGCAACTTTTACCGATGCCCATAACGCCAACCAAAAACGGCCATCGCTAAATATCTCTAGCGCCTGCTGATTGAGACCACTCAACACCACCATCAGTAACGGAGGCAAAACAAGTAACATCGCAGCACATATCCACCCCCAGTCCCAACACTTAGATGCCCGAGTGTCTTTACATAGATAGACATATCTAGACTGGCTACCTGGCGTCACCGCCATAGGTTTAGCTAAGCGTTGAATAGCCAAAGCCATAACACCACACAACATCATCTGCCAAATCGCCAGCAGAGCACCGGCCTGTAAGTCAAAATCAAATTTAATCGCTTGATAAATGGCAAGCTCAATAGTGGTTGATTTTGGGCCTCCCCCTAATGCCATTACTGTTGCAAAACTCGTAAAGCAAAGCATAAAGACCAAACCACTGACATGTGGGAGCTGTTGTCGAATACGGGGCCATTCAACCCAACGAAATTTGTCCCAGTGCCCCATCCCGAGGTGAGCACAAAGCTTATGCTGTTGCTGAGGAATCGAATCTAAAGCTTGTAATAACAGACGGGTGGCGTAAGGAAGATTAAAGAACACATGGGCAAGCAAAATACCATTCAACCCATAAATCGAAAATGGGAGTTTACTGTCTAAACTGGTAAATAACTGAGCCACTAAACCACTATTGCCATAAATAGCCAGTAGCCCAAAAACACCAACCAGCACAGGTAAAACGAGCGTGGTCGCAAACAGCTTGAGTAATAACGCTTTGCCTAGGAACTGTCGACGCGATAGCGCGTGCGCCACAGGAATCGCCAAACCTACACTGATCACAGTCGAAAGGAATGACTGGTAGAAGCTGAACTTGGTAACATGACGATAGTAAGGATCGCTCCAAACATGACTCACATCGAGAGTTGGCGCATTGACTAGCAATGCACCTAAGGCAGAAATAACAAAGGCCGCGATAAATATCGCGACCCAAATGCCTATTTTGGGAATGTTACGCAAAAGACAACCTTAGAAAGTCAATGCGCTTTGCCACTCACGAATCCATGACTTGCGATTATCCGCCACTTCATCAGCACTAAAACCGAGAGCTTTGCTTGGTACTGTCAGAGTCTCAAAACCTTTCGGTAATGCAACTCCCGTTACTGGATACATCCAGTTACCCGTTGGCATCGCCGATTGGAAACCGTCACTGAGGATAAAATTCATAAACTCATCAGCAAGCTGTTCGTTTTTTGAACCCTTAACTTTGGCTGCCACTTCCACTTGAGTGTAATGACCTTCAGCGAAGTCTGCTGCCGCAAATTTCGCGTCGTTCTCAGCAATCAAATGATAAGCAGGTGAAGTGGTGTACGAAAGAACCAAATCAGATTCACCCTCAAGGAACATCGAGTACGCTTCTGACCAGCCTTTGGTTACGGTAACGGTTTTTTTCGCTAACTTTTGCCATGCCTGAGAAACGTCATCACCGTAGACGGACTTCATCCATAACATTAAACCTTGTCCCGGCGTTGAAGTACGTGGGTCTTGGTAGATAACTTTAAGATCTTCACGAGATTCAACCAACTCTTTCAAGCTCTTAGGTGGATTCGCCAATCTTTCCTTGTTGTAAACAAAAGCAAAATAGCCAAAGTCATAAGGAACAAAGGTCTTGTCATCCCAGCCATTCGGCAGAGTCACAGCACTGGTATCGACATTATGTTGGCTAAGCAAACCCGTTTTCTTCGCTTCTGCCATTAAGTTGTTGTCTAGCCCCAAAACGATGTCCGCTTTGCTGTTTTCCCCTTCTAGACGTAAGCGATTTAGTATCGATACACCATCATCTAACGCGACAAAATTAACGTCACAGCCACACTGTGCTTCGAATGCTTTTTCTACCGTAGGGCCTGGACCCCAATCCGCGGCGAAGGAATCGTAAGTGTAAACAGTCAAGGTTTTGTCTGCCGCAAGAGCAGAAAAGGACGTTAGGCTAACAACAGCCAGAGTACTGATTGAAATGGTATTTAGAGTGGTTTTCACTGCTCGCTCTCTCCTTGTATGAGCGGCACAGGCTTGAGGGACAATGTGGTTAAGGATGTCCAGACTCAATTCCTACGCCAGCATTATCTGGTTCAGGTACACGGGTCCCGAGCAAAGCTCGATCTCAGCTGAGTCCAATATAAATGGCCTCTATCGCTCCCCGATGAGTAACGGACAAATTGTAATAGTTATGTGACTCAATAGCTAGAGTTGATGAGAGGAACTCTTAACTACGTTGGTCATATCCCCAACGCGGTACTAAGCCCTGTTCAATGCCAAGATGATCTAAAATACGTGCGACCATAAAATCGACAAGATCTTCTATCGACTTGGGTTGATGATAAAAACCTGGAGCCGCAGGCATAATCGTGACACCCATCTGCGACAATTTGAGCATGTTTTCCAAATGAAGAGTCGAAAACGGAGTCTCCCTCACCACCAAAAGAAGCTGTCCACGCTCCTTCATCACCACATCCGCTGCTCGCTCGATAAGATTATCCGACATCCCATGTGCAATCGCGGCTACACTACCGGCTGAGCAAGGACACACAACCATCTGTTTTGGTGCCGCAGATCCCGAAGCAACAGGAGAAAACCAGTCATCCTTGCCGCAGACAACCAGTTTTTCTGGGGCACATTTAAAATGGTCAACCAACGCTTGCTGTGTGGCTTCAGGGTGAGCGGGCAATTTCAGATCATGCTCGGTAGCGAGAACCACACGAGCGGCAGACGAAATCAGCAGATAAACTTGATAGTCCGCAGCAAGTAAGCACTCTAACAGCCGCAATCCGTAAGGCGCACCGGATGCTCCAGTAAAAGCTAAAGTGATGGCTTTATGTTGTTTGTTCATTCTTTATAACTACGTTATTGAGCCAGTTTATCCACCAGCTTAGTGTGAATACCTTCAAAGCCACCATTACTCATCACAAGAATGTGATCACCCGCTTTCGCACTCGTCACGATCTTCTCCACAAGTTCATCAATCTGTGCGCTCACTTGGGCAGGTTGGTGGCACTGATTGGCTACATCTTCCACCGACCAATCAATGTTGTCAGGCTGGTAAAGAAACACTTCGTCAGCGGTTGCCAATGATGCCGCTAAGGTTTCCTTATGAACACCACGTTTCATCGTTGCGCTGCGCGGTTCCAATACCGCAATAATTTTCTCTTTGCCGACCTTGTTACGTAATCCACCTAGGGTAAGTTCAATTGCGGTAGGATGATGAGCAAAATCGTCGTAGACGGTCACACCGTTCACTTCACCTTTCAGTTCCAGACGACGCTTAGTATTAATAAATTTAGCCAATGACTCACAGGCCAAATCTGGTGTCACTCCGACATGGCGCGCCGCTGCAATCGCCATCAAGGCATTATCGACGTTGTGGTCACCAACCAAGTCCCATCGAACAATACCCACTTCTTCGCCTTGGAAGAACACCTTAAACTGAGAACCATCTACAATCAGCTTCTCAGCCTGCCAATCGCCCTCTTCACCGCTAAATTCAGTCTCACTCCAGCAACCGCGTTCTAATACATCGGCAAGATCAGCATCTTGCTTAGGCGCGAGAATACGACCATTTCCAGGAACGGTACGAACAAGGTGATGGAATTGTCGCTTAATCGCTTCTAAATCATCAAAGATATCCGCATGATCGAACTCAAGATTGTTCATCACTAAAGTGCGTGGGTGGTAATGTACAAACTTAGAACGCTTGTCAAAAAAAGCACTGTCGTATTCATCTGCTTCGACGACAAAAAAGACACTTTCGCCTAAACGTGCTGAAACACCGAAGTTTCCTAGTACGCCACCAACAAGAAATCCTGGCTGATAGCCACAGTCTTCTAAGATCCAAGCAAGCATGCTCGAAGTCGTTGTCTTGCCATGTGTACCCGACACCGCTAGCACCCAACGGTCATGGAGTAGAAACTCTTGCAACCATTGCGGTCCAGAAGTGTAACGAATTTGGCTGTTTAGCACGTACTCAACGCACGGATTACCTCGACTCATTGCATTACCGATAACAACCAGATCCGGTGCTGGGTCAAGCTGAGATGGGTCAAAGCCTTCTATGATTTCAATACCTTGCGATTCCAGCAACGTACTCATCGGTGGATAAACATTCGCGTCACTACCTGTCACTTTGTGTCCAAGCTGACGAGCGAGTATCGCTGCGCCACCCATGAAGGTGCCACATATTCCCAAGATATGAATGTGCATAACTGACTTTGTCCTAGGCAAAAATTATCTGTTCATTATGGCGACAAAGCACTGAAAAGCGAACTACTTTGATCACCAATAATGATGTTAACCCATTCAGTTGATTACTCTTCATCCACACAAACTGGCACGGTCATCAATGCAAGCCGAAGATGAGTCGACAAATAAATTGAGATCTCAAGCAGTTAGTTCATTACCAATAAAAAGATCTTACTTTTAGAATTAACACGGGCACTGATTCAAGATCCGTAAGAGATAGACACTGTCCATCCCCCCATATTTTTGAGCGACTTTTTAAAGGAAAAACCATGTCTGGAATGCGCACCCTTGGCGAGTTCATTGTTGAAAAGCAAGCGGACTTCCCCCACGCTAGCGGTGATCTATCATCCCTACTCTCTTCTATTCGTCTTGCGGCCAAAATTGTTAACCGAGAAATTAACGCAGCTGGCCTAGGTGATATTACTGGTGCTGTTGGCACTGCGAATGTTCAAGGCGAAGACCAGCAAAAGCTAGATGTTTATGCTAACGACAAATTTAAAGCCGCTCTTGAAGCTCGAGATCAAGTGTGCGGTGTCGCGAGTGAAGAAGAAGATGAAGCGGTAGCGTTTAATAAAGAACTCAACAAAAATGCTAAGTACGTTGTTTTGATGGACCCACTAGATGGTTCTTCCAACATCGACGTTAACGTTTCTGTTGGTACCATCTTCTCAATCTACCGTCGTGTGTCCCCTATCGGCACACCACCGACAGAAGAAGATTTCCTTCAACCAGGCCACAAACAAGTTGCTGCAGGTTATGTTATCTATGGTTCTTCAACCATGTTGGTATACACAACAGGTAACGGGGTTAATGGCTTTACCTACGATCCCTCGCTAGGTACGTTCTGCCTTTCTCACGAGAATATGATGATCCCACAAGATGGAAGCATCTACTCGATTAACGAAGGTAACTACATTCGTTTCCCTCTTGGCGTGAAGAAATACATCAAGTACTGTCAGGAAAACGCCCCAAGTGAACATCGCCCATATACTTCACGTTATATCGGCTCACTCGTTGCTGACTTCCACCGTAACTTACTCAAGGGCGGTATCTACCTTTACCCAAGTACGCAAAGCCACCCAAACGGTAAACTTCGTCTATTGTACGAGTGCAACCCTATGGCTTATATCATTGAACAAGCGGGCGGTGTTGCCTCTGACGGTGTAAACCGAATCATGGACATCAAACCTACCGAGCTTCACCAGCGTGTCCCTTTCTTTGTCGGGTCGAAAAACATGGTGAAAAAGGTCGAAGAGTTTTTAGAGCTTAATCGCGAAGAAAACTAACCTTTGCACACAAAAGAGCCGACAGTTGTCGGCTCTTTTTCTAGGTTAGAACATCGACCCCGCAGTAGAGTTTCGACCTGATATATAATCTTGACTAAAGAAGGGATCGAGCTGATCGCAAACACCCTGATAAGGTCTTCCTCGCACGCCCAACATATAAGCATTCTGCCCGCAGTAATTAAGACGCCCTTGTTGATAACCTTTGGTGTAGGCGTCATAAAGTGCCTGATTAAAAAAGCTGCCGCTATCTAGCTTGGCAAGTTGCCTCTCAGATTGCTGTATATAACCCTTCGCTCTTAGTTGAATTCAAACTGATACAGTACATCCACTGCACTATCTACACCGGAAATTGCTTCTAAGTAGAGATCCTGCATTAATCGATATCGCACAGTAAACTCACCCACTGAATCAAAAATACCGACGCCATATTTCACCTGTAGCCCAGGTAAAATATAGCCGCTCACCGTTACCTGCGAGTCATCGCCAGAGCCTGCTGTATCAAGTTGGAGATCTTGTACACCAAACGCTTGTCCGATCTCACCAACAACACGACCACTCTTGGCCAAGCTCAATCCAATCAAAGTGGTGGTCATGGCATTCCCCCCGGCCTCACCATCAATATCCTGCCCCCTGAGCAAATAGGATAGTGCATTTGCCTGTGGCATCGCAGGATCAGAGAAGATGGTCACTGTCGGCTCGCTGGCTGGTCCTGTCACCTTAACACCTGCCGTCACATCATCTTGCGTGTTGTCCGGATTTCGAATAGCAGAAATCTGCACATACGGTTGATCAACAGGACCATTCATTAAGATCTTACCTTCATTGATAATCAGATCCTGACCAAATGAACGGTACGAACCATTAGTGATGTTAACTTCACCCGTTACAAATGGTCCTTTGTCTTTTTGTGCAACATTGAGCTTACCAACCAAACCACCTTCAAGACCAAATGCAGACAACTTAAAATCATCGCCAATCTTAATATTGATATTGGTTTCTAGTGCAAATGGGACTTTACTTTCCGATTCAATCGGCTCTAGATCATCGTTCAGTAAAACCTGATCTTTGGACACTCCGACCGCACTTGGCGGCAACTCTTCAACCACAATTCGTCCCCAAGGTAATGCGATGTCTCCATCTACTCGGACGACCTTTGGCGAAGCAGAAATGGTCATATCCGGTTGCACTTTGATCTTCACCATTGGCGGAACGTTAACCAATAACTCCTCTGCAAAGACTCGAATGTTGGAGTTCCAATCTTTCAGATCATTCCAATCCGCGTCACCGGAAACCTCTAAGTCCCCATCAGGGGTATGGATGGTCGCGGCCAATGAAGCGTCATAACCCGCAAAATTAATAGCTACACGTCCTGAATCAACTTCGACCGGTGAGATCTCCCCTTGAAGCAAGATATCATCGACAACAAACTGACCATTCACCTTGGGATGTAACGCTGAACCGCTAATCTGTAGATCCGTACTTAGATTGGATTCTAACTTACTGTACTCACCAATTATCGGCGCCAAGAAATCTAGGTTAAATGTGCTCAATTTAAAACGGCCATCTAACTGCTTATCTTTCTCTAAAACGTTAGGAATCGTAACGTTACCTGAGATATCACCATTGTTGCTAATGTCCAACATCCAGTCTGCTTCGAGCTTATTGTCGACTAAGTTAGCATTGAGGTTAACACTCTCCCAACCGATCTTAACTGGCTGTTCGAGTTGTTGCGTTACCTGTCCCTGAGTTAAATCGACGGAAGCTTTGAGCTGCGGAGCACTATCCGGAGCCCATTTAGCCCACACATTTGCATTGGCGGCACCTTTGATGAGCGTTTCTTTGGGCAGAAAAGCCTTTATCTGTTCGAAGTTGAAGCTTGTAAGGCTCAACGCTGCTTCGCCGCTTTGACCGACCTTAATATCCTTATCGAGACACAAGCTAGAATCCGCCTGAAGCCAACAATGAGCAGCGACTGCAACTTGCTGCGTCGCCATCTCAAAGCCCAGTTTGGTGGCTTGGTTTAGACGCCATTCACCCTGTTGTGAAGAGATATTCATCCGCTCTAGGGTGCCGTTCCATACAAAATCAGGCTTATCCACCAGAACACCATTGAGCGCAAAACTGGTTGAGGCAATATTCGAAATAACATCAAGCTGCAACTGATGCTGCTGTTGTGTGCCCAAAAAATTCATGCTGACATTATCAACTCGGTAGTCTTGATATTTAGCTTGAGTGACTTTCAACGCTAATTGACCACTCAGAGTGGGAAGTGGCGTTACACTGCCTTTGAGCTCAATCTTTGCTACTTGAGCTTGCTTTTGCCAATCAACAGCCGAAACGTTTAACGCAAGGCCAACTTTCGGCTCTTTCAACACACCACGCAATGAGACATTTCCCACAGCTTTACCCTGCAAATCGGGAACGGTTTTGATCAAATCAGGAAAGTTTATCGCCAAATCAAGACGCCATTCCTTATCCAATTCACCTTTTGCTTTAATACTATTCGGACCATGTGACAATACGAGCCCGGTAGTACGCAAACTTAACTCTCCGTTGCCCTTGCTATCTTTAGCGCTCAGCACTCCTTCGATATTGAGAGGGTAATCGCGCAAGATACCGTCAATGTCGAGCTTAGGTACTTCAATCGTCCAGCCACCTTGTTCAGTAAGAGCACCTGTTGTTGAAATAACACCACTTATATCACCTTCCGCTTCAGGCCATTGCAGCCCAGGTTGTATATGAGTGAGAGATAAGTTAGCGGCCCAGTTCACAGGAGCGCTCCAATCAGCCATTATGTCGCCAGACACGGAGCCTCCGAGTGTATCGACATCGATTTTACTCAGATTAACATGAGACAAATCTCCCTCACCTTGCAATGACACCCCAACATCAGGAACATCTTTACCTTTTACATCGGTGATAAGAGAGAGTTGGTATCCATCTAATGAACCTTTAGCCTTTAACTCGTCGAGAGAAACAAAGTAATCACCTTTCCCAGTCAGCGGCCATTGTGCTTTAGCTTTTAGCAATGAGATATCAAAAGGAACATTCGGTTCTAACGGCTGTAATTGAGCAGATAACTGAGCTTGAGCCAAACCCGTTAAGTTCGCTGCTAATCCTAAATCCGCGACACTACCTGACACTTTTAAATCTATCTTTTGTCCCGCAGCAATTTCTTCTTTAATGGTTGCATCTAGTGCAAGCGACAACGGATAGTCACCGCTCAATTTAATGTCTGTTTTTAATTGCGCCTCAACTTGAGGCATGTCGAGTTCTAAAGTATCGATAACGACCTGTGAACCTTTCGCTTTGGCGGCAAGGCCAAGGTGGTTGACAATGATCGGCGTCTCTTGATCAAGCTTGAAGTTTTCAACATCGAGACGTACGAGTTCAACCTGAAGCGGCAATTTCACTTCTGGTAGAGTGATCGCTTGTGCCTCTTCCGTCGTCGGAGATGCTGGCGACTCTTGGGGATTCTTACTTTCTTCATCTGAGCTTGGGGCAAGCTTGACTAATGGGTCGAGAAACTTGGTCTTGTTAATGCGTAAGCGATTACCCTGAAAAGAAGCGCTCGACGTAAATAAACGCCAAGAGATCTGGTTTCCAAGCACATCGAGATTAATATCTTCAAGCTTAAGCCAACTCACTTTTATTGGAACTGGTGACGTAATGTTTGTTGTTGCCGTTTCTGGCGCAGTTTCTGTCTCGGGAGTTGAAGGAGGCAACTGCGGCATAGAAAAATTCAGACCTTTAATGGCTAACTCATCGATACACACTCTCGGTTCAGTGAGACACGTTGGCGTTACGGCCAAAGTAAGCGAGGTAATCTTTGTGTCTACTTGCAAGTCGTCATCTTTGAATACGACGCCATGTAACGTAAAGCGAGGGAATAGCGCTCCCTGAGTCGAAGAAACCGTTAGCTGAGGAACAAATTTCTCAGCCCCCCATAGAGCAAGATTCAATCCGGTATTGGTAAAAAGCAATCCACCCAATGCCAGTAAAATCACTACCATTAATGCGGCAAAGATCAGTGATATCCATTTTGACCACTTAATTACAACATGGGTCATAGTTCAGGTCCTAAGGTAAAGTGGATCTGGAATTCATCGCCTTTTGCCGCGTCTAAGCCCCAGGCAAAATCGAATCTAATTGGTCCGACGGGGGAAGCCCAACGAATACCAACCCCTGTTCCTCGTTTTAGATCCGGTGTGTCATTAAATGCGTCACCTACATCATAGAAGACGGCCCCCCACCAGTTACCATAAACTCGGTATTGATACTCCAGTGAGCTGGTCGCTAAATACTTAGCACCTGTCAAAGCGCCACTGGCATCTGTTGGCGAGATAGATTCGTAGCCATAACCACGTAAATTGTTGTCACCACCAGCGAAGAAACGTAGAGATGGCGATAGTTTCTCAAACTCTTCAGCAAAGTTAGCACCACCATCAATACGGAAAATGCCTCGGTGGTTTTCACCTACACCGCGAATCCACGTCATCGCGCCCAGCAAACGCGTCACTCGCGTCTCTGACAACATACTAGGGTCACCATACTCAACGGTTAAGCTCTGTCGGTCACCCCACATTGGCATAGCCCCGCCTCGAATTCGACTACGTGAAAAGGAGATACCAGGTAAAAGGAACTGCGCATTGTCATCTTGTAAGCCCTGTTCATAGTTCTCCAGTAGATATCTTATGTAGAGCGTTCTATGCCAGCCATTATCCAACACCCAGTGCCTCTCCAAAGCAAGATTGGATTCCAGACTTTTGGTGTCACGGCTATCAAGGTTTTTCATACCATATTGAATTCGGTAGTACTCTTTCAATACGTCGTCTAACGGAATGCGATAACCGGCGGTGATCGTCTGCTCAGGCGCAGAGAGAGAAAAACTACTGTCAAAGCTATGACCTCGGCTGTTTACCCAGGGTTTCTTCCATTTTAATGATCCACGGACACCCACATCCGTCGAATAGCCAAGACCCGTTTCAAGCTGGTTTCTCGCCTGAGGCGCGAGAGAGACTTTCATTGGCAGTTCTCTTGCCTCGCCCAATTGAGTCAAGTCTGGTTCCACAAATACTGACGAAAACCAGTCGGTATTGGACAGGTTTTGATTGTACTCGCCCACCTTAGCCACCAAGTAAGGTTCTCCCTGCTTGTATGGTGAAATTGACTCAACGCGATCATCTTCGATTTGGCTTCCAGTAATGCTATTCGCGCCAAAATGGTAGCGAATACCACTATTAAACTCGAGTCGGATAAACGCCTGATTTAGGCTAGGGGCAACTTCGAGACGGCTCTGCGTAAACTCGCCTTCGAAATACCCTCTCTGCAAGGCAAGGTTACGAATCGAACTTTTGAGTGAGTCATAATGATTGTGTTGCAGAGCACTCCCCTGCTGCAAACCACTTTTCTCAATCAAGGCTTGGAACTCAGGATCATTCTCTGCTTCACCTGTTATCTGGATATCCAACTGCGCTATGGTCGTTACTGGGCCAGGATCAATATTAACGGTCACCAGTTTTTGATCATCAGAGACTTTAAAATCGTAACTAGGATAGTAGTAACCCAGTGCATTTAGTGATTCAGTGAAGTTACGCTCTAAACGTGCTTTAAACCTAAGGCTGACTTCATAGTCTTGTTCAGGAATCGAAGATAGATAAGCTTCTACATTGTCCAATAGTACACCATCGACACCATTGATCTTGAGATCAACTTCATTTGCCCACACTGGAAACGTGAGTGAAGCTAGGGTGATTAGGACTGGTAAAGGTTTGATGATCATGCTTAATTATCTATCTCCATAACGTTAGGCAATAATAACGCCTGAAAAAAAATAAGTCTGTATAAAAACAGTCAACTAGGCGGTCTATCTCATAATACACAGCAAGGAAACTCACGATGCTCAACAAACAAACTATGATTACCGCGCAAGAAGCGCTGCCAGGCAGAAACACACCACTCACCATTGACGATAGTCATTTCGTCAATCAATCCAGTTTGACCGCTGAACCTCCACAAGGTTGCGAACAAGTTCTATTTGGTATGGGCTGTTTTTGGGGAGCTGAACGACTTTTTTGGCAACTCGATGGCGTAGTCAGCACATCGGTCGGCTATTCTGGTGGTTTCACACCGAATCCAACTTATCAAGAAGTATGTAGTGGTCAGACAGGACATACTGAAGTCGTTCGTGTTGTCTTTGATACTCAAGTGATCTCTTTTGAACAACTGTTGCATGCTTTTTGGGAAAAACACAATCCTACTCAAGGTATGCGTCAAGGTAATGACCTCGGCACTCAATACCGATCTGCTATTTATGTATATAGTGACGAACAGTATCAAACCGCCAGTGCTTCCAAACAGGCTTACCAAGCTCTACTGGGTGACGATGTGCAATCGATCACCACTGAGATTCTACCCGCGGGTAAGTACTATTACGCAGAGAACTACCACCAGCAATATCTGGCTAAAAATCCCGACGGCTACTGTGGTTTGGGTGGTACTGGAGTCTGTTTTCCTCCCCAGTAAGAACAAAACCCATTTGGGCCAGCTCCTATCACTTAACGTGTTCGCAACGCACTGGATAGCAAACCATACTGTTGCGAACGACCTCTCTGTCACAGTGGGGGATTTTCTGATTTTTCATCATTTGTGATGGTTCACAGTCTCCTCGGTGCATTTCTTGCTTCCGGGCAACTTTTTGCTCGATCTGGGCAAGATCTTGCTCGATTCGAGCAAAAAGTTGCCCAGCTCGTATATTAACAAATGCTTAAATTGTTGAAATATATACATTTTCATTTTGGCACGCTTTTTGATTAAGAGTGAGTGTTATTACACAACCTCTAAGGATTTTACTATGCCAACTCCATGTTATATTTCTATCGACGGTGAAACTCAGGGTCTGATCACGGCGGGCGCCTGTACGGCTGACTCTATCGGTGACTCTTATGTAGAAGGTCACGAAGACGAGATGCTGGTTCAGAAGTTTGACCACGTTATTTCGGTTCCGACCGATCCACAATCTGGTCAACCTTCTGGTCAACGCGTCCATAAACCTTTCAAGTTTACCGTCACTCTCAACAAAGCCGTACCACTGCTGTACAACGCGCTTTCTTCTGGTGAGAAGATGAAGAACGTAGAGCTTAAATGGTACCGCACCTCTATCGAAGGCAAACAAGAGAACTTCTTCACCACTAAGCTAGAAAACGCGTCTATCGTCGATATCCAGTGTGAGATGCCACACTGTCAAGATCCGTCGATGTCCGACTTCACGCAAAATCTAACGGTCTCAATGTCGTACCGTAAGATCACTTGGGATCACGTCAACGCAGGTACGTCTGGTTCAGACGATTGGCGTAAACCTATCGAAGCTTAATCACTTTGATTTTCGGTGGCTCCCCATGGGGCCACCTGAAAACCTTAACCTCAAACCATCCTTTTCACGGTGATGTGTGGTGAAGGTTTTTTGTGTTTAGGGTTAACGATAGGAGAGACGTATGGCGACATTGGCGTACACCATAGATATAGAAGGACTCGGCGATGATGCCTTGGTTGTGACTCAGTTCGATGGGCAAGAGTCCTTGTCTGCCAGCGTGTTTCATCATCGACCTTGTTACGGTTTTTGTTATCAAATCACCTTAGCCAGCCGTCGGCATGACTTAACCGCAGACCAAGTAGTGGATCGACAGGTCGAGCTGCGCATATACCGCAACCAAGTGTTGGTGCAGCGCGTACATGGGATAGCGCGCGCGTTCACGCAGGGCGACATTGGTCATCACCATACTCGCTATGCCTTGACGCTGGTACCTGCGCTGGAACGTCTCTCGCTGCGCCACAACAGCCGGATTTTCCAACATAAGACCACGCCTGACATCATCGAGACGCTATTGCAGGAGATGGGCATTCATGACTATGCCTTTTCACTGCAACGCGAGCCTACTCAACGTGAGTTTTGTGTCCAATACCGTGAAAGTGACCTCGACTTTCTCCACCGCCTCGCCGCGGAAGAAGGCATGGTCTACAGCTTTATTCATGAAGCCGGAAAACACACCTTGCTGTTCAGTGATGCCACTGTGCTGCTGCCCTCCTTACCTCAGCCTATTCCGTACAACGGGTTAGCGGGTGGTGTCAGCGATGTGCCGTATATCCAAGATTTTTCTTATCAATCCGAGGCCCACGTTAGTGAGGTAGAACTCAAAGACTACAGCTTTAAAAACCCAGCTTATTCCTTTAGCCAATTGGCTCACGGCACGGAGATGGATTATCAACAACCCACTTACGTGCACTTTGATGCGCCAGGTCGCTATAAAGGTGATCCAAATGGCATCGCCTTCACCCGCACTCGCTTGAGTTATCTGCGCCGTGACGCCCAGTTAGCCAAAGGCAAAAGCAACGAATTGTTGCTCCGCTCAGGGTATAAATTTACCTTGAGTGACCACCTCAACACATCCTTCAATCGCGCTTGGCTGCTGGTTCAAGTCAATCACCAAGGCGAACAGGCTCAAGCACTCGAGGAAGAGGGCACTCAAGGCAAGACGACCTACGCCAACCAATGGCAAGCCATCCCCGCTCATCTCAATTGGCAAGCGCAGCCCGAGACCAAACCTAGAGTCGATGGCCCCATGATCGCGACGGTCGTCGGCCCAGAGGGAGAAGAAATCTTCTGTGACGAACATGGTCGCGTAAAAGTCCATTTCCACTGGGATCGCGAAGAGAGAAACCCTGAACATCGTTCATGTTGGGTGCGAGTCTCTCAAGGTTGGGCGGGCAGCCAATATGGCATGGTCGCTTTACCTCGTATTGGGCACGAAGTGATTGTCTCATTTCTCAATGGTGACCCCGATCAGCCCATCATCACGGGGCGCACCTATCATGCGGTCAATAAACCGCCTTATGTTCTGCCCAAGAACAAAACCAAAACCGTCTTGCGCAGTGAGACCCACCAAGGGCAAGGCTTTAACGAACTGAGTTTTGAAGACCAAGCAGACCAAGAGCAAGTCTATCTTCATGCGCAGAAGGATTTTGACTCGATAGTGCTGAATGACATGACCACTCATGTCAAGCACGACCAACATATCACGATCGATAACGACCATTTCACTCAGATTAAAAACCACCACAACCTCACCGTGGAGGGTGAAAGCCGTACTTTGGTCAAACAAGACGCCACCTCGATTGTGGAAGGGAGTCTGCATCAAAAAATCGCTCAGTTGCATGCATTTGAAATTGGCAATGAACTCCACATCAAAGCCGGTATGAAGGTCGTTATCGAAGCGGGCTCTGAAATGACTTTGAAAGCCGGTGGCAGCTTTATAAAACTAGACGCGTCTGGTGTTAGCTTGGTTGGGGCGAAAGTCAATTTAAATTCGGGTGGAAGCCCAGGTAGTGGCAGCGGTTTTTCTGGGCAGATTGCTTTGCTGCCCAACTCCCTGACACAGGATATAACTCCCCCGGTTCAACAAGCAATGGCTGCGGATGGGTTGCTCCCAGCCATGAACCAAGTCGACTACAACAAGATGGTCGAAAATGGCTCGTTGTTAAAAGAACTTTGCCAATGTAATAGAGGTGGCCAATGTCAAATCCACAAATAATGCCTCAGTGGCGCGTTGAAATGGGGTCTGCGCCAATTTTCGTAGACGAATGGGATGTCTATATGATTATCGAGCCTGAACTTTGGCCAAATTGGCAAGTTCAGCTTTATCAAACCGTTCCAGAGCCCTTCTTTTGCCCCCTTTTCGAGCAGACACAATTTGCCAACATTGAACGTGGCCCCTTGTTAGTTGCTCTAGATGGGCGAGAGCTGTTTCCTATTGTAATCGAGAAAATGCAAAGCACGCCTTGCGCAAGCCTTCTATATGTTAAAAAAGGCACACCTCAAACGTCACTGGTCAAACTCCTCAGAGAGCGTCTAGTCGTTTCGACCGGGCAATCGGACGCTTTGCTCCGTTACTATGAGCCACGAACCTTATTACCATTACTCGGGAGCATGACGGACGATGAACGCAGTCTGTTTTTCCAATCCATAGAGCAAATTCACTGGTACCACGGTCAATGGTATTGGGGGGCTATCGAACAGCCTCTCCACCCACCTAAGCAATATCAGTGGACGATAACTCCAGAACACCTCTCTACGATGCAGTCGATTCTTGAAGCGAGTCGGGGAGCACTATGACAATGACTACCTATACTATTCAACCGGGGGATACCTTACTCCAAATTGCTATTGATCAAGGCGTCGAATATGTCGACCTCTTGACGCTGAATCCGCAATGTCAGACTGACCCAAATTACATTCGGGCGGGAGATACCTTAACACTACCTAAGGAAGTGATCATTGAGGTGCCTGAACCCGATTATTCGCCTGAGCCACCCAGTACAGCGCTAGAGCCAAAATGTACTGGAGAAATTCTTAGTGCTCCTGTATGTCAGGGCATCGATGTCCATGACGTGCTGTTTTTTACCGGGGATTCACCAACAGACTATTACTGTTTGGCGCAAGAGGATCAAGCAAAGCTCAAACAAGAAATTCAGATCACCGACGAGCTGATTCAAGCCTATAAAACGCTGCTAGAAAACGCACCCAGTGGCGACAACATTGACCCCGCTGAGATGCAGCAGCATGCGCTAAAGAAAAAGGCGTGGCTTGAGCGGTGCGTCTATGCAGGGGCCATCAAGGTAGACGCACCCAAAGCCACCGCAGCAGGCACCGCGACTCAGTCTGCGGAACAACCAAAAACACAAAACTACATCGCAAGCAAAATCGCTGAACTTGAGAAACGCCGCGCGTTAGTGAACACTTATGTCCCGTACTTCTCCGAGCCATCCACCATCACGGTGCGCGATAACGTTCTCGCCGCTCTCGAGAAAGAGCTCGCCTACTGGCAGGATTTAGCGAATAGACCCGTTGTACCAGAGTCTTCCAACAAACAAAGTGTTGATCTTAACAAGATGAACCACAAAACGCTTGAACGCACACCCGCGAAAAGGCATGTGCTAGAAGCCTGGCTCGTGAGCGAAAATCGACTTGTGTACCTGCGAGCGGATTTTGTCGAGCGTGCCAAAAACAACTGGAAACAAAATACCGTTAATGCCGAAGTCACTCGAGC
>NZ_QEWN01000144.1 GCF_006124995.1 Vibrio sp. Hep-1b-8
ACACACAACCTCTAAGGATTTTACTATGCCAACTCCATGTTATATTTCTATCGACGGTGAAACTCAGGGTCTGATCACGGCGGGCGCCTGTACGGCTGACTCTATCGGTGACTCTTATGTAGAAGGTCACGAAGACGAGATGCTGGTTCAGAAGTTTGACCACGTCATTTCGGTTCCGACTGATCCACAATCTGGTCAACCTTCTGGTCAACGCGTCCATAAACCTTTCAAGTTTACTGTCACTCTCAACAAAGCCGTGCCACTGCTGTACAACGCGCTTTCTTCTGGTGAGAAGATGAAGACTGTTGAACTGAAATGGTACCGCACCTCTATCGAAGGCAAACAAGAGAACTTCTTCACCACTAAGCTAGAAAACGCGTCTATCGTCGATATCCAGTGTGAGATGCCACACTGTCAAGATCCGTCGATGTCCGACTTCACGCAAAATCTAACGGTCTCAATGTCGTACCGCAAGATCACTTGGGATCACGTCAACGCAGGTACGTCTGGTTCAGACGATTGGCGTAAACCTATCGAAGCTTAATCACTTTGATTTTCAGAGGCTTCCTACAGGAAGCCTCCTGAAAGCCTTAACCCCAAATTACCGTTGTCGCGGTAATTTGTATTTAAGGTTTTTGTGCTTGGTGTTAACGATAGGAGAGACGTATGGCGACATTGGCGTACACCATAGATATAGAAGGACTCGGCGATGATGCCTTCTCGCTGCAACGCAAACCTGCGAAACGCAAGTTATGTGTCCAATACCGTGAAAGTGTCCCTCCGAAGCAATATCAGTGGACGATAACTCCAGAACACCTCTCTACGATGCAGTCGATTCTTGAAGCGAGTCGGGGAGCACTATGACAATGACTACCTATACTATTCAACCGGGGGATACCTTACTCCAAATTGCTATTGATCAAGGCGTCGAATATGTCGACCTCTTGACGCTGAATCCGCAATGTCAGACTGACCCAAATTACATTCGGGCGGGAGATACCTTAACACTACCTAAAGAAGTGATCATTGAGGCGCCTGAACCCGATTATTCGCCTGAGCCACCCAGTACAAAAATGTACTGGAGAAATTCTTAGTGCGCCTGTATGTCAGGGCATCGATGTCCATGACGTGCTGTTTTTTACCGGGGATTCACCAACAGACTATTACTGTTTGGCGCAAGAGGATCAAGCAAAGCTCAAACAAGAAATTCAGATCACCGACGAGCTGATTCAAGCCTATAAAACGCTGCTAGAAAACGCACCCAGTGGCGACAACATTGCGCTGAGAGCACAGCATCTAGAAAAAGCGCTTGAGCGCGTCTATGCAGGGGCCATCAAGTAGCAGCAGGCACCGCGACTCAGTCTGCGGAACAACCAAAAACACAGAACTACATCGCAAGCAAAATCGCTGAACTTGAGAAACGCCGCGCGTTAGTGAACACTTATGTCCCGTACTTCTCTGAGCCATCCACCATCACGGTGCGCGATAACGTTCTCGCCGCTCTCGAGAAAGAGCTCGCCTACTGGCAGGATTTAGCGAATAGACCCGTTGTACCAGAGTCTTCCAACAAACAAAGTGTTGATCTTAATAAGATGAACCACAAAACGCTTGAACGCACACCCGCGAAAAGGCATGTGCTAGAAGCCTGGCTCGTGAGCGAAAATCGACTTGTGTACCTGCGAGCGGATTTTGTCGAGCGTGCCAAAAACAACTGGAAACAAAATACCGTTAATGCCGAAGTCACTCGAGCCTTAGAAGCGAGGGACTGGCAAGGGCTAAAGCAAGCCTTTATCCAAGACATTAAAAAAGGCATTCGCAATGATATCGAGACCAGTAAGCTAGAGGCTGTCTTTGACAACTGGAAAGCGGACGGTTGGAAAGCCCATGAATGGAAAGCGACTCAAAAGCTGCATGATGACAATGGCGAAGTTCTTTTTGCCAGCTCTCAAGAGGCGCAACTACTGCGCTTTGCGGCCCAAGCCAGCGTCAAAAGTACGATTGAACCATCCGACGGCAAAATAGATATTGGCATTGGTGCGGAGGCCAGTTTCGCTCTGGCTGAAGGTGCGGTTGGGCTTCACCGTTACTTCCCCTATGAAGGTGGTTATACCCTAGCGCTTAGCTATCTTGATGCCAACAAACAGCCTGCCGTTTATCCTTTTGGCCACTTTAGAGCCAAAGTTAGCTTAATGCTCAGCTGTTTTGTTGGTGCGATGACCAGCGGGCGCTTAGAACTCACTAATCAAGCCAACAACAACCCCGGCCACCAAATACTGCTCTCTCCAAGCGTTAGTATGGGTACCAATGCTTCTGGCGGTGTCGGCGTGAAAGGCGATATTTTTGGTGGTGCTCAAGTTGGAGGTCAGGTTGAAGGGGGGCTGGAATGGAAAGCGCCGCAAGATACCAAACTGGATAAGGTGTTTGACTTCGCCACCCTCGCCAAAGTGGGTGCCAACGGTAATGTGGCTATTGGTGCCGGAGCGGGTTGGGATTTCCAATTGGCGCTTGATGATGGGAAATTCTTCTTTAATTGTTCAGGTCGTCTGGTGTTTGGTCCTGGCGCCAGTGGTGGATTTGGCACTACCGTTGATTTTGAGCAGCTATGGCAACTCGCAGTTATCCTTTTTAAAGGCTTAAAAGCAACCGATTACCGCGTACTGGATAATCTAGATAGTCGTGTCTACGAGCACCTTATGCTGTCTAGTTATATGGCTTTTGCTAGCGATATGATTGCTAATCCGCAAGACGCACTTAAACAGGCGGTGATGAACAGCAGTCAATCAATCAATACTTGGTGGGAAAAAAGAACTCAAAAGTGGGACAATGAATCCGAGAAGAAAAAGGAAGCCCTTCGCCTTACCAGGCGTATTGTCAAGAACTACAGCGATGTGACTGGCGAAGTACCGTTTGAAGAATTGCTGCCAGAAACCGTCGGCATTATGCTTAATACTTTAGTGACAACGTTTTATCTGTCATGGGAAGAGAAACAAGAGACGGCGATTTATATATTATTGCTTGGTGGGGTTAAAACGTGGCGACGTTTTGAAGAGGTGCTCACACGTATGAATGCCACCGGTGAAAAGCCGTCAGGCGGTAAACAAGCAGAGGACAAAGCGTTGTTTGACAATTTAGCGCGCATTAATGCCATTTTAGATGGCGAACAACAGATAAGCTTTAACAACTGGGTATTAAAACTGGCGCAAGTGAATGAAATCAACGAGAGCAACTTTGCTCAAATGCGCCCGTTTGCGCCGCGCTCTGGCTGGAGTTGGAGGCAGAAGAGGGAGACAGTTGAACAGCAAATCGTGCGTTTAAATAAAAACAACGGTTACTATATTTAACCATAGCGACCGCCGTAAGGCGGTCGTTTTCAATATTAATAGGGCAAGTCAGAGCTCTGAACTGAGCAACGAAAACCTGAGCGGATAGCGGTATCACTGACCTCCAGCTCGCGGTATGTACGACCAACATTGACCATACCAACCCCACCTCGTTTGACTTTGTATTCACCCGTTGCGGGCCCTTGAGGATCACGTTTCGGTGACACTTTATAATAATCTTTGTCGTACCAATCATTAACCCATTCTGTGGCATTTTCAGTCATATCATAAATACCGAGAGGATTGGGTGCAAACATACCAACCGGGTTTAGGCCTGTGGCGATGTTAGCGGTTTTATCGGTAAACTCTTCATAGCCACCTAATTCCGGGTTATAAAACCCCCTTCCTCTAAACTGAATAAAGCCATTGTTGGTTGCGTAGTAGAGTTTTTGACCACGGCTACGCGCGGCATATTCCCACTGCGCTTCGGTAGGCAGGTCCACTGGTAAAGCCGTTAACTGCCCCAGCCATAGGCAATAGTTTTTTGCATCTTGCCAATTTACTTCTCTGGCAGGTTTACTAGTAAAATAAGGTAAATATGTTTGGTAGTCCGTTGAGTTGCGTTCTAAGTACTTCCCTCCATCTTCACTCTGTTCAAATGGTCGACCTAATGTTTTTAGGTAAACATCATAATCCAGCAACTCCGCTTCATACTTTGACAACGAATAACTGCTTAGGGTGACTTCATGTTGAATATCTGCACCACGGCTCACAATCTCGACATCACTGTAACAGCTTGCTTCCGGCGTCCAGACAGGGCGATTAAGATCGTCGTTCATGCAGGGCATACGAAAGTCGCCCATAATAAAACTGCCACCTTCGACAAACACCATATTCTCAATTGACTTTACCGCGACCTCAGCGATCTTTTGTTTTAGTTCGCTGTCTGCATCTGGATAGTGTTTATTGACATTACTAATAATGGTGTTGAGCTGCTGTTGAGAAAGCACGTTGCTGGAAATGTCGATGTCGATGTCGATATCGCTATTGCATGCCGCCAATAAAGGAATCGCCCCGAGAAGACCTAGCCATTTATAATTCATTATCAATCCTCATTATTTAGCCGTTTATTTTAAGCGGCTAAGCAGGTGACATGAAGTTAATGACTCGGAAATAATGTGATTTTCCTTCCTTTTCTTAATGATGCACACCCAGTTAATAATTAATCAATCTATCAAGTAATTATCAGAAACGCTGTCTTAATATTGGTGTATACCCAATCAACTTGAAAATGCAGGCTTGAGTACCTGAAAATTATCATTGATTCGAGACGTCAGTGAACCTGCGATCTCTGGAAGAGTCACAGTAAAAAATTGATCGATGGCTTCCTTGAAG
>NZ_QEWN01000145.1 GCF_006124995.1 Vibrio sp. Hep-1b-8
GTATTGGACACATAACTTGCGTTTCGCAGGTTTGCGTTGCAGCGAGAAGGCATCATCGCCGAGTCCTTCTATATCTATGGTGTACGCCAATGTCGCCATACGTCTCTCCTATCGTTAACACCAAGCACAAAAACCTTAAATACAAATTACCGCGACAACGGTAATTTGGGGTTAAGGCTTTCAGGAGGCTTCCTGTAGGAAGCCTCTGAAAATCAAAGTGATTAAGCTTCGATAGGTTTACGCCAATCGTCTGAACCAGACGTACCTGCGTTGACGTGATCCCAAGTGATCTTGCGGTACGACATTGAGACCGTTAGATTTTGCGTGAAGTCGGACATCGACGGATCTTGACAGTGTGGCATCTCACACTGGATATCGACGATAGACGCGTTTTCTAGCTTAGTGGTGAAGAAGTTCTCTTGTTTGCCTTCGATAGAGGTGCGGTACCATTTCAGTTCAACAGTCTTCATCTTCTCACCAGAAGAAAGCGCGTTGTACAGCAGTGGCACGGCTTTGTTGAGAGTGACAGTAAACTTGAAAGGTTTATGGACGCGTTGACCAGAAGGTTGACCAGATTGACGATCAGTCGGAACCGAAATGACGTGGTCAAACTTCTGAACCAGCATCTCGTCTTCGTGACCTTCTACATAAGAGTCACCGATAGAGTCAGCCGTACAGGCGCCCGCCGTGATCAGACCCTGAGTTTCACCGTCGATAGAAATATAACATGGAGTTGGCATAGTAAAATCCTTAGAGGTTGTGTGTAATAACACTTACTCTTGGTCAAAAAGTTGCCCGGAAGCAAGAACAGTTTTAGGCTCACTGCTATCCAGAATTACTGATAATTTTCAGATTTTGAAACCTGCATCTTCTAGTTGAGCGGGTATAGATTAATTTCCCTCTCGTTGATATTCGAGTGGGAATAATTACACCTCTAGAGCCTACGGGCTGGTTTTTTTTCGACTCATTTATCGCTTTCTGCGACTGATAAATATCGTTATTACTTTGCTCTTTGTAATCGCTCGCAACCTGACTTAGTGACTATTCTAGTTATTTTTTCCTCATCTATGCTGATACAACTTCACATACACAGGAGTTGTATAACAATGAAAACCTTACGCTTTTTAGCCGTCGCATCGGCCTTGAGTATGGGCTCAAGTGCATGGGCAACGATGAATATTCAGCCCGATCCACTAAACCCGACTGGTTTTGTTATCTCTCGCGCGGATGTTGCCGCCGTAGAGCAACAGAAGACCTCTGAACCAATGTATCAGTTATGGTCACAGGCACTTCGCACGGCTCCTAACGGCGTCGTTGAAGCCATTGATGCGGGGCTAGCCACCAATCCGGATAACGTACAGCGCGCTGAGCGCGTATTTCCTCGTGCAGAGTGGGACTTCCTTACTCAGATGGCAGCACCGGAATACACTTACACTCGCTTCCTACGTGCGATCGGTAAGTTCCCTGCATTTTGTGCTGAGTACACTGATGGGCGTGATTCTGACGCAATTTGTAAACGCTCGATCGTAACGGCATTTGCTCATTTTGCTCAGGAAACAGGAGGGCATATTGCCATTGATAACACTTGGGATAATCCGTTGGGTTTAGAAGAGTGGCAGCAAGCGTTGGTTCATGTACGGGAAATGGGCTGGTCTGAAGGTCAGGAAGGGTACACGACAGGTTGTGGTCAGAACGACTGGCAAAATAGAAAGTGGCCATGTGTCGCAGGGCAGGGGTACTTTGGTCGTGGGGCTAAACAGCTCTCTTACCACTTTAACTACGGTGCATTCTCGGAAGCGATGTTCGACGGCGATGCGTCGGTGTTACTCAACAACCCTGGGCTAGTGGCTGACTCTTGGCTCAATCTAGCATCAGCGATTTGGTTCTTTTTAACTCCGCAAGCCCCTAAGCCAGCGATGCTTCACGTTATAGACAAAACATGGCAGCCATCTCAGAGAGAGAGCGATGCAGGGATCGGCTATGGTTTTGGTACCACGATTAACATTATCAATGGTGGTATTGAGTGTGGCGAGCAGAACAAGGATAAAGGCCAGCCCGTTAACCGAATTCGTTACTGGCAAGGATTATCATCCCACTATCAAATTCCGATTGGCAGTGATGAAAAAGACACCTGTTGGCAGCAAACTCCATACGGAAGCTTAAACCTCAATGGCGCGACGGATGTGCTTTATACCAATTGGGATGGCAACTGGAAATACTATGCAGACCGTCCCGGTGGCTATTCATTTGAGTGTGAACTGGTGGGATTCCAAACGGCTTATTCCGCCTTGGTTGAGGGCGACTACGAAAAGTGTGTGACCAATTTTTATGGCTCGCATGCAAGTTGGCCAGAAGTTCGTGTGGTTGAACAGCTCGATCCTGTCGATCCTTCACCCACACCAGACCCAACGCCAGACCCAGGCGGTATGACGCAGTGGGAACCGGGCTTTACTCAAGTCGCAAATGGTGACAAAGTGACTTATAACGGCAAATGTTTTATCGCTAAAAACGGACCGGGAGTTTGGGAAACACCCGTTCAGTCCAATTGGTTCTGGGACGAAATATCCTGCCAGTAACCTGTGAGTGTTCAAACTAGAAATAAGGCCTCAATGTTGAAAATTGAGGCCTTTTGTTTTCTGCGCAATAACATAATTGGCATTTTTACCATGAGAAAGCATGAAGGTGATTAAACAAAAAGCATACTAAATGGTTTGCGTAATCTTAGATTGCAAATTCAATGTTTATCTTTTTTGTTGAACAGGATTAAACTTCGCGCGTAATTTTTACTAACATTTTTGAAAGGTGCGCAAAATGTCAACAAAACTGGCAAACCCGGCTCCATTAGGCCTTATGGGTTTCGGCATGACAACCATCCTGCTAAATATCCACAACGCAGGCTTTTTCCCAATTGACTCAATGATTCTTGCAATGGGTATTTTTTATGGTGGTCTGAGCCAAGTGCTAGTCGGCATGATGTGTTTCAAACGTGGCGATACGTTTGGTACCACAGCATTTACTTCATACGGTCTATTTTGGCTAACTTTGGTTGGTTTAATCGTGATGCCATACATGGGGCTTCCTGCAAGCCCAGCAAGCTTTATGGGTTGGTACTTGCTACTTTGGGGTGTCTTCACTGGCTTTATGTTTATTGGTTCACTGTGCTACCCAGTGGCTAAACAGATCGTTTTCGGTTCACTAACAATCCTATTCTTCCTACTTGCAGCACGTGATTTCTCTGGTAGTGAACTGATTGGTACTATCGCAGGCATTGAAGGTATTTTCTGCGGCGCAAGCGCAATCTACTTTGCAATGGCGCAAGTACTGAACAACGAATATGGTCGTACCATCTTGCCTATTGGTGAGAAAAAACAGCGCGAATCTGTTGAGCTTGAGCAGGTAGCGGCGTAATCAAGAATATTAAGTGTTGGCCAAGCCTGATTAGGTCGGCACTGAAATATATGGGAACAGTAATAACAAAGGGGTTAGCCATTGGTTAACCCCTTTTTTTTACCACTGCTTTTATCTGTTTTAGTCGAGATTAGGTTGAAGGTTGTTCAACTGGTTTTGTTTCGACTTCAGCCTCGGGTGCTTTGCCCGTTTTACGGCGGTATTTATCTTCCCAGTAGTCAGCGCCTTTGATACCAAGCTTAACAGGGTTGAATGTAAACTCAGTGACACCTTGTTTTTGCTGCTCTTCGTAGTCGTTAAGTGCTTTTAGTGCAGGTTTTGACATGAAGAAGATAATTAAGATACCCACGATGTTTAACCAAGCCATTAGGCCTACACCCACGTCACCCATTGCCCACGCAAGGTTTGCAGTCTTAACTGTACCGTAGAACACAACGGCGATTAATGCGACTTTTAGCAAGAACATTAAGCCGCTAACTTTAAACGTACGACGGATGTATGCAATGTTTGTTTCTGCAATGTAGTAGTACGCAAGAATAGTGGTGAACGCGAAGAAGAACAGCGCAACAGCAATAAACGGCTTACCGATACCTGGCAGCGCGCTCTCGATTGCCATTTGAGTAAATACAGGACCATTTGCTGCAATATCAGCAGAAATATTCTGTACTAGGAAGCCTTCTGCACCGTGTACATTGTATGCACCAGTAATGATGATCATAAATGCAGTCGCAGAACATACTAGTAGTGTATCGATGTAGATAGAGAAAGCCTGCACTAGACCCTGCTGAGCTGGGTGGTCAACGCTTGCAGCAGCGGCTGCGTGAGGACCTGTACCTTGACCCGCTTCGTTAGAGTAAACACCACGTTTTACACCCCAACCAATCGCAGCACCAACACCTGCCATAGGCGTAAATGCATCACCAATGATCATTGAGAATACGCGAGGTACTTCAGCAATGTTCAGTAGGATGATTACGAATGCTGTAATGATGTAAGCCAGAGCCATGAAAGGAACAACGATCTGAGTGAAGTTTGCAATACGTTTCACACCACCAAAGATGATGAAGGCCAGGATTACTGAAATAAGAGTACCGGTAAAGATTTTCGCAAAACTGAATGTACCGATAGCGGTTTCAATCATTTCACCAGGACCGAATGCTGCTTCTACTGCATTACCGATACTGTTTGACTGAACACCAGGTAGTAGGAAACCACATGCAAAGATAGTCGCAATAGCGAAGATCCACGCGTACCACTTCTGCCCCATCGCTTTTTCGATATAGTAAGCTGGACCACCGCGGAACTCGCCGTTGTCTTCTTCTTTATAAATCTGAGCCAGAGTTGATTCTGCGTATGCTGTTGCTGCGCCGAAGAAGGCGACAACCCACATCCAGAATACCGCACCAGGACCACCGAAACCGATCGCTGCTGCAACACCCGCAATGTTACCTGTACCTACACGACCAGATAGCGATACCGCTAGTGCCTGGAAAGATGAGATACCTTTAGATGAACTTTTCCCTGAAAGAAGTAGGCGCCACATTTCACTAAAGTGACGAACTTGAACGAATCGTGTCATGGCTGAGTAGAACAAACCTGCGCCAAGGCAAAGATAAATCAATACCGGGCTCCAGATAATTCCATTCAAAAAATCAACAATTGACTGCATAAGTAGTTTCCCTGTTTGTTTTGTAATGGTTGTTTTCTAAACAGGATATTACCCTTTCTGTGACGTAATTGTTAATTTATTTGTTTGTGGATGTGAATTTGCGTGAGGTAAAACACAAAGTGCTAAAAAATTGTTAATTAATAGCTCTGGTTGATAGTTGTTCGACAATTTATTAGCAGTAATTGCTTTGGGTGTGGGTATATTAGTGATTTGTATATTACCAATTCACTTAGTCTCACTGAAAAATATTTTGCAATTCCAGTTTAACAAAGTGAATTGTGTTGTTTGCAATTAGATGTAGCGTTCCATACTGAGTTCGCGGAATGATGCATGGCCTTGTGACGAGATAATATTCGTTAGAATGTCCGCCGACCCACATGCCATGGTCCACCCCAAAGTGCCATGACCAGTATTGGTATAAAGGTTGGAGAACGTTGTTTGACCAATAATAGGTGTGCCATCTGGCGTCATTGGTCTAAAGCCAGTCCAGTATTCTGCTTGAGAAAAATCGACGCCGTTAGGAAATAAGTTGCTAACAACATGATTTAGTGTCGCTAGCCTTTTTTCAGGTAATGCGGGAGCAAATCCTGCCAGTTCTGCAGTACCCGCAACGCGTATCCTTTCTTCAAACCGTGTCACGGCCACCTTATAGGTCTCATCCATAATGGTGGAACAAGGGGCATGATTTGGGTCGATCACCGGTAAAGTCAGTGAGTAACCTTTCACAGGGTAAACAGGGATATGTATGTTAAGCGGCGCAAGAAGGTGTTTTGAATAACTGCCCATCGCGACGACATAGCTGTCGGCATGGATTGTTCCATGTGATGTTTCGACGCCAACCACTTGATCGTTGGCAGTGATTAACTTTTCGACATGAGTATTGAACAAGAAGGTAACACCAGCTTGCTCTGCCATTGCTTGAAGCTGCTGACAAAATAGATGGCAATCGCCAGTTTCATCATCAGGTAAATAGAGACCGCCCACCAAATCACCGTTCATATTCGCTAGCCCTGGCTCTTGTGCCAGACATTGTGCCGGATCCATGAGTTGGTATTGAGTACCACTTTCTTCAAGCAGTGCGATATCTTTTTCGACCGCCTTGAGCTGAGCTGGGTTGCGGAAGATTTGTAGCGTACCTTGGGTTCTGCCCTGATAATTGAGGTCAAACTGCTTATTTAACTGAGCTAAACACTCTCGACTGCGGTTGGCAATCGTCAGCATACGAGCTTTGTTGACTCGATACTTGTTCAGTTGGCAATTGACCAACATCTGGCTTGCCCACTGGATCAGCTCAGGGCTTAGGCTAGGTTTAATCTTTAAAGGAGCGTGCTCTTCAAATAGCCATTTGATTGCCTTGGTTGGAATACCAGGAGCGGCCCATGGCGATGAGTAACCATAGGAAATCTGCCCTGCGTTAGCAAAGCTAGTTTCTTCTCCGGATCGTGCCTGCCTATCAACGACCGTCACCTCAAATCCTGCTTGAGATAAATACCAAGCACTGGTCAAACCGACCACACCGCTGCCTAAAATAACAACCTTCACGTTCAATTCTCACAGTTTTAAAAGTTTGCCAAGAATGTGCAATTTACATCTGCTTAACAATCGATAAGATTTGATACTAGCTTTTAGAAAATTTAAAGGGTGACTATGAAGTCGGCACTATTACAAGGTGTTAACCTTATTTGTATTGTTTCACGCCATCAAAGTTTAACCAGTGCAGCGAAAGAACTGAATCTAACGGTTGGTGCTGTCAGTCAACAGTTACAGCAGATTGAAGAGCGACTAGGTTTTAGTGTCTTTGAACGCCACGCTCGTGGCATACGTTTAAGTGAACAGGGACGAAAGCTGGTGGAGGCAACCAGTCATCATCTGGCGGCAATAGAAGAGAACATTTTTCAATTGACGCAGGTTTCTGAACGCAAACAGATTCGGTTAAAACTGACCCCATCCTTCGCTTTTAAATGGCTTGTCCCGCGATTAGAAAACTTTCATAGACGCTATCCTGATGTTCAGATCCATACCTTTGCAGAGGGAGCGTTGGTGGATAGCGATAATCGAAACTTCGATATTGCTATCGACTATGGGCCTTTGCCATACAAACATGCTGATGCGGAACTGTTAATGGAAGAATCGTTGCTACCAGTGATGAGTCGTGACTATTTCAATGCTCATCGTGAGATCTTGCATGGCAGCGACGAGTGGGGGAGAGTGACGTTGCTCCATGATTTAATGCCCTGGTCTGGGGCGCTAAAAGATTATGAGTGGCTGTATTGGGCATCCCATCAACGATTGGACTTTGAAACCAACCAAGGTCATTTCTTCAACCGAACTGATATGGCAATGTCGGCTGCTGAAGCTGGGGTCGGAATCGCTTTGGCGCGAGTTGCTCTATTGGATAAGGAAATTGAGCAGGGAAGGTTAACTGCTCCGTTTGTCCCCATTGCTGCGAATGCAGGTTACTTTGTGATTACGCACATAGATGACCCTTATACTCGGCTATTTAAAAAATGGCTTAGAGAACAGGTCGATACTGATTGATTTGTAAATAGTAATGGCGCGCTAATATGCACCCACTACACTTAGTAAAGATATCTGGGGCTACTAACGTCACTCTGGATATGATTAGGGGCAGTGCATATGGAATCTCACCAAGGCCAATGCAGCTATCAAAATCCTGATGGCTGGTGCTGCGATCAACCGTGTGGGGAGTCAGGACTCTGTTACTGGCATGACCCCAAAGTCGATAAAAGCAATGATGATATAAAAGACAAGGTTGAACAATGGGCCGCAGCAGGTAAACCTTTAGACGGATTTCAGTTGGCGAAAACAAATCTCGAGGATATCGATCTGGTTAACCGTGGTTCGAAAGACGGCTACCAGTGTCGGGGCGCGGATTTTTATCGGGCGAATTTGGTTGACGCCCATTTTTTCGGTTTAGATTTACGTGACTCGTCGTTAATGAAGGCGAAGTTAATCGGTGCCAACTTACATTGTGCCAAGCTCGACAACTGCAACCTACTTGGGGCAGAGTTGTCTCGTGCGAAACTGGAGAATATTGAATGGGGCAAGAGCCTTAAACAAGAGCAGGAAGCACGACGAGCAATGAAAGGGCATGACAGGAAAGCATCCATTACCTATTGCCAAGAAGCTGAAGAAGTGTGTCGAAACATACGTAAACAGTGTGAAAAGCAAGGTTTGTTCGAGATGGCGGGGGATTTCTTTAAGCGAGAAATGCGCTTTCGTCGTTACCAAATGCCATTACTCAGTTCTAAGAGGATGATCTCGAAGTTAGTGGACATGTTCTGTGGTTATGGCGAAGACCCGATAAGAGTGGTGGGTTTCTCCATCTTTCTAATTTTGATCTGCGCTTTTGCCTACTTCTTTCTCGATACGACAGGTGCGCACCCTATTTATGAAGATGTGACGGGTTGGCAGTTTTACGTGCTTGAGTTTTTCAACTCTCTCTATTTTAGTGTCGTGACATTCACAACATTAGGTTATGGTGATATATCGCCCATCGGGGTCGCTCGCTTTATCGCTGCCTGCGAAGCCTTCTTAGGCAGCTTTACCATGGCACTGTTTGTTGTGGTCTTTGTTAAGAAGATGACTCGCTAATCGATGATTGCGACAAGAGAGTAAAGCCACTTTCAAGCCATTCATCCAAGAGGATTTGGTCATCTTTGTATTGATTAGAAAAGTGTTCGATGAGTGCAGCCAGATGTTCGCCATTGTCACACATAGTGCCAGCCACCAAATCTTCTGAAACTATAATTGGGCTTGGTTGTGGTGATGCCTTTGTTTCTATTGATACAGGGATGATGAATTTAGTCTGACTGCCCAAATGATGCTTTTTAAGGCGCAGGGCTTGTTTGTGGAGCTGTGACATGTGCTGTTCATCATACTGGCTATTGTCTGAACCTATCGAGACAACAAACACTAGACCGCGATAGAGAATAATCACCTCGGTATCGAGTTCTAATTCTGGCTGATTAAAACCAAGGATCACATCACCCGCAAGATGAGGTAATTGGTTGAACTGTGTTTTCAGTAGGTCGATCTTTGATTGCCAGATAGCTTGTGCTTCATCACGTAAATGATTGAGGATGTTCTGTGTGTCGTTCTCAGAAAACTGCAATATAGATGCTGAGTAGTAGGCTTGCTGTGTCATGGGGATTGGTGTGGATGAATCAGTGTGATGGAGGCTAACCAAGATTCACTTTGAGGGCTAGATGATTGAGTGAGATTTTTGAGCTGACCAACAACTCGACGCGACTGAGCGTGTTGGTGCTACCGATCAAAAAAGGGTTACCGAATGTCGATAACCCCTTATTGATTATGCTGCGTTAGCAAACTCGGTTAGAAACGCCTCTTTGCGAGCATGGAAGCGTTCTACAAGATCATCTACCGCTTCTTGATCGTATGGTTTTAAACCACTTGCAACCATACGTTTGAGACCTTTACCAACCACTTCACCGTCTTCTTTAAAGGTAAAGTTTAGAGTCACTAAGCCACGTTTACCGTCCACATCAAATGTCGCACCGGAAAATTCCACTTCAGGGTGAGTTAGATCTAGGCGAGAAAACTCAACTTCCATGCTCTCATAGATCACTAATGGACGTTGGCAGTTGATCATCATCTGCTGCTCTTCCATTAATGGAACCATGATATGAGGGAAGTTCATGCCAGAGAACTGAACATAACTAGTGACCACATGTTCAATGAACTCAGGGTTGTGATTAACTTCCCCTTCACGAGACATATGTAAGTACTCTTTAGACTTCTCGTCTACCACTGCACTTTCTTTTTCACATTTATTTTCAACAGACAGTGCCACACCATCGTTCACCATGCCTGAGAAGTCGAAGCGCATTTTCTGGCTGATGCCCTCTTTGCTGAGCAGTACGGCGAACAATAGATCACCTGGCACGCAGAAGCGTTTGCTATCTTCATCATGGATAGGGTTAAAGTCACCCGCTACCTTTTTCGCAAAGTGGCTTGCTTGTTGGCGAGTGAACTGGAACTGATTGTTTTGTTGTGAAAAATACGGTGTTAGAAACATAAGTTTATTCATGTGGCTATAACTGCCGCGCAGTATACATCAAGCTATGCAATTAAATGGTCTAATCAGATAAATAACGGTGGCTGTCGGAGATTTGAGACAAAATTTAAACTCGTGATGAAGTGTGAATTAATCCACATATTTGAATGATTTATCAACAGTTCGCTTTCGATAACTGATATGAAAATAGGCTGACTATTTATTATTTGCCCCTTGCGTAGAAGAGTGATGTTTAGCCGACGCTAGAACGCGGTTTTGCGCCAGCTTGCAGCTCAAGTTGGGCGACTTCCAGATCAAGTTGAGCAATCTTTTCGGCCATCAGAGCATGACAGTGGTCTGCCAAGGTGCGAGCATCGTTAATGGTATAGCCAGAGGTGTCGATAGGATTACGCGGGCTAAACAGGCAGTAGACAAAGGCAAATAAAGTAGTAAAAACAACAAAAATGGCAGCCATTATCAGGCGAAGAATACTTAGCACAACTTACTCCTTCTATTTAACAATATTGCAACACGTTTAACTGGCGATTGATCCGTTGTCACTTAAATTATGGTCATTAAGATAAGAATTTGAGCGATAGGGATACAAAAACGCCCCTTGGTACAGGGGCGTTTTTGCTGATTTGTTCTCTGTGGCTACAGCTTAGACTGAGCTCGGTTTAGGCGATCATGTACCGCAAACCACTCCTCACTCACTGGTGGTCTCTCAACCCAAATTTCGTCACAACCCCATTTATCCGCTTCATCTAGCGTGCGGTAAAGATCATGTGAGTATTGCGCGACATCGGTTGGCATAGGCTTAGATTTAAAGGCCAAGCTAGGTGCAATCGGTGAATAGTGCAGACATGCGATATTTTCACCACTTGCGTTGGAAATCTCTTCCAAAGTAACCAGACGAACTTTAGTGTTTGGCTGGTAGTGACTGGTCACATTGCCTGGGACGGCAACACTGTGTGCTTTTGGCGATAGCACTTCTTCTCCGAGTACTTCTGATAACTGTGCTGCCGTTACTGGGCCTGTACGAAGAATACGGTATGGCTTTTCTGTCAGGTCGATAATGGTCGATTCAAGGCCATGGGTACAGTCCCCACCATCCAAGACAGCTGAAATTTTGCCACCGAGCGAGTTCATCACATGTTCAGCCGACGTCGGGCTAAGTTTTTTGTATGGATTCGCAGAAGGAGCCGCAACGGCCATTCCCGATGACTTCAATAACGTACTGAAAACGTCGTGCGCAGGCATACGAATACCAATGGTCTCTAAGCCACCAGTCACAACAGAGGTTGCTTGTGGCGCTTTATTTAGCAATAGCGTCACTGGCCCCGGCCAAAATGCCTCAGCAATCGTATAGGCTTGTGCTGGAATATCACGCGCCCAGTCAGACAGCTGCTCAACATCACCGATATGAACAATCAGCGGATGGTTAGCTGGTCGACCTTTCGCCGCGAAGATCTTCTTCACTGCTTCTGGGTTAGATGCATCTGCTGCCAGTCCGTAAACCGTTTCGGTTGGAATCGCGACCAATTCACCACGCGCTAAAATCTGTTTAGCTAGTTCGATATCTTGGTTGTCGCTTGCTGAAAGGTGCTGCGTTTTCAATGTCTCGTCCTCAAAGGAGCAGTGTGGATAGAAAATCTAAGCCGGCTATTTTAACCATGTTTTTCAAACTTTCGATGTTTAATTTCAGCATATTTGTATCGATTGATAATCTTTTTCTATATCAACCTATCTTTCAATCGCTTAACTACACGATGGCAAGGGGAGCGACCTTACCCGCATCTCGACGCATGGGACGTTTTACCGGTTAGCGTAATGATGATGCCACGTGATGCATAGTTGAAGGTGCCAGCTCACCAGAGTAACGCTCATCACCGAGCCACTCACTCTCCGCGCCCCAGTAAATATCCTCTTCAGGTTCCCAAATATCTTCGCGACCATCAGAGCTTTGAGATCCGCTTTGAGGTTGAGGGCTTTAAAGGCTTCTGCGTAGTTGAAGTTTTCATCTAACGGATTCGACTTCTTATCGTTCTGATGCAGTATTTTGAGATTTAATTGATTGAGCCACCTGCCGCGACTAGGGTTTGACCTTAATCCTAGGGAGGTTATTCGTTTGAGTAAGCATGGCATGGGAGTGGATCAATTGCAGATTCTTTACTCCTATTTGTTTGATAGGAAAAAACGATAGAAAAATTCTCTGATTTAGCGCTGTGTGAAGGTGGAAGTTAACTTTGGTTTGTATTTCATCGACTAAAGCCACGAGTCGAGCGAGTGAGTAAAAAAGGCTTGTCGGCTAACTGATTGATGTTGAGTAATCGGGAGGCTCTGAGGAGGATTTCATTACAAAGCGTTATTTTACAGTTGTTCATTTATTGACCAAACTATTATTAGCGTCCTGAAGTCCGTCATGGAGAAGTGCTATGCGCCTAGTGAAATCCTTTATTCCAGCTTTATTCCTGTGGGCAACCTTCTCAGTTGTCACATTTAGTGTCTTAGCGAACACCGTGCAAAGCAATCAGGAACGCGTCAGGCCGGGTACGGTTATATACCAAATCGATGCCAACGCTTCGCCAAGCGATCTAAAAGGACTTAACAGCCTACTCAAGAGCCAAGGATTGGTTTCTGAACGTATCCTTGAAGGCAGTCAAATCGTCATCGCCACTTTTGAACACCATGGTCGAGAAAAGGCGATTGCCAAAATTCTTAGTAGTAGTGGGTATGTTGCTTTTGCAGAAGCGGATTACGCAATGGAACCGACTTTACAGCCCAATGATCCCATGTTTGGTAATCAGTGGCACCACAATAATGTAAATAGCCGACAGGCTTGGGACATTACTACTGGCAGCTCATCGATACTGGTCGCAGTGTGTGATACAGGTTTTGACGTCAATCATCCAGATCTTGGCCCAAACCTACGACTCGATCTCGCCTACAACGCTCAAGATGGATCTAACTATATTTACGATGCCAATGGTCACGGTACAGGGACGGCAGGAACCTTAGGTGCAGTAGGTAATAATTCAACTGGCGTTGCGGGTGCGAATTGGAATGTCGATATTATTCCCGTTCGAATCGCTATCAGTGACAACAACAGCTCTGCCTATATCTCTACGATGGCGGTCTGTATTGAATACGCCGCGGATAGAGGGGCACGTGTGGTCAATTTAAGTTACGGAGGCATCCAATACGAGACCATTAATGCGGCTGCTCAATATTTGCGAAATCGTAATGGTCTGTTGTTTATGTCGGCGGGTAATAGTGGATTACAGCATGCGACTTATCCAGACTTCACCAGTTTTGTTGGTGTTGGGGCAACAGATCGCAACAATGAACGAGCCAGTTTCTCTAGCTGGGGGGATTATGTTGACATCACCGCCCCCGGTGTCGAAATCCTCACCACATACCCTGACAACCGCTACGTATACTACAGCGGTACATCATTCTCTTCTCCATTGACGGCTGGGATTGCCGCGTTAATGGTAGCGGCAAATCCAAATATTACCCCAGATGACATAGAAAATGGCTTGTTTAGTACGGCTGTTGATATTGGCGTTGTTGGTGACGATAACGTATTTGGACATGGTCTCGTTGATGCAGCAGGCGCTGTAGCTTATGCATTGAATGCGAGCGGTATGAACCCTCCAACCGCAGAGATAGTCTTGAGCGCGAACTCAATTGCCTTTGGTACCCCTGTGGACTTTGATAGCAGCAACTCCTCTGACAGCGAAGGTGGGAATATCGTCAGTTATGATTGGAATCTTGGTGATGGTACTACCTCTGATCAGGTTGCTATTAATGAGCACGTCTATGCTCAAGCTGGCAGTTATGAGGTGACCTTAACGGTTACCGATAACGATGGTCTATCGGATTCGACGTCGACAACCGTTCAAGTGACGACCGATTTGCCCAATGCGGTTGTTGCGATCGACAACCCCGCGGTCAGTTATGGGATTGGGGAGGTCGTTTACTTTAATGGGCTAGGCTCGAGTGATCCGGATGGCTCCATCGTCGCCTATGATTGGAACTTTGGTGACGGGCAAAACAGCGTTGGAGTGAATGCCTCTCATGCGTACGCGTCGGCAGGTGATTTTATGGTGACACTGACGGTGACGGATAATGCTGGCGCGATGAACAGCAGCAGTGTCAATGTGTTGGTTATTGACCAAGATGCTCTCAATGCTGCTACGGATCTGGCGGCTTCGGTTGATGGCTTAAATGTGAGTTTGAGTTGGCAAGACAACAGCGCCAATGAGACAGAATACGTCGTTGAACGAGGAACCAAATATCGCGGTAAAGTGAGTTTTATCGAGATCGCGACGTTGCCAGCAGATACGACATCTTATCTCGATACGGTGCCGAATACCGGAGAATATCGCTATCGAGTTAATGCAAAAAATAGTGTTAACCAAGCAACATCAGACACCCTTATTGTTAGTGTCACCAGCGATTCTGGCGGTACGGGACCTGGTCCTCAACCCGGTAGTTTAGCGGCGCCGAGCAATCTGATTTTGACTCAAAATGGCAACACTATTTCCTTAACTTGGTCAGACAACTCTGATAATGAAGGCGGCTTCTATATCGAGCGAGGGTTGAAACGTAAAGGTCAATTCTCTTTCGTTCGAATTGGAACGGTAGGCATTAACGCGACCCGTTTTGATGATGATATTAGCGCTTTACCGACAGGAAGTTATGGTTATCGCGTGCAAGCGTTTGATGGCTCCGCAACGTCCGGATTCAGTAATATTGTCGAAATACGTAAAAAATAGCTTTTACGTCAAACTGTCAGCTCAAAAAAATAAGGCTGCGTTGTTCGCAGCCTTATTTCTATTCGATAACTTGATAATCTCGGCGGCGAAGGAGCGCTGCAAATTGGGATTTAGTGGCTGGCTCACCATGAATCAAATGAATCGCTTGCGGCTTAGCAGGGATTCCTTCGATAAAACGCAGCAGATCCGATTGGTCTGCATGGGCTGAGTAACCTGACATGGTATGAACCTGTGCCAATACTTCCACCTGCTCATCGTCAATCTCAATGTCGACGCAGCCAGATTGAATGGCACGACCAAGTGTTCCTTCCGCTTGATAGCCAGCGAGCAAAATATCGGTGCGTTGATCTGGCAGCAAGGCTTTAAGGTAGTCCACTATGCGACCTCCCTGACACATTCCTGAAGAGGCGACGACTATCGCAGGTTCTCCGGTCGATTTAAGTCGGTTAACCAGTCGGAGGTGGGTGCGAAAATCTTCAACTGTGATGCATTGCTCGAACGCGAGTGGATGGCGTTGGTTTTGCAGTCTTTGCTTGGCTTCATTGCCCCACAATTGCTTGAAACGGCGATAGGAACGGGTGACTTTCTGTGCCATGGGAGAATCAAGGATTATAGGGATCTTGGTATCTATCTGATGCTCAAATACCAGTTGCTCGATATCAAAGAGCAGTTCTTGAGTTCTGCCGACACTAAACGCTGGTATCAGTATGGTTCCGCCGTCTTCAAGAGAACGATCGATGATGGCTTTCAGCCGCAAGGAGCGCGTGGTGATATCTTCGTGTTGTGTATCGCCGTAGGTAGTTTCAATAAACAGATAGTCGGCTTGCTGGGGCGAGACAGGATCGGGCAGTAATGGTGTGTTCGTTGGGCCTAAATCACCAGAAAAAACGACGATCTCTTGGTTGGGTAAGCACAACTCAACATAACAAGAGCCTAGAATGTGCCCAGCTTGTTGCAGACGTATCTGGATTGAGTCAGATTGTTTGCTATCGAGAGAGAACCAATGATCATAGGGGTAAGGACAGAGCTGGCGCTTGACTCGTTCTAACACCCGCTGTGCTTTTTTTGCGGTGAGCCCCAGTTGTAACTTAAGGTTATCTTCGAGCATCAGAGGGACCAGTTCCGCAGTGGCTTCCGTACAAAATATTGGCTGTTTAAATCCCGCAGCGAGCAACCAGGGTATCCGCCCAATATGGTCGATATGACTATGAGTTAGAATCAGCCCATTGAGCTGTTTGATTGGGAAATCAGTCTCAAGCGAGCGAGCATCTTGCCCTTGAAATAAACCACAGTCGATTAACAGAGCCTGATTGTCATGCCTCAGTTCATGACATGAACCTGTGACCGTATGTTTCCCACCGTGATGTATGATTTCCATCTTTCTCTCCGAGTTATTCTGAGTTGACTTTGCCTTCAAGTCACCAGCAATACAAAGTGAGTAATCCGAATTGCGAATTTGCAGTGTTTTCTAGGTAATTATGAATTAACTCAGCCAGTTATTTGTGATCGAATGTCTCGTTTCTCACCGATTTTATCCGCTTGAAGGCGCAAGACTAAAGATGCAAACTAGCGAAAAGTTAGTTGGGTTAGAGGTGGATTTGAGCCTACCTCTCAATCTCTAAAAGAAGGAAATTCTACGTGAAAAATTGGTTACTGCCTTTGCTATTCCTTTCGATAAGTGCCACCAGTCATGCTCAGGTTGCGCCTGTCTCAGAATGGCAATGCGGGATGATGAAAAAGCAGGGCGTATTGACTTCTGGAGCTCCGGTAGGATGTGAACGCCTGGCTAAGGTTGACTTTGATTTTATTGATTTCTCTGGGCAAACCCAGCGAGGGAGCGTGATCGTCCTTGATATTGTCGCTCCTTCAGTGGAACGCCTTTTTGCGGATTTGTATCAACGCCGTTTCCCACTCCATTCTGCGAAATTGATGCGAGAATTTAAAGGGGATGACGACGCATCGATGGCAGCGAACAATAGCAGCGCGTTTAATGCTCGGCCGATCACGAGCGGTTCTAGTTGGTCGAAACATGCTTATGGCGTCGCGATAGACGTTAACCCCGTGCAAAACCCATTCGTAGAGTTTGCCGATAATGGCCAGATTTTTGTCAAACCTGCACAATCTGCAACACGTTATGTCAACCGGACTCGCTATAGGGCTCGAGAAGAGATCGAACGTCAGGGCATGGTGGTGAAAAGGCGCGAGCATACTGCGCATATCTAACGGTTCATGGTAGTTAGGCATCACTTTTTGGTTCAATAGAGAGTAATAATTTCAGTGGGTTAGAAGGGGTTTTATAGAATATTGCTAACATTAAGGGCTTCTTAAGTTTCGCATTTTATCTTACAGGTAATGAACCAAGGTAAGGTGACGCTCATGAAACCTCAAACTCAAGCCACGCATTTTCAGCTCGACGTCGCGACACTACACAACGCATCTATTGAGCTGTTACCAAGAAAAGACGATTGCAATGAATTTATCGTTCGCTGTAGTGCGAATCAATAACCTTGCCGTGTGTTTACTGTCTTAGAAATAAGCAGATTATCACGACATATGTGATATCTATTCAATTGATTTTATATCCAAACTATAGATATAAAAGCGCAAGCTAGGTAACCTTTGAGCCACTCATAAACGATTCAATAGGGCATGGCGTGGGGTATAAGACCGTTGAACTTATCCATTTGATGGCGCACGAATTTCAGCAAGTGGAAGGGGATTTTGACTCCTTGTCTGAAAGTGAACTCAAAGAGGTGACCCCATCCGGCATGGGATATGACCGATTTATTGAGCAATTAAAGCAAGGCCATTTGCTGCTACTGAATGATTCTCCGCGAGTTCCGCTGTTGATAAAAGAGAGCGATGGCTTAGCGCATTCAGATTGGGAGCTAAATCCCCATGTTCGCGACAACCTCGAC
>NZ_QEWN01000146.1 GCF_006124995.1 Vibrio sp. Hep-1b-8
CACCAGCAATAACAGCGCACAATGAGCCGAACAGAACCTCAAACAAGCAATACGTAACCTTTGCTGACTGGCGCTTATCTGCGACTAAATGGAAGTGCTCTTTAAACTCATCGATATGCATTGTGGGTAGGTCTCTTTGTTAAAAGAGAGTATATGATCACAGCTAGATATGATCGTCAAACCGATCATTCTAAGTGGTTAGAAAATGTTCGCGATCTCACCCTGCTTGGAATGGCGATCTGCAAAGACATCGCGACACTACACAACACATCTATTGAGCTGTTACCAAGAAAAGACGATTGCAATGAATTTATCGTTCGCTGTAGTGCGAATCAATAACCTTGCCGTGTGTTTATTGTCTTAGAAATAAGCAGATTATCACGACATATGTGATATCTATTCAATTGATTTTATATCCGAACTATAGATATAAAAGCGCAAGCTAGGTAACCTTTGAACCACTCATAAACGATTCAATAGGGCATGGCGTGGGGTATAAAACCGTTGAACTTATCCATTTGATGGCGCACGAATTTCAGCAAGTGGAAGGGGATTTTGACTCCTTGTCTGAAAGTGAACTCAAAGAGGTGACCCCATCCGGCATGGGATATGACCGATTTATTGAGCAATTAAAGCAAGGCCATTTGCTGCTACTGAATGATTCTCCGCGAGTTCCGCTGTTGATAAAAGAGAGCGATGGCTTAGCGCATTCAGATTGGGAGCTAAATCCCCATGTTCGCGACAACCTCGACCCATTGGCACAAAAGGCACTATTAACTCGTATACAGATGAGCGGGAGTGCATCAAGCACCACTCAAAGTACAAGCCTACATCCGCCACTTCCCATGCCCCCATACGTCCCTGAGCCGGTTCGTACTCATAATCCCGATGCGCCGCCAAAGGAAAAATACGAGTACAACTTTGATATCGCGTGCTCCGATGATGCCTTTCATCGCAATGTTGGTTGTTCGTTTGTTTTAGCCCAAACGACAAACGAAGTGTTACTAGGGCGCTGGCGTGAAACCAAAATCAAAGAAGGGACACGCTACACCCTATTCACAGCGTTTGATGAGCCTAAAAAATTGGTCGGAGAAGTGGCATCAAAATCGTTAGGTCTCTCGCCTCGTCAGCCAGTAAAAGTCCGACCGATAGGCAGTGGCGTAGCGCAAGAGGGCTTTATTCCCGTTTTTCCCGCTGTGCAGCTCGGCGAGCGGCTAGGCTTTCCCACTCACGGTTTTTACTACCACTTTCATAACGGCAAACTGATCCAAGAGTACCGTATTCTCGGTGATAAAAACTGGGGCTTTTATGCCACTCACTCAATGCATCACCGCCTTGATCCCGAAAGAGGCTATAACCAGAACCAAAACGCGATATTGGTGTTGTGGAAACTCGGTGGCAAAGTGGCGTAGCGCAAGAGGGCTTTATTCCCGTTTTTCCCGCTGTGCAGCTCGGCGAGCGGCTAGGCTTTCCCACTCACGGTTTTTACTACCACTTTCATAACGGAAAACTGATCTCGAAACGGGTATGCGAGAAACGTGGATGAAGATTGCCAAACAGTATGGTCTAGCGCCAAAAGCTTTGTTGGAACTTAATCCACAGTACGATGCCGACCCGATGTCTCTATCGGTAGGGGATTCTCTGAATGTAGAAAAACAGCAACCGCTAAGCATTGAAAAAGAGCCTGTTTACGAGATACCACCGGAGAGCCCCAAGCGATTTAATCAACCTTTAAACACTTTCTATAACTACACCGAGCGATGCTTAGTCGATACCTCAATCGCATCGATCAATCGTCCTGAGTGGATTGAAAAAGACATTCCCGTTGTAAATCTGAAAATAGTGTCTACCGAATCGAAGGCAACAGACTATGGCAAACTGGCAGTTTTAGCGTTGCCAGCGAGTACAACCAGTTCTAACCTTGGGATTATCAGTACCAACACCACTTCTACGCTAGGGCAATGGAGTATCACAGGTGAGGCTCTCAGCAGTTTTGCCCGCGTCGGTGGCGGTTTAGTCGCTGCTTTATGGCCTTCTCAGCTTGGCGATGGAACACTTGAGGGCAACCCTGAGCTTGCTACGAGTGACACAGTTACGATGCGTGTCCGCTTCAATATGTACACCGATGAAAATGGCAAGCAACAAATCGTTGGTATAAAAACGGGCGAAGGAAGTGCATACGGTGATCGTGTAGCGAAGCGTGAGGCAGTGCAGCAAGGGCAACACTTTATTGCTGAGTTGGATAATGATATCACCATTACCTGGACACCTGACGGCTCAACGGATGTACTCACACCTGATACCGTCCTCCCCGAGAATGACCAACTGGATGTTCACAATATCTTGGTTCACCCAATTGAAGAGCATGAGCAAGAAATTGGCACGGTTCTCTACCCAGAAGAAGATCTAGTCGAATATATTATCACCTTCCCTGTGGATGCTGGGTTGCCTCCTCTTTATCTTGTTTTCAACAAACCTACCTCGGGTTCAGCTACGAACCTTAAATATGTACCAGCTCCAAGAGGGAATCCTCCATTACCTGCATTCCCTGAAGCTAAAAAAGCCAAAGAGAAAACATATGTGCAAGGTGGCGGCAAAAAAAGACCGAGATGGAAAGATAAAAAGCGAATTTATGAATGGGATTCCCAACACGGTAAAGTGGAAGTATATGATAAAAATGGTAACCATATAGGTGAGTTTGACCATGAGACAGGAGAGCAGACTAAACCTAAGGATCCGAAGAGAAAAGTGGAGAAATAGTTATGTATGAATTAAATTTCTACAGTAAAGACACTGAAGAACTTGTAATGGAAATTGAGCTGAAAGGTTTATCCGGTGATGATGTATTGAGGATTTTTGGGGTTGCTTTAGAGGGGAATTGCGCAGATGTATCTCCTGCTCAATTGTCTGAAATAGAAGCCTGTATTGGCTATACCTTTCAAAAGGTTGAAAGTGATATTTCAATATGTGAAGTCATTGATTAGGTTTGTGTTTTTCGCATTAATTGGACATTTTTGATTGCTTTTTTTAAGAGTCAAGCCGTTTTTTAACAGATAACATATACCTTCAAATTAGCGCTCGATGACAACACTTTATTGCTGAGTTGGATAATGCTATCACCATTACCTGGACACCTGACGGCTCAACCGATGTACTCACACCTGATACCGTCCTCCCCGAGAATGACCAACTGGATGTTCACAATATCTTGGTTCACCCAATTGAAGAGCATGACCAAGAAATTGGCACGGTTCTCTACCCAGAAGAAGATCTAGCCGAATATATTGTCACCTTCCCTGCGGATGCTGGGCTCCCTCCTCTTTACCTGATGTTCTAAAAAACGGCGCGTGATGAGTCTGGGGTGGTAACGGGGAATGGCGAAGATATAACGGGCATATGGTTAGAGAAAGCCAGTGAGGGGTTAGGTGCTCCGATACCGTCACAAATTGCTGATCAGTTGAGAGGAAGAGAATTTAGTAGTTTTGATGAATTCAGAAAGACACTCTGGACAGAAGTTTCTAGAGATGGCCAATTGAATGGGCAATTTCACAATAGAAACAAAGTTAAAATGGCTGATGGTCCCCCTCTGGCAGGATAGTTGTCACTGTTAAAATTTAACCAGTGTAGGGCGGTAAGAGTGAATTGTGTCTCGTATTCCAACAGAAAGAAAAGAAGCCATATTGAAGAAGCTACTGCCTCCATACTCAGTGTCAGTGAGCGAACTTTCAAAAGAGGAAGGTATTAGCACCGCAACCCTGTATCATTGGCGACAGCAACTCAGACGTTCAGGAGCCGCAGTGCCAAACAGCAACACTTCATCAGAGCAGTGGTCTGCTCAAACTAAACTCGCCATCGTCGCCGAGACTTACTCGATGACCGAGAATGAACTCAGCCAATATTGTCGTGAAAAAGGTCTGTTTCCAGAGCAAGTTCAACGCTGGCGCAGCGAATGCATGCAAGGCTTCATGTCGAGTAAAGAGCGGGAAGCGGAAGCAAAGAAACAGGCCAAAGCGGATAAGCTTGAAATCAAAGAACTTAGGAAGGAGTTACGCCACAAAGAAAAGGCGCTCGCTGAAACGGCTGCCCTGTTGGTTCTACGAAAAAAGCTCAGAGCCTTTTACGGGGAAGAGCCAGAGGACGACTAACCTCAACCGATGAAAGGCAGTACCTGATTACGCTTATCCACGATGCCAAGCAAAGTGGTTGCCGCTTAGAGCGAGCTTGTTATGAGGTTCAAATTGACCTGAGGACGTATCGTCGATGGTATCGGCAAGGAGAGATCCAAGCGGATAAAAGACCGACCAGTGTCAGACCAGAGCCAGCTAACAAGCTCTCTCAGCAAGAACGTGATGCAAT
>NZ_QEWN01000015.1 GCF_006124995.1 Vibrio sp. Hep-1b-8
CTAATAAGCCTATATTTCATGTTGGTCACCTTTATCCTTGATTCTGTCAAAAGTTAATCATGGCACATTGCGATGCCGAGATAGAGGTGACCATCTCATCACACGCCATAAAGGATGAAATAAGAGTGAGTTGTTGATACTTACGCCAAAGGTTCTATTCATGCGGGTTGCCGATTGTTGTTGGCATTCTTAACCTCACTGGATAACTCACCAAAGGGGCGTAAAAATGACAACTGCGAGAAAACAACAGATATGCGTTGATGCCACACCTTATTATCATTGCGTCTCTCGCTGTGTCAGGCGTAGCTTCCTGTGTGGGACTGACCCTATCACTCAACAAAATTATGAGCATCGCAGAGCGTGGGTGAAGCGAAAAATGATGGCGCTCTCGCAACTTTACTGCATTGACATCTGCGCTTACGCCATCATGAGCAACCACTACCACTTAGTCTTACATATCAATCGAGAGAAAGCCCTAAATCTATCGGCTTATGAGGTGGTTGAGCGTTGGCAGCAAGCACACAAACTGCCCAATATCGTGTCTCGATGGTTAGAAGGGCCGCTCACCAGTAAGGCCGAGCTTGAAGTGTGTTTAGCGATTATCGAATCTTGGCGTGAGCGACTATGGAGCCTAAGTTGGTTTATGAAAGAGCTTAATTTTGAGATTGCCTGCCAAGCCAACAAAGAAGACCAATGCAAAGGACATTTCTGGGAAAGCCGCTTCAAAAGCCAGGCTCTACTAGATGAACAGGCGCTCGCGGCAGCGATGACCTATGTCGACTTAAACCCGCTAAGAGCTGGAATAGCCCAAACACCAGAAACCTCCGATTACACCTCAATCAAAGCGAGAGTTGAGGCATTAAACAATCAGCGAGAGACGGCACCTTGCCTTTACCCGTTTGTTGGGAATGACAAAAACCATCAACGTGATGGTATACCGTTTCGACTGATGGATTACATCGAGCTAGTCGATTGGACAGCACGTCAATACCGAGAAGGTAAAGTGAGCTTAAGTGAAGATACGCTACCGATATTGCAAAGACTTAATATCAATCAAGCAAACTGGCTTGAGACTTGTACTCAGTTGGAGCGTCTGCGCTGCACCGCAGTAGGTTGCACCCAAAGCTCGATGATGGCCAAACAGCTGATGAATCGAAAGCGACTCAATTTACTTCGCTTGGATAGTTAAGCGATTAAAGCTATTAGCCAACCGTTAAATCTCTAGTAAGAAACCCACACCAAACCAAAATTGTTTTTGGTGAGTCACTCGATACTCAAAAAAGCCTCAATAGACTCATTCACGCAAAACCGTGACAGACAGAACGCACCCCTCTCCCCCTGTCGGACAAATTAATACCGATTTCACCGATAGATTATGCCTGGAGCATAAGTATCTTTTAATAGTGCCTGTCCTTTAAGTCTTTTTTAAGTCTTTGTCCTTTAAGTCTTTAGGTATCAAAGCTGATAATCTCGTGATGATGGGACGCTCAGCGGGTGGCCATTTGGCGGGTTTTATCGGCGCAACTAACTCTGCATACAACCAAGTGGATTTCTATGATCCGCCGAAGTATAAGGTTTCTGCTGTGGTGAGTTTTTTCGGTCCTACTGATTTACTTGAGTTGGGTAATAAGGGGGGCAAGAAAACCAGCAATCAGTCATCAGTGTCTCGCTTCTTAGGGGATATCCCAAGCAACATTCCAGAGATTGCCAAGCAAGCATCTACGACGACCTATGTGAATGAGAGTACACCCCCATATATCCAGTTGCACGGCACTTTGGATAAGCGAGTGCCTTTATCTCAAAGTGAGATATTAAAAGCAAAGCTGGATGAATACAGGGTACCTAATCAACTGTTCATTGAGGAAGGTGTAGGACACAGTGCTCCGGTCTTTGATACTGACAAATATGTTCCGCACGTTATAAGCTTCTTAAGTGAACATTTTCCGAACTGATTCTTTAGGAAAATAAAGCGGTTATCAATTGATAAAATTGATCTGTGTAGTGGTCAAACCATATTGGCCACTGCTGTACAAAGTGATTTTTCAATTGTCTAAGTAAGGCATCAAATACTAATGCTCTAATTGGCGCAAGTACAATAACTCACTAATCAACCGGGGTTCACTGACGTTTTGGATTGACGAAGAAGTAATAACTGAATGGAAACAACCTAAGCAGGATAGGCGTGGTAGACCACGATTGTTTAGCGACTTAGCTAGCGTCCGCTCGTAAGCTAAATTCAGAAACACAGCCCACCCATTCAATTATATGATCGATATCTCATATTATTTGCTCAATTCTGGGTTATTTGATTTATCTCAATTAACCGTTGTTTTTCTGTGGATATAGAGTGCGAAGTTGTTACATTAGTAATGTCTAATTAATGGATTGCTAACGTTAAGGTGTTGGTATGAACAGGATGTTGCTTTTGATTTTAAGTATAGTGATAACAAATGGACTATACTCTTCGACTGTGTTTGCACAATCGACTGCGGACCACTCAACATTTACACAACTGCAAGGGCCTTTTAATTCTGGACCTGATGTAACCGCTGCATGTTTGGAGTGTCATACTGAAGCGGCTCATCAAATCCAGGAGACGACTCACTGGACGTGGGCATTCGATGTTGGCCTCGAAGACAAAATTGTTGGTAAAAAAAACGTCATCAATAATTTTTGTATCTCAACCGCCTCCAATGAACCTCGATGTACCAGTTGTCACGTAGGGTATGGCTGGAAAGACAATACCTTTGATCACACCAAGCAAGAGAACGTCGACTGCTTAGTTTGCCACGACAATTCTGGCCAATACTCAAAATTTCCAACAGATGCTGGTCACCCAAACTATGTCGCCAAAGAGTGGCCAGTTGGCTCTGGCAAAGAACGCGCACCAGTTGACCTAAGTAAGGCGGCGCAAAGTGTTGGAGATCCATCCCGCGATACGTGTGGTTCTTGTCACTTCTTCGGAGGTGGCGGTGATGGCGTTAAGCATGGCGACATGGATTCAAGTCTTTCAAACCCCAGCCATTCATTGGACGTACATATGTCGAGTGATGGAGCCAACTTCGCCTGTCAAGACTGTCATACCACCAGTGGTCACCAAACCGCAGGATCACGTTACATTGTCAATGCCAAGGATACTGATGGTATCGACTTTCCCGGGCATGGGGATCAAAATCGAGCGTCTTGTGAATCTTGCCATGGGCTAGCACCACACCAAGGCAATCGACTAGCAAATAGACTGAATGAGCACGTTGAAAACATCGCGTGTTCTACTTGTCATGTCCCAGAATATGCCAGAGAGAAAAAAACCAAAACCGTTTGGGATTGGTCAACCGCCGGAGATAAGTCTCGCTCAACAACGAAAGATGATGAAGGTTATGTCACTTATACACCGACGAAAGGTGACTTTGTCTGGCAAAGAAATGTTACCCCAGATTATGCCTGTTTTAATGGCGATATGCGCTATACCACAATTGGCGAAAAGGTAGTGCCTAACCAAGAGGGTGTCGTTGAGCTGACCAAGCCCCAGGGCAACTGTGGTGATGACGATAGCCGTGTATGGCCTTTCAAAATAATGCGCAGCACTCAACCTTATGACACGGCCAATCAGATCATGGTGACACCGCACCTTTTCGGCAAAGACAAAAATGCGTACTGGAAACACTTCGATTGGGACAAAGCCGCCACGGCCGGAATGGCGGCCACAGGCGAAACCTATAGTGGTGAAATGACGTTTGTCGATAGTGTTTATCACTTCCCTATTGTTCATATGGTTGCGCCGAAAGAAGAAGCGTTAAGTTGTGGCGCGTGCCATAGCCAAGATGGTCGACTAGCCGCTCTGTCCGGTTTTTATATTCCATCCCAAACCTCAATACAGTGGCTAGACAACGTAGGCTGGCTGGTTGTGCTCATGACTTTGCTTGTGGTAATTGGTCATGCATTGATGAGAATTAAAGGGACATCTTCCCAAAAAGGAGACTCGTGATGAAAGTCATTATCTATAAAAAGTTCGAGCGCTTTTGGCACTGGAGCCAAGCCTTGTTGATGATAGCGATGCTAATCACGGGGTTTGAAATTCATGGTACCTACACTCTATTTGGTTTTGGCACCGCAGTGTTGTGGCATGAATACTGCGCCTTTACTTTAATGACCTTATGGGTGTTCGCCATTTTCTGGCATTTCACCACCGGTGAGTGGAGGCAATACATTCCTACCACAGATAAACTCAGTGCCGTGATCAATTATTATCGTAACGGGATTTTTACAGGTGAGGCACACCCGTTTCACCCGACAGCAGAGCTTAAACTCAACCCATTACAGCGATTCGCTTATTTGGGTTGGAAGTTAGTCATGGCCCCGGTGGTCTGGGTCACAGGTCTACTATTGTTGTTCTATTCAGAGTGGGAAAGTATCGGGTTAGGTTTTTTATCACTCGGTTGGGTTGCCACACTGCACATAATTAGCGCATTTATGATACTCGCATTCTTAATTGGACATGTGTACATGACAACAACAGGCGAAACACCTACCGCTCATATAAAAACCATGTTGCGTGGTTATGAAGTTAGTCAACGAAACGATTAAAGTAAACAACCAAGTCAAGTGCCGCAGTGGTGATCAGGAGTTAGGGTTCGGATTACCTCATGGCTCAGGTTACAAGTGACCTAGAAAGAAGTCGGGAAGGCTTTACTGGAAAACTTACAAAACTGTGGTCAATTTTAGTTGACCACAACATTCCATTTTAGCGGGTATACAAACGATTTAATTTAATGGTGCCTGTCCTTTAAGTCTATAGTGACTAAGTTACTGTAGAACATAGTCAGCTCAGCCAAGGCTGGCAATTGTGATTGCAGGCAGATGGTGGTTTGTGAAGGGTCGATACCAACAGCAAGGTAGTCTGCGACCACATTGAGAATGTTGGATGAGACTTTACGTGGATTGTGGGCGTTGTCAGTCAGACCTTGTATATCTGCAACCAGAATGTTTTGCTCACAAATGGATTGCAATGCGACTCGCTGTTTTAACGAACCAACGTAATGGCCGAGATGCAAGGGACCAGTTGCACGATCGCCAGTGAGGATAATTTCTTTTGGTTCAATGTGTTGTTGAGTTTTCATATGTGTATCTCCGAGATAAATAGATCGCTACTGGAGATACAAAAGAGATGACAATCTTAGCTACCTTCCAGCAGCATAAGAATGTAAGAATTCCGCGCCGCTCTAGTTAGAGCGCCACCAGAAGAATAGTGAAGGTGCGGATATATATTTCATTCAAGCAATCTAACAAGAAGTGTTTTTGAACACAACACGCTCGATAAAGATTTTATTGACGATTGCTTCGGGTAAAAACAATCGAACATATCGACGATTTAACAGATCCTCATCACAAGGGTTAGAAGGTGATTTTTCTTCCATTCAATTTCTTAACCTTTGTCCTTAACACCTTCAATGTCGGTAATTGGTCCTGTTTAGATACCCACTGCTGCCAACCAAAGAGTGATTGCTCATAGAAACGTACAAACATCCCCTCTTTTATGCCAACAATACGTTGACTGCTTTCAACCAATGCTAATTTAGTTTCAACATTCACTTATCTTCCTCCTTTAAAAAGTGCCAGATGCAACTCTGACACTTCAAAAACTAAAATTAAAACGTTAAACTCTAAACGCTCAACTTTAAGGATTTGAGACACAGGATACGTAGTCCGTGGTGCTCGGATGGACGCTGCCGATGCTGCCACCGGAGAGGTACACGTCGTAATAGTTGTCGTAATGGCTAGAATCATTAGGAGTCGCCGACCAATGGGCGTAGGCGGTCGGCCAACCGCGCGCGGTAAACATATTACCATATACGTCGTATAGCTCCATTTTTAACTCGTCTCTTGTCGCTAAACGCCAGTTAGTTCGTCCGCCGAGACTATGGGTGTTGTAGGTAGTACACAGTGCATTTGCGTTAGTCCAGTTGAATAGGTAGAAATCACCAGCTGGGCCTCTAGATCCTGTTTCAGTATAAGTACTGTTTGTAGCACTACCGCCAATGCTGTCTAGATAGGCCACTGATGGTGAATTGGTAAATAACTTACCAGTACCTGTATCGAAGATATCAATACATGTACCAGCTAAGTCACACACAGTGACATTTGCCGTATCGCTGGTGATGCCATCCTTTTTTGCTATGAGTTCAGTGTCACCTTTAGTGTTACCCGTTACTAAACCAGAAGCGGATATGATCGCGACTGTTGGGTCTCCAACAATCTCCCACGTCACAGAATCACTGACGTCACTTTCGGCTCCATCATCGTATTTAGCCACCGCGACCATCTGTTGTGTGCGACCTACTAACACCGAAATCGGTGAGGGGGTCACCGTAATTTCAATCACTGTCGCGTCTATTGGTGGCTGAGGCTGAGGCTGAGGCTGAGAACTGAATGCGCCCTCTGAATTACAACCGGTTAATACTATTAATAATGAAGCAATTGCTATTGAAAATAGAGATTTAAAATATGTATTCATACTAATTCAACTTATTTTTGAAACTGGAAGCTAAGGATGGTGATTTCAACTCGGCGATTTTTAGCTCGTCCTTCTGCAGTATTGTTATCTGCAACCGGTTGAGACTCACCCTCACCACTCCACTCAAGTTGTGTCGGTGTGACACCCAGTTCAATCAGTTTATTGACAACCGCTTGAGCACGATGCTCAGAAAGGTTTTGATTGTAGAGTGCTGAGCCCGTTGAGTCAGTGTGTCCAACAACTTTGGCTTGATCTTGTGGGTAAGAATTTAATACTGAAGAGGTCTCAGTTAATTGGTCAATGAGCTCTTGGCTAAGTTCGACTGAATCAAAACCAAACAATCCATCTGTAGTTTTTGGTGAAAATGCCTGTATTTGAGGAGGTGTTTTTACAGTGGCAGTCTCTTTAACGGGAGTATCTTCAATAATCGACGTTGGCGCTGTTTCGACTAACGCTGGTTGAGTTGTACTGCCAAACGTATAGGTTAGACTGACCAACAATCCATGGCTATCATACTTACCCGTGTTTGACTTACCAATACTGTCAATGTATTGATAGCCCGTTGATAATCGGACGTTAGGGTTAAAGTAATAGTTAATCCCCACCTCACCGAGAGGAGAAAAACCTGTCGCATCGCTCTTACTTGAAGACAGTTGCGTTTTTTCCATGTCCCAATAAGCAGCACCAAGCCGACCGTATAAACTTAGGTTATCTTGTAGGTACCAATCGTAACGAAGAGCACTTTCAATCAACCAAGTTTTAACATTAACTGATGTGGCGTCCGCCTTTAGTTTATCGTGATATTGATAGCCTAAATCCCAACTCCAAGAGGGCGTAAACTGTAACCCGCCATAGAGACCTAAAATTGTGCCCTCTGGATTTGAACGATTGTAATTGTCGTCTAGGGCCCATTGATACCCACCCTTTACGCCAACAAAAATCTGAGGGGACTCCGTCGCAGCCAGTACAGGAATACTAAATAAACTAGTAAGTAATATTATTTTTTTCATAATTTCCAGATAGTTAAATAGATAAATAGATAAATAGACAGTATCATTTTTAAGCAGGTATTGAGTGTAGGATTTATCTGAACTTTATTTTCTGCAAAGAACGAACTCTCATCTGATCCAAAAAATGAAAACCAAAATAGCCAGTCTCAGAGAGATAAATATCGATAGAAGGTAGCGCGAGAAATCGAAAGAGACTCACAAATAGAGTCCACAGATAATAACTGTTTTTGATGCATTTGCTTTGCTATCAGGACACTATACCCCTGATCATTGAAGATGCTTGATTTTCTTTAGAATCAGGATCATGCTACGAACCATGAAAATTACACTGACTCCTCAGCAGAAACTGCAACTCGAACAAATGCACGATTCTACTCGTGATGGTCGAGTGCGTGACCGTATTAAAGCAGTATTGCTTACCACAGAGGGGTGGAGTCAGACCATGATTGCTCAAGCTCTTCGCATTCATGAATCAACCGTTGCACGCCACCTTAGTGACTACGTTCTTTCTGAAAAACTCAAGCCTGCATTTTCAAGTTGATTGGGTATACACGACATTAATTTTCACTTAATCCTTTTTGAGCATTGCAAAAAAGTACGAGTGTGCTAAAAATAGCACTAATAGCAATGAGAGAGCGGTATGAGTAAAGGCAGAATTACCCGAGAGAATATCTTAAGCAAGGCATTTGAACTGGCGAGTGAGAATGGTCTTGAGAGTCTCACCATTGGGGAGCTAGCAAAGCAATGCGGGATGTCGAAAAGTGGCTTGTTTGCCCACTTTAACTCCAAAGATAATCTGCAAATAGCGGTGTTGGAGCATGCCAATTTGATTTTTACTCAGCGTGTTATTGCACCTGCTCGGGAGAGGACGTCGATCAGCATCGAGGATAAACTAACTCAGTTACTCGATAACTGGCTAGGTTGGAATCACTCTTTTCAGGGTAGCTGTATGTTTCTTGATGCATGGAAAGAAACGGGTAGCGAAGCGTCACCCACTCAACAGGTGCTAAAAAAGACCATTGCAACATGGATTGAATACTTAACGATTCAGGTAGCAAAAGGGGTAGAAAATGGTGAGTTTCGCCACGATTTAGACCCAAAGCAAGCAATCTATGAGCTGTATGGTTTGTATTTAAGTGCGCACCTTTTTTACTCCATACGCGGTGAGCAGGCAAGTCAACAACACTTCTGGCTGGGCGTTCAGCGTCTGATGGCGGACTGGAAGTAAAACTAAGCTAAGTGGATGACGACTTAGCTTATTATTTAACTTAAAATAGCACGGTCGTTCGCTTTTGGGGTGTAAGAGACTGGCATAACAAGGACTACAAGATGAGTGAGAAGATTTACTTTAATACCGCTAAAAAGTTTAGTGTTAAGAAAAGCTTAGTAAACTTAACCACACGCCTTCATCATACTCTGGCACCTACACACGCAAAGAGAACTGCGCGTAACCTTTTACTCACCCCTGCTCGAGCTAAGCCTAAAAATGAGTTACCGAGTGGATTGGTTACTGGTGAAGTGGCATCGAAGGAAGGGTTACTGAAAACTTACCAACTGGGTAGTGGCCCAGTTTGGGTGATGACGCACGGTTGGTCTGGTAGTGCTAATCAGTTTTTCCCGCTGATGGAGCACATCGCAAGTCAGGGCTACACCGCTTTGGCTTATGACCATCCAGGGCATGGCCGCAGTGAAGGTGCTTATGGTCATATCCCAGCCTTTGTTCTTGGTTTAGAGTCCATTCTAGATAGCGTTGATGATGTTGCAGGGCTAGTGGCGCATAGTATGGGGACGGTTTCTGCGCTTGAATGCCATCATCAAAAGTTAGTGGATAAACCACTGCTGCTTATCGCTCCTTTGCTCGATTATCTGGATAACTTGTTTGGCAGTATTGCGCGTTCTGGCCACTCGATGCGTCTATTTGATGCGGTGGTTAACGAGGTGGAAGAGCAATATCGCTATCCTCTCAAGTCGATTGATCCATACAGTAAACTTAAATCTCGCTCAGCACAGACTATTATTGTTCATGATGAACAGGATAAGTTTGCCAAGTATTCTGAGTCGGTTAAAGCCGCGCAAGAAATGGCGAATGTCAGCTTGGTCACAACACAGGATCAAGGGCATGGACGAGTAATGAAGTGCCAACAAGTGATGGATAGTTTTGATAAATTGGTGTCAAAATAGACGTTTTTCTGATGGGAAAATGTCCAATCTATTCATGTTGTTAACAAATATTTCCATGTTGTTGATATGGTTAACAGATTTGCAATGAAAAATATTTCCAAAGCAGGTTGTGTGGGATCATTTGCTATGCCACATGGCCCTCATAAGGAAATATAATAATGAATAGAAATGATAGTGTCCCTTTGCCCACCAATACCAGAGAATGGTTGTTTAACCGCAACAGTATGATTGTCTTAGCCGATATCGCACTGTTTGCGGCTCTATACTTTACCTTACCATTTGATCCTAAAGTGGTATTGGGTATCTGTATGTTAATTTTTGTCGCCATTCTTTGGCTGACAGAAGCCCTACATGTCACTGTAACGGCCATACTCGTCCCGATCATGGCCGTGTTATTTGGTGTTTTTGATACCCAAACGGCTCTAAATAACTTTGCTAACTCCATCATTTTTCTGTTTCTTGGTGGCTTTGCTCTTGCTGCCGCTATGCACCGACAGGGGTTAGACAAGGTTATCGCTGATAAGGTACTTGTTTTAGCCAAAGGTAAAATGAGCGTTGCAGTGTTTATGCTATTTGGTGTAACGGCGGCGCTTTCAATGTGGATCAGTAACACAGCAACGACGGCGATGATGCTGCCTCTTGTGCTTGGTGTCTTGAGCAAGGTGAACTCAGAAAGCGGCCATAAGACTTACGTATTTGTGTTGCTTGGCATCGCGTACAGCGCAAGTATTGGTGGTATCGCGACCATCGTTGGTAGTCCACCGAATGCAATTGCTGCGGCTGAAGTAGGTCTAACATTCACAGATTGGATGCGCTTTGGTATTCCAACGACCTTGATCTTACTGCCTATCTCTATCGCGGTACTGTATGCGGTTCTAAAACCAAACTTGAGTGGTCAGTTTGAGTTGAACAACGAGCCAGTCAACTGGGATAAAGGCAAAATCGTTACTTTAAGCATCTTTGCCGCGACCGTCTGCTTGTGGATTTTCAGTAAGCCTATCAATGCCATGCTGGGTGGCTACGCGAAGTTTGATACTGTCGTTGCACTAGCTGCGATTGTTGCCGTTAACTTTGCACGTGTGGTGCATTGGAAAGACATTGAAAAAACCGCTGACTGGGGCGTATTACTGCTGTTTGGTGGTGGTATCTGTCTAAGTAATGTTCTTAAAGCGACAGGTACGAGTGTTTTCCTTGCTAATGGTTTGAGCGAGCTGATTGCTCACCTAGGCGTGTTCTTTATTATCGCTGTGATTGCCGTGTTTGTGGTGTTCTTGACGGAGTTCGCGAGTAACACAGCCAGCGCAGCATTGCTGATCCCTGTCTTTGCCAGCGTGGCGGAAGCGTTCGGTATGTCACCTGTGGTTCTGTCGGTATTGATTGCCGTAGCCGCTTCTTGTGCCTTTATGTTGCCAGTGGCAACGCCACCTAACGCGATCGTGTTTGGTTCAGGTCATATCAAGCAGAGCGAGATGATGCGTGTTGGACTTATTCTCAACTTCGCCTGTATCGCTGCGTTAACCTTTATCGCGATGACTTTCTGGGCTTAACCAGTCCGTTAAGATTAAAAACCTGCTGTACGGCAGGTTTTTTTATATTTCATTCCTACCGAATCGTGAGTAATAGTCGGCAGGGGCGATATGCAGTTACTTTTTAAGTGCTACGCATTTTAGCGGTTGTTCATTTTTGTTGGGCGATTTGCGAGTCTTATTGAGGTACATATCTTTATCTGCTCGTGCCAAAGTATCCTGGCAGCAGAGGTAATTTTTCGGACCTGACTGTGCTACACCAACGCTAAGCGATATATCTTTTCGCAGAGAGGCAAGGCTTTCCATCATGCGTGGAATATAGTTCTCGACGGCGGAGTCTTTAGTGCAACTCGGCATGACAACCACGAACTCATCGCCACCAACTCTAAAGCAGAGGTCAACATTGCGAGAAGCGCCTCTGAGGCAATCAGAGACAATAATCAACACGCTGTCGCCTTCTTCATGACCAAACTGGTCATTGAAGTGTTTAAAGTTGTCGACATCGATATAGACGATGGCGACGGGATCGTTTTGTTGTTGTGCTTCTGAAAACAACTTACTGGTAAACTCTTCAAAAGCGCGCTTGTTATAGAGATTGGTCAGTGGATCTAAACGCGCCATCTTTTCAAGGCTTCGCGTTCTTTCTTGAACAATAGACTCGAGCTCATTGACGTACTGAAAGGATTTGTTCTTCTCAATCTCGATTTCGTTCATCATGCTTTTTATGTAAGTATCAAATACATAAGAAACATCAAAATCAATCAATCGGTCGAGAATGTCACTCAGCATCTGAGCATAATTAGGATCATCCAAATGATCATGAATCGTAGAGATCAGCTTCGCTTTGAGGTAGTTCACCGAAGATAGATACATTTTCGGGTCTACACCGATGCGTTTGTGGACTAGACCGATACGAAGTCGATGTTCGACATAATCCAAATTGATATCTTTACTGAACAGATCGGTAATGTATTGTCTTAGTGCAGACATTAAGCGCTGTAATGTACCCGCATCACCAATTAACGTTTCGACATCTGGGCTGCGAGTTTGATGGGTATAGAAGTCATCAACAATGGCATCTAAATGACGAGAGATGACCCCTTTCATCGTCCTTAATTCGTTGATATCACTCGTCGTGAGCCTAAAAAGATGCAGTCTTTGTGTTAACTCGGTTTCTGATATTTTTTGTTGTTCAACGAGGGATTTGTCTGTGATTCTCATCTTAACTACCCTTAATACACCTAGCCATGAACCTATATTATAAAACAGTATGCATATTTTGCCTGAATTTGATTGTTGCTAGATGTTATGGGGTATTTGCGATGCTCTTAACGTTAAAGCCCCGCTATCGTAAGCGGGGCTGATTGCATCGGTGAAACGAGTGGTTAGCCTATGAATAGGAAGAACAGGAATGTAGCGACAATACCAATCAGTGCATACGGGAACTGCGTGGTAGCATGTTGCATCGAAGTACATCCAGAACCTTGAGCAGAGAGTACAGTTGAATCACTGAAGAAACAGGAGTGGCTGCCTGCCGCTGAGGCAGAAAGTAGTGCTGCAACAGTTAGGTGTAGAGGCACGCCAAGTTGTTCACCTAGCGGAAGAACAATCGGCATTGCTACCGCAAACGTACCCCAAGATGATGCAGTCGCAAACACAAGGCCACCAGTGATCATAAAGATGATGGCAGGGAAGTAGGATGCAGATAAGTAAGGGCTAACCGTCTCAATAACATACTGAGTCACACCCAGTGAATCGTTGACGTTTTTGAGCATGAAGCCACCAATAACGGTTGCTAGAGGTAACAGCATGACCTTGATACCGTCGTAAATCGCCTCAAACATGTCGTTCATTGAGATCAGTCGTTGTACCCCATAGAAACAAACCGTAAAGATGATTGCAACGAAGACGCCTGCTAATAGATCGATACCGTAGTACCAACTTGCCGCAACAAGCACGACCATTGGAAGTAGGAAGTTGATAAGACCCATAGTTGGGCTGGTGTGTGCTGAAATATCTGAACCAAAATCGATGTCAGCAGCGCCGTCTGGGCGAACTTGTCCGTTTTTAGCACGTTGCTCGGCTTTTTTCATCGCACCAAGATCTGGGATCTTTTCGAGTGCAACCAGCAGAACAATTGCTAGCGTCACCCAACCGTATGCCATATATGGGATGGCTTCAATGTAGGTCTTGATACCTTCGCCAGATTCGGCCACATTGTTTGCTTCCAGAAGTGAGCTAAAGAATATTGCCCACGTAGAAATCGGTACCAAAATACAAATTGGTGCTGCGGTTGAGTCAACCAGATAAGAGAGCTTTTCACGTGAAATCTGGTAGCCATCCGTCACCTTCTTCATTGAGGATGAGATTGCAATGGCGTTCAAGTAGTCGTCAATGAAGATCACGATACCCAGTACGAATGTCATCAGCATCGACTGGCGACGGCTCTTCACTTTGGTCACCAGCATATCTGAGAAACTGAGTATGCTGCCGCCTTTTTCAAGGATAGCGATCAGGCCGCCCATCAAGCCACAGACCAGAATGATCCAAGCAATGGTTTCATCCATCATAACCGTCATTGAGATATCAACTATCTGCTCAACGGCTTGTGCCGGATTTAGCAGTAAAACCCCAGCAATCGCACCGCTAAATAGCGCTTCTACTGTACGGTGAGTCGTGAGAGCAAAGACGAGTACTAACGCTGTTGGGAGCAGGCTCATCCAGCCATAAGCTTGACCTTCTTCATGGCTAAGGCCAATAGCAGTAAAGAAGATAAAGGTCGCTATCACCAGTAAGGTGACCACAATATGTTGGGTATTGATCTTAAATGGCGCATCCAGCACCTTTGTTTGAGTCGTCATAGCTTGTCAGTCCTTTGTTAAGCTGAGTGCAACATCCAATCGATTTCTAGGGGAGTAACGGCTCGCTCAAATTCCGCGAGTTCACTCCGTTTACAGGCTAGGAATAAATCGATGAATTCTCTCGAGATGTATTGAGCCAACTCGCTGTGTTCCAATTGATCCAGAGCTTCAGACATTCGCACAGGTAAGTCAACAGCATTATCACTAAGAGAAGGAGGGCATTGTTCTTTGGTATAGTTTTCGCTTGCCAGCACCGCGGAGAGCACGACAGCTGCGAGAATGTAGGGATTCACATCTGCGCCTGCAATACGGTGCTCAATACGACGGTTCTTGCTGTCGCTAATTGGTACGCGTAATGCGACACCACGGTGGTTTACTCCCCAGTCAGCTTGGGTAGGTACATAAGCACCAGGCACAAAGCGACGGAAAGAGTTGATATTAGGGCAGATTAACGCCATTGAATCGGATGTTTGCGCTAGCATTGCCGCGATAGTCTGATAAAACAGCGGGCTCTCACTTCCATCAGCGAGGCTAAAGTGGTTGTTACCTTCTTCGTCGACAAGGCTGATGTGGATATGCATGCCATTACCAGCTTGCTCTGCAAAAGGTTTGGCCATAAAAGTGGCATCAAAACCATGTTGGTTGGCAACCTGACGGATGACACGTTTTGCGATGATGATTTCATCACAAACTCGCAACACATCTTTTGAATGGTTGAAGTTGATTTCAAATTGCCCTGGTGCAGATTCAGATAAAGCACCCGATGTGTTCAGCCCTTGCTCTTGAGCCACTTTACTTAGATCGGACAGGAAGTCGGCATAATCATCCAGACCACCCAGGTCATAAACTTCAGTATCTTTTTCACGGACGTGTTTGGTCGGGTTAATGGCGGTTTGCAATTCTCCATTCTCACCGCGTTTCTTATCAATTAGGTAGAACTCAAGTTCTAGAGCAATGCAGGGATAAAGGTTTTTTCGGTGCAGTTTTTCGACCATGCCGCCAACAATATTGCGAATAAATAGAGAGTTTGGGTTTACTCCCGTTTCATCCATCATGCTCAACAGCAGTTGACCCACTTGAGGTTTTGCCGTTGGCATGAGTGTATCGGCGATAGGGAAGCACATATTGTCTGGTTCGCCCAAATCTTCGCCAAGCCCAGCAGACTCCACTACATTTCCTTTGGTATCCAAGGTAATGGTAGATAAAGGGAGAGCGACCCCTTTATGCAGTTTGTCGAGTCCACTCACTGGGATGCGTTTACCACGTGGAGTGGCGTTTATGTCAGTGAAGATCAGGTCGACAAACTCTATTTCTGGCCATTGCTGTCTAAAATTTTTAACTTCCTGTAAATACGATTCCATTTTTAGTTCTCCAAGTAGCCTGACGAGCGGCGAGCTAAAAATAATTGACTTAACAATTAAGTTACATCATTTAGACCAAAGTCTAAGCAATGACAATTATTTTGTTTATATACAATGATTTAACTTCGTTTGCATGAAAGCGGAGAGTTCATTGTGGGTTTGTTTTGTTAACCATTTTGTAACAGGTGGTGGTCTTTTGCTCAATATATTGAGCAAAAAATGGTTCTTTTTTGACCAAAAAGGAGGGGTTGGTCACGATTTGGTCAGAATATCGAACATTGCTGTTGATAATTTTGTACATGGTTTGTAGTGTGAATGTTAAATAAATTGAACGCGGAAGCATCATGGCTAAAACAAGCAAACCCGTCATTGGTGTCGTCAGCTGCGCGAAACAGCTAGGTGGTTATAAGATTCAGTCAGTTAATGACTTTTATCTTCGTGCAGTAAAGGATTTTGGCGGTCTACCTCTGATTCTGGCTCCGGACTTACCACAAGAAGATATGCAAACCCTTGTCGAATTGTGTGATGGATTTTTGTTTCCGGGAAGTCATTCGAACGTTGCTCCGCATCGCTATAACGCAACGCATGAAGAAGCAAACAAAGATGAGAAGCGCGATGAGCTGGCATTCTCTCTTATTCGACACGCAGTTGATAAAGACATTCCTTGTTTGGGGATCTGTCGAGGGTTCCAAGAGATGAATGTGGCGCTCGGTGGTTCGTTGAATCCAGCCGTTCACGACTCTGGTTTTAGTGACCATAGAGAGAAACCTGTTGAAGATTTTGAACAAAAATATGCACCAGCCCATGCTGTGCTCGTTCAGAAAGAGAGCTTGTTTGAGCAGTGGTTAACGGAAAACCAGTGGCAGAACACCAGTTTGTTCGAAGTAAACACCCTACATAATCAAGGGGTCGACCAACTCGCACCACAGTTGCAAATAGAGGCTAAGGCCCCTGATGGTCTGATAGAAGCCTTTAGCCTGCCAGGACAAAAATTTTTCGTTGGCGTGCAGTGGCACCCAGAATGGCAAGCAAAAACCAATCATTTCTCTCAAATTTTATTCAAAGAATTTATGATGGCTGCCTCTGTATAAATCAGGAGCAGAATGAATGGACAATCAAGAGATTGGTAAAAATATTGTTCAGTTAAGAAAACAAAATGGATTGTCACAACGCGAACTCGCTGAGCGAGCGGGCATTACACACAGTGCGATTTCTTCAATTGAGAATGGCAAAGTCAGCCCGTCAGTGAGTTCGTTACAGAAAATAGTTAATGTTTTTTCTTTGTCACTTTCTGAATTTTTCATTGTTGAAAATGATCAAAGTGATGAAACGAAGGTTGTCGTGACACAGGATGAGCTGGTTGAAATGGGCAGCGAATCGGTTTCGATGAAACTTGTCACCAACGGCAGCAAAGATCAGGTAATCGGATTCCTGATTGAAGAATATGCTCCGCACGGTACCACGGGTGCGCGAGAAATCAGACACGAAGGTGAAGAGATAGGTACGGTCCTTGAGGGGGAAATTACTCTTGAGTACCGAGGAAAGTCTTATCTTATCAAGCAGGGCGAATCGTACGTTATTGATACGATGAAACCGCATAAGTTTACTAATCACACAGACAAGGCTTGTCGAATGATAAGCGCGCATACGCCGACCACATTCTAAGTGGGCCTTGCCTTGTTGTGATAAACAAGGAGGGCGTATGAAAACCCAAGAGCAATGGATTGAACTCAAAAACAATCTCGTCATTGAGAGCCGAGCTTACCTGAATGGCGAGTATTGTGAAGCACAAAGTGGTCAAACGTTAGGCGTATTCAATCCTGCAACGGATGAAAAACTGACTGATATCGCTCGTTGTCAAAGTGAAGATGTCGATCTTGCGGTTAAGTATGCCCGAGATACTTTTAAAGCTGGCGATTGGAGCAACAGTGCTCCTGCCAAGCGTAAGGCAGTTCTGTATAAATTTGCCGATCTCATCGAGCAGCATTGTGAGCAATTAGCACTGCTTGAAACCTTAGACACCGGCAAACCTATTTCTCATAGTGTATCAACGGACGTACCTGGCGCAGCCAATTCATTGCGCTGGTATGCAGAAGCAATTGATAAAGTTTATGGGGAAGTCGCACCAACAGAAAAAAATGTTCATGCCTTTATTTCTCATCAACCTATAGGCGTTGTTGCCGCAGTCGTTCCTTGGAACTTCCCTTTATGGATTGCTTGCTGGAAACTTGGACCCGCGCTTGCAGCAGGTAACAGTGTCATCCTTAAACCCTCTGAAAAATCATCTTTAACCGCTATCTACTTAGGTCAACTTGCCGAGCAGGCAGGTCTACCAAAAGGTGTTTTCCAAGTCGTCACCGGTTTTGGACATGAAGCTGGTGACGCTTTGGCTAAACATCATGATGTTGATTGCATCGCGTTTACTGGTTCAACCCGAATCGCGGGTCAGCTCATGATCAGTTCAGGTGAAACAAACCTGAAGCGAGTATTCGCCGAAGCGGGTGGTAAGAACGCCAACATCGTCTTTGAGGACTGTGACGATTTGGATCGCGCAGCAGCGGAAACTGCGGCGGGATGTTTCTACAACCAAGGTGAAGTTTGTGTCGCTGCGACGCGTCTGCTGGTGCATGAAAGCATTAAGGATCGCTTTGTCGATAAAGTGATTTCAGCGGCACAGGCATTTATGCCGAAAGATCCTCTAGACACCTCCTCATCAATGGGGGCATTGATCGACAAGGAGCACAAAGCCAAGGTGCTTGAGTATATCCTTCTTGGCCAGTCTGAAGGCGCGACGCTTCGCTGTGGTGGCGACGTTCAGGGTCAAGGCGCTTTCGTCGAACCAACCATTCTTGACAACGTCGATAACAAAATGAAAGTGGCTCAGGAAGAGATCTTTGGTCCGGTATTGTGCGTGATTCCATTTAAGGATGAAGCGCAAGCTATCGAGATTGCCAATGACTCACAATATGGCCTTGGTGCAGCACTTTGGAGTAGCAACATCAACCGTGTTCACCGTGTAGCGAAACAGCTACAGGCGGGCTCGGTCTGGGTCAATAACTACAACGAAGGTGACATGACTGTCCCGTTTGGTGGATTCAAGATGAGTGGTAATGGCCGCGACAAATCGCTGCATGCCATCGAGAAATTCACTGAAACTAAGACGACTTGGATTCGTCTACACCCTTAAGCCTGCTGAAGATTAATAAAGGAATATCTCTATGAACAAGCATACGGATTCGTTCTACGCCCATTCTGTACCCAATATGCCTGACTACCCGCAACTGCAAGACCACATTGAGTGTGATGTTTGTGTCGTAGGTGCAGGATTCTCAGGACTCTCTTCTGCCCTGCATTTGGCCGAAAAAGGTTTCAAAGTGGTGGTGCTGGAGAGTGCAAAAGTCGGTTTTGGAGCAACGGGTCGTAACGGTGGACAAATCGTCAATAGCTACAGCCGAGATGTTGATGTACTAGAAAGCCGTTACGACCATGCTCAGGCAAAAGCGCTTTGTGAAATGATTTTTGAAGGTGGCGATATCATTCGTGGCCTGATTGATAAATACAATATTGATTGTGACCATAAACAGGGTGGTCTGTTTACCTCGCTAAATAAAAAGCAGCTTAAAGGGCTGGAAGAGCATAAGAAGAACTGGGAACGCTACGGTAATGATCAGCTTACCTTGCTTGATGCTAACGAAATTGAGCAAGCGGTCGGTACCAAAGTCTACTCTGGTGGTCTGCTTGATATGCGTGGCGGACATATTCATCCACTTAAACTTGCGTTGGGTGAAGCGGCAGCATTCGTCTCTCTTGGTGGGCAAATCTTTGAACAGTCGGCAGTCACTGCGATTGAAAAAGGCGCTAATCCAGTTGCTAAAACCGCGCATGGTAGCGTGAAAGCCAAATACTTAGTGCTCGCTGGCAATGCTTACTTAGGTGGGCTAGCGCCGAACATCAGTAATAAAGCGATTCCATGTGGTACTCAGGTTGTGGCAACAGAGCCATTGTCAGAAGAGTTACTCAAACAGATCTTGCCAACCGATTATTGCGTGGAAGATTGTAACTACCTACTGGACTACTTCCGTCTCAGTGCGGACAAACGCCTGCTGTTTGGTGGTGGTGTGGTATACGGTGCGCGCGATCCAGAAAATATCGAAGCCATTATTAGACCTAAGATGGAAACCGTCTTTCCTCAGCTTAAGGGCATTAAAATTGACTACAGATGGACAGGGAACTTCTTGTTGACCTATTCACGTATGCCTCAGTTTGGCGCGTTTGCTGACAACATCTACTACCTGCAAGGCTACAGCGGCCATGGGGTTACTTGTACCCATTTGGCTGGCAAGCTACTAGCAGAAGCATTAACAGGACATGCAGAGCGTTTTGACGCATTTGCTGCCCTTAGACACTACGCTTTCCCAGGTGGTCGTCACTTCCAGATCCCGTTTACGGCTATGGGGGCGGCGTACTACAACCTGAGAGATAAATTGGCGATTTAGGAACAAAAAGATAAGGAATATCCAATGAGTAAAGTCGTGAAGTTTGCCGCTCTACAGCTAACCATCAGCTGGGATCTGGAAGATAACCTCAACAAAGCTAAAGCCGCGATCCGTGAAGCTGCGGCGAATGGCGCAAATGTGATTTTGCCTCAAGAGCTTTTTGCAGCGCCTTATTTCTGCAAAAAGCAGGAAGCGAAGTACTTTGAGTTGGCCCAAGAGACCGCTCACTGTCATCTGATTAAAGAGATGAGCGAATTGGCCAAAGAACTTGGTGTGGTGATTCCAGTTAGCTACTTTGAGAAAGCAGGCAACACTTTCTTTAACTCGCTGGTAATGATCGATGCAGATGGAACCGTACTGGACAATTACCGTAAGTCTCATATTCCTGATGGCCCAGGTTACAGCGAGAAGTACTACTTCAGCCCTGGCGATACCGGATTTAAGGTTTGGCAGACTAAGTTTGGTAAGTTTGGTGCGGGTATTTGCTGGGATCAATGGTTTCCAGAGCTTGCGCGCAGTTTGGCTCTTCATGGCGCGGAAGCTATTTTTTATCCAACGGCGATTGGCTCTGAGCCTCAGGATCCAACACTGGATTCACGAGATCATTGGCAACGCACAATGCAGGGGCATTCTGCCGCGAATCTCGTCCCAGTGATTGCTTCCAACCGAGTAGGAACGGAAGTGGATGATGGTATCGAGACGACCTTCTACGGTTCTTCGTTCATTACTGACCACACTGGAGGCAAGCTTGCGGAAGCACCGCGCGAAGGTGAGGCAATCATTTACGCTGAGATCGATTTGGAGCAGACCGCGAAAGCGCGTCACTCTTGGGGCTTGTTCCGTGACCGTCGCCCAGATCTCTACGCTAGTGTAGGCAAGCTTGCAGTATAGGAGGCATTGCAATGCAGTTATTTTCAACGCCTGCACAAGATGGCTTCTATTTTCCGGCTGAGTTTCAGCCGGTTAGCCAAGTTTGGCTAGCATGGCCAGAAAGACGTGATAACTGGCGTGATGACGCCTTACCCGCTCAGCTAACTTTTGCTCGTATCGCCAATGCGATTTCTGAAGTGACGAAAGTCTGTGTTGCGGTAAGTAGTAAACAGTTTGATCACGCTCGTGACTTACTTCAGCCTGAAATTCGGTTAGTTGAAATCCCATTCAACGATGCTTGGATGCGTGATATTGGCCCGACAGTCTTGGTAAACGAGAGTGGTGAACGTCGTGGTATTAGCTGGCAGTTTAATGCTTGGGGCGGTGAGTACAACGGTTTATATGACAACTGGCAACAAGACGATCTCGTCGCCAGTTCGGTGTGTGACATCATCGGCATCGATCACTACCGTGCGCCATTTGTCCTTGAAGGCGGTTCGATTCATACCGATGGTGAGGGCACCTTGTATACCACTGAAGAGTGTTTACTTAGTCCTGGTCGTAACCCTTTGCTGACCAAGCAGCAGATCGAGCAGCAACTCAAGGAGTACCTCAGCATAGAGAAAGTGATTTGGCTTCCTAACGGCTTATTTAATGATGAGACGGATGGCCATGTTGATAATCTTATGCACGTTATTGCTCCCGCTAAAGTGGTGCTGAGTTGGACGGATGACCCAAGTGATCCTCAATATCATCTATCGCGCGAAGCGGAACGGGTGCTCAAATCACAGACCGATGCGCAAGGTCGTGAGATTGAAATTGTGCGTTTACCTTTGCCTGGCCCACTGCATTACAGTGAGAATGAAGCGCAAGGTATTGAGGTAAGCGAAGGAATGAGCCGAGAAGCAGGGGAACGCTTAAGTGCGTCTTATGCAAACTTTCTTATCGTAAATGGCTATGTATTTTTGCCTCTCCTTGATGATAGAACCGATGCTGAGGCGATCTCTGTGCTACAGAGCGCAATGCCGGATCATCAAATTATTGGGATACCGACAAGAGAAGTGCTGTTAGGAGGTGGGAACATCCACTGTATAACGCAGCAGATCCCAGCATAAATAAATCAAAAGCCACGTTAGAACTGATTGCGTGGCGAACACTAGCTTTCAAAAGGAATCACCATGCAACAAATTATTAATCAAAGTCTTCTTTCGTTTATGGTGCCGAGTGAAGAGCAAGGCATTGCTGTGACCAACCCTGCAACCGGAGAACGACTTGGCTTTGCTCCTGTTTCGTCTCAGCAATCCATTTTAGATGGTATCGAACGTTCAAGTGTTGCGCAGAAAGAGTGGGCGGCGATGTCTGCGAAAGCACGTGGTGCTTTGTTACTACGCTGGCATCAATTGCTATTGGAAAATAAACAAGACCTCGGCCGTTTAATGACGTTAGAGCAAGGCAAACCACTTGCAGAGGCAGAAGGTGAAGTGGCTTATGGCGCGAGCTTTATTGAGTGGTTTGCTGAGGAAGCAAAACGCACATACGGTGAAACGATTCCTGCGCCAAGTGGCGACAAGCGTTTGCTAACCATCAAACAACCGATTGGTGTGGCTTGTGCGATTACCCCGTGGAACTTCCCGATTGCGATGATTACCCGTAAGGCTGGCCCAGCATTGGCTGCGGGCTGTAGCTTTGTGGTTAAGCCATCAGAGTCTACGCCGCTATCGGCGTTTGCGGTGGTTGAGTTAGCCTATCAGGCGGGTATCCCACGTGATGTACTTCAGGTGGTGCTTGGTGAAGACTCACGTCAGGTTGGTGCTATTTTTACCTCTCATCCTCTGATTCGTAAGCTGTCTTTCACGGGCTCTACTAAAGTGGGCAGCATTCTAATGCAGCAAAGTGCGCACGATATCAAACGCACGTCGATGGAACTGGGTGGCAACGCGCCGTTTATCGTTTTTGATGACGCGGATATCGATGCGGCGGTAGCAGGTGCAATGGCGTCTAAGTTCCGTAACGCTGGCCAGACTTGTGTTTGTGCCAACCGCTTCTATGTTCACAGCACGGTTTATGACGAGTTTGTTGCCAAGTTTGACGCTGCTGTTCAAAACCTCAAAGTCGGTAATGGTCTTGAACAGGGAGTCACCATTGGTCCTGTGATTAGCGAATCTGCTAAGCAGGGAATTCAAAGCTTGATTGATGGTGCGATTGAACAAGGTGCGCAGCCTGTCAGTGAGTTGAAGCAACTTGATGGACTCTTTATTCAGCCAGTGATTCTGAAAAATGTTACCCATGACATGAAGATCGTTTCGGAAGAGATCTTTGGCCCAGTCGCTCCCGTGATTGCTTTTGACAATGATGAGCAACTGATTGAGATGGCCAATGACACCATCTATGGATTGGCTTCTTATTTTTACAGCCAGAATATTCACCGCGTGTGGAAAATTGCTGAAGCGTTGCAGTACGGCATGGTTGGAATTAACGAAGGTATTATCTCTACGGAAGTGGCACCGTTTGGTGGTGTCAAACAGTCAGGCATTGGCCGTGAAGGGGCTAAGCAGGGTATCGATGAATACATGGACGTGAAATATCTCTGCTTTGGCGGCAACTAATTTAAGGAAAAATTTATGAACAACCAACAACTACATCAAAGAAGAAGTCAGGTCATTGCTCAGGGTATGGGCGCTATGTACCCACTCTATGTTGAGAAAGCCGATAATGCCCACGTGTGGGATATTGAAGGCAATAAATACATCGACTTCGCGGCGGGAATCGCTGTAACCAACACAGGTCACGCTAACAAGCGTATCAGTGAAGCGGTAAAAGCTCAGATTGATAAGTTCTCCCATACTTGTGCCATGGTCACCCCGTATGCCTCGTTTGTTGAACTGGCAGAGAAGCTGACAGAGCTTGCTCCGGGCCCATCGGCTAAAAAAGCGATTTTCCTCACCACGGGTGCGGAAGCGGTAGAGAACGCAGTAAAAATCGCACGAGCTCATACCGGTCGTAGTGGTGTGATTGCATTTAAAGGGGGTTTCCACGGTCGTACTAACATGACCATGGGACTGACGGGTAAAGTGGCGCCATACAAGGCGGGTTTTGGGCCGTTCCCAAATGAGATTTTCCATGCGCCATATCCGAATGCTTTCCACGGCATTAGCGTCCAGCAGAGTCTACAAGCGATAGAAGATCTGTTTGCTTGTGATATCGAACCATCACGCGTTGCTGCGATCATTTTTGAACCAGTGCAAGGTGAAGGTGGTTTCTACAAGGCACCGAAAGAGTTCGCTCAAGGGCTGCGTCAAGTGTGTGATAAGCATGGCATCATGTTGATTGCCGATGAGATCCAAACCGGCTTTGCGCGTACCGGCAAAATGTTTGCCACTGAGTATCTCGACATTGAGCCTGACATGATGACGATGGCGAAAGGAATCGCGGGTGGTTACCCAATCTCAGCCGTTGTCGGTAAGAGTGATGTTATGGACTCGGCACTACCGGGGGGGTTAGGTGGCACCTACGCGGGTTCGCCTCTTGGTTGTGCCGCTGGTCTGGAAGTGCTCAAAATTATCGAAGAGCTCGATTTATGCGCTAAAGCCCAAGGTATTGGTGAAGTGGTTAATGCTCGTATGACGAAACTGCAACAGTCTGTCCCTGCGATTGGTGAAGTGCGTACCTACGGTGCGATGATGGCCATCGAATTTACTGATCCTCAAACAGGTCAGCCTCTTCAGGATATGACCAAAGCGGTGATCAGCAAGGCACAGGAAAATGGTTTAATTCTGTTGTCATGTGGTGTTAAAGCCAACGTTATTCGTCTGCTACCACCATTAACAATTGAGCCAGAAGTTCTTGAAGAAGGCTTGGATAAACTCGAGAACATCATTCTCGAAATCGCATAAAATAGCAGACCCGCAATCGCGGGTCTTTTTTTAATCATCAGGTGGAGAGAGCACTAACTTTAGGCGCTGTCTAAGTGATAGCCCCCGATGACTGGCACGATGAAACCAGTAGTAGAAAAAGTCCTGCAATACCAGTAGGAGTATCAAGGTCGCGGCCGTCATTTCGATATCGAATAAACGCCATCCGAATAGCCATTACGAACTACGCCCTGCTTCCCATTGATTGAGGCTGTAGTTAACCCCCGTCTTTTAAGCTCTCTTGAGCAAATTTTTGCCTCTGCTTTTTCTATGATATGCTCTTACGCATCTTGTCTCATTGTCTTTATTTTTATGAACACCGCCTTTTGATAGGACTACGTTAAAATAAAATTTATGGATGGAATATGGATTATAAATACCCCCCAAGAGAAATCATAGACCCAGAAGAAGAGAAAAAGTCTATGGTGGAAAGTCAGGTTAGGCGTTCAAATGCAGCGATAGCTGAATATGATGAAAGGGAAAGAAGAAGAGCTAAACTATTGGCTTCTTTGACTAAAGATAATCCTCCACAGGTAAGTAACGCGCCAATACTCAAATCAAGGCTGTTAAAAAATGAAGAGAATATGAATGCGCTAGGAAGTGGTTCATTTTCTTACCTGTCTATGGGGATGAAAAGCTTTGAAGTATTAAAAGCTCAAGAAGCATTGAAAGCAGTGGGAGTCTATCAAGGAAAGGTTGACGGAATCTTTGGAAGTAAAACAGAGCAAGCGGTTAAATCTTTTCAGCAGACATACAAACCAACGCATACAACTCATGCTCAATACAATCTTGATAAGACCGATGGTGTTGTAGGCAGAAATACTGTACTAGCACTAGATGAAGCGGTCGTTGAGCAATGGGATAGCACTTTTCATCTTGGTTGGATGCAATCGACGACCACTCAATCACAAGATGAATTGTGGGCAAACCTCTTTACGTCAGAGACAAGTGAGGAACAAAAGCAGACCATCAAGCGCTGTAATCTTCATTTGAACGAGCCCGTTCGAGAGGGTGAAATTGTCCTTCTTCCAACTACAGAGCCTAAAACAAAGGATGAACGAGAGCTGCTCAATCTTTGGATTGAACAAGCGAAGATTGCCAGTAAGGAATTAGGAAAACTATCGGATGAGGAGGTAGCGACACTCAACCGTCACTTCGAGCTTTTCTCTCATCAACTGGAAGAGCGGATTGAAGCGGATGGTTTACCTCTTGATTTTTATGCTCAGGTAGCGGTGGGGGTTGGCGCAACGTCTGCAATCGTTGAGCAAAACCTTAAGAATATTCAAAATGTTCTATTAGAAATAAATGGGCTGTATGTGCAGCATGTCGAAACCAATCAAAAAGTGGGCTATGCCAATAATCAGCGATTTTTTGATCAGCGTGCCGCATTGTTTAAAAAACTGGATGGTTCCTTTGCAATGCTTTCCAAGCGTAGCGTTCAATTGCCCATCTACATCCAAATTAAACGCAATTTAAGCCTCTCTACTAAATCAGTTGTTCACAATGCGGATGAAATTCTAAAGACGGGTTTTGTGAAAGAATTAGGGAAGCGGATTGGTAATATTGCTCTTGGAATTTCTGCCGCCAGAGGTGTGGGTTATGTTGGTTTACTTGTGGGTGCCGTCAGTGGTGTCGATAGCATCTATGAAGCGTGCAAGGTGGATGGTACTGGCGAGTGTGGCAAGACAACAACTCGTGAAGTGTGGGGCTTTATTGGCGGAGTATACGGTGGAATCAAAGGTGGAAGCGTTGGAGTAGGGCTCGCTGTAACCGCCGTTTCTGGTATCGCTTTAGCCATCAGCATAACTGTTACCGCCCCAGTACTTGCTGTCGCGGTGATTAGTGGAGCTGTCGCAGGTGGTTTTGTCGGTGGGGTTGCAGGCTCTACGGCAGGTAAAGCCGTTGGAGATGGATTGTATTTCTTGTATGAAAGTTCAGACAAAATTGTATCTGATATAGGGGCTAAATTCTGATGGTCTGGTATGAGTCTGTCGTGGCGCTTTTAGGTTTGGTTTTCGGAGGCTACGCTACAATCTGGGCTGTTCCGGGTGTTATTATGAGTGCGATTGTATCTCTAGGTAGTCTTAAGCATATTGTTTTTATGGATAAACAACTGGCCAAAGATCTTAGCAAATACTATGACGATAACGGTCATATGAGACCTAAATACCAATTGTCCTGGGAGATAGGTAGCCGTTGCTTTGATTACTGGGTGAAGTATCCATTTATTCGTAAACGAGCAACAACGAAATCAACTAAATTTAAAGTGTTTATGTGGGTGAATGCATTAGGGATGTGGAGCTGTATTGTCCTTATCTTAAGCTTGATTTTCTTAAAGTTTACTGGGTACATACCCTAATTTATATGGGACTGTAATGATCGGTTTCATATCGTTACTTAAGGTGTTGGTAATGTTCCATTGTTACTAATTCCTATATATTGTGTCTGTATCAGCTGCGACCGATACTAGATATTGTGGTTTGGTAAGAGGGCGATTGAAGCGGATGGTTTACCTCTTGATTTTTATGCTCAGGTAGCGGTAGGGGTTGGCGCAACGTCTGCAATCGTTGAGCAAAACCTTAAGAATATTCAAAATGTTCTATTAGAAATAAATGGGCTGTATGTGCAGCATGTCGAAACCAATCAAAAAGTGGGCTATGCCAATAATCAGCGATTTTTTGATCAGCGTGCCGCATTGTTTAAAAAACTGGATGGTTCCTTTGCAATGCTATCCAAACGTAGCGTTCAATTGCCCATCTACATCCAAATTAAACGCAATTTAAGCCTCTCTACTAAATCAGTTGTTCACAATGCGGATGAAATCTTAAAAACAGGTTTTGTGAAAGAGCTTGGTAAGCGCATTGGCAATATTGCAATTGGTATCTCCGCTGCTAGAGGTTTGGGGTATGTCGGTCTAGTGATAGGTGCTGCCAGCGGTATGAGTAATATCTATGAGGCGTGCAAGGTCGATGGAACAGGAGATTGTGGTAAGACGACGACCCGAGAAGTGGGCGGGTTTATTGGCGGTGTCGTTGGTGGTATTCAAGGTGGTAACGTTGGCGTTGGGCTTGCTGTCGCCGCCGTTTCTGGTATTGCTCTAGTTATTGGCGTAACCGCATCGGCTCCTGTTCTGGCGGTTGCTGCAATTGGTGGAGCGGTTGCAGGTGGTTTTGTCGGTGGTGTCGCTGGCGGTGCGACTGGTAAAGCAATAGGCGATGGATTGTATTTCTTGTATGAAAATGCGATAGAAATTGTTTCGGAAATCGAGGCTACTTTCTAATGGCTTGGTATGAACTTCTTGCTGCTTCGTTAGGTTTGATCTTTGGAACTTATGCCCTTGTTTGGTCTATTCCTGCTGTAATAATGATTGCTGTTGTTTCTTTAGGGAGCTTCAAGCACATTATTTTCATAGATAAGCAGCTAGCTAAAGACCTGAATAAGTATTACGACGATAACGGTTATATGCGACCGAAGCATCAAGCATCTTGGGATGTTGGAAGTCGGTTTATCAATTACTGTATTGCTTATCCTTTTATTCGACATCGTGAACAAACTGATTCTAAAAAATTTAAAGGATTTATGTGGATTAACGCATTAGGAATGTGGAGTTATATTGTACTTGCCTTGAGTTTAACGTTATTAAAATTTACTGGGTACATACCCTAATTTATATGGGACTGTAATGATCGGTTTCATATCGTTACTTAAGGTGTTGGTAATGTTCCATTGTTACTAATTCCTATATATTGTGTCTGTATCAGCTGCGACCGATACTAGATATTGTGGTTTGGTAAGAGGGCGATTGAAGCGGATGGTTTACCTCTTGATTTTTATGCTCAGGTAGCGGTAGGGGTTGGCGCAACGTCTGCAATCGTTGAGCAAAACCTTAAGAATATTCAAAATGTCCTATTAGAAATAAATGACCTGTATGTGCAGCATGTCGAAACCAATCAAAAAGTGGGCTATGCCAATAATCAGCGATTTTTTGATCAGCGTGGCGCATTGTTTAAAAAACTGGATGGTTCTTTTGCAATGCTATCCAAACGTAGCGTTCAATTGCCCATCTATACGCAAATTAAACGCAATTTAAGCCTCTCCACTAAATCAGCCGTTCACAATGCGGATGAAATTCTAAAGACGGGTTTTGTGAAAGAATTAGGGAAGCGGATTGGTAATATTGCTCTTGGAATTTCTGCCGCCAGAGGTGTGGGTTATGTTGGTTTACTTGTGGGTGCCGTCAGTGGTGTCGATAACATTTTCGAAGCGTGCAAGGTGGATGGTACTGGCGAGTGTGGCAAGACAACAACTCGTGAAGTCGTTGGGTTTATTGGTGGCTGGTATGGAGGCCTAAAGGGCGGAACAGTTGGTGTTAGTCTATTTGTGCTTGCTGTTGGTGTAACGGCCTCAACTCCGATACTTGCTCTTGCTGCCATCGGTGGAGCGGTTGTTGGTGGGGCCGTTGGCGGTGTCGTTGGAGCAACAACTGGCAAAGCGATTGGAGATATCATGTATGAAAAGACAATCGAACTTTATGAATGGGGTGAGGATTTTCTGTGATTGAGGTTCTTAAAGATCTTGAAACTATTGTTGTTGGTTTGCTTTCTGCTTATGCCATTGTTTGGTCTGTGCCAGCTGTCTTTATGAGTGCAGTTGTTAGCTTAGGTAGTTTAAAACATATAATTTTTATTGATCAGCAGTTAGCGAAAGATCTTGATAAGTATTATGACCACAATGGTTATATGCGTCCTAAATATCAATTGTCTTGGGAGATTGGTAGCCGTTGCTTTGATTATTGGGTTAAATACCCATTCATACGTAAGCGTTCAACAACCAAATCAACGAAATTTAAAGTGTTTATGTGGGTTAATGCTTTAGGTATGTGGAGCTATATAGGAATTATATTTTCAACTTTTATTGAAAAATTGCTTGGTATTTAACTTTGATACAAGCACTTGTCATGTTTTCGACTCGGTCTTCGAGCTATTGGATGTTCCGCTCTGAGGAATCCCCTGATGATTTAGATAAAAATCGGCTTTGTTTCCTAATTCGATTTCAGTTAAAAACACGCCTAACATGACTAAATGTTAGGCGATCACCATCGTTTCGGGCATACTAGTCCTGTGAGCTTGTTTAACGCTTTTATCATGGCGTAAGTTTCACCAACCTGAGCATTGTAGTTTGTCAGACTTAATCGCCCACCGAACAACTGCTTCACTCGATACATTGCTGTCTCTGATAGTGAGCGTTTATGATAGCCGTACTGCTTTTTCCACTTATTGTTGGAGCCGTAGAGCTTTTGGCAACCTACCGCTAAATTCCTAGGGTGGCCACTCTCCCAGAAGGCAGCCCCTTCTCTAGGAGGGATGAGTACTTCCTTAGCTCTATAGCCTTTCTGTTCTTGGGGCTAACGGGACGCGAGCTTAATGTGACAGCGATTCACCTCCCTTACGCTGCTCCTGAATATCACCGCCAGTATCAGCAGCGCTTTGCTTGCCAGGTGAAGTTCAATCAGGATGAGTTAGTACTGCGGTTTGATGCCGAGCGGCTTGCGGTTCAGTTCGGATGTTCTGAGAGAACGTTGAGACGGCACTTGGAACAGTGCTGCACGAGTTATCAGCAGCTTTTGAATGAAGTGCGTGCCGATCTGGCTAAAGAGTATCTGGTTGGGACGCGTTTAACGGTAGAAGAGATTGCGTTTCGCCTTGGCTACAGTGATAGCGCTAATTTTCGTCGAGCATTTAAACGCTGGACAGGAACAACTCCCCAACACTTCAGAGCATAAATCTAGCGGCACAGATAGAACAAATGCCAGCAAAAATGCTGGCATTTGGTCGATAAATGGATGAGCTTTAAGATTATTCGCTTTCGCGATTAGAAGCCCATACGTACATCAGTTCAAGAGCAATGGTTGCTCCTGCAAGCGCTGTAAGGTCACTTTGGTCATAAGGTGGAGAGACTTCCACTACGTCCATGCCAACAACGTTGATGCCAGCTAAACCACGTAGAATTTTCAACACTTTATCTGAGTTCAGACCGCCACAAACGGGTGTTCCTGTACCCGGAGCGAAGGCTGGATCGAGACAGTCGATATCAAACGTTACATACACAGGCTTATCACCAATGATGTCACGAACACGTGCTACGATGTCCTCTGCGCTCAGGTCGTTCGCTTCCATCGCATTGATAACGTTGAAGCCGTGACCATCTTGTTTGTATTCAGTACGGATACCGATCTGAACCGAATGCTTCGGTGAAATCAGCCCTTCGTTTGGCGCATGATAGAACATGGTGCCGTGATCATAGCTGCTGCCGTTAGCATAAGTATCGGTATGTGCGTCAAAGTGGATCAGAGCCATCTCACCGTGATGTTTCGCGTAAGCGCGTAAAATCGGCAAAGTGATGAAGTGATCGCCACCCAAAGCTAACATGGTCTTGCCGCTTTTTAGGATTTCACTGGTTGCCGCTTCTAAACGGTAAGTGAAGTCTTCAGCATCGCCACAATCAAACACTAAGTCGCCCGCATCGATAACTTTCGCACGGTCGAAGACGTTGAAGTTCCATGGGAACTTTTTGCCTTCCCAAGCCAGATTGACTGACGCGCGACGAATCGCATCCGGCCCCATACGTGCACCTGGTCTACCTGATGTCGCCATATCTAGCGGCACACCGAATACCACCAAATCGGCGTCGGCTGAAACAGGGTTGCGCAGGTACGGCTTGCGCATAAAACTCATCGAGTTTGAGTAGAGTGAATAATCAGTCTTAGTGAACAAATCATTCATTTAAAAATCCTCTAAATAGGTGTAACCCGCTAGGCCACCTTCTAATTCTTCTAGAACGGTTTTCTGCTCGCTCGCTTCTACGCGCTCGGCAACCAGTTCACGATAGTGGTGACGAATCTTATCGACGTCGATATGAACGTAACGCATCATGTCCTCAACGGTATCACCCACGTCTATACGCTCAATGACCGTGTTGCCCGTGTCGTCAACCGTGACAACCGCGCTGTGAGTATCACCAAATAGGTTGTGCATATCACCAAGGATCTCTTGGTACGCGCCAACGAGGAAAAAGCCCATTAAGTATGGTTTGTCTTTGTTCCAAGCGGGCACTGGCAAGGTAGTTTCGATGCCTTGACCTTCAACGTACTGTTCAATTGCACCATCTGAGTCACAGGTGATGTCCAACATGACCGCGCGACGGTCTTCCACATTTTCCAAACCTGATAGAGGCAGAATAGGGAAGACTTGATCGATACCCCAAGCATCCGGTAGAGACTGGAACAGCGAGAAGTTGACAAAGAACTTATCCGCTAGTCGTTCGTTCAGCTCGTCCAGAATTGGGCGATGGAAGCGGTTTTTATTGCTCATTTGGCGGCTTAGTTCGAAGTAAATTCGAAGCGAAAGCTGCTCTGCCCATGCACGTTGCTGAAGATTCAGTACACCAGTCGCAAACTGAGAATGCACTTCTGCTAAGTCACTTTGAGTATCGTTATAGATCTCGATCAGAGCTCGTGCATCGCTGCCATCTTGGAGGTTTTCCCAGCTACGCCACATATTTTGTAGCAAAGTTGGGTCTTGTGCATCGGGTGCAACCACATGCTCTGGATGATACGCTTCCGTACCAATAACGTTCGTGATCAATACCGCATGATGAGCAGTTAAAGAACGACCTGACTCAGAAATAATAACAGGAACTGGCAGTTCATACTGCTGACATACGTCGCCTACTGTGCTCACGATGTTGCGAGCATACTCGATCAGACCATAGTTCATCGAGTTTGACGATTGGCTGCGAGTGCCATCGTAATCAATCGCTAGACCACCACCAATGTCGAAGTATTTGATGCCAGCCCCCATAGCACGCAGTTCGCAGTAAAAGCGAGCAGACTCATTAACGCCATTGCGGATATCGCGAATGTTGGCCATTTGCGAGCCAAGGTGGAAGTGTACCAGTTGCATTGCATCTAGCTGATCTTCCTGTTTTAGGCGTTCGATAACGGTCAATACTTGAGAAGCGGCTAAGCCGAACTTCGATTTTTCGCCACCGCTTGATTGCCATTTGCCCGCTCCTTGTGAAGCGAGTCGGATGCGGAGACCTAGGCGCGGTTTAACGCCTAAACTTTCAGCTTCTTTTAGTACCAAATCAAGCTCAGAAAGCTTCTCTAGTACGATAAATACTTTGTGACCCAGTTTCTCGCCGATCAGGGCAAGGCGGATGTACTCTCTGTCTTTGTAACCGTTACATACGATCACTGAGCTGGCTTTTTGCGCCAGTGCGAGTACAGCGAGCAATTCAGGCTTACTGCCAGCTTCAAGACCAAGTTGTTTTGTTTCCAACTGAGCCTGACTTTCCAGGATTTCGTCAACAACTTCTTTTTGCTGGTTAACCTTAATTGGATAAACCAACAAATAGTTATTTTGGTATTGGTTTTCTTCAATCGCTTGGTTAAACGCTTGGCAAATACCATGCACGCGTTGGTGCAAAATCTGTGGGAATCGAACTAGTACTGGCAGGTTGAGTTGCTTTTGCTCTAGCTGCAAAACGATGTTACTCAATGGAATTTGGTGCGCGTTATCGCTGCGAGGTGATACATACACCTCACCCTGATTGTCGATACCATAGAAGCCTTGGCTCCAGTAGTGAACATTGTAATCAGCGCGAACACGGTCAAGTTTGGAAATGTTTTCCACATCAAATCTCACAAAGACAGAGATAAAAAAACATGATTCAGAATGGCCTGAAATCATACCTGATACGGGGCTGGATAGGGTTAAAAGCCGTCGTGTCGAGCGCATTAACGGATAAATATTAGCTTGAGTCTAACAAAACAATTTTGTCGCCACGATTGGATATGAACTCTGTGAGTTATATTAGAGCCTTTATCTGGACTTAGTGAAATTCAATCACAAGACTAACCTTTATTTGGCTAGGTTGAACCGCTAAAATGGGCACAAATTGAATAGTGTTGGATGAAACATGGCAAAATTAACACTCCAAGAGCAAATGCTAAAAGCGGGCTTGGTGAACGAGAAAAAGCTTAAAAAAGCAAAGAAAGGTTCTAAAAAATCGCGTGTTCAAGCACGTGAAGTCAAAGCTGCGGTTGAAGAGAATAAACGTCAGCAACAAGAACGTGATAAAGCGCTGAGCAATGAACAGAAAGAGCAACGCTTGAGCAAAGAAATTCAGGCGCAAATTAAACAGCTGATCGAGATGAATAAAATCGATCTTAAAGACGGTGACATCAAGTACAACTTTACCGATGGCACGTTAGTAAAATCTGTTTATGTTGAGTCTTTAGTTCGTGATCAACTGGCAAAAGGGATCTTGTCGATTGCGCGTAGTGAAGAGTCTTACGTTGTGATTCCTAGCAGTGTCGCCAAGAAAATTGCATTGCGTGATGAGAGTGCGATCATTGAGCAGAATGCGCCAGCTGAAGACCTTCCAGCAGAAGATGATCCATACGCTGATTTTGTCGTGCCAGATGATTTGATGTGGTAGAGCAAAATACCGACAAATAAAAAACCAGCCACTAGGGCTGGTTTTTTTAAATCTTAAATAGATGACGCTAAGGTCAATCTAAAATTAAGCAGCTACAACGTTAGCAGCTTGTGGGCCTTTTTGACCTTGTTCAACTTCGAAAGATACGTGTTGACCTTCTTTCAGAGTTTTGAAACCTTCAGAAGCGATTGCGCGGAAGTGTACGAATACGTCAGCGCCGCCGTTTTCAGGAGTGATGAAACCGAAGCCTTTCTCTTCGTTGAACCATTTAACGATACCAGTAGTTTTGTTAGACATAATCTGTCCCTTATATAAATTGAATTAATCTTCGTTTATGCGCTGAAAATTTGAACTATTTAATGTAACAATGAAGCTAAGGGAAACACAGAGGATAACGCCGGTAACGCAGGAATTCTAAGGATTTACTTTTGACTTGCAGTTTCACTAATAACTCTGAATTGCAGAGCGAATAAATCTTACCTTATTCCACACGGTTGTAAAGAGATATTTTGCTAAAGTTGGTTGTTTTTTGTTCACATTGATATTAAAGCCCTCATTGAGGGCTTTAATTGAGTAGAACGACAACCTAAGAAAAAATCTTTTTATCACGGAGAGTTAACTTAGATCTTCTTAAAGATGATTGAAGTGTTGATGCCACCAAAGGCGAAGTTGTTACTCATCAGATATTCGACCTCTAACTCTCGACCATTGCCAGTGATGTAATCAAGGTTGCCACACTGCTCGTCAAGAGAGTCTAAGTTCAATGTTGGGCTGAACCAACCAGTGTGCATCATCTCTAGGCTTAACCACGCCTCAATCGCACCACAGGCCCCAAGAGTATGACCAAAATAACTCTTTAGAGAACTGATGGGTACCTTGCCCAGTGCGTTGGCTGTTGCGTTACTCTCTGCGATATCACCACGATCAGTGGCGGTTCCGTGTGCCGAGACATAGTCGATCTGCTCCGCTTTGATGCCTGCATTTTCTAATGCCATCTCCATACAGATTTGCATGGTTTCCATCTGTGGTTGGGTGACATGGGCTGCATCACAGTTGCTGGCAAAGCCAATGATTTCAGCGTAGATTTTAGCGCCGCGAGCCTTAGCATGTTCATACTCTTCCAGAATCAACAAGGTGTCGAAATTCGTTACAAACATGAACTGACGGCACTCGAGTTCATTGACCAGCGCTCGCTGCTTACGGTCACGGATCATCAAGGTAATCCCTATCAGATAGAAGCCGACTATGTGCTCGATGCCAGTGGCTTTGGACGTGTTCTACCAAGAATGCTCGATCTTGAAGAGCCATCGTGTCTTCCACCACGTAAAGCGATTTTCACTCATATCGTTGACAACATCGACGTTGAAGATATGGAGTATGACCGCAATAAGATTCTGATCTCTGTCCATCCTGATAATCATGATGTTTGGTACTGGCTAATTCCTTTTTCTAATGGTGTGTGCTCATTTGGTATTGTTGGTGAGCCTGAGTTCTTCGACAAGTACCCACAAGACAAGATAGAGGCAATTGAACAGCTGGCTAGTGAGGAGCCGGGTTTGGCTCGCTTGTTGACGAATGCTGAGTATCCTAACCCTGCTGGCGAACTCGGTGGTTATTCAGCCAACGTTAAACATCTTGCGATATCGCACTACGCTTTGCTTGGTAACGCGGGCGAATTTCTTGACCCAGTGTTCTCTTCTGGCGTGACCATTGCCATGAAATCGGCACACTTTGCGGCAGATTGTATTGTTCGTCAGCTCAGTGGACAGGCAGTGGATTGGCAAAAAGAGTATGCTGCCCCTTTGATGGTTGGCGTTAACACCTTCAGAACCTACGTAGAAGGTTGGTATAACGGCACCCTACAAGATGTGATCTTCTATCAGCGCCCAAACCCGCGTATTAAAGAGATGATTAGCTCAATCTTGGTTGGATATGCTTGGGATACTGATAACCCATATGTCAAAAATAGCCAGCAACGATTAGCGACCTTGGCGGAATTGGTTAGAGAAGACAAAAACGTCTAGATTTTGATACGGCTCAAGGTTCGGATTGGCTAAATAGGCCATTTCTGCTCATACTTTCAGTGTGAAATAAAGGAGGTTGGGGATGAAAAACGAACTTGATCCGAGCAAAATTCTTATGGCATATGAAACCGTTATGGCGAATGGAACGCCAACTGAGCACGGTAAAATATATGAAGGGGTGGAGGCATTCTCCGACTATGATGGCTATAACGTCTATATGCGGGGGAATGGCGTCGAGTTAAAAGTTGGTTTTCACAACACCTACCACCTCGACTATGACCAAGAACATCTGCGTGACAGCTTTCTTAAGAAAGTGGCGATGCTCGCTAAATAGACAAAGCCCTGAACGTATTGCGCTCAGGGCTTTTAATTTGGTGCTTAATCTTCTTCTACTAAGCTTGCGTCTTCTGAGTAGTCATCAGCGCCTGCTTCAGGTTTATTGCGACCATTTAGAGTATGGAAACGCTTGCGGCCACGAGCTAACTGAACATATTTAAGCCATACACGCTCAAGTTTTGATTTCGCTTTGCCTGGATGGACTAATACTTTGACAAAATGTTTCTCTTCGGCGTTTTCAGGCGTTAAATCACCAGACTCTAAGCCAAGCATAGTGTCGCCATAAAGCGTTAGAATTTCTTCCTCAGCAAGCGTAAAATCGCCAGACTTAGCGAATCCTCGTGGGAACTTAGTATTGTCGTAAAAACGTTTTTTGCCATGACGAAATTCGGTGTCAGACATTTTGTTAGCCTCTAATTGATCCTAAATGGGTGACCTAGAGCGAAAGTTAGGCGTAAAATTAACAAAAGAAAAACAAAACCTTTTTATCATTACTATTGAATAGTTTTATTAAATTTAGATAACACTTTAGTGACCTGAAGATTATAAGAATTCATCGAACTTGCTAACATTGCAAGATTGTCGGTAGAGGAAAACCAATGGACGTAAAAGTCTTTAGAACGTTTTTAGAACTGGCTCAAGTCAGACATTTTGGCAAAGCGGCAGAGAATCTGTACATCACCCAAGCGGCTGTTAGTGCCCGCATTAAACAACTTGAAAGCTACTTTGACACCCAGCTATTTATTCGAGATCGAAACAACATCAAGTTGACCTCTTCTGGTGAACGACTCATCGGTTATGCCGAAGTCATGGTGAGTACCTTACAACAGGCTAAACTGGAACTTTCGTTGGAAAGTGGCAAAGCCCTGCAATTAACTTTAGGTGGTACTGCCAATGTGTGGGATGCCTATCTTCAGAACTGTCTCAGCCTAGTGACCGATGAATTTGAAGGTTATGGCTTTATGGCTGAGATCTTGGGCCGCGAAGCATTAACTCGTCAATTGCAAGAACGCACCCTCGATATGGCTTTCGCCTTTGATCAAATTAAAGCAGATGAACTTCACTGTAAAAAAGTCGCCGATGTCGTGCTTGTGCTGGTCTCGACTAAGCAAGATGCGTTAGATACGGTATTTGAAGATAAGTATGTCTATGTTGACTGGGGGACGAAGTTTGCCTCTGAGCACGCGGAGCGTCACGCTAGAATCGCAGCGCCTTACTTACGTACATCTACAGCCAGAATTGCTTTGGAATTCATCCTTGAAAAAGGTGGAAGTGCTTACTTACCAATCTCTCTCGTCGAGCCCTTCCTAGCGAGTGGACAGCTGTTCAAAGTTCAGGGAGTTGAGGATTGGTATCGTCCTATCTACCTCAGCTATCGTAAAGCGAGCAGTTCGGTAGATGCGATTAAGCAAGTGGAAGAGTTGGTGAAAACGATTGACCCAGTCACTGCATATAGCTTGCAGCAGATGGCAGATTTTTCCGTCGCTGAATAACTCGCTTTAAATCAAAGCCTCGCTAATGCGAGGCTTTATTGTATCTATGTTGGACAAGATAGCTGCTAACGCTACCTTGCGACTACTGCTTTTAAAGGCTCATTAAGCTCTCAATTGACTCCTCAATCGTTAATTCATGATAGCGACGTATCGACTGACCATCGAAGGCATCAATTAAAATTTTGTCGATATTGATGGGGCCGTGTTGGTCAATAATGCCTAAGATTTGTTCAACATTATCGCATGTCATAGTGAGATCGCTTTTAAGCACAACAGTGCAAGAGTGTAGATGCATAGCCAACTTCCTTATTATTTTTTAAGGTTTCATCTATAACTTTAGATGAGGAAAATGGCTTCGCAATCTCATTGAGTGCCGAAAATGGCTAGTATTTATTGTTATCCGATTTAGAATTTAAATAACAGTTTGAAGCGTATCGGAAAAATGATGGCTCAGGGAATGACATTTTTGACAAAAAAAGATTGCCATAACGCGAGAATGGCAAGAGACAGCCGTTTTGATGGGTGTTTTTACGTGGCAGTGAAAACCACAGGAATCTTTTGTCGACCGATTTGCCCAGCAAATCTACCCAAGGAAGAAAACGTCGAGTACTTTTTTGATAAGGTCCTTGCATTGCAAGCGGGTTATCGACCTTGTTTACGCTGCCGCCCAGATAGTGCGCCAAGTTCTTGGGCATGGAAAGGCGTCGAGGCGACATTTCAGCGTGCGGTTAAGTTAATTGAACAAGGCGCTTTGCAACACGCTTCTTTAGTCGAACTCTCTGAGCGACTCGGGATCTCAGACCGCTATCTACGTAAGTTGTTCAGCCACTATATTGGTATGTCCCCCAAGCAATACGCGCTGTGTTATCAATTGATGTTCGCCAAGCAGTTGCTGCATACCAGCCGTCTCTCCGTGACAGAGGTTGCTTTGGCGAGTGGATTCAATAGTCTTCGTCGTTTTAATGATGCGTTTAAGCAGCAGCTGAAATTGACACCGTCCCAGATAAAGAAGGATTTGGTGGCTTGCGCAGAGACGAATCATATCGATCTCGCTTACCGAGGCCCCTTTGATTGGCAGCACATGCTCGATTTCTATCGTTTGAGAGCGATCGACGGATTGGAACGGGTGGGGGCAGACGACTATCAACGTTGCTTCGAGTTGGAAGGGCAAGCCGGTTGGTTTTCTGTATCAAACCCCAAAACGGGCATTGTAAGATTGCAGTTTAAACTCGATGATATTTCGTGCCTGAGGTCGTTGGTCAATCAGGTTCGGCGAATGTTCGATCTCGACAGTGACTTGTTACTGATCGAGAAACATTTACATGACATCGAGCCAAAGCTAATCAAGCAATCGGGTATTCGTATCCCTGGGGTTTGGAGTCCTTGGGAAGCGGGGGTCAGGGCAATTCTTGGTCAACAGGTCTCTATCAAAGCTGCCATTGGGCAATTGAACTTGCTGGCAACCACTTTGCAGCCAGATGGCGTCACGCATTTCCCCACTCCGAGTGAAGTGAACGGTGCAGATTTATCATTCTTGCGGATGCCTCAAAGCCGCAAGGATACGCTGGCAAGATTTGCTGCCTACATGACCTGTCACCCTGATGCACCACCGGAGTCCTGGCTTGAATTAAAGGGAATCGGACCATGGACGATGAACTATGCGCGTTTACGAGGCGCTTCAGAACCTAACTGTTTTTTGGAGAGTGACCTAGTGGTGAAAAAAGCACTCAAGGCATTCCCCAACCTCACTACGAATACTGTTTCTCCTTGGGGAAGCTACGCAACCTTTCATTGTTGGAGTCACGCATGACAAACTACTACACCACATTTCAATCACCATTAGGTGTCATGACGCTGCAAGCGAACCAAGAGGGGCTAGTCGGTGCTTGGTTTGAAACTCAAACGACTCAGCCAGACAGTTTGGGGATCTACACGGAAGACAACCCCATTCTTTGCCAAGCGGTTGTCCAATTGACTGAGTATTTCTCTGGCTCTCGCACCAATTTTGATCTTCCTGTTGCAGCCAAAGGCACCGTATTTCAGACTCAAGTTTGGAAGGCGCTAGTCACTATTCCATATGGAGAAACCTGGAGCTATCAGGATCTTGCTAATGCGATTGGTAACCCCAAGGCTGTTAGAGCCGTAGGGTTAGCGAATGGTAAAAATCCTGTTTCTGTGATTGTACCGTGTCACAGGGTGATTGGAAAAAGTGGTAAGCTAACAGGGTACGCAGGAGGCGTAGAACGCAAAGCGCAGCTTTTGCAGTTAGAGCAATCGGAGTAATGGAATGGTAACACGGATAAAAAGCACTGCGTTGTTGGTGTGTGGTTTATTGCCAGTCGCCCTAATGGGGTGTTCAGAAGAGAAGACTGAACGTATTCTCAACAAGCAAACGTATTCGTTTGAAGGGGTCTTCGAAAACCAGTACAACAGTGATCTGCTGGAATTTAAAGACGCTCAAGTGACTTTTATCAAGGAGAACCATCTGGATGTGATAAAAACGTTTGAAGTGAAAGATAACTATCTGACCATCCAGATGCGCAATAGCTCGAAGGAGAAGCGTGAAGACATCGTAATGCGAATTCACGGCGATAACGAGTTACTGACGTGCAACGTGTGCGCGAAATACCAGTTGGCCAGTACGTGGCAAAAGAGAGACTTCTCTCCTTTGCCCGCTGAAGTGATTAAGTAAAGAGAGCACCATTTAGCAATAGATGGGCAGCAATACTAGCCACGTAGCCCATCGCGATGACTGGCAGCCATTTCAAGTGACCAAAGAAGGTGTATTTTCCATGCGCCGCTCCCATCAATGCTACACCTGCTGCTGAGCCTATCGACAATAAGCTTCCTCCCACACCAGCAGTAAGAGTGACCAATAACCAGTTGCCCATACTCATGACTGGCTCCATGGTCAATACCGCAAACATCACTGGGATATTATCGACAATGGCAGAAAGTATTCCGACCATCACGTTCGCTAGCACCGGATCCCATTGGGTATACATGACTTCAGAGATCATACCTAAATAGCCTAGAAGGTTCAGGCCGCCAACGCACATCACGACGCCATAGAAAAATAACAACGTGTCCCATTCTGCATGAGAGACGCGTCGGAACACATCAAAAGGCACCACTGATCCTAAACGTTTTAACGCATGATCATCTCGATTTTCTATTGCCCGCGCTGCTTTTTTATGTAGAGAAGCTTTAAGGGTTTTGCGCAAGAAGAATCCGAAAAATTGCAGATAGGCGAGCCCCATCATCATACCGATCACGGGCGGAAAGTGCAGGACAGCATGAAAAGCAACCGCTGTTGCTATGGTAAGAATAAACAAAAAGACGATGCGCCTAGCTCCTCGTTTTAGCTCGACATGTTGGTGGACGACATCTGGGCAAGTCTTAGGAATGAAGAACGACATAATCAACGCTGGCACAAGGTAGTTGATGACGGAGGGTACAAACAAGGGCATGAACTCTCCAAACGAGACGTGCCCTGCCTGCCAAACCATTAGAGTGGTGATATCACCAAATGGACTGAAGGCACCTCCGGCATTGGCTGCGATAACGATGTTGATACAGGCTAGATTAATGAATTTGGTATTATCGCCTGCAACTTTCATTACGACTGCGCACATTAGCAGTGCGGTGGTCAGGTTATCGGCGATCGGTGAAATAAAGAAGGCGAGAATACCGGTTAGCCAAAAGAGTGATTTAAAGTTAAATCCTTTGCCGACCATCCAAGCCTGAAGTGCATCGAACAGCCGCCTCTCTTCCATTGCGCTGATGTAGGTCATCGCAACTAACAAAAACAGCAATAACTCCGCATACTCAAGCAGGTTATGTTCCAACGCAGCCTTAGCAACTTCAACCTGATCGTATTGGGAATAGACGTAACCAATCATTGCCCAGATTAAGCCTGCGGCAAGTAATACAGGTTTTGATTTCCTTAGCTGCAGGTACTCCTCTAGCATCACCAAGGTATAGGCGATAGCGAAGATGATGAGCGATGCATAACCAATGGTGGATTGGGTTAATGGTAAAACTTGTGTGTTCGAGGAAGCAGCAAATGTTGAAAAAGGTAGCAAAAAGAGGGTGACAAAAAGGGACCACTGCAATTTCATACTTTCACTCCTTGGAAAGCTGATTGTTGTTATCGTAAAACTATTCTAGAGAGGATTTAGCTGTGGTTATGTGAGATAAGTTGGATCCGATTGTATTCATTAAACATTTGTGATCTAAATGTTTGTTTTTTTGTGGCGATAACAAGTAGAGTCATTGCTTATAGAGGAAAAGATCCCCCCTGACATTAGAGTCAGGGGGGATCTTTTTGTCTGTAGTGTAACTTATATGGCGAAATATTAGTTAAAGAGGTTGGTAAAAGAAGTCATCGTCCTTACACTGACTTGTGAGTCGTCATAGTTATATAAACCGAGATTACCTGTGGTTTTATCGTGTCCAAGCTTTTGGTCAAAAAAGACATTGTTCAGGTTGTCACTGTTTTCTAACCACTCCCAGCGCTGGCTTAATTTCATCGCACAGGGCTGCAATCTACCCAGTGACTCTCCGTCGAGACATTTCTTGTTGGTTGTGCTCACGTAGCGACCAAACTGATCATAGATAAATGATTGTTGAGCACTATTAGAAAGACAATTGCGCGTGCTTAGCGTACCGTTGCTACTCGTTTGAATACATCGGTTATTAAAACTCGCAAGTTGTAGATTGACAGGTCGACCTCCCGTAAATACAGGGTGTGTCCAATCGACGGTGAAGCTGGTGTTAACACCAACTCTTCGGCGTGGAGTGTCTTCAAAACTATGGTAGGAAAAGTGATTACCAAAGAAGTAATAGTGGTAATAACGCCCGTGATAGAATGGACGCATGTTGACCGAAGACTCAATTGTAAAGCGTGTGGTTCCTGTCTCGTTTGCATTGGCTTTATAGATAACATCCATTTTTGGGACAAAACCTGAGTACGAAATCGGGCTTATACGGTTGAGATCAACAGGATATCTATCCCATACAAACACTGTATCGGTTCGTTTGTTCATCAAAGAGGCTGCGGTCCGAAATTGCTCTCGGTTCCACTTGAAAGTTATGTTTCTTGGCCCATTGGTGTTACGTTCAACACGATAATCGGACGTGTTAAAGGTTAGCCAACGGCTCTGATTATAACTCGCTTTAGCTTCTAGTTTTCTCTTAGCGTTTTCTAAGTTGCCGGATATCCCCAGTTCGAAACCAGATACTTCTCTTACTTCATATTGTGAGTTGATGTTGGATCTGGGGAATGTTTTTAATACCTGCGCTTTGCTATTCGAAGCATTAAATGTGAATCGATAATCTTCAGCGATAGCGTCAGTTACCCATTCTGTGTCGTAAGCATTTGACGTAGCTGACGTCCGATTGTATGTCCTATGAGTATCGAGTTTATTGTTCAGGTTAATTCCAGCGCCGGACGATTCGTCATCTAAGCTAATACGAACGATTTTTGCGTCGGGAGTTGCTGAACCTGTTGTACCATATTGCAATGAACGTGCGAGACTAACTCGATAAATTAAAGATATATTATACCCCTGATCATTGAAAATGCTTGATTTTATTTAGAAT
>NZ_QEWN01000016.1 GCF_006124995.1 Vibrio sp. Hep-1b-8
TCAGTGCTATGCAGTATGTGTTACTTGCACGAATGAAACGAGCTTCCTTTAGGTTAGCATTTGAGTCAGAGTTCAGTGTTACTGATATTGCTTTTGAAGCTCAATTCGAAAGCCTAGAAGCTTTTACCCGTGCTTTTTCAAGGATATTTGGGCAAACACCTTCCCAATTTAGAAATCAGCCTGAGTGGCGTTCTTGGCACTCAAAGTATGAATATCATCCACCAATAACAGGAGAAAGTGTAATGGATGTTCAAATCGTAGATTTCGAAAAAAGAGAAGTTGCATTAATTGAACATAAAGGTAGCCCACGACTAGTATACGAGACAGCAGCTAAGTTTATAAATTGGCGAAAATTAACAGGTTTATCTCCAATAAAAACCAGCGAAACATTTGGTATTCCTCATTCAGACCCAAGCGATACGCCAGATGATCAGTTTCAGTTTGATATCTGTGGCTCGCACGAAGGAGAGGTTCCAAGTAATGCCTATGGAATTAAATCTGGAACAATACCAAGTGGGAGGTGCGCCATGGCAGTCCATAAAGGAAGCCATGACAGCATTGGCGATACCGTTTATCACTTATATCAAAAATGGCTGCCAAATAGTGAAGAAGAATTAAGAGACTACCCTTGTTACTTCCGTTACTTAAATTTTGTTCATGAAGTAAATGAATGTGAGTTGTTAACGGAGATCTACCTACCAATTAAATAGTATGTGGCTATTAGCGGTGGTCAGCGTATCAAACCACCGCCGATTTGTTACATGTTGCTTGGTATAGGTGCTTTTTATTGCGGTTTCTCTGTTGCTAACCATGAGGAAAAATAAGGCGACTTCAGTGACATGGTTCTCTTCTGAGTAATTACGTTAACGCGTTTCGGGGCAAAGGTGTGTTTGCCGTGATTGGCGCGGGCTGATTTTATTACATTAGAACATATCGAATTATCATAGTTAAAACGTGTGTCCCGTTAAGAATCGAGTGAATGAAATCAACGAGAGCAACTTTGCTCAAATGCGCCCGTTTACGCCGCGATCTGGCTGGAGTTGGAGGCAGAAGAGGGAGGCAGTTGAACGGCAAATCGCGCGCTTAAATAAAAACAACGGGTACTATATTTAACCACAGCGACCGCCATAAGGCGGTCGTTTTCGAGGCTAATAAGTTTGTTCCGTGCTTTGGACGGAGCAGCGAAACCCTGAACGGTATGACAGATTATCACTTACTATCGGGTCAAATGCGCGAGCGACCGTGACCATACCAACCCCACCTCGAACAACTTTATACTCACCTGATGCGGGGCCTTGTGGATCACGTTCCGGTGACACCTTATAGTAATCTTTGTTATACCAATCATTGACCCACTCCTCGGCATTTTCAGTCATATCGTAAATACCGAGGGGATTGGGCGCAAACATACCAACAGAGTTTAGGCCTGTGGCGATATTAGCGGTTTTATCGGTAAACTCTTCATAGCCACCTAATTCTGGATTATGGAAACCCCGTCCCCTAAACTGAATAAAGCCATTGTTGGTTGCGTAGTAAAGTTTTTGACCACGGCTGCGTGCAGCGTATTCCCATTGGGCTTCGGTAGGCAGATCGACAGGCAGAGCCGTTAACTGCCCCAGCCACTGACAATAGTTTTTTGCATCTTGCCAATTTACATTTCTAGCAGATTGTTTGAGAAAGTTAGGTAAGACGGATTTATAAATCTTAGAGCCGCGTTCTAGGTACTGCCCTTCATAAACACTCTGTTCAAATGGTCGACCTAATGTTTGTAGGTAGACATCATAATCCAGCAACTCCGCTTCATACTTTGACAACGAATAACTGCTTAACGTGACTTCATGTTGAATATCTGCACCACTGCTGACCATTTCTACCGCACTGTAACAGCTTGCTTCCGGCGTCCAGACCGGACGATTAAGATCGTCGTTCATGCAGGGCATACGAAAGTCGCCCATAATAAAACGGCCACCTTCGACAAACACCATATTTTCAATCGACTTTACCGCGACCTCAGCAATATTTTGTTTTAGTTCGCTGTCTGCATCTGGATAGTGTTTGTTGACATTACTAATAATGGTGTTGAGCTGCTGTTGAGAAAGCACGTTGCTGGAAATGTCGATATCGCTATTGCATGCCGCCAATAAAGGAATCGCCCCGAGAAGACCTAGCCATTTATAATTCATTATCAATCCTCATTATTTAGCCGTTTATTTTAAGCGGCTAAGCAGGTGACATGAAGTTATTGACCGGAAAATAATGTGATTTTCCTTCCTTCTCTGTGACCCTTGGGCTACTTTCCGGCTATGAGTATTATGTCAATAATCCATGAACTTATCTCGGCTGGCCTTGCGATGAAAAGTGGCGCCAATTGGCGGTTGATGGAAAATACCGTCAAGCATTGATGTTTGACGGTATAGGGTATGTGACTACAGAGTTTGACTGAGTTGATAATAGCGACCTTGTTGTGCGAGGAGTTCCCTGTGGCTACCATGTTCAACAATTTCACCTTGTTCAATTAGACAAATACTGTCCATCTTGTCTAAATCAACTAAGCGGTGAGTAATAAAGACAACGGTTTTATCAACGAAGTGTTGCTCAAAGAGCTGCATGATCTGCTGTTCGGTTTGCTTATCCAACCCTTCAGTTGGTTCGTCAAGCAGTAAAATGGGGGCGTTATGAAGTAATGCACGAGCAATACCCACTCGACGTTTTTCTCCACCCGATAACTGACGACCGCCATCGCCAAGCCAAGTATCTAACCCGGCATCATTGAGCAGCTTGGCTAATCCGACCTGAGTTAATACCTGTGCCAGTTCATCGTCATTTGCTTGTGGTTTAGCCATGATCAGGTTGTCTCGCAAAGAGCCGTTTAGGATATCGACCCGCTGGCTGACCACACTGATTGCCTTGCGAAGGTCGCTTTCGCTCCACTTTTGAATTGGCATTCCAGCGATTTTAATCTCACCCTGCTTTACATCCCAATAACGGTTTAGTAATTGGAGCAGAGTAGACTTGCCCGATCCCGTCTGACCAACGACAGCAATACGGTGTTTGGCCGGTATGTTAAGGCTAATCTTTTTAAGCACTTCGCTTTCTGTATCTGGGTAGCTGAAAGAGACACTCTGATACTCAATCGAAAATGCTTGATTATGACTATCGCTATGCTCCGGGAATTGGACATCTGGTTCAGAGAGAATAATGTCGTTCAATCTGCGAGCAGAGGTAAGAGTCTGACCTAAATGCTGGAATGCGCCTGCGATAGGCATGAGTAGCTCGACACTCGCCATCGTTGCGAAGGCAACTAAGGCGATCATTGGATCTGGCGTATTTCCGCCGATGCCATCAGCAGCGAGCCAAAGCATCAATATAATTGTCCAGCCATTAGCAAGTAGCAGTAGAGTTTGTGCAAGGCCAGAGAAATGGGCGTTAAAGAACTGGTTCTTTAGCAGCTTTTCTTGAGTGCTCAAGATCGCCTCACGGTAACGTTGCTCTGCACCGAATAGGGTTAGCTCACTGTAACCTTGAAGCCAGTCTAAGGTCGAAATACGAAGCTCAGCTTTATTTTGTGTTAGCTCGCTACCATTTCGTTTGCCTAACTTATAAAAAAGTATCGGCCAAGTAACTAGCAGGGCAAAAAGAATCGCCCCTAATGTCATACCAAGTTCGGCGTCAAACCAACTTACTAGCGCTGTAAGGCCAAATATACCTAGCGTACCGACGATCATTGGACTAACAAGTCTTAGGTAGACATGATCCATGGCGTCGATGTCGGCAACCAAACGGTTAAGTAAGTCAGCGTCACGTAGGTTTGATACGCGGCCCGGAATGAGTGGAGCAAGCTTGGAAAAGAAGAAAATACGTAAGTCGGTTAGGAGCTTAAAGGTCGCGTTGTGACTCACTACGCGTTCCCCCCAGCGTCCTGCGGTTCTGCCCATAGCAAAACCACGAACAAAGGCGCCCGGCAACATGTAGTTGAAGGTCTCGCGTGCAATCGTCAATCCCGCGATTGCGGCGGCGGATAAAAACCAACCAGACAGGGTCAATAAGCCGATAGAAGCAGCAAGAGTCAGGAACGCAAGCAACATCCCGAGCGATAGGCCGAACCAATGCTTCTTATACAGTTTGAGGTAGGGAAGGAGTTCACGCATCAAGATTCCCCTTATTCGCTTGGTTAAGTGCCTGATTGGCACTGAGCATTTCTTGGAAAAGCCCTTGTTGTTGAGCCAACTGAGCAAAGCTACCGCTTTGAACAATTAAACCATCACGCATCACAAGGATTTGTTCTACATTCTGAAGTGGCGTCAGTTGATGTGTCACCATTAGCGCTGTTTTGTTTTCTATTTGGTTTTGTAAACCTTGCATGACTAAGCGTTCACTTCTTGCATCTAAGCTCGCTGTAGGCTCATCGAGTAACCAAAACTGACCGTTTTGAATCATGGCACGTGCAAGCGCTAGGCGCTGAGCCTGACCGACGGACAAACCACCCGAACGATCGGAAACCGCATAATCTAAACCGTGTTGGTTAACAAATTCAGCCGAGAAGGACTCTTCCAGTGCACGCTGAACGCTTTCTTCACTGACGTTGGATTTGCCCAGCGTGATGTTGTCACGAATGGTGCCGTGCAATAAAAGTGGGTTTTGTCCGACCCAACTGATGTTTTGACGCCAGTTAGCGAGATCAATCTCGGTACGTTCAATATTATTGATGGTCAACGAACCGCTGTAAGGCAAGAAGCCTAAGATAGCGTTGATTAGCGACGTTTTACCTGCACCGCTAGGCCCGACTAACGCCGTAGTTTGACACGCCGTGAGTTCAAAGCTGACAGGGCCTAATAGTTTCGTCCCTTCAGGAGAGAAGACTTCAAGATCCGTTGCGCGAATAGTGATAGCGTCATTATCAGCGAGCGTCTGACTACCAGAACGGACAGTCTCTACGTCAATTTCAATAAATTCAACAATGCTCTCTGCAGCGCCCACTGCTTGCTGTTTAGCGTGGTAGAAAGTGCCTAGATCACGAAGAGGCTGATAAAACTCAGGGGCGAGGATCAGAATAAACAGCCCAGCAAACAGAGTGACCCCCGTGCCGTAATCGCCAAAGTTCAACTCACCGATAAAGGCGAAGCCAAAGTAAACGGCTGTCAGTGCGATTGAGATTGAGGTGAAAAACTCAAGCACAGCAGATGACAGGAAGGCAATTCTAAGTACGTCCATGGTTCGGGTACGAAACACTTCTGACGCACCGCGCATCACTTCTGTTTCTGCCTTAGTTCTATCAAACAAACGGATGGTCGTCATTGATTGAAGACGGTCGTAAAAGTGCCCGGATAAACGTTGCAATGCTTTAAAGTTTTTATGGTTTGCGTCAGCCGCTTTCATACCGACCAAAGCCATAAATAATGGCACTAGCGGTGCAGTAATTAGAAAAATGAGTCCAGCAGCCCAGTTAACGGGGAAGACGACGATCAAAATGACGAACGGAATCAAGACTGACAACGACATCTGCGGCAAATAGCGCGCAAAGAAGTCATGCATATCTTCTACTTGTTCTAAGAGTAGCGTTGCCCATGCACCCGCTGGTTTACCTTTGATATAAGCAGGCCCCAGTTCGCGTAATTTGTCTAAGATGAGTTGGCGAATATAGATACGAATTTGTTCACCACAACGGTACCCCGCAATTTCACGTCCCCATGAGCAGAGGGCACGTATGGCTACGATAGCGGCGAGACCAAAAAAGTGAGGCACTAACGTGTACTTATCGACATGCTCGATAATCAACTGATGCAGTATGGTTGCAAGCAGGGCGGCTTGAGCCAATAGAAAAATGCTTGAAAGAACGCCAAGACCGACAGCGACCATAAGCCAGCGTTTGGCGAGCTTACTTTGCTGCTTGAGCCATTGATTCAAGCTGCGTTGTTTCTTTTTATCCATTGTGAAGGCTTAATGAGAATTATTATTAGCGATTAGAACTGCGCATTATACAAAAGAAAGCCCCGCGGTAACACCGCAGGGCTTTAAGGATTTGAGCCAAAAGTGAAAAATATTATTTACTATCTGCCAACGCATCCAAATAGCGTTCTGCATCAAGAGCGGCCATACAACCGGTACCCGCAGAGGTGATGGCTTGACGATAGTTGTGATCCATCACATCTCCAGCGGCAAAAACGCCGGCAATGCTGGTTTGTGTTGCATTGCCTTCCAAACCAGACTGAACAACAATATAGCCGTCTTTCATCTCAAGTTGGCCTTCGAAAATGGCTGTGTTTGGCTGGTGGCCAATCGCAATGAAGGCACCCATCACGTCAATCTGCTCAACAGACTCTGACTGAGTATCTTTGATACGCACACCCGTCACGCCCATATCATCACCCACCACTTCCTCTAGAGTTCGATCAGTGTGTAAAACGATGTTGCCGTTTGCGACTTTATCCATCAGACGATTGATCAGAATCTTCTCTGCTCTGAAAGTATCACGGCGATGAATCAGGTGAACCTCTGAAGCGATATTTGATAGATAGAGCGCTTCTTCAACAGCGGTGTTACCACCACCAACCACTGCGACTTTCTGGTTGCGATAGAAGAACCCATCACAGGTCGCACAAGCGGAAACTCCACGCCCTTTAAATGCTTCTTCTGACTCTAGGCCAAGATATTTAGCCGAAGCACCAGTGGAAATGATCAGAGCGTCACAAGTGTATTCACCGTTGTCGCCAATAAGACGGAAAGGGCGTTGGCTGAGATCAACCTGATTAATGTGGTCAAACAAAATCTCGGTTTCAAAACGCTCTGCGTGTTCTTTCATGCGTTCCATAAGGTTTGGTCCAGTCAGACCCTCAGGATCACCAGGCCAGTTTTCTACCTCAGTGGTCGTGGTTAATTGACCACCTTGCTGCATGCCGGTAATCAAAACTGGTTTTAGGTTTGCACGCGCAGCATAAACGGCTGCAGTGTAGCCAGCAGGACCAGAGCCAAGAATAAGAAGATTGCTATGTTTGACGTCGCTCATTTGTGCTCCATTAGCGGTGACGCTTTCTATGTAGTTTGTCTCGATTGTATGGAATATATGGGGGCTTTGAAAGAGTTAGCAAGCGTGAAAACAGGAATAATTGGTTATAGGTTAGAACGCAATCGTTACATTTTGTGTGGCGAGTGGTTGATATAACCTGTTGAAGTTTAAAAGGTATTCCTAGTGTGATAGTGAAGTCGTCTAATATTTTCAATCCTCGCTTTTTAAATCTGGTTGAATTGTCTGATTTAAATTACCTTAATGGATAAAAGTTCTTTATATACATTTATGTTGGATTGAAATGCTAAAAAAAGTTGATCTTACAATACAAGTGCGCAAATAATGAATGTGAACAAGATGTTAATCATATTATAGGTATGTACATTCATTAAGGAGATGATGATGTTACATCAGCGTGAAACTACCCTTCAACTCACCAAACTTAGCGATACGGCGATTGCTCAGCTTGCACCATCGTTTACTCAGCTTCCGCACACAGAACATGCCGATGGTAAATTCCGCTTAAGACGTTATTCCGTTGTCTCTTTTCGAGATGGCGAAGTAGTCGATTTGGGCAAAAATGAATTTATGCAAACGGACGATATTAACCGTTTCCAAGGCAACGTTGTCAGACAGTTTGAACCTATTGAAGAGAGCACTCTAAACAGTGATGGTATGCGCGAGATGTGTCAGCTCTTTGTTTCTTCAAACAATCTGACTAATGAGCATGAGATTGAAATTCATCAGATCCGTATTGCAGCTATTTACGATGAGACACAAGTCGCTCCTGAAGGTGTTCACCAAGACGGATTTGAGCATATCGCGCTTGTTGGCATGGGGCGTCACAATATCGAAGGTGGCGATATCATGCTTTACAACAGCTTCAATGAAGCGCCATTTTTCCGCAAGGTTTTACAAAGTGGTGAGGTCGCAATGCTCGCTGACGACAAGCTATGGCATAACGCTCAGCCAATCCGCTCTGTAATCGAAGGCCAAGAAGGCTATATGGATGTATTTGTTCTAACCGCGAAGGATGCAGTGAATGAGCTTCACTCCTAATTTAGTAAGAGCGCAGTTTAGCGCTCTTAATCAGACTCATAATGACTTACCAGTGCTATTTCTTGATGGCCCAGGAGGCTCTCAAGTACCTCAATCCGTATTGGATGCGATGACCGCTTATCTTGGATTCTTCAATTCTAACTTGGGTGGACACTATTTCTCTAGCCGCAATACTACCGACTTAATGAAGCAAGCTCGCGAGCATGCTCAGGCTTTGGTCAATGCTGAATCGAGCGATAATATTGTCTTCGGTGCCAATATGACGTCACTCACGTTCCAATTGAGTCGTGCTATAAGCCGCGATTGGAAGGCCGGGGATGAAGTGGTTGTTACCGCATTAGATCATTACTCGAATGTATCAAGCTGGCAGCAAGCAGCAGAAGACAAAGGGGTTGTTGTTCGACAAGCTCGTGTTGAGGAGTCGGACTGTAGCCTAGATATCGATCATCTTATCTCTCTTATTAATGATAAGACGACCTTGGTAGCATTAACTTTCGCGTCAAATACGACGGGTTCAATCGTCGATATGCAGCGTGTCATTGAAGCGGCACATACTGTGGATGCGATGGTCTATATTGATGCGGTACATTATGCACCCCATCATTTGGTTGATGTCCAACAACTTGGTTGTGATTTTCTTGCTTGCTCAGCGTACAAGTTTTTTGGACCGCACGTTGGGATTGCCTATGTCGCGCCTAAATGGCTACATACGTTGAAACCATACAAAGTTGAACCAGCAACGAATGTGGGGCCTGGTCGTTTTGAGACAGGTACGCAAAGTTTTGAAGGTCTAGCCGGAGTGGTTGCAGCGGTGAGATACCTAGCTCAATGGGGTAAGGACGGCGACTCGCTGAGAAATCGCTTGATTGACTCCTACAAGCAGTACAATCAACACGAGTCTGCGATCAACGAACGGGTTCTGGCTAGGTTGTCAGAATTAGATGGCGTCACCTTGCTAGGGCGCAATGAGGCAGATAGCCAAAAGAGAACACCGACTTTCGCCTTGACCTTCGATCAACATACGCCTGAAGAGGTAGCGAAGAAGCTTGGGGAGCGTAACATTTGTGTCTGGAATGGGCATTTCTACGCACTCGGATTAGTCAGGCAGTTAGGTCTCGAGTCGACAGGTGGGGTAGTACGAATTGGCTTTATGCACTACAACACATTAGAAGAAGTGGACATTCTGTTTGATGAACTGAAAGCAATTCTTACCCATTAATCGACCCAAATTAAAAAGACCTCCGATTGGAGGTCTTTTCTGTTTAAGCCGTAACTTCAACTTCGTATGAGGTGAATTTACGAATGTTAATCACGCCAGTATCGAAAATCATATATTGGCCTTTGATCCCTTGTAAAACGCCGCTGACTTCGGGGTTTTTATCAAAGTTATGCGAAGTTATCTTTGTGGGGTGTTTCTCCACTGGATAGCTAATGGTGGTGATATCACGGCTAAGTACTTCAATAGCGTCGTCACCAAACTGTTGTTTTATCTCAGTAATCTTATCCTCGACCAGAGGCAACAGCTCTAAAAAACGTTGCTCCAGAGCCATAGGTTCGCCATCACCCTTTAGCAGAGTTCGCCAGTTGGTTTTATCGGCGATGTGCTTCGCCAACTCTACCTCGATCAGTCCCGAAATATGGCGTGTTTTCACTTTAAAAATAGGTAGACCTTGAGTGGCGCCTTGGTCAATCCAACGAGTTGGAATTTGAGTATGGCGCGTAATGCCGACTTTCAGACTTGATGTGTTTGACAAGTAAACATAGTGGTCGACCATACAGTTCTCTTCACCCCACTGAGGTTCACGACATGTGCCTTGGTCGTAGTGGCAGGTTTCTGGCTTCATTATGCACATATCGCAGCTTGCGAGTTTCTTCATACATACAAAGCAGTGACCTTGTGAGTAGCTCTTCTTGGTCTTCTTACCGCAAGAACAGCAGAAGATGTTTCCTGTGTGCGTCAGGGTCAGCGTTTGGCCGATAAAAGGCGTTAAGTCGACGAGCTCTTCGCCGACAGGCAGTCGATAACTAACGGTATTTTCTAGAGAGGCACGCATTTTACTCAGCGTACCTTTGGCGATTAAAGACATGACAGTGCTCTTCTTTATTCGAGGTTGAATCCTCGTTGTTTTTAGCGTTTGAGTGTAACACTTTTTTAGCCAAATGACTTCGGTTCAAACGTTGGACGGTGTTTAGACATTGGGGCTGTGACGCGCCCACTTTAAGAGGCATATCTAATATTTTGCCGCTAAGTGACATTTAAAATGGGGTAAAATGGAAGCAAGATCTTATTATTAATTGAGTGCTGTGTCATTTAATGGGTCGAGTTAACTGCCCAAACGGATTGTTCTATTGAAAGTTATACATAAAGCTATCTTCACCTTGGTTGCTATAACCTTACTTGTCGTTCAATTATTTTGGATGCATGGTGATGAGCGCGTCGTTAAGATAACCCCCGCACAGTTTACCTTCGCTGCAACCAACGATCAGTTACAGGGTGGGGTATCGACGTCGTCACTCAACATAGAGAATGAGAAAGCCTTGCTAGAGTGTCATTTGGCGAAAGGCGATTTATATCCTTGGCCCTATTGTGGCATATCGATTACCGTTGGTGACTCCATAGCCAGTGGTATGGACTTAGAGGGCTTTCATACCATAAAACTTGATGTTGATTTCGAGCAACTTAATGCTGACAAGTCCCCATCGCTACGGATCTACCTCAGAAACTACAATCCCGCTTATTCGACAGCAGACAATGAGTATTCATTCAAATACAACGGGCTGGAATATACTCCAGGAATCAAGGGTGGCGCGATAGAGATTCCGATTGCCAATTTACAGGTTTTAACTTGGTGGCTGAGTGACAATCAAATTCCAATCGCGCATTCAGCTCCTGAATTCTCAAATGTGGTCAAAGTCGAGTTTGCTACTGGCTCTGGACACTCTCAAGGCGATTACAGGCTACAGGTTAATAGTATTGAGTTTGTCGGTAACTACATTGATGGCGAAGATTTGTTGCTTGGTTTGCTGGTCTTTTGGGTTGCACTGGCATTGGTTTATAGCATGCTTGAAATCAAACGTGGCCGCCAGATCATCCAACAATCCCAGTATCGCCAAGAGCACCTTCGCAAGTTAAACCGCCACCTAAAGGAGCAAAATGTCCACTTTGCTGAGTTAGCTAACCGTGATGCCCTGACTGGAGCCATGAATAGACATTCGATTCGTGACTGGTTAGAAAGCAACTACGTAAAGAATCGCGTCGATGGAAAACGTCTTTCAGCGCTTTATTTGGATATAGACCACTTCAAAGCGGTGAATGATAAGTACGGACACGCAATGGGTGACGATATATTAAGAGAGTTCACCATGGTCGTTCTTAGCGCATTGAGCGCAAGTGAAAGGTTAGTGCGTTGGGGCGGGGAAGAGTTTGTGGTCTTTTGCCCAGGGCTTTGCTCAAAAGAGGCCACTGAACTGGCTGAGAAGATACGCCATAGAGTCGAGTCGCATCTATGGGTGCATGGCGATCCCTTGACCGCCAGTATTGGCGTCGCTTCGCTTGGTGATGAACGACCAAATGAAATGTTAATGCGAGCCGATGAAGCCCTTTTTATGGCGAAACGACAAGGTCGAAATAAGGTCGTTTTTAATCCGTAAGCTGTTGGTTTGTATCCTGCCCATCGATCATTTCGTTCTCATCGAGGTCTGCTTGAGTCGATTTTATAATCGGCTCTTTCGGACCTAAAAATTTAGGCTGAGCGTGAATGATGTAGATGTCCAAAAACGCTTTTGTACGGGCAAAGACTTCACGCACTCGCACCTGTAATCCCGAATGTCGAGACGGTCCAGCGACAGCAAAACATTTCGCATTAATATCGTGAGAGTTGGCGATAAACAAGGCTCGTTCACAGTGGAACTTCTGCGAGATAATCAGAAAATTATCCGTGTCAAAAATCTCTTTAGCGCGCACAACTGAGTCTAGTGTTCGAAAGCCGGCATAATCTAAAAAGATCCGTTCTTCAGGGATGCCAGCTCTGAGCAAATCGCGTTTCATCGTCCATGGTTCATTGTATGAGCGATGCGCATTATCACCACTTAATAAAAAGTGGCTAACTTTTCCTTGTTGATACAACTCAATCGCCGCATTGATGCGGTTGGTGTAATACTCATTGAGCACCTTGCCCAAGTACTTGCTGGTGCCTAAAACCACCGCAACATCAAATTGTTCGATTTGCTGTGGTTGAGTAAAGACTTGGTGTCTCGCCTGATATGACACCCATCGATCAACCACAAACAGCGCCGCAGACACGGCGACAAAAACAGCCGGAAGCCAAGCGATGAGTTTGAGCATGCGACTTAACCAAGTTTTAGCTGGCTTGTCACGATGGAAGAGTTTACGCACTAAATTTGTCGGTTCCTTTGCGCCCATAGACCAATAACTGTGAAGCAAAACAAAACGATGGTAAACATGATGCCAGCATCGAGCCCACGTAATGTCCGAGACAGGTAAGGGGTTGCCTTAACAATGATTAAGCCGTAACCAAATGCGTTAATCAAGACAAAAGCGATCGTTCTCAGCGCGAAGTTGTAGTTTCTTAATAGACGTCTCAACAGTGCATTAATCTCACCACCGGCCATAACCAAAGTACAGGCGATAAGCGCCGTCGAAATTTCGCTGAGGTAGGGGCTAAGGTAATCCCCAAACATATTCAAGTATTCCATTTAAGTACGTTAGATAATGGTGATTTAGCGAGAATAGCACGAAGTAATGTGAGGATGTCCAGCGTGGTTGAGCTGAGAGTTCACTTTTGTGGCAGGAATAAAAAAAACCCAGCGTAGCTGGGCTTTTAAAGTTGTTTAGAATGCAGTGCGTTTGTAGCGACGGTAAACTGGCTGCCAGAAAGAGGCGTCGATTGCTTCTTCTAGTGCTTCGTCTGGGATCTCTAATGCAACACCTTGCTCGATGGCTTTCTTCGCCACGGCAAAAGCAATCTTCTTCGATACCGAGTGAATCGCTTCAAGAGGTGGTAAAAGTGCACCTTGGCCGTTAATCGCGAGTGGTGAACAGGTCGCAAGCGCACGGCTTGATTCCATAAGCATCTCATCAGTGACACGTTTCGCTTGTACCGCTAATACACCTAAACCGATACCAGGGAAGATGTAGCTATTGTTACACTGAGCAATCGGGTAAGTTTTACCTTCGTGAACCACAGGATCAAATGGGCTACCTGTTGCGACTAGCGCTTCACCGTTAGTCCAGCGAATAATGTCGCTAGGAGTGGCTTCCACTCGACTTGTCGGATTCGAAAGTGGGAAGACGATAGGACGAGCACAGTGTTTGTGCATCTCTTTAATCACTTCTTCACTAAATAGGCCAGGCGCACCTGAAACACCGACAAGAACGGTTGGCTTAGCATTACGCATAACATCCAACAAAGAATATCCGTTGCTGTCAGTTTGCCAATCAGCCGTGTTGACGTGCTTTTGAACAAGACGTTGTTGGAAGTCGAGTAGATTTGGCATGCCTTCTTGTAGCAGACCCCAACGGTCGACCATAAATACTTGTGAACGAGCTTGCTCGTCGCTGATCCCTTCAGAGACCATTTGCGCGATGATAGCTTCAGCGATACCACAACCTGCCGAACCCGCACCTAAGAAGGTAATGCGCTGTTCTGAAAGCAGACTTCCCGCCGCTTTACAAGCTGCCAGTAGCGAACCGACAGTAACCGCTGCGGTACCTTGAATATCGTCGTTGAAGCAACAAACGCGATTTTTGTAGCGCTCCAAAAGCGGCATGGCATTTTTTTGTGCGAAGTCTTCAAACTGGATTAGTGCTTCTGGCCAACGGCGTTGAACGGCCTGCATGAACTCTTCAACAAATGCATCATATTCAGCCCCAGTAATACGAGGATGACGCCAGCCCATGTACATTGGGTCGGCAAGTCTTTGTGGGTTGTTAGTGCCCACATCGAGTACGATTGGAAGCGTGTAAGCAGGGCTGATACCACCACACGCGGTATATAGAGCCAGCTTACCAATTGGAATCCCCATACCACCGATACCTTGGTCACCGAGACCAAGAATACGTTCACCATCAGTCACAACGATAACCTTGACATTGTGGTTAGAAGCGTTGTTAAGAATGTCGTCAATGCGATCGCGGTTTGCGTAAGACACAAACAGACCACGTCCACGGCGATAGATATTCGAGAAGTTTTCACACGCAGCACCAACGGTTGGTGTGTAGATGATAGGCATCATCTCTGTAATGTGATTTTGAACCAGTCGGTAGAAAAGCGTTTCGTTCGTGTCTTGAATGTTACGCAGGTAGATGTGCTTATCCATATCGCTTTCAAAGCTGCAATATTGTTGATACGCTCGCTCTACTTGCTCTTGAATCGTTTCAGTATTTTCAGGCAATAAACCTTCAAGGTTAAAAGATCTTCTTTCCTGTGCGCTAAAAGCACTGCCTTTGTTTAGCAACGGCGTACTAAGCAAAGCAGGGCCAGCATAAGGAATGTATAAAGGGCGTTTATCGTTATTCATCACTTGCCTTAAGTAGGGTGGAGTGGTCTCTAGACCTTTGGAACTCGGAACCTAAAAATGATAGGGATTCGTTGTCTTATTGTAAACTGAATATTCCTGCATTCTGGTAAAGTTTGCGTATATAATTTGGCGTTTTAATGTCAAATGTTCAGCGAAGTATGTTCAGCTTACCGATAGATAGCCTTAAATCCGAATTCTTAAAAGAGATATCGGCACATCATCTGATTGTAGAGGCTGAAACTGGCTCAGGAAAATCGACTCGTTTGCCCTTGTGGGCGGCTGAAAATGGACGAGTATTGGTGATTGAACCACGTAGAATTGCTTGTACCTCGTTAGCTCAATTTCTTGCTGAACAAAAGCAACAGCCGATTGGTCAGTCTGTTGGGTATGCGATCAAGTTGGAGACGCGTTGCGACGATGAGACTCAAATCGTATTTGTTACTCCAGGTGTCGCACTGCGTTGGTATAGTGAGAATCAACTGGCTGGCTTTAGCACTATTATTGTCGATGAATTTCATGAGCGGCGTTGGGATACCGACTTACTGGTTGCTCTGCTCCGAGAGGCACAACGTCATCGCTTAGTGATCACGTCAGCGACTATTGAAGGTGAAAAACTGGCGCGTTATGTCGGAGCAAAGCGACTGCAAGCGAAAGGCCGCAACTTTGATGTCGCCATCGGTCATCGTGCTGGCGACTCTCGCCAGTTGCCTGATGCTCGTCAATTGGATGAAAGAGTCAAACAAGAAGTGATGGCACTTCTGGATGTGGATGGGGACATTCTGGTTTTTTTACCTGGGCGTAAAGAGATTACTCAGTGTCAAAGTAAGTTATCCTCCATTGAAGGGGTTGTTGCGCTACCTTTGCACGCTTCGGTTACTGACCAGCAAAGAGATCTCGCACTCAATCCTCAGTCTTACAAAAAGGTCGTACTGGCGACCAATGTGGCCGAAACGTCTCTGACCATTGCAAACATTGCTGCGGTGATAGACTCGGGTCTGGAAAGACGAACCGAACAACGCAATGGTCGTACCGCATTAAGCTTAAAACACATTTCTAAAGCGAGTGCCAAACAGCGTAGTGGTCGAGCGGGTCGCGTTATGGATGGTCTCTGTATCCGCTTATATGGTGAACATGCCGCATTAGCGGAAGTGACGCCACCAGAAATGCATCGAGAATCTTTGACCGAAGCGATGCTGGCCTCCGCAAGTTGTGGTCGAGCATTAACGGCACTGACATTTATTGAACCTCTACCGGAGAAGTCTGTTGCGCAGGCACACTCAACCCTAGAACAAATGGGGGCGATAGACAGCCAAGGTCTGGTGACTGAGCATGGCCAACGTATCTATCCTCTTCCTATTGATGCTTTGTACGCAGATCTTGTTACCCGCATGCCGAGTAGAGCCTTGCAAGAAGCGATGGTTGATTTGACTTCAGTCGTCGCTACCCCTGCAACGTTATACCGTTTATCAAACGATGAAGAACAACTTGAGCAACTTCTTCAACAAGAACCTCAAGGGTGTGATGCTCAGTTGGCGATTGGCTTGCTGAGAGGAAATCGCTACCCCGCCATTAAGGTTGATCAAGATGTAATGAAAGAGGCGGTTATGTTGTCAGAGCAGATGCGAGCAGTATTTGAGTTACCGCAACTTGACGTCGCATCACGTTATTCTCATCAGGATTTGGTCGAAGCGATTGCGCGATTGCACCCCGAGTTGGTGTTTGTGCGTCGAATGAAAAGAACAGAAGCGCTAGGCAATGGATCAATGGAAGTGATTCTTGGACGAGAAAGCCGTTTCCAAGATAAACACCAAGCCGCTTTGGTACTGGATACCCACAGCTTACCGGGAAGAGGGGTAAAACAGACGCTCAATTTAGCGACCTTTACTATGCCGATAGCGTTAAAGACTCTGCAATCGATGGATTTAGGAGATTGGCAGCAAGGAGAAGTCACCGAGCTAAGCGACACACCAATGATTGAGATGCAACTTGTCTATGCAGGGCGAGTAATCGCAACCCGCTATGAGCCTGCAACGGGAGAGTTTGCCATTAAGCCAATGTTGCAAGCAGTGAAAAATGACCAATATTTGCTAGGTTTGGCAAAACAGCGGCACAAAGAGATAGAACACTGGAAATTGTATGTTTCGCTTGGCTTATCGGAGCAAAAGGTTGATATAAGTGAGCTGGACTTCGACCACTGGTTTACTGAGCAACTGACCCTACTAGAGCTGTCCGACATTTCTGAGTTGGAATTATTTTCCGCAGAGGATTTTGTATTTAAAGGCATTCCTTACTGGGAATATCAGGATTTCGCGGATGCCTATCCGTTTGAGTTGTCGTTGGGTGATTTAAACTTAGATGTTGAATATCTTGTCGACAAAAAGTTGGTTTACGTGATTTACCGCGATGGACTACGCAAAGGGTATCCAAAGCGTTGGGAACTGCCGAAATGGAAGGGCTGGAGAATCCAGTACAAAAAGGCGAGCAAGATAGTGGACATCAAATAGTGCTGAAACCACAGGATATTATTTGGTATCCAAAATATTAAGCAACCGGTCTCTTATATCTCTGGATTGTACACATTTTGTTACCGTATTGGTTTTTATATAGCTTTTTCAAACAAATTTAGGGCATAAAAGACTATTGTTTTATATCCTATTGCTATATAAGGAGCGATCTAGGATATTTAGTACACTGTGTTGCCGATATTACGGGGGATGATATGGAACATCTGGGCAAGACAAGTGTTGTATTCGACTATACCTCTTTTCTCGGTGCTTCGTGCAGTAAAAAATGGACCTTTCTCGAAGCGATGAGCACGTTTGCTCCGATATTCAGCCTAGCGTGGAAGGATACGATTAAAGAGACGCTATCGGTAGAAGATCGCTTGTGGGATCAAGCCATGAAGTCGCTGTCTGCTAACCGCAGTGACGAGTCAAATATTATCACTTTGCTCAAACTGGCTAAACTTGAGGGGGTCGAAGAACTCAAGCTCGTTATGCCATATGAGCTCGATAATGAACAAATCGAACGGCTACGCGTTAAGTCTCACGCTGAAATCGTCAGTTTGTCACAAGATGAATTAATGGTTAAGTTTTAAATAAAAAGATCTCGCATGAGATCTTTTTTACTATCTGCTCAATAATGCGCGTGACGGATCATAATTCTTACAATTCACTCAGTAACTTGCCAGTGAACTGTTCTATATTTTACTTACAATATTTGCCAACAACTATTGTAAGGCAATCGCCCAATATCTCCATTTTTGTTCAGTCAGTGCAGACCTTAGACTTAGCGATTCGGTTTCCCTGAACGATTGAATGTGAGTTGTAAATGGACTTAAAGAGGTCGTAATGGAAGTAAAGTACAGTTGGATACTCGCTCCTTTGCTGCTTGCCACATCGGCACATGTATCAGCAAATGACAGCACGAATCAGATTAACTATGACTATGCGTATGCTGATCTTAGTGCCGGATCGTTGAATGAAAATCTAGGCGTCAACAATAACGTCACCGCTTTAGCCGTGGGCGGGAATTATTTATGGACGGAGAACATTCTGTTCACCCTAGACTACACGGCACGTTTTATTCACCCAGAAGATTTCACTACGGAGTTATACACTCTATTGCCTGGTGTCGCTTATCGCTACCCAGTTCTCGACAAGTTAGACTTAGTTGCTAAAGCTAAAATCGGTTACTTGTGGGCAAAGCAATCGCAAGATTCTACCAATGCTAAGTTGTTTAGCGATAGTGATTTGGTGTTAGGTGCTGGCGTTGAGTTGAAGCATGCGCTGACTGATGATTGGGAACTGACCGCTGGGGCTGAGTTCAATTACACCGACTTCCTTGAAGAAGAGATTTACCAACTGCGAGCGGATTACCGTATTTCACCGCGGATTACCTTAGGTGGATTTTATACTCACCGCAGTGGTGATTTCGAAACCGTTAAGATCAGCGGTAGCGCGACGACGAACGAGGGCGGAATCTCTTTGCGTTTCTTGTTCTAACGGTTTAACCATCAATAAAAAAGCCAGCGATACGCTGGCTTTTTAAGTTGTTTGACCGCGATTAAAGAACCGCAGCGATACCTTTACAAAGAGGTAACATGTTTGAACGAGTCATACCTGCAACACTGATGCGGCCAGAACCTACGATGTAGATAGCGAACTCATCTTTTAGGCGTTCAACTTGCTCTTTGCTCAAGCCAGAGAAGGAGAACATGCCGTTTTGACGTTCGATAAAGCTAAAGTCTGCATCAACACCTTGCTCTTTTAGTGTCACTACGAATAGTTCACGCATTTGTTGAATACGGTCACGCATCTCTTTCACTTCTTGTTCCCATTCTGCACGAAGTTCTGGGTTGTCCAGAATGTGAGTAACAACCGCACTGCCGTGTGCTGGTGGGTTTGAGTAGATAGAGCGGATAATCGCTTTAACTTGTGAGAATGCTGTAGTCGCGACTTCTTCAGATGCTGCTACGATTGTGAATGCACCGACACGCTCGTTGTACAGACCAAAGTTTTTAGAGAACGAGCTAGCAACCAGAATCTCTTGGTTGTACTGAGCAAAAATACGTAGGCCTTGAGCGTCTTCCTCAACGCCTTTTGCAAAACCTTGGTATGCGAAGTCGAACAGAGGTAGAAGCTTTTTATCCGCAACCAATTTCGCCAGCTCTTGCCACTCTGCTTCCGTTGGGTCGATACCCGTTGGGTTGTGACAGCAGCCGTGCAGTAGAACAACATCGCCTTCAGCCGCATTTTCTAGGTCGGCTAGCATTGCAGCAAAGTCTTTGTCTTTCGTTTCTGCGTTGTAGTAAGTGTATTGAGCTGTTTCAAGACCAGCAGCAGTGAATACACCGTTGTGGTTTGCCCAAGTAGGGTTACTGATCCAGATTTTAGCGCCGCCTAGTTGGCGTTTGATAAACTCACCTGCAACGCGAAGTGCACCTGTACCACCTGGTGCTTGTGCAGTTTTTGCCAATTTGTTCGCAACAATCGCAGAATCAGCACCGAAAAGCAGTTTTTGAACTGCCAGTGCGTACTCAGCCGTGCCTTCGATAGTTAAGTATGATTTGGTTTTCTCTGTTTCGACAAGCGCTTTTTCCGCTTTCTTAACAGTTGCAAGAACAGGGGTTTCGCCTTGTTCAGTTTTGTAGATACCAACGCCAAGGTTAATCTTTTCAGCACGGGGATCTTTTTTAAATTCTTCAGTAAGGCCAAGAATAGGGTCTGCGGGAGCAGCAACTACTTTTTCAAACATAATCATCGTCCATGTTTATCGAAGGGAGGATATAAGTAACTCGGTTATTTATACCTGTCAAAACGGAGTGAGACAACAACCAATGTAAATAAAATTTCAAAAACAATGCGATTTTGTTGTATTGGCAAATCAAATATATATTTCTATATAAAAAGTCCCTTTAATCAAACGATAAAAGGGACATTAGTCTAGCGAAAATAGAACCACTATCAGGGGATTAGGCGTGCATCAGTTTTTCGAGTTCGTTTTCCTTTGCTTCCATACTGCGATACTTATCTGCTATCGCAACGAATTCGTCTTCAATCGCAAGAAAAGCCTCAACAATCTCGGGATCAAAATGAGAGCCATTTCCTTCAAGGATAATCGATTTTGCTTTTTCATGGCTGAAGGCTTTTTTGTATACACGTTCAGAGATAAGTGCGTCATAAACGTCCGCTAGTGCCATTAATCGACTTGAAATAGGGATTTCTTGCTCTTTAAGTCCATTGGGATAGCCGCTACCGTTCCACTTTTCGTGGTGAGTGAGCGAAATTTCTTTAGCCAGTTTTAGAAACGAATTACTACCGAGTTGCTTTTCTGCCATTGATAACGCTTTAGCGCCAATCTCTGGGTGGTCCTTCATGACCTCGAACTCTTCATCGGTCAACAGCGCTTGATGGTGTTCAAACTGTGCAAAATGCTTAGCCAGCGCTCGAACATATTCCTGAGTTCGTTTGGTGGTGCTTTTCTAATACCAGCTATGATAAGTAAGTGTTCAAATTTCTATACTTGAATTGCAACTGGCATAAAAAACCTCCGCGCTGGCGGAGGTTTTTATAGATTGAGTTAACTTCGATGATTAGAAGTTTGCAGAGCGTGGTGTACGTGGGAATGGGATCACGTCACGAACGTTGCCCATGCCTGTTACGTAAGACACAAGACGCTCAAAACCTAGACCGAAACCAGCGTGTGGCACAGTGCCGTAACGACGCAGGTCACGGTACCAGCTCATGTGCTCAGGGTCGATTCCCATTTCACGCATACGTGCATCAAGAACATCTAGACGCTCTTCACGTTGAGAGCCACCAATGATTTCACCGATACCCGGAGCTAGAACATCCATCGCTGCAACTGTTTTGCCATCGTTGTTAAGACGCATGTAGAACGCTTTAATGTCTTTCGGGTAGTTCTTAACGATTACTGGCGCTTTGAAGTGTTCTTCTGCTAGGTAACGCTCATGCTCAGAAGACATGTCGATACCCCATTCAACAGGGAACTCAAACTCACGACCAGAATCCAGAAGGATTTGAATTGCGTCGGTGTAGTCTACCTGTGCGAAGTCTGAAGATACAAACTGTTCAAGGCGAGTAATCGCTTGTTTGTCGATGCGTTGGGCAAAGAACTCTAGGTCATCACGACGCTCTTCTAGTACCGCTTTGAATACGTACTTCAGCATGTCTTCGGCAAGCTTCGCTACGTCGTCTAGTTCTGCAAATGCCACTTCAGGCTCTACCATCCAGAACTCCGCTAGGTGGCGACTGGTGTTAGAGTTTTCAGCGCGGAACGTTGGGCCGAAAGTGTAAACTTTGCTTAGTGCACAAGCGTAAGCTTCTGCGTTTAGCTGACCTGATACAGTCAGGAAAGTCTCTTTACCGAAAAAGTCTTCGTTGTAGTCAACTTTACCTGCGTCAGTACGAGGTAGGTTTTCCATGTCTAGCGTAGATACGCGGAACATTTCACCTGCACCTTCCGCATCTGAAGCCGTGATCAGTGGTGCTGATACCCAGAAGTAACCTTGTTCGTGGTAGAAACGGTGGATCGCTTGAGAAAGACAGTTACGAACACGTGCAACTGCACCGATGACGTTAGTGCGAGGGCGTAGATGCGCTACTTCACGTAAGTATTCGATAGAGTGACGAGTTTTTGCCATTGGGTAAGTTTCAGCATCTTCAACCCAACCAACAACTTTAACGTCAGTCGCGGCAAGCTCAAAGTCTTGACCACTTGCTGGAGATTCAACAATCTTACCTGTTACTTCGACAGAGCAGCCTGTTGTAAGCTTTAGTACTTCGTCGTTGTAATTATTAAGATTATTAGGGACCACGGCCTGAATCGGGTCGAAACAAGAGCCGTCATAAATGGCAAGGAAAGAGATTCCAGCTTTGGAATCACGACGTGAACGGATCCAGCCACGAACAGTCACTTCACTGTCTACTGCTAGCTGACCTTTCAAAACGTCTGATACAGGCGCGTAAGTCATGTTTGAAATATTCTCCATTGAGGTAAAAATTCAACCCAATGCGTGATACTCAATAGAATAAATAATGAGCAAACATTGGGTTGGATAGAATTCTATAGATTCAATGGAACATATTACCTTTCAAATATTATGCTTCAACCTTTATTGTCACTTAGTCGAACAAAAAATCCCATTATTCGCCTATTTCTTGCCAGAAAGTGTGAATTGATCGAGTAGAGTCTCAAGATGTTCAGAAAGTTGCTCAAGATTCATACTGATATCGTGGGTCTTAGCCGCAGACTCTGATGTTTGATTGGCATGTCGGGTAATGACTTGTACTTTGTTTTGGACTTGGTGGCTCAGTTCTGCCGTATTGCTGGATTGTTGTTGGATGCTATTGGCATGAGCGAGAGCTTGTTTCATCTCTTGAACGACTTCAGACATAGCTTGGGACAATGCTTCAATCTCTGTTGAACGTTCGTGAGCGGTTCCACAGACCGTGTCGACGGAAGCCAGCGAGGCCTCACTGTCTTGCTGGAACTGAGAAATGATTGCTTCGATACTGCTGGTCGCTTCAGCGGTGCGACTTGCTAGATTACGAACTTCCTCAGCAACCACTGCGAAACCACGACCTTGTTCGCCCGCTCGAGCGGCTTCGATAGCGGCATTAAGTGCCAACAAATTGGTTTGTTCCGCGACACCTTTAATGACTTCGAGAATGCTAGATACCTCAGCAGTCTGGTTGTTGAGTTCGACAATGCTATCTTTGACTTGCTCGATATCGGTCACTAGTCCCTTGATCTCATGGCTGGCACTATGTGCTTTCTCTGCACTTTGCTCCGCGATACGCGTGGTGTGCTTGATCAACGATGAGGCGTTTTCGGTCGCTTGTTCAACCTGAACCTGCTGAGACTGCATCTGTTCAATGTTGTATTGCACCTCAGCGGTTTCAGTTTGCTGATTGGTCGCTGCACTGTCTGTCACTTGAGCAACTTGGGTCAGTTCAGATGCGCTACTTGCGACTTTATGCGACGTGGATTGAACCTGAACTAGGCTATCGTTGACGGTGTCCATAAAAGAGTTAATCGCACCAGATAGCTGGCCGATCTCGTCATTTTGCTTACTATCAAGACGCTGAGAGAGATCTTTGGTTTCGCTAAGGCTTTGCATAAAGCCGGAGGTTTTCTGAATCGGTCTAACGATGATTTTACGGATGAGACCCAGAGTGATCAGAAAGCCAACAAAACCGAATGCAGACATGATGGCTAGAGCGATCAGCGCTCGGTCCTTAATGAGGTCGTTAACATGAGAGAGGTTGTATTCGAGACGAATTGCACCTAGGACTTCGCCTTCTGGCGCTATATGACAGGCAACACAGTTCGTGCCGCGATAGTTTTCGCTTGCTTTCATTGGTAAGGCAACAACGATGCCTTTGCCCCAATCGGCAGAGAAAGGTTCTATAACCAACTCACCGTTAAGTGCACGCTGGTCGATATCATCGACAGGTTTCTGGTTCTCTTGACCAGCGCCGTATAACTTACTGACGACTTCACCGCGCAAAACCCTAACTTGTTCAATACCGTCTTGCGCTAATGCTTTTTGTCGTAAAGTCTCTTTTTGCGCCATTGTGCCCGTTAACATCATCATGTTCAGGCTGTCGAAATAGTTACTTGCTTTGTCGTGTAGTTGTTCACTTAGCACCGAGTTTATTAACTCTCGCTGCTGTAAATATTGGTAGGTGGTAGATGCAACAAGTACTAAGCCGAAGACCGTAACCAGTGTGATGAGCAATTTATTTGTTATGGATATGCGCATTATCAGAAATAGTATTAATAATTGGAATAGACTTCAAAAAGTCTCGCTTATCTATCGACGGAAGGGAAGACGGTAAATTTTATACTGTGACCTTACTCTCTGTGAGGCTTTTGTAAATGTGATGTAAGGGGACTGTAAACAAGCAATTGACGTGCGACATTATTTCGACGTTCTAGAGGGTTTTTTCTGCGGGCAAGCGATTTCCTTATTGCAATCTGACCTGCAAAGCTTGTCACTACTATACTTATTCCTTAGTATTGCGCCTCTTTCGAAAAGCCTGAGAATCAAAATGAAAACTGAATTATACAAAGAGTTTATGTTTGAAGCGGCACACCACCTTCCACACGTTCCTGAAGGGCATAAGTGTGGGCGCTTGCACGGCCACTCTTTCTTAGTTCGCCTCTATGTTGAAGGTGAAGTTGACCCACATACAGGCTGGGTTGTCGACTTCGCTGAAATCAAAGCTGCGTTTAAGCCTATTTATGATCGACTAGACCACTACTATCTAAATGATATTGAGGGGTTAGAGAACCCGACCAGTGAGGTGCTGGCAAAGTGGATCTGGAACGAGCTTAAGCCGAGTCTGCCGCTTCTCAGCAAAGTAGAAATAAAAGAAACCTGCACCGCGGGATGTATTTACAAGGGTGAATAATCTCCTGATGTAGAGTAAAAAAGCGAAGCATACTTCGCTTTTTTTGGGTTCATCAGTAAAGTTTAGCAAATAACTTTAATTGCTAAGCCACCTTGAGATGTTTCACGGTACTTAGCATTCATGTCTTTACCTGTCTCTAGCATTGTTTCGATAACTTTATCTAGAGAAACTGTTGGAGCTGACGAGCGACGTAGCGCCATACGCGTAGAGTTAATTGCTTTAACCGCTGCGATGCCGTTACGTTCAATACATGGTACTTGAACCTGACCCGCTACTGGGTCACATGTTAGACCTAGGTTGTGTTCCATCGCGATTTCAGCTGCCATACAAACTTGCTCTGGGCTACCACCCATCAGTTCGGCTAGACCAGCTGCTGCCATTGAACATGCAACACCGACTTCGCCTTGACAACCTACTTCAGCACCTGAGATTGAAGCGTTACGCTTATAAAGACCGCCGATTGCGCCAGAAGCCGCGAAGTAACGGATGTAGTCTTTTTCAGTCACAGTCTGAATGAACTTATCGTAGTAAGCCAGTACCGCAGGAATGATGCCACAAGCACCGTTAGTTGGCGCTGTTACAACACGGCCACCTGCTGCGTTTTCTTCGTTAACGGCAAACGCAAACATGTTTACCCAGTCAACAACAGACATTGGGTCGTTAGTGGTTTTTTCAGAAGTCAGCAACTGTTGACGTAGTGCCGCTGCACGACGTGGCACACGCAGTGGACCAGGTAGGATACCTTCTGTATTCATACCGCGATCCATACAGTCACGCATTGTCTTCCAAATATTGGCGAAGTAAGTACGTGACTCTTCATCTGAGTGCAGAACCGCTTGGTTTTTCATCACTAGTGTACTGATAGATAAACCGTGTTCTTTACACTGATTCACAAGCTCTTCGGCGGTTGTGAATTCGTAAGGTGTTTTAATCGGGTTTTCTTCTTCTTTGCCGAAGTTTTCTTCATCAACAATGAAGCCACCACCGATAGAGTAGTAAGTCTTTGAGTACACTTTTTCGTCACCGATCCAAGCGTGGATCTGCATGCCGTTTTCATGTAGCTCTAGGTTGGTCGTATGGAAGTTCATACCACCTTCTTTCGGGAACGATACTGTATGACAGTGCATGCCAACAGGAAGGCGCTCAGTTTCTTCTACGCGTGCAATAAAGCCCGGAATAGAATCAATATCCACTTTCTCAGGGGTGTTGCCAGCAAGACCCATGATGATAGCGATATCTGTGTGGTGACCTTTCCCTGTCAGTGATAGTGATCCATAAACGTCAACGGTGATTTTAGTGATGTCGCGCAATTTTCCCATTGAGCGTAAGTCATCAATAAACTCTTTACCCGCTTTCATTGGTCCCACGGTATGTGAGCTTGAAGGACCAACACCGATTTTATAGATGTCAAAAACACTAATCATATCGATTACCTCAAAAGTAAGCCTCCCAGGGGGATAGGGAGGCTTTTTATTATCGTTATATTCTTGGATTAATCAGACTAAAGTCAGTCTAGTGATTAAAGAGCGCCGTAGATTACAGAACTAATTGCCGCAAGACCACAGATTGTTGTGAAAATCTGTACTGGAGCAGAAGTTTTGTACTTAGCCATTGCAGGAACTTTCTGCATCGCGAATACAGGCATTAGGAACAAGATAGCTGCAATCATTGGAGCGCCCATTGTCTCAATCATGCCTAGGATGCTCGGGTTAACGATAGCAACGATCCAAGTAGTGATAACGATGAACAGCAGAGAACCTTTTTCGATCTTGCTTACAGGCGATTTAGCGCGAGACTTGATTAGACCAACTAGACCTTCATGCGCACCTAGGAAGTGACCGAAGTAGCTAGAAGTAATCGCTGCAAATGCAACTAGAGGACCCATGTAAGAAATCAGTGGAGATTCATGCACGTTCGCTAGGTAAGAAAGAACAGAGATGTTTTGCTCTTTAGCCAGCGCTAGCTGCTCTGGAGATAGAGAAAGTACTACAGAGAACACGAAGAACATTACGAAGCCCATAAGCATCATCGCAGCACCACCAGTGATAGAGTCAGTTTTCTTAACTGCATCTTCACCGTACTGTAGGCGTTGTTCTTTAGAGAACTGAGAAATGATAGGACTGTGGTTGAAAGAGAACACGATGATAGGAATTGCTAGCCATACAACTGTTGGCATTGCGCTCCAGTCTGGTGCTACTTCAATCATCGACGTGTTCCAATCAGGGATAAGGTAAAAAGAAAGAGCAAGAAGGATTGCAACAAGTGGGTAAACCATTGCTGAAGTCGCTTTTAGCATCAATTCTTTACCAAATACCACACCCGCAGTCATTGCTGCGATAAGTGCGCCTGATAGTAACCAACGAGGAATGGATTCCATACCCATTTGGTTTACTAGGAATGAATCGACCGTGTTTGTAATACCAACACCGTAAATTAGAACGATTGGGTAGATAGCGAAGAAGTAAGCAAAAGTAATAAGGTTTGCGCCAGTCTTACCAAAATGTTCTTCAACAGTGTCTGTAATGTCAGCTTCAGGGTTTTTCGCTGATAGTACAAAACGTGCTAGAGATTTATGAGCGAACCAAGTCATTGGTGCCGCGATTAGAGCAAGGATAACTAATGGCCAAAAACCACCAGCACCCGCTTTAATAGGAAGGAAAAGCACGCCAGCACCTACCGCAGTACCGAAAAGCGACAGACACCAAGTGAAGTCTTTGTAAGTAAACTTACTAGACGATTGTGCGGTTGAAGCCGCAGAAGTTGTAGTATTCATTTTGTGATACTCATTTTTGGGAACAGGAAATAAGTCGGGGGCAATTTTGCATAAAAATCTTGCAGGAAAACTAGATCTAAATCATGAATTGATGCGAGCTATGTAATGATATGTCAAAAACAGGTTTTTGCTCACGAAAATGATGTGCTACTAGTGATTTATGCTAATGTGTGACATTAGAAAATCTAATGTTGTTATTATTTTGTTTTATCTTTGTCGCAAGAAAACGGTTGCCTTATTGATAGTTAATTTAACTAATGTGAACAGAATATGTTGTTGTATGAGTAAATTAGTATTGATGCATTATATGATTCTGCATGGCGTGAATGATTTGCGCGGTCATTCCCCATATAAAGTGGTGTTGATATGACAAACCAAAGACACGATGTGAAAAATTGTTAACCTTAAATTTCTGACTATGGAGGTGATTTTTATCCAGAATGATCGAAGCAGGGACTTCAAACAGCTCGTCGACCTCATTCGCATCGATCTGGATTTCGTAGTCAGGTGAGATAAACGCTAAAAAAGGCGTGACCGTAAACTTACTAATGGTCACCAGTTCCGGCATTTGACCAAAGATCTCTATTTTATTCCTATCTATACCGACCTCTTCAAAGGTTTCTCTTAATGCTGTCTCTGCTAAGTTCGAATCGGAAGCCTCGTATTGACCGCCAGGAAAACTGATTTGACCAGGGTGGTGTTTGAGGTGTCGTGCTCGGCGAGTAAAAATGATGTTTAATCCGTGCTCGCGTTCAACGAACCCAATCAGAACGGATGCTTTACGAAGATGACTCTGTTTTAGGTGCGCGACTCGTTTTAATGCCTCTTGGTTATAATCGACAGTCTGCAACAACTGAAAGCGTTGAATAATGTGGTTTTTATTTAGTTCTGACAACACGTTAGCTCCTTCATATATTTGAAAAAGGCGTAAATATGACTCATGCTTTCTACTATACTCAAACAAGCAAGGATAGCGCCAAATATGAAAGGGATTATCTTCACTGAGTTTATGGATCTTGTGGAGCAAAAGTTTGGTTTAGATGAGTTGGATAGCTTACTTTTAGCAGCGGAAGATAGCGGTGTGTACACCACAGTCGGTAGCTATGATCATCGCAAACTTGTTCGACTCATTGTACATCTCAGCAAACGCACAGGAATATCACCAGAAGAACTGCAGCGTTTATTCGGACAATCCGTTTTTAGGAACCTGTATAACAGTCTACCTTCTAATTGTAGCCTAGAAGATTGTAAATCGTCTTTTCAATTCATTAAGTTAGTCGAGGACTACATTCATACTGAGGTTAAAAAACTCTACCCAGAGGCTAACCCGCCAAGATTTGACTTTATTAGCGAATCCAACACGGAATTGGTTTTTGACTATGTGAGTGTTCGTTGCATGTCTCATGTCTGCTTTGGTCTTATTGAAGGATGTGCTCAGTTTTACAATGATGAATTGGCAATCTCTATGGGTAAGGTTACAAGTGATGGCAGCCAAGTTAGATTTAAGGTGGAGCTGATTGGACAAGCATAATCAAAGTGGCTCGCCGTTGGAGCGTAAACTGCAGCGTGCGATAGAAGCGCGCAAACAAGCCGAACAGTTGCTCGAAAGTAAGAGTTTGGAGCTATACCAAGCCAACCAACAATTAGAGTTAGTGTTGACGCAGCTTAAACATCAGACGCGCAGTGACCTCGATAAATTAGAGTTTGAGCAACAGATCAATGAAGCGCTAATTCACTACGGGCGAGCCTTCCTTAGACGTACCTTAGATGATGGTATGATTGCCAGCCTATTAGAGCGATTATCCTCAACGAAAGCCATTGAACGTGCTGCACTTTTTATTGAATCCAATTTAATTTCGACCATCGAGGGAACTGAGTTTGGTCCGGTGTCTGCGCGTGAGATTAGTGAGGTAAAACCCTACTCAGTTTGGCAAGGCGATGTGTTGTGTTTGCCGATCGAAATTGATCATAAAACTGCTGGTGAGCTATCTGTGCGTGTCAGCGGCACTGAGATTGACCGGGATTTTATCACTAGCCAGATTATGCTCATTGGTGAACTACTGTGTAGTGCGATTAGTCGCCAGATTATTGTAACCCGTCATCAAGAAGCACGTGCGCGGGCAGAGGAGTCTGAGCGTTCAACCAAAGAGTTCGTCGCGATGATAAATCATGAGCTACGAACCCCTCTAAATGGCTTACTTGGCAGTGCTGAACTGCTTGCCAGCACTCCTCTCGATGAAGAGCAGCAAACCCTGCTTTCTAATCTCAGTCACTCAGGCGATCTGCTGCGCTACATTATCAACGATATTCTCGATTTCAGTAAAATGAATGCCGGAATGATGGAGCTCATCCCTTCACAGTTTACGTGGCAAGATCTGCACGACATGATTAACGGGATTTTCCAGCCAAAAGCTCAGGAGAAGGGTGTCGGATTTAAAATTGAACGAGCAACGGAGATGCCTGCGGCGTTTATCGGTGACTTCGAACGAATAGGACAGATTTTGGTGAACCTTGTCGGCAATGCGATTAAGTTTACCGCGCAGGGAGAGGTCAAGCTAGTTGCCAAATGGCAAGCGGGTAGCTTGTGTGTCGCCATTATTGACAGCGGCGTTGGTATCAGTAAGGAATTACACAACAAGCTGTTTACCCCTTTTGTTCAGGTCGATAGGTCGGCAAAACGAAATTTTGAAGGGACAGGCCTTGGACTGGCGATTTGCAAAAACCTTGTTGATCTGATGGCGGGTGAGATCTCTCTGACTAGCGAACTGGGGCAGGGAAGTTGTTTTGAAGTCAAGCTCCCGCTTAAAGTGACACAAGCCGAGCCTCATAAAGAGGTGATAAAGGAGGCGGGACTAAGTAATAAATCTATCGACAATTTAGCGATATTGGTTGTCGACGATATTCGTATGAACCAAGTCATCATCAATCAGATGTTGAAAAAACTGTCTATTACCCCAGATATTGCCACGAATGGCATTGAAGCGATCAAAGCGGTCGCTATCGGTCACTACGATATCGTCTTCATGGATTGCCGAATGCCTGAGATGGATGGCTTTGAAGCAACGACCTATCTTCGTCAGCAGAAGTGTACTTTGCCTATTATTGCGCTGACGGCAGGGACGACGTTAGAAGAGCGCGAAAAATGCATCCAGTGTGGGATGGATGACATCTTAACCAAACCCTATACCGCCAAAGACTTGAAACTGATGCTCGAAAAGTGGACATGAGATCTGTCCACATCACTCAGTCAGGACTGGAAGTATCCGGCTCAGTTTGTCGAGCGTTTCTTGATATTCGCTATCACACTGACTGTCAGCGACTAGGCCGCCACCGGCCCAGACATGCAATTGCCCTTGTTCAGCGACCAGTGTTCGTATTGTGATGCTGGTATCCATTTGTCCATGACGACTGATGTAACCAATGCTGCCACAGTAGGCGTTACGACGATGAGGTTCCAGTTCTTCGATGATTTCCATCGCCCGGACTTTAGGTGCGCCGGTGATAGAGCCTCCCGGAAAGGACGCGCGCAGTAAATCAGCGGCGCTATATTGGTCATCAAGTTGAGCGCGAATAGTACTCACTAAGTGGTGAACGGCGGGAAAACTTTCAATGTCGAACAATTTAGGGACATGTACAGTGCCAGGTTTGGCAACTCGCCCGACATCATTGCGCAGCAAGTCAACAATCATGAGATTCTCAGCTTGATCTTTTTCAGCATTGGCTAAGTCTTTTGCAGCTTGCTGATCAATGATAGGGTCATCGCTACGTGGGCGAGTCCCTTTGATCGGTTTGGTCTCGATAAGACGCGCTTTGACTTGGAGGAAACGCTCAGGAGAAACACTTATTATTGCGCCTTGTTCGGTACGAATAAATGCTGAGAAAGGCCCTTGATTGACCTGCTCAAGCTTTTGATAAGCCTGCCACTCACTCCCTTGATAAGGTGCTGTAAATCGCTGTGCCAAATTGATCTGATAGCAATCTCCTGAACGAAGGTACTCCTGAACTTGTTCAAATTTGCCACGGTAGTCCGCTTTGGTCATGTTAGAGCACCAAGGACCAACAAGTGCGAACGGGTTACTTTTTTCTGGTGCGTGTTGGTTCAACCATTGCCAGTGCTTGTCAACGTTTTGTCCGACAATACTTGCGTTCTGAAGTTGATGATCGACGATCAGCGCCCAGTCATATAATCCAACCGCCATATCGAGTGTTTTCAGGTCATGCTCCGCCAACACGGGCATGCGCTCGACGCGACGACCCAAGTCATACGCAAAATAACCCAGAGCCCCACCAATAAAAGGAAGCTCACCATCGTACTCAATACCGGGCAACACGCGTGCCTGAACGTGTTTGACTAGCTCAAACGGGTTGGTGTCGGAGATTTCGATCTTATCTGCCATTTTTATGGTACTTCTCTCGCCCGTAGTGATGATTGTAGCGATGGGCTGTGCGACCAATATGTCAAAACGGCTATCAACATGAGTGGTTGAAGGTGAGCGAAGCAACATTGCCCAAGGCAAAGATTCGATGTGATTAAACAGCGAAACCGCTAGGTCATTTTTATAAGGGATCGGTTTGATTTCTAAGCGATTTGGCTTGATGTTATTCATTTGTTTAATTTGTGACAAAGAGATCGTTGATTACGTGGCGTGTTGAGAAAAGCAAGAGTATCATAATGGCATCAAAGGTCGCTACACCAGTGTTTCGTAAATATAAAATCAATAAGCAAACGCTTGTGTTCGGCTAGAAAAGGAAGCACAAAAATAACGAGGCATGCAATGACCGTAATTCGTCAACAGGATGTGATCAGCAGTGTAGCTGATGCGCTCCAGTACATTTCTTATTACCACCCATTAGACTTTGTCCAAGCCCTAGAAAAAGCCTATCAACGTGAAGAGAGCCAAGCGGCGAAAGACGCAATTGCTCAGATTCTGATTAACTCTCGTATGTCTGCGGAAGGGCATCGCCCAATCTGCCAAGATACTGGTATCGTCACTTGTTTCGTAAATATCGGTATGGCTGTGCAGTGGGACTCTACGGATCTAACGGTACAACAGATGGTCGATGAAGGTGTTCGTCAGGCTTACACTAACCCTGATAACCCACTTCGTGCATCGGTTCTCATGGATCCTGCGGGTAAACGTATTAACACCAAAGACAATACACCTGCGGTTGTTCATATCAACATGGTTCCGGGCGATAAAGTTGAGATTCAAATCGCGGCAAAAGGCGGCGGTAGTGAAAACAAAACCAAGATGGTTATGCTGAACCCATCAGATGACATTGCTGAATGGGTTGAAAAAACGTTGCCAACCATGGGGGCAGGCTGGTGTCCACCGGGCATGCTTGGTATCGGTATCGGTGGTACCGCTGAAAAAGCGGCGGTGCTGGCAAAAGAATCACTGATGGAGCACATCGATATCCAAGAGCTTATCGACCGTGGACCACAAAATGCAGAAGAAGAGCTCCGTCTTGATATCTTCAACCGCGTGAACAAGTTGGGTATTGGTGCGCAAGGTCTTGGCGGCTTAACCACAGTTGTTGATGTGAAAATCAAAACAGCACCCACTCATGCAGCATCCAAACCGGTATGTTTGATCCCTAACTGTGCGGCGACTCGTCACGTGCATTTCACTCTAGATGGTTCTGGTCCTGCTGATCTGACGCCACCGAAATTGGAAGAGTGGCCAGATATTACTTGGGAAGCGGGAGCGAACACGCGTCGTGTTAATCTCGACGAAGTGACACAGGCTGATGTTGAACAGTGGAAAACGGGTGAAACGGTACTGCTTTCAGGCAAGATACTCACTGGTCGTGATGCTGCGCATAAACGTATTCAAACGATGCTTGCAAACGGAGAAGGTCTACCAGAAGGTGTCGACTTCAAAGGCAAGTTTATCTACTACGTAGGCCCAGTTGACGCGGTCGGTGACGAAGCCGTAGGTCCAGCAGGTCCGACAACGTCGACACGTATGGATAAGTTCACAGACATGATGCTGGAAGAAACGGGCATCATGGGTATGATTGGTAAAGCTGAGCGTGGTCCAGCAACGGTTGAGTCAATCAAGAAACACAAAGCGGTTTACTTGATGGCGGTTGGTGGTGCGGCTTACTTGGTTGCTAAAGCGATTAAGAAAGCGCGTGTTGTCGCGTTTGAAGACTTAGGTATGGAAGCGATCTACGAGTTTGAAGTGGAAGATATGCCTGTCACCGTCGCGGTTGACTCTAACGGTGCAAACGCTCACCAAATCGGCCCTGATACGTGGAAGGTGAAGATTCAGGAAATGGAATCTCAATCTTAATCACGTTTGTTAAGTTTGTGAGAAATCACAGATTTAATTGGCAGATATTTGACAAAGGTGGAGCAAAAGCTGCACCTTTTGTCTATATACTCTAATTTATTCTTATTCTAAACGTCAGGAGAGCACATGCCTCGCTTTATTCAAATTCTTCAGATAATCATTGCTGTGGTTATCGGCGCATTCGTCGGATATGACCTCATTCTTCATGGCATCAGTATCTTTGATGAAAAATATGTGACTATCACTTGTGCTTTGTTTGTGTTGCTTGAAATCGCACTGTTTGTTGTTTACAAGTTGATTGAAGACGATTAGTGCTCAACCGTAGTTTTACAACTTTAAGCCTCTGATTTTTATCAGAGGCTTTTTTGTTCATCTAGGATTAAGGTTACAATCAGTAAGCTAGTGGTCAGTGTGTATAAAAGAGATAGTGAATGAAGCATATTACTCAAGAAGTGAATGATTTAATCAGCAGAAGCGTCGATTCCCATGTTCGTATTGCCGTAACGGGTTTATCTCGAGCAGGTAAAACGGCGTTTATCAGTTCGTTAGTCAACCAGCTTCTTCATACTTCCACTCACGATAACTTACCTCTGTTAAGTGCTGCGCGTGACAAGCGTTTGGTTGGCGCAAAACGTGAACCGCAAACCAATATGCTCGTTCCTCGTTTTGGTTATGATGAGGCGATGGAACATGTCCTTGCATTACCACCGCAATGGCCTGAGCCAACGCGCGACGTCAGTGAGATACGTTTGGCGCTCAAGTATAAGCCAACCAAGAAAACCAAGAAGTTGTTTGGCAATACAGCAAAGTTACATATCGACATTATCGATTATCCGGGCGAATGGCTGCTGGATTTACCCCTGTTGGATATGAATTTTCATCAATGGTCTCAAAAGCAATTTGAGGCGTTAAAGGGGGGACGTAAAGAGCTGGCCGAGGTTTGGTTAGCGCAATTAGATAAGCTGGATCTTTCAGCGCCACTGAACGAAAAAGAACTCGCTCTCATCTCTCAGAGCTATACGGAGTTTCTTTTCTCATGCAAAGAACAAGGATTTCACTGGGTACAACCGGGGCGATTTGTGTTACCCGGCGAACTGGAAGGGGCGCCTGTGTTGCAGTTTTTCCCTTGTTCTTTTGATGACAATGCCAAGGTAGCGAAAGGCTCAAACTTGGCCATGTTGAAGGCTCGCTATCAGGAGTATCAGCAAAAAGTGGTTAAGGCGTTTTATAAGCACCACTTTTCAACGTTCGATCGTCAAATTGTGCTGGTGGACTGTTTGCAACCACTTAACGCGGGTTATGAGTCCTTTCACGATATGCGCCAAGCGTTAGAGCAAATCATGCATAGCTTCCGTTATGGTCGTAGCAGCATGCTCAAGCGTCTGTTTGCTCCGCGTATCGATAAAGTATTGTTTGCCGCAACCAAAGCAGATCATGTGACACCCGAACAGCATCCACACCTTGTTTCTCTATTACAACAAATGGTGCATCCTGCATGGCAAACCGCTTCTTATGAAAACATAGAGATGAACTGCATGACGATGGCGTCAATACAGGCAACGGAGACGGGGTATATCAGTCAGGGTGAACAGTCTTGCCCTGCCATTCGTGGAACGACGCTTGATGGAGAGGCCATGACGGTGTTTCCTGGTGAGGTACCGAGAAAGCTTCCTGCAGCGGATTATTGGCAGAAGCAAGGGTTTGAGTTTACATCATTCAGACCGAGAGAGTGGGGTGGAGATGACCCGTTACCGCATATCCGAATGGACAAGGCACTAGAGTATTTGATTGGGGATAAGCTGAGATGAGTACGTCAGATAAAACGCAACTAAAACAGAAACACGTCTTCGACCAGACGTTTGGCGATGAGTCGTCCCCCATTCAACAAGAACTGACCTCACAGAAGCACTTTGAGCCGCAAGAAAAATTTGTGCCCGTTGAAATTGAAGTCGAACATCAAGATGACCGGACAGAGCAAAATCTAGAGCAAATTATTCGACCCCAAAAGGGTTCAAAGTGGTTTTCGATAGGCTTGTTAACTGCATTTTCAGGCTTGGTCGGGTGGCAAGCGATAGATAGCGTTGTCACTGCTATTCAAAGCGCAGATTGGCTCTCATTGGGGTGGTCAGGGTTTATCGCGACCATCGCTATGTTTGGAATTGGTTCTATTGGACGCGAACTCTATAAGCTGCGTAAGCTACGCAATCACTTTAGTGTACAAGAGCAAAGTGAGGCGTTGCTTGCTGCCAATAGTGTTGGCCAAGGGAAAGCATTTTGTCAGTCAGTGGCGAAACAGTCAGGTATTGGTACTGAGTCACCAAGTTATGACCGTTGGATCAATAGCATCAATGGTTCACATAGTGATAGTGAAGTGCTTGAAATGTATGACGCCATGGTGGTGGCGGAGCAAGATAAAATAGCCACTAAGATAGTCTCACAGCATGCAACGGAATCGGCGGCTTTGGTGGCGATTAGTCCACTTGCCATTGCTGATATGTTACTTGTCGCGTGGCGAAACTTCAAAATGATCGACAACCTCGCAGACGTTTATGGAGTAGAGCTGGGTTACTGGTCTAGACTCAAATTGTTCAAAGCGACTCTGGTCAACATGGCCGCTGCTGGAGCGAGTGAACTGGCGGTTGATGCAGGTATGGATCTGATGTCGATGGATCTCGCTGGAAGAGTCTCTGCCAGAGCGGGTCAAGGATTGGGTGTTGGCATTCTGACCGCAAGGTTGGGGCTCAAAGCGATGGCTTTACTTAGACCTTTACCGTGGAACAAAGAGCGCCAAGTTAGGTTAGGGGCGATCCGCAAGCAAATCGTTGAAAAAGTCGCCGCTATTACAATCAAATAGTGCGAATGTGAAGCAAGTAATATCAGTTTGCTTGACGAGGATCTAGGCTTAGTAGAAACTACTGTCAACTTTTCGTGACACCTTAGTTAGGAACTCATACGTGCGTCTAGAAGTTTTTTGTGAAGACAGACTTGGTTTGACTCGTGAATTGCTCGATATTCTTGCTTCGAAAAACATTGATCTTCGCGGTATCGAAATCGATGTGAGCGGTATTATCTACCTCAACTGTCCGGATATCGACTTTGATACCTTTAGTGAGCTTATGGCTGAAATTCGCCGTATCTCAGGTGTTAATGACGTGCGAAAAATCCAATTCATGCCAATTGAACGCCACAATAATGAGCTAATTTCTCTGCTTAACAACCTGCCAGAACCGGTATTGGCTATCGATTTAAAAGGCAATGTGGATATGGCAAACCACGCCGCGTTGACCCTATTTAGTCGTGAAGAAGCGGAAATCATTGGTCATCAGATCACCTCGTTGTTGCCTAACTTCAATTTCGCTAAGTGGGTTGAAGGTAAGATAACTCGATTGAGAGAAAATATTGTCATCGGTGGTTTGGATTACATGATGGAAATCATGCCTGTCTATATCAGTGATGAGTCAAATGAGTCTGTGCTGGCGAGTACGGTGATGATCATCCGTTCCGTACAGGAAAAAGCGATATTTGATGACTCTTTACCACAACACAATAATCTTGGGTTTGAGCATTTTGTCGGGGTGTCAAATAGACATAAGGCGCTGATTAGCCAAGCTAAGAAGCTGTCAATGCTAGACCAACCGCTACTCATTCAAGGTGAAACGGGAACCGGTAAAGAGATGCTAGCTCGTGCATGTCATAACCGTTCAAATCGCGCTTCTAAGCCGTTCTTGGTTTTGAGCTGTGCTTCGATGCCTGACGATGTTGCTGAAACTGAATTATTTGGTCACGCACCGGGTTCATTCAACCATGAGCAAGGCCATAAAGGTATATTTGAGCAAGCGAATGGCGGCACGGTTTTCCTTGATGAAATTGGGGAGATGAGCCCGCATCTGCAAATCAAATTACTGCGATTGCTACAAGATGGCACGTTTAGACGTGTCGGAGAAGAGCATGAAGTTCATGTCGATGTTAGGGTGATTGCTTCAACCAGACATCAACTGGCTGATTTAGCCGAGTCAGGCGTATTCCGTGAAGATCTTTTTTATCGTCTCAACGTGCTTACACTACTTATTCCACCGTTAAGGGAACGCTCAAACGATATTGCACCGCTGCTTGAATTGTTTGTTGCTAAGTACGTAAAACAACTAGGCATATCGAAGCCAATCATCGCAGAGGATCTGGCTGACCAGTTAGTGATGTATCAATGGCCAGGTAACATGCGCCAGCTTGAAAACATGGTGCTTCGCGCTTTGACCGAGCTTGAAACGGACGACTTGACGGCGGATCTTTTCCATCTTCCTCAGCTCGAAACTCCGACATCAAATGGGCCGATATTGAGTTTGGATGGTTCACTTGATGAGATCATGAAAGAGTACGAATCTCAGGTGCTAGAACGCTTATATCACTCATTCCCGTCTAGTCGTAAACTCGCCAAGAGACTCAATGTTTCTCACACCTCGGTGGCAAACAAGTTACGTGAATATGGAATAAGAAAAAATTAAATGGAAAGAGTGAGTACCCCTACCCAAGTCTTTGAGTGGGATGAGGACATCGTCGTTCGTAGTGCAGAGCCTATGGATGGAAAACTGATCTCAGATTACTTTATTGCAAACAGAGAGCATTTAAAACCGTGGGAACCCAAGCGAGACGAAGCCTTTTTTGATGAATCCGGATGGACTCAGCGACTCATCAAACTCGCTGAGCTACATCGAATGGGGCTGGGCTACTATTTGCTGATCCTTGATCGTTCGACAAATGAAATGTTAGGCACAATCTCGTTTAGCAATATCGCTCGGTTCCCATTCCATGCGTGTAATGTCGGTTACTCCCTAGCGCACTGTGCACAGGGAAGAGGCGCGATGACACGAGGATTAAAATTAGCGGTCAATTACATGTTCAACATTCAGAACATGCATCGCATTATGGCGAGTTATATGCCGCGCAATGTTCGCAGTGAAGCGGTATTGGAAAGGGTAGGATTTCAAAAAGAAGGCTTTGCGAAAGACTACTTGCTCATTGATGGGCAATGGGAAGATCATTGTTTAACGTCATTAGTTAATCCGAATTGGACACAAGTATGAGCGCTTCAAGATTAGAACAACAGTTGGCTCTGCTCATGGAGCTTGACCAGCTTAAATCCGTGCTGAGACGCACCCGAGTCAAAAGCGCGGAAGGAAGGCTAGAAAATAGTGCTGAACACAGTTGGCATGTCGCTTTGATGGCGATCTTAATGGAAGAACATGCCAATCAACCGGTAGATATTTCTCGCGTGGTGAAAATGTTGCTTCTTCACGATGTGGTAGAAATTGATGCAGGTGATACCTTTGTCTATGATGTTGCCGCGTCGGCACAGCAAGAGCAGAAAGAGCTTGAAGCAGCCCAACGTTTGTTCGGTATGCTGCCAAGTGACCAAGGTCAGTCTTTGCTAGAACTGTGGCTAGAATTTGAATCTGCAACGTCAGCAGATGCTAAATTTGCCAAAGCATTGGACAGGATTATTCCAATGCTTTTGAACTACCATAACCAGGGGCAAAGCTGGCAAGAGCATGGTGTTACACGACAACAAGCGCTAACAGTGAATCAAAAAATAGAGTACGGCTCTGAGGCTCTATGGGAAAAAGCGCAGCAAATTATTAATGATGCGACTCTCAATGGCTGGCTAAAAGCATAACGCTTTAAGAGGAATATTAATGTCTTACCAAACTTTGGACCAATACCAAAGAAAATGGATTTTTACTCACCAATCTATGCCAGTACCCGAGGCTGACTTAGAATCAATCAAACCGATGTCGCAAGCCCGAGCGTCTCAGTTATGGAAAGAAAACATCAGTGCTCAAAGTCCTGACTCAGAGCGTTTTAGCTCTAGTGACTGGCCGATGAAAGAATCTAACTGGAAAGAGACGGTGGACTGGATGTCTGCTTGGGAGTCCGATGATGAAGCGTTGCCTGCGGCAGTTGACGCTTTTATTGACTGGCAAGACGACGTTACGGTGTACTTTTGCTATGAGAAGTACAATATCATTGAGACCAAATGGTCGGTGTTTAAGAAGCATTGGAAGAATTTTCTTTTTTACGATGATGGCCCAATTTTAATTGGCCGCCGCCGTGGCGAAGCGCTTTGGTTTGATACCCAAGGCAATGTCAAAATGGGATTTCGAAAATAAAAAGAGCAGCCAATGGCTGCTCTTTTTATGTGCTATATGTGTCACTGTCTCAAAGTCGGGTCTACACATCGTCCCGATGGGGAGCTGTTTTAAAAGATCATTGCTGGATCCAATAAGTGCCGGAAAAGTAAAGAGTTTGATCAATGAAATGATGTGATTTTCATCCCAAAAATGAACCTATATTTTGCGTGGATTTGGTATTTTGGTATCATTTTTTAGACAAATTAATTCAATGTGTAGTTTCTACAAACCATAGAGTCTTAGGGAAAAGCAGTGGCCATGAACATATCTAAATTACGCGAAGATTTTTATGCTCATATAAGTGCAATTCAAGCTTACGCGCTTCCGCAATCCAAGCCGACCTTGTCGCTGCTGACAGATGAAGAGGTGCGAGAGTTAGAAGCATGTTGGATTGAACTTTCTGTGTGGAAGAACCAACAAGATTAAACACCTCTGCCCCTGTAGTCATATCATTGAATATTGATAACCTCGCGATTTCTGATCGTCGAGGTTTTTTATTGCCATAAATATCAAGTGTTATATTATAACAATTGTGATCTAATCGTTGAATTCTAGAGTAAGAGTCCCCATAGTTATCATCAAGTGGAGCATTATCAATGAATGCAGCGACAGAATTAAAATATCAAGAAACCCAAGTGAGTAAAAATATGGCGGAAGTAAGAGCCAGAGTTGAATTCAAAGTCGGTGCTAACAGCAGTATCGATGCAGAACTTCTTTCTTTCCATGGATTGAAAACCGAAAAAGAGCATGTTGCGGTCATTTTTAAACATGCCGATCAAACTCAGCAAACCCCGCTGGTTCGCATGCATTCTGAATGTCTTACAGGCGATGTATTCCATTCATCCCGCTGCGATTGCGGCGAGCAACTTGATGAGACGATTAATCGCATGGCGGAATCTGGCGGTATTATCCTTTACTTAAGACAAGAAGGTCGCGGTATTGGT
>NZ_QEWN01000017.1 GCF_006124995.1 Vibrio sp. Hep-1b-8
AAGCGACCCAACATGTCGTCAAAGGCAAATTTCGATCGCCGTGGCGTTACATTATGATTGATGAGTATCAGGATATTTCTCCTCAGCGTTTAGCACTGATTGAGGCGCTTTGCCAACAAGAAGAGTATAGTGACTGCATACTGTTTGCTGTCGGCGACGACTGGCAATCCATTTATCAATTTGCAGGTTCAGATGTTGATCTTACTACTGGGTTCGCCAAGCGCTTTCCAAACTCAACAATTCATCATCTTGATACCACTTATCGCTTTAATGACAAGATCGGCGAAGTGGCGAATCGATTTGTGCAGCAAAACCCAATCCAGATTCCTAAGGCGCTCAATAGTCATAAAGAGCAAAAATCGAAAGCGGTGACGCTGATTCCTGCCGGAAATGTGGAAAAAGTGCTCGATCAATTGAACAGGAACGCGAAATCGATTCAGAGTGTATTGATATTGGGCCGTAACCATTACCACAAACCTGAGCTCTTACGTGATTGGCAGAGAAATTTTGGTTTACTCTCAATTGAGTTTATGACTTGTCATGCCAGTAAAGGCAAAGAGGCTGACTTTGTTATAGTTGTGGGGGTCGACGAAGGGCAGTTCCCTGCCCGTGTCAAAGCACTGCACATTAATGGAGCCTTGACCCAGTCTGAAGATAGCTTCCCTTATGCCGAAGAGCGACGCTTGTTTTATGTCGCTTTAACTCGAGCGAAAAAGAAAGTCTGGGTAGCACATACAGGTTCAGGTTCTTGTTTTGTCAAAGAACTCTGTGAGCAAGATTATCCAGTCATCGTACAGAAGTAAGGAAATCACCAGTGAGCGGTCAGTATTGCATTACGTTAACCACAACAGATAGCGATGAAAGCGCGCAATTGATCATTAATTCAGTGTTGAATAAGGGATTGGCAGGGTGCATTCAGACGATGCCAATCCACAGTCATTATGTTTGGAAAGGGGAAGTCTGTTCCGACAATGAGATATTAATGATCATGAAAACCAAAAAAGCATGCTATGCAGAATTGGAACAGACCATCGTTAAACTGCACCATTATGACGTTCCACAAATCGTCCAAATCCCATTTATGGAGGGCTATAACCCTTATTTGGCTTGGTTAGAAGAGAACACACGCTGTTAGCAAACAGTTGGAAATAACGGAATGTGTTGAAAGCGTATTTGACAGCATATTTAAACGTTAAACTCTCTGTTTCATTTCATCAAAGTTTGATTTACCTAAATGTCACACTTAGAATCTTTGCTCGAAATTAATAACAATTAGAAGTAAAAGTCATGAAACTGGAAACTGTTGATTATCTTGCTGACGATGCTGCAGAGCAATTTGTTAACTCACTTCGTGAGACGGGCTTTGGTGTATTGAAAAACCACCCAATTCCTAAAGAGCTCGTTGAGTCGATCTATGAGAACTGGTATCAGTTCTTTATGTCTGAGCGCAAAAATGAGTTTACCTACAATGTCGCGACTCAAGATGGTTACTTCCCTCCTTCAGTATCAGAAGTGGCAAAAGGTCACACTGTAAAAGACATCAAAGAGTACTTCCATATCTATCCATGGGGACAGATTCCAGAAGAGCTAAAAGAGCAAATCATGGATTACTACCAGCGTGCTAACGCATTCGCCGCGGAGCTACTAAGCTGGGTTGAAGCGCACGCCCCTCAAGACGTGCAAGAAAAATTCTCTATTGCACTGTCAGAAATGATTAACGGCAGTGAAAAGACGCTTCTACGTGTACTTCACTACCCACCAATGACGGGTGATGAAGAACCGGGTGCAATTCGAGCTGCTGCCCACGAAGACATTAACTTACTTACTGTGTTGCCAGCTGCAAATGAGCCAGGTCTACAGGTTAAAGCGAAAGACGGTTCATGGATCGATGTACCATGTGACTTCGGTAACTTGATCATCAATATTGGCGATATGCTACAAGAAGCTTCGGGTGGATATTTCCCATCGACCACACACCGCGTGATCAACCCTGATGGCTCACGTCAAGATTATTCACGTATATCTTTACCGCTGTTCCTTCATCCAAAACCAGAAGTCGTCTTATCTGAACGCCATACCGCAGATAGTTACTTGATGGAACGCCTAAGAGAGCTTGGTGTCATTTAGTCTGTATTCATTCACCAATTAAGAGTCAGCAAAGGTGGCTCTTTTTTATGGCTCAGGCGACAAATGTAACAAGCAAGACTCGACAAATAAGTGATTATGTCATTTATTGAATAAAAAAAGAGAAAGGCTTATGGACGATAAACAACAACTCACTGCCCAGTTTCAGCAGTATATGGAAAACCCGTTGCTTTGGCCGGTATTAGAGGTTCTAAGAAAACAGCCAAGTGGCTGGAAAGTCCACACTTTGGCTTCTCATTTGGGCGATCTTGGTTTTATCCCCGTACTAGACCCTTCTCCAGAAAAAGATCTATTTAAGCGTAATTTTCTTATCATGAATGCGCTCTACCAACTTCAGGAAACGCTCTATCCAGAGAAATGGCTGCAAGTTGAAGCGATGAATATTGTTCTGATGCCTGCACATCAAGTCGCAGGTCATAAAGTCGACGTAAACGACCCACTGCGTGATTATTACATCCACTGGAAGAACTATGAAGCGGAAGAGGGCGAAGTGAAACGTTTACTCAATGAGTTCTGGACGCGCTACCGTCATTCTGTTGGCAGCACCAATGGAAAAAACATGGACAGAGCGAAGGCGTTGAGTCTATTTGAACTTCATCATGATGCGAGCCAAACAGAAATTAGAAGAAGATGGCGAAAACTGGCGCTCAAATGGCACCCAGATCGTGAGAAAGGAGACAGTGAACGTTTTCGAGTTCTCTGCGAAGCATGGAACGTACTACGCCATTAACGCGCTCATAAGCGGTTAAATTCTTCTTTGAGTATTGCAAGGATCGTCGTGTTCCACCAGCGTTGTTTAAAGTAGCGATTTTCAACCAGAGTCGCTTCAACCCGCATTCCAAGTCGTGAGCATAGTCTGATTGCTGCTCGGTTTTCAGAGATGGTTTCCGCATAGGCTCGATGAATAGACAATTGGTCAAAGCCGTATTGCAACAGGGCTCTCATTGCTTCTTCACTGGCTCCTTTTCCTTGTGTTCCACGCACCAAACCACAGCCGATGGACGCTTGTTGTTCGTTTTCGACGCGCAGAGCGGCAATGCCTAAGTAGCTACCGGTCATCTTATCGGTAATAGCCAAATGGTACTGTTGGCGAGGTTGTTGTTCAGCTTGTGTAATGAACATCTTAACCAGTTGCTCACTCTCGGTTTGTGAGCAATCTTGTTCATTGTAAAAACGTTGATACTTGGGATCTTGGCACTGTTTAACGTAGTGCTGAATGTCCTCTTGAGTAAAATCTCGTAAAATAAGATGTTCGGTTTCCAGTATAAAACTCATGATTCATGATCTAAAAAGCGCCAGTTAAGGCGCTTTATACATCAGTTACGGTTAAAACATCATTTCGATGGTTTAAATTGAGAGCTACGCATTCTATTTAGTGCTGCCATCACATCTAACGGGCGTGGTTTCGCTAGATCGCCTTGGTTTGGCATGAGCGCAGACCAATCACCATACAGCATTTCTTTAATTTCTTTCGCAGGATTATTTACCCAGCCAGGGCGCTGAGCCAGTTGGAACCATAGCCAGCCAATGGCATTGACTTCAGCGCTAGACTCTAGTTGTTCGAGTGCAGTCAGATCGGTGAACTCTTTGCCAAAGCGCAATGAATCGATGCCTTTGGCTGCGACGCGAAATTTTCCATCGACTAAGATTTTTTGTAGAGCTGAACAGTTCAGTGCTCGTGAACGAAAGGTTTCTAACTCCGCTTCGCTTTCATTGTGACGCTCGGTTGGATGCTGAAGCACAACTTGTTTGGCTTTCGCGGTCACATCGACAGGCTGATAGTCATGCATCTGAATAACGGTATCGGCTACGTCTAGATAGTCACCTGAACCACCCATAACGATAATCGTCGATACATCCATTTGATCCCTTAGCTGACCGATGCGATCAACGAGCGGAGTAATAGGTTCATCGCCTTTACTTACCAACGCCTGCATTCGTTCATCACGAATCATAAAGTTGGTCGCTGAGGTGTCTTCATCGATGAGTAAACCACATGCGCCCGCTTCAATAGACTCTTGAAGCCATGCGGCTTGAGACGTTGAACCAGAGGCATCTTGAGTCGAGAAATCTCGAGTATCTTTGCCCATTGGCAGATGGTTAATGTAATTAGACAGATTGAGATTGTGGACACAACGACCATCTTCAGCTCGGATCTTCATCGCTCCGTCGTTAGTGACTATGGTTTCACGACCGTCGCCAGGAATGTGATTGTAGATAGAGCGCTCAATTGCTGTTAGCAGCGTCGACTTACCGTGGAATCCACCACCGACGATCAGAGTAATGCCTTTCTTGATACCTAGGCCAGTGATCGCGCCTTGGTTTGGGGTCTCTATTGTCACCTCAAGTGATTGCGGAGCAACAAATGGGATGGCATCTTTCATTGGTAAGTCGCAGTTACCAGCAACTCGAGGCAGTATCGAACCGTTCCCAACAAACGCGATAAGCCCTAATTTATCAAGTTGGCTACGCAAAGCATATTGGTCTTCAATGACCTCACAATGATGTTTCAAGGCTTCTAAGTCTAGTTCACGCTCAAGAGTGGCTCGACGTATGTACTTAGGCAAATGAAAAGTCAAAAGGTTATCCGCTTTTTTGCCTAACACTGAGCGTCCCTCTGCTGGCAGATTGACGCGAAAACGCAATTCTATGCCTTCATCGGTGAATAGAACTGCCGTGCTGTCGAGTACCGCTTGTCCTGTTAAACTGATACTGAGTAAAGAGTCTTGTTTGGCAAGTTGTGCGAAACTACGCGCAATAAAATCGCGCGCTGCAATCTGGTAGTGTGCAGATTTCTTCAGTAGCCAAGCGAGTCCTGTTAATGACCAAGGGCGAACGGCACGCACACGTGATGCTGAAGCGTATGGGTCACCCTGTACGTATTCAATATGGAATGTGTAGTCACCGAAGTCGTAATCGCCTTTGATTTGCTGGTACGCACGGTAGTTCTGTTTTTCAATTTTCTTTAGCTTTGCAGTTAACTGATCCATCTTGATATCGTCGGTTAGGAACACGAAAGGCGAGGATTATAGGAATCGCTCGCCTAAGAGTAAAGGACTAGTGTGGTTGTGATGAGTAACTATATTTCATCGACGAAGATATCTGATTGTAAAGATTGTTTTCGAATTCATCATAGGGCATTGGTTTACCATAAAGGTAGCCCTGACCGATATCACATCCTTCGGTGATGATAAACGCCTCGTGCTGTTCGTTTTCTATCCCCTCAACGGTAACTTGTAAGCTCAGCTTCTGTGCAATACTGATAATCGAGCGCATGATCTCTTTGTCTTGTTCACTTTCATCAAGTTGATGGACAAAGCTCTTATCGATTTTAATGGCGTCAAACGGAAATTTTTTCAGGTAATTGAATGATGCGTAGCCCGTACCAAAATCATCTAGTGACAGTGTCACTCCCAGCTTGTTTAGCGACTGAAGCGTGTTACGTGCAACGACTTCATCCGCAATCAGACCACTTTCAGTAATCTCAAGCTCTAAGTAGCGTGCAGGTAGTTCGTAGGCAGTGAGTAGATCTTCAATCTGATTGACAAATTGTGGACTTTGCAACTGCACTGCAGAAACATTCACACTGACGCGAAAGTCATCCACCTTGGCAGACCATTCTGCGGCTTTTTGAATCGCAGAACGAAGCACAAAGCTTCCCACTTCAAAGATGAGGCCGTTTTGTTCCGCTAAGTGGATTAGTGTTTCATTGGAAATATCACCGAGAATAGGGTGCCGCCAACGAAGAAGTGCTTCTGCTCCTACCCAACGATGAGTTTCCGGTGACACTTTAGGCTGGAAATAGAGTAGTAGGTCATCGTTACGAACAGCCTGAAGCAAGTAACTTTCAAGTTGGTTGATGTTTTTCTGTGTATCGGAGATGTCCTGAGAGTAAAAGCTGAATTTATGACCGGAATCTTTACAAGATTGCATCGCTTCAGAGGCGTATTTTAGGAGACTTTTAGCACACTGGCTTTCGTCTGAACTGGCGACACCAATATAGCTATGTAGGTGTAGGCTTTCCCCTTCGACAGTAAACTTTGATTGGCTGACATCGACCAACTCCTGACATAGCAGATAAATATCGCTGTCGTAGCTGTTGGTTTCAAAAATAAACACCAAGTCAGTGGAGCTTGGACGTGCGGTTATCACATTCAATGCTGAGTGTTGATGGAGTCGCTGACGAAATTCAATAAGGATGTGTTCCCAAGTTGAGTAGCCATACTTAGATTGAATACGTCGCCCATTGGTAAAGCCGACGTGCAGTACACCGACTTTTCGGAATTGATTATCCGAGACGTTTTGGATCAAACGACTTGCCTCTGACTCGAGTGCTGAACGATTCAAAAAACCGGTCCCCAAATCATGCAACTGCTGATAGCGTACTTGACGCTCGGCGGCGCGGCGCTTGTCGATCTCTTGGTTTAGAGAAAAGTTGAGTTTGACCAGATCTTGTGTTCGAGTTTGAACGCGCGATTCCAGCTCGCTGTTGAGTTGTTGAAGGTGGTAGTTTTGAAAAACGGTTTTGAGTTGTGCCTCAATGGAGTCACGAAATGACATCAACAATTGTTGATAGGTTTGATTAAACGGGTTTTCAATATTATCCAGCGCGCAGATGGTTCCGAACATTTTACCGTTAGGCCAACATAAGGGTAAGCCGCAATACGCTAGCATGCCGAATTTCATGTCAGGATTGTTTTGCCACTGGCTATCCTTGGACGCGTTAGGCACCAAAAGCAGCCGATTTTCGTTGATCACCGTTTCACAGTAAAGACCTTGACCTAAACCCTCTTTGTCCCCAATGTGATAGGGATGGGCGTTGTTATTGTTCACGCTAAACACTTCAATATGCTCTTTGTGCACACGCATGATTAAAGCGGCTGGTACGGAAATAATCTCAGCTAAAAGGTTAACGATAACTTGCCATCCCGAGCTCATTTCATCAGGAATTACCATGTTGTCTGTATTTAACTTAGACATACAAACTCCCTGTCGTTAATTTTTTATAAAGGCAGTCCTTGCTCTCTGTTTTAAGGATAGTCGTTACGATGCACATACGGGTAAAGAAATGTTTAATAATTAAACGGTGGATGGCACAGGAGTTAAGGATGCATGATGAAATAGACAAAAAAAAGCCCCAAGGCTCAGCTTTAGGGCAATCAATACACTTTGTCTTATTAATGAGACATGGTTTTAAAACAATAATTTCATTTTATAAACTTATCAATATTGATGTCGGTTGAATAGTCTACACCTTGCAAATCGAATCCGTTTAAATTGAGGAACTCATGCTTGAAGCCAGAGTAATCACCTAACTGCATGAAGTTGCCGCAATCCATTTCACTGATTAACTGCTTAACTTGTGATTGTGTATCCGCATCAAGTTCCCAGTCATCCATTCTAATCAGCCTTTCACCATCAACAGGGACACGCTCAGAGCCGTAAAGTTTGCTACTAAACAGACGTAGCATTTGCTCGATACATCCCTCATGGGTGCCTTTCTCTTTCATCACTTTATACAGAGCGATAATGTATGGGCTTAGACCTGGTATAAAGACACTCGCTTTGGTCACCAACGCTTTACAGACGGTTGCGTATGCGCCGCCTTCGAAGTTCGCCATTTTCAGATTCAAGGAATGGCTGGTTTGATGCAGGTCTATTTTCGCTCGGCCTAATGTGCCATCAAGGTAGATTGGGTGAGTCAGTTCTGGGCCAATATAAGAAAAGGCGATTGTTTTACAACCATGAGCAAGCGACTCTGAATTGATCAGAGCATCGATCCATGCTTCCCAGTCTTCGCCACCCATGACCTTGCGTGTCGCTTCTGCCTCTTCTTCGCTCGCAGCTTCTAACGTTGAGTTGTACCACTGATCATTTTCAAGCAGTAGCGTAGTCCCTGACACAGGTTGACCAATCGGTTTAATAGCAGAGCGCCAGAACTGTCCTGGTTGTTCTTTTGGTCTCACACCTGACGCAACACTGTAAATAATCAGGTCAACTTCACCTTCAAAATAGGTTTCTATCGCTTCAATGACGTCATCTTTTATCTGTTTAGAAAAAGCATCGCCATGGATATTTACAGCGATTCGTCCCGCGCGTTTGGCGTGGCGTTTAAAATAGTAATTGTTGTAGAAACCCGCAGACCCTGTCCCTTGTTCAGAAGGTGCTTTTTCAAACGATACGCTAATGGTGTCAGCCTGAGCACCGAATGTCAGAGCAATTCGCGAGGCTAGGCCAAAGCCAGATGAACCACCGATGATTAAGACACGCTTGGGCCCGTTGGGTATGAGTTGTGAAGACTTTACATATTCAATTTGGTTAAGCACGGCTTGCTCACATCCTAATGGATGTGCGCTGCGTGCAACAACGCCATCTATTACAGGTTTTATAATCATTTTCTGTCCTTCACCTACTGAGGGTATTCGGAGAAAATTAACGTAAAGCTATGTAAACTTCATTGAGCTAGGGCAACTAGAAGTGATTAATCAATTGATTGGCAACAAAACTTGAAATCCAAGCTTGTGCTTCTGGCTTAGGGTGAAGGCCATCGTCCATCATCCACTCAGGTTTGATAATCACACCTTCAAGAAAAAAGGGCAGTAAGGGGACATCGAGTTTTGCGGCTAATGAAGGATAAACGGCTGAAAAGGCTTCAGTGTAACGCTTGCCATAGTTTGGCAGTACATGGATCTGCATAATGAGTGGTTTGGCATTTGTTTGCCTAATTAATGTCACCATTTGTGATAAGTTGTTTCCAATCAGACCTAGTGGAAAGCCGCGCAGTCCATCATTGGCTCCAAGTTCTATTAGGACGTAGTCAGGTTTGTGCTGCTCTAACAGTTTAGGAAGACGTGCTAAACCATTGCCCGTTGTGTCGCCAGAAATGCTAGCATTGATTACGGTAACATGTTGATCCTTATTGGCGAGATCTTGCGTAAGAAGAGATGGCCATGCTTGCTCGATCGGCATTTGGTAGCCAGCGCTAAGGCTATCACCGAGAATCATCAGGGTTTTGCTATACGCAGGATTAATAAAAGTCAGTAAAAGTACAAAGGAAAGTAGTCGAAACATGCAAACATCCGTAATTAAAGCACACTCATTGTCTAAGATAGTCTCTACTAAACAAGAGCAATTAACAATCCTTGAAGACGTCAATCTCGACATCAAGGAAGGAGAAAGCGTCGCTATTGTAGGGACATCTGGTGCTGGAAAATCGACACTGATGACATTGTTGGCAGGTTTGGACATCCCCACCAGTGGTGAAGTGAACCTTCTAGGACAATCGTTACACACGCTTGATGATGAAGCGAGAGCGGCTATTCGCAGTGAATCGGTTGGCTTTGTGTTTCAAAGTTTTTTACTCATCCCGAGCCTTAGCGCGTTAGACAACGTCACTCTCCCTTGTTTGCTGAAAGGTGAAAGCGAAGATAAGCAAAGGGCGACGACGTTACTTGAATCTGTAGGGCTTGGAAATCGTATCCATCACTCTCCAACGCAGTTATCCGGTGGGGAGCAGCAGCGCGTAGCTTTGGCTCGTGCTTTTATGATTCAGCCTAAAGTACTGTTTGCCGACGAGCCAACGGGTAATTTAGATGAACAAACGGCGAGCACGATCATTGAGCTACTGTTTGAACTGAATAAAAAGCATGGTACGACACTGGTGTTGGTGACGCATGATCAGAAACTCGCTCAGCGTTGCGATAGGGTGTTGACCATGAAAGCAGGCAAGCTGGAGGCTTAGTGATGGGGAAATCAAATCACGGAGCATTTAACAGTCAGATGATACGCTGGAGCATTAGCGAGATCAGACAAGGCCAATTATGGCCAGTCTCGATTGCATTGGTGATGATCATCGCGTGTATATTTGCCCTCACCGCGCTTGCAGAGAGAATGGAACAAGTGGTGGTCAAGCAGGGTAAGCAAGCATTGACCGCAGACACAGTATTTAGCTCGTCAAACCCTTTGCCTGCCACGCTCACAAAGCTCGTAGAACAAAGTGGTCTCACTGCTTCACAACAGACACGTTTTGCAACCATGGCATTTAGCGACAATGCGATGAAACTTATCACCGTTAAGTCTGTTGATAGTCGCTACCCGCTGCAAGGGGAGATGCGACTGAGTGATGACAAGGCTGAATATTCAAAAGTGGAACCAGGGCAGCTTTGGCTAGACGAACGGCTATTTGCACAGCTACAAGTTGAAATTGGTGACGCCGTCACAGTTGGCGACGCGGATTTTACCGTCAGTGGGCGAATAGTCGAGGAACCCGGACTGAGTTTTAACCCGTTTCAACAAATGCCATCTGCGTTTATTCATAGTGATGATCTAAGTAAAACAGGTGCGGTGCAAATCGGTAGCAGAGTTCGCTACAGCCTGTTCATTGACGCGAACCAGTCGGAGATTGAACAGCTCAAAGCGAACGTCACATTGACACCTAGTGACCGTTGGCGTGACCAAAATAGTGCTAGCCGAACCAATGAAGTATTTCAGAGAACGGAACAATACCTTTCCCTAACGGTGGCGATCGTGATCATCATGGCAGCGACGACATTGGTGTTAACTTGCCAGCACTACGTAGCAACGAGGAAAAGAACCATTGCGATGTTCAAGAGTTTAGGGGCGAGCAAGCATTGGTTAACTCGCTGGTTGCTGACTCAGGTATCCATTCTTCTTATTTCTGCTATGGTACTGGGCACGTCTTTAGGCATACTGCTTGAGTTTTTGCTAAGAATACCATTGGTCGATTTATTACCTAATCCACTGCCTAGCTATGGTATCAAACCGGCAATAATAGCAATAACCACCAGTATTCTGATTGCCATTCCTGCGTTAGGAATTCCGCTGCTCAATTTGATTAACGTCAGTGCGGTAAATGTGATGCAAGCTGAGCAACATTCTCTGCAAAGCAAGCAAAGATATCTGTTACTTTTGTTCCCACTAATCCCCATGTTAGTCGCGTATTACGACAATTTATTGGTGTGGATAGTGTTAACCGGAATGGGCGTATTGTTCATTGTGTTAGGGCTACTGAGTGTAGTGATTACAAAATCACTTGCTAAGATGCCTTTGTCTCCTCCGCTCAAGTTAGCGTTGAGCAGAATAAATCGTTCTATGTCAGCGACAGGAATTCAGTTCGGTGCTTTAGCTCTCTCTTTGATGTTGCTGGCAACGATGTGGCTAGTACGAACCGATCTGCTATCCGATTGGAGTAGAACCATACCCAAAGATGCCCCCAACGCGTTTGCCCTCAACATCGCACCTTACGAAAAAGAGGGGTACTTGAAAGTCCTGGATGATAACGCTATTGAGCGTTCCCAAGACTATCCAATCATTCGCGGTCGCTTACTTGATATTAACGGGGTTGACGCTAAGTCGCTGGCCAATGGTCCTGAGTCGAGTGACGCGTTGAGAAGAGAGATAAACTTTACCTTTGCTGATGGCATACCGGCCCATAATCAACTGATCACAGGTCAATGGAGTGAAAGCAATGGTGTGTCCGTCGAACAGGATGTGGCCGATGAACTCAATTTATCTATTGGCGATGAATTAGGTTTTGTGATTAATAGCCAAACCGTGACGGCAACCGTTAACTCGATTCGTTCTGTTGAGTGGCGGGATATGAAGCCTAACTTTTACTTTATCTTTACCAAAGACGTACTGGCCAACATACCGGCTACTTACTTAGTGAGTTTTCGGGTTGAAGATAGTCACAACGAATTGCTTAATGGTTTATCTCGTCAATACCCCACAGTCAGTCTGATGGATATACGAGTGATGGGCGCTAAGATTCAACAACTGCTTGAACAGATTGTTTGGTCGATAACATTGCTGGCAGCAATCGGTGTATTGTCTGGGTTATTGTTGATTTTCACCTTGTTGCGTTTGAGCTTAGGGCAGCGACAGGATGAAATTCAACTTTACCGGACGCTAGGAGCGAGTAAAAAGCGTGTAGAACAAACCATTTGGGCTGAATATGGATTGATGTCTTTGATTGCGGCCTTAATCGCATCAATCGGATCAGAAGCTGTCGTTGGGGCTCTGATGGTGTACGGATTTGATCTTAAGCCCAACCTACATCTCGTGCTGTGGATTACACTGCCGTTAGGTACTTTTTTCACATTGGCGCTGGTGGTTAACAGCCTAATAAAAGGCCTACTAACCCCTATAAATAAGGCAGTTAGCTAAATCTATTCGGCCAAGTTGTTCAGTTATCCACAAAAACGGTGGATAAAGTTTGGGATAACTTGGCCTGTAGATAAGTAACAATTTGCCACAAGCCTGAATAGCAAAAGCCCGTCAACGATTTGTTATTCACAGAAGCAATTATTTCTGGTTTCACCATTTTTGAGTCAAGCATTTTTTTCATTTTTTTTTCGTCAAAATGGCATTAATTCACCATGCAAAAATTGTGATTTTATTCACTCGTTAATGGCAGTAAAATATCCTGAGAATGAACGAATTAGCCACATTAATGCAATCTGAATCGCAACAAATTCGCACCCCTAGCGTCGCCATTATTGGTGGCGGTATCGCAGGAGCAACGGCCGCCGTCCACATGGCGGAGTTGGGCCTAAACGTACACTTAATCGAGAAAGGATCTGGGCTGGTCAGTGGTCCGCCGATATGCCATCTCCATGCTGGTGGAAATTTGTACAGAGAGATCTCGACTGAACAATGTATCGAGCTACTAAAACAATCTATCGACACCATTCGCTTGTATCCGCAAACCGTCAATAAACGTCCAACGGTCATCGCGGTGCCATACAGTGATGGAGGCTCGCCCGAAGAGCTGTACGAGCGTCTTATTACGATTCAAGACTGCTATGCTGAACTTGTAAAACAAGACATAGCCAACAAGGTGCTTGGTGAACCCGCAGACTACTACAAGTTTTATAGTCGTGATGAAATTGAAGCCTTAGCATGCTTAGAGCAACCCCAAAATCCTACTACCATTGATGAATGGCTGATTCCTTTTGCCAAGCATGTGGATTTGGAGGTGTTAAAATTTCCGGTTGTTGCTGTTCAAGAATATGGGTGGAGTGTTTTTCGAATTGCAGCATCAGCGACGTTGGCTCTAGAAAAAATGCCTAACTGCCAACTTAAGGCACAAACTCAAGTGATAGGTGTTGAAGAGTCAGACCAAGGTTGGACAGTGGTGTGTATCGACAGAGAGGGAAACATTGAGTTTCTTCAGGTAGATTACTTGGTCAACGCTTGTGGTTATGAGACAGGATCAATCGATGACTTGGCGCAGAAACCACGTGAACGTCTGGTCGAGTTTAAAGCGGCCTATGTGACACATTGGCCACAATGCGAAGAACTTTGGCCTGAAGTAATTTTCCACGGACCACGTGGCACACCAAACGGAATGGCACAGCTGACACCTTATCCTGATGGTATTTTTCAATTGCATGGCATGACCAAAGACATCACATTATTTGAAGATGGTTTAGTTGCTTCTAGCGCTGATTCATCACAGCCAAGCTTACCACTGCGGTTGAAAACTAAAATCCAGAAAGGCTGGGATGAGGACGTTATTATTCAACGAAGTCGACGTGCAATAGAACATATGGCGCGATTTATCCCTGATTACTCCGTGGCTCATGAGTTCGGTACACCATTGTTTGGTGCACAGCAAATACCTGGCAAGGATGACACATTGCGTGCGGCTGATGTGACGTTTGAAGGCAGGCATTACGCGCGGGTGGAGGTGGTGAAAGGTTCATCAGCCTACGAAGCGGCGGTAAAACTCGTCCAGCAGTGGCAACTGTTTCACTACCAAGACCTGACGATTGAGCAGCTTCATCCGATCACGCTTGCTCTTAGTGAGGCAGAGATTGAGAACAAAGCAAAGGAGCTGGCGAAAGCGAGAACATATCCACAGCAACTCGCTCAATATTATGGTCAATAGCGGTTATTAGGGCCGCGTGGCCCTAATAACCGAAGAATCGTGCCCATTGACACCACACATCCTGCAATCCCAGTAAATCACCCCGTACAAAGCGGACTTTTTGCCCAGGTTTCGCTTGTGCAAGGCGAGGCAGGTCAATCCTTGCCACACAACCGATTTTTGGATAGCCGCCGATAGTCTGCCTATCATTTAGAAGCACTATGGGTTCACCACTGGGCGGGATCTGAACTGAACCTAATGCAATTCCTTCGCTTAAATATTCTTTTTCCGGCGCTGCAATCTTATTACCAGAGAGTCGATAACCCATGCGATTGATCAGTTGGCTGACATCAAATTCAAGATTGTACAACCCATTAATCGCGTCACGTGTAAAATCACCTACTTGATAACCTTCTATTAGACGTAGTTCGATAGGCAGGTTGTAGTCCGGTTTATAGCGGAACGTCATTTGTACTGGTCGACGACGGGGGACATGCGGCGCAAATTTGAGTACATCTCCAAGTGATAGTGGACAGCCTGATGCTAACCCACCCAACTGATCTCGCGTTACGGTCGCGGCACTGCCTAATTGAGGTGGAACGATGAATCCGCCTTTAATCGCTAGGTAACTGCGTAAGCCATTTTTAGGTAGTCCAAATGTAAGACGTTGACCTTTGCTCGCTTTAAACGTTGACCAGTTTTCAAGTGGTTGCTCATCCAGCCGTGCGGCAAGATCACCACCAGCGATGGCCATTTCACAGCTTGAATGAATAAGAAACTCTGCCTGACCTAAGGTTATTTCAAGTGTGGGCATATTGACCGTGTTGCCCAGCAAATGGTTCGCCCAGCTATAGGCGTAGTCATCAACAGGCCCACCTTGTGTTATACCAAAATGCGCAAGGCCAAATCGACCAAAGTCCTGGATCAAAGTCTGTTGACCCGGCTTAATGACTTCAACGTAGTACTCGTTTATCATTGCCATCCCTCAGTTATTTGCCCGCCTAGACTAATAAATTCATCTAATTCAATGCGTTTTAAACGTACACGTGTACCGATAGTAAAAGGCAGGATAGGGTGACTATTGGGATGGTAAAGGTCGATAGGACAATTGCCTATGATGTTCCACCCTCCAGGACTATCGCTTGGATAAATCGCGGTTTGGTGGTTCGCGATACCGACGCTGCCCTTTGGTAAAGATACCCGAGGAGTGCGTTTTCGTGGCAGTTGAATAGCGGGGTCAACTTGGCTAAGAAAGGCAAATCCTGCTGAAAATCCAATCGCACCTACCGTGTACTCAGTATCGCAGTGGCGTGAAATCACGTCCTCAATGGCTATTCCTTTTTCAGTATAGAGTTCAAGGTCTGGACCCACCGAAACATCATAATAGATAGGCAGCTCTAAGATATCTGGCTGATGGTACTCCGGCATGTGATGCAACGCTTCGGTCACGAGTTTTTCCAAATAGGGGACGAACTCAAAAATTGAAATGCGGTGAGGAAGGTAGTCAATAAGGATTGAATCAAACGAGGGAGTGACATTCATCACCCAGATCCCAAGCTGGTTGCTGAGATAATGACTGATTTCTCCAATGACCCAAGAAAGGTGGTCGTTAGGATCACTATGAAAACGGATTAAAATTGAACATTCCGCAACGGGATCGATGGACGTGTCAATGTTCATTAGCCCGACCTCTCTTGTTGGATTAACGATCTGATTTTCTCGATGATCTTGATTCCCTGTTCGTTATCACCATGCACGCAAATCGTGTCTGCATCGAGAGCAATAGAGAATCCGTCTATCGTGCGAACTTTCCCATACTGAACAATTTGTTGAACTTGATTGAGAATATCGTCTTCGCTGCTAATAACGGCGTTCGGCATACTGCGGGGTGCAAGTTGTCCATTGGCTTGATAGCGTCGATCAGAAAAAGCTTCAAATAACAGAGGCACATCATATCGATCGGCGATGTCGAGGAGTCGTTGATTATCTGTGATAGCGAGAGTCATTAAAGGTAAGTTAAAGCTAGAGACAGCATCAACCACGGCCTCAAAGATAACCATATCTTTTTGCATGTCGTTATATAGTGCCCCGTGGGGCTTTATGTAACTGAGCTCGCAGTTGTGGCTCTCACATAACCCTTTAATCGCTCCAATTTGGTAGATAAGCATCGCAGTAATTTCTTCTGCTGGCATTGGAATACTGCGTCTGCCGAACCCTTGCAGATCGGGGTAGCTAGGATGCGCGCCGACCTTTACGTTATATTTGATCGCAAGTTGAATGGTATCACTCATGATCTTAGGGTCGGAGGCATGAAATCCGCATGCGATGTTCGCCATGTCAATATGTGGCATGACTGATCGGTCATTACCCATTGTCCAAGAACCGAAGCTCTCACCCATATCACAATTGAGACTGATTGAACGTTTTATCATCAATGAAAGAATTCCCTAATCAAATCACCTAGTAACATGTTTCAATTGACTAAATTAAACAGTGATCGGTTTCATTTTTTAGCCAACAAACTGAAAAAACTAATTTGTTATGTGTGTAATTAAATATTGATAAGTGGAATAATATAATTTGCTAATATTGTCAGGTTCCTGAATGTATAAAAGATCACTATTCTCCATGGTTCTCCTCACAGCTTCGACGGTTGCTCATAGCGAGAGCGATCTCGATGAATTGGTATCAATGAGTTTAGAAGAGCTTTCCCTACTGCATGTAACTGTCGATTCTGCTTCGAAGTTTTCTCAAGATCTCGCTGATATTCCTGCTGCGGTTTATGTACTGAATGGAGAGCGGATTAAGCGAAGTGGCGCAAGATCGTTGGCTGACGCTCTTAATCTAGTGCCGGGGCTTAGAGTGAGTCACTATTCCGCGGCGGAGCCGATCGTATCTTCACGTGGCTTTCACAGTGGCCTATTTAATAAAATGTTGGTTCTTCAAGACGGACGTAGCCTTTATAGTCCGATATATGGTGGCGTCTATTGGGCGGATGTAGATTATCCGATGGATGACATTGACCGCATTGAAGTGCTTCGTGGGCCTGCTGGGAGTATTTGGGGTGGGAATGCGGAAAACGGTGTGATCAACATTGTGACGAAGTCAGCGACGGAAACGTTAGGCGGGCAAGTCTCCTTAAGTTATCAAAAGTATGGCAGTTATGATCTCTCGGTACGCCAGGGTTTATTGCTATCACCAGACATATATGCTCGTGCCTACTATAAGCATAAGTCTGAAGTCTACCTGCCCATCACACCAGATACGCGCTGGAACATGCACAGTGCAGGCATTGTTGTCGAGCGGCCTCATCAGTGGATATTACGCCTAGGAGGAGAGAAAAGTAGCGTCATTCAAGATATGTTCACGGTTGACTACGCTAATGGCTTTGCCACTGGGACAAGTTATTCCAATGAAACCATCACTAGCCATTCCTATTACGCACAACTCGATACTCGCCAAACTCTCTCAGACAATACAGAAAGTAATTATCGCTTCTGGCTTCAACAAAACTACGACTCTGCTTATGATGCCCCCGGAAAATATTCAACTTTTGACGCCGAGTTCAACTTCGCGACGCAACTGACTCCGCGGCAGCAGGTTATTTATGGCGGTGGTTACCGCTATATCGCTCTCGATCTAATGCATCAGTTCTCGGGCTATGATCTCAACTCAGTGGATTATTATGTACGCTTGTACAATATCGACTCTGCTGCCGACAGTATTGTAAATAGTTATATCCAGCATGAAGGACAATGGACTAACAAGCTAAAAACGGTTGTGGGTGTTAAAGCTGAATATTTTGAACAGGGAGATAGCTTAGAACTTTCTCCGCAACTAAGAGCCATTTACGATATTGATTTCATTAGCAGCGTATGGGCTGGAGTAGGCAGGGGTATCGTTGCTCCTTCTTATATGGATACCAACTCCATTTTCATTGCCAACCAATTGTATTGTCCAGCAGGAAGAGATTGTTCAAGTGATTTCCGTCATCTTGAATACTTCTATCAACTGACCCTGCCTTCGGCAGAGCGAGATCTAGAAACTGTCATTACCTACGATATAGGCTATCGCTTAATCACGGAGAATGTCGAGCTTGATGCGTCTGTGTTTTACAGCCATTACGACAATATCGATGGCGTCGAATATCAAGGGCGTTATCCCGGTTATGATCAAATTGACATCTACCAGTTAACTTACAGCTATGTTGTCGACTCTTATGGGGTAGAAATTGCCACTCGTTGGATGCTCAACGACTCTTTGTCCTTGTATGGTAGTTATAGTTATCTCACCCTAGATCATGATTGGCAGCCTTCGTCTACGAGTAACGGAAGTGCAGAAGGAAGCATATCTATAGATTCTCAACATTTGGCGTCTTTGCAAATGTTATGGCAGGTCACTCAACAAATTCAATTTGACCTCATGCTCAAAGGGCAAGAGGTGAATTACGAGAGTAATGCCCATTTGGACAATTACCTCACGCTCGATGTGAGGTTGGCGTGGCAAGCTAACCCTAGTGCGCCGTTAGTTGAATTATTGGTACAAAACCTTGCTGAGAATCAGGGATTCTATGAAGACATAAACAGTTTCTATTTGCGTGAGGAACTCGTCGCATTGAGGCTGAGTTATGAATACTAGGCATTTTCGCTCGTTGTGGCTTATTGTTATTGGATTACTGCTGGGTAGTAAGCAAGCCTGTGCAGCGACATATAGTGAAGATCAAATTAAGGCCGTCTACCTCTATCGCATCGTGAGCTTTATTTATTGGCAAGCGGAGGAACAGATGGATAGCATCAATATTTGTCTTCCCGACAGTGAAAAAATCCGAAGTTTACTCTCCGAGATTACCCAAGGAAAAATGGTACGAGATAAGCCTATTCGAATCACTAGCGATAATTGCAATCTTGTTTATTTAACGCAAAGAAGCAGTTTGTCGCTGCTCAACTCTTATCCCAAAAGCACGGTTACTGTCAGTGACGTTACGCGTTTTACTGACTACGGCGGCGCCGTGGAATTGGCGACCAAAGCCGGACGAATAAAACCTAAAGTTAACCTCGGCAACCTTGGCAGCTATCGAATATCTTCAAATTTATTGCGTGTTTCAGACGTTGAGGGGAAGCTATGATGAAATCACTCACCGATCTGTCACTCAAAAGTAAATTGATCATACCGCTCATCGTGTTTACTGGACTTGTTTTCCTATTGTCTCAGGGGTACGCGTTTTACCATGCTGTGGATACACAGAGAGATAATCTAATCAACCGAGTCAGTGTGCTGGCCAAAGGTGTGGCGTATAACTTACAAGCGGCTATTTTATTTGATGACAGTTTAGCCGCGAAGGAAGTGTTGGATGCTTTCTCTGCGGATAAAGAAGTGGCTAGGGTTAAACTCTACACTTCTGACGGTCAATTGTTCGCTATGTATGAGAGAGAAGGTCTTGCAGCACCAGTTCCGACAGAAGGACAACGGAATGAGATCAACCGACAAGGGTATTCGATCGGTAAGGATCATATTTTCTTGCTGGTTCCTGTCGAGCTAGAACAAGAAGTGATTGCCAAACTGAGGGTGATTATATCGAAATCCTCCTTCCAAGAACTCTATGATCGCGCCTTGTTCGATAGTCTGATGTTCTTGCTCTTGATGGTGTTAGCTGGCGTTGTATTGTACATGACCGTGCAGAAATACATTGTCGAACCAGTCTACCACTTAAATATCGGTATGCGTTCGTTTATCGACAGAAAGCAAAATACTCTAAATGTACGCCCGACGGCTAATGACGAAATTGGCGCGCTGGTTCGTGCCTTTAACACCATGCTGGATAGATTGAAGCAAAGAGACCAACAAGTTGAATACACATTAGATAGGTTGGAAGAAGAGAAATCGTTCGCCAATGAAGTGGTCGAGGCGGTAAAACATGCGCTCATGGTGGTCAATTCAACCGGTGAAATTATTCATTTTAATGCTTCCGCTTGCCAAGTGTTCCGTTGTACAAGTGCGTTTCTTAAAGGTGCGAATATTCTCGACTTTATTGGTGGGCGAAACTCGGAGAGCATTAAGCAGGCACTCAAACAGCAGCAGGAATTTATCGACCAACAGTTTTGGGTTACGGATGTGTTTGAACAGCGCCAGTTACTTCAAGTCAGTTGCGCCAAACTGACCAAGTTAGGTCAGCTTCTGTTCGCGATTCAGGACGTTACGGAAGTTGAACTAGCGCTACAGAGGCAGCGACTAGCTGCCGGCGTGTTTGAACACAGTCAGGACGCGTTGATAGTCACTGATGAAAATGACGTTATTACTATGGTCAACCCTGCATTGACATCGTTGCTTGGCTACCCTCAAGAGTCATTATTGGGAAAAAACACCGACGATATCTTCGAATGGCAGCAATTCCGCTCTCTTATGCCAACAATTAAAGAGGCGGTGATAAATTATGGGCAATGGCAAGGTGAGGTATGGGAAAAACACATCTACGGACATCAAGTTCCTATGTTCGTAAAGGTTTCACGTATCGTAAACAATGACGATGAGAATGCATTTGACTATGTCTACATTTTAACCGATTTGTCGAACCTTAAAGAGATGGAAAGGCTAGAACATCTGGCGCACCATGATTCCCTTACCGGTCTAGCGAATCGAGCCAAGCTATATCGGGTACTGACGGAAGTACTCAAAAGTGAACAAGAAAGCAGAACTGGTTTCGCGTTACTCTATCTCGATTTGGACGGGTTTAAAGGTGTGAATGACACCTATGGCCACGACGCGGGGGACGAGGTGCTTAAACAGGTATCAGAACGCCTTTTGTCACAGGTGAGAACCAATGATTTAGTCGCAAGGCTCTCTGGTGATGAATTTGTGGTGTTAATCAACAATACGACCAAGCAATCAATTTCTATGTTGGCCGAGCGTCTAATCGCTTTGATCCATAAAGACATTGTCTATAAAGGCCGTGTTTTGAACGTAGGTGCTAGTATTGGCGTACACTTTGTAGAGGACTACGACGAGAGTATGGACGAATTGCTTAAAGCAGCGGACACGGCAATGTACCAAGCCAAGGCGAGTGGAAAAGGTCGATTTGTCATCAATCAGGATTGATTGTTCTGCTAAGTGTATCCCTATCCTGTATTTTACCCCGACTTTTGGTTAATATTTGCCTTAATAATTCAGAAGGTTAGTGATATGAATATTTTGGTTACCGGCGGCATGGGTTACATTGGCAGCCACACCTGTATACAGATGATTGAAGCTGGTATGACGCCAGTCATCTTTGACAATTTGTACAACAGCAAAGCATCCGTACTGGATCGTATCCAAGGTGTAACGGGCGTTCGACCGATGTTCATCGAGGGCGACATTCGCGATAAGGCGCTACTCGTTGATGTGCTAAAGAGTAATGACATTCAGGCGGTTATTCATTTTGCTGGGCTTAAAGCGGTCGGTGAGTCTGTCACCATGCCTCTGGAATACTATGACAATAACGTCAATGGTAGCTTGGTCTTGGTTGCTGCAATGCGCGAGGCTAATGTGAAAACACTCGTTTTTTCGTCTTCTGCAACTGTATATGGTGATCCAGCGAGTGTGCCAATTACTGAAGACTTCCCGACTAGTGCGACGAACCCTTATGGTCGCAGTAAATTGATGGTTGAAGAGTGTCTATCCGATTTTCAAAAAGCAAACCCTGGTTGGAGTATTACGCTTTTGCGCTACTTCAATCCTGTTGGCTCACATCCATCAGGTGAACTCGGTGAAGATCCGCAAGGCATTCCAAACAACCTTATGCCTTTCGTCTCTCAAGTCGCTGTTGGTCGTCGAGAATTTTTGTCTGTATTTGGCAATGATTATCCAACCAAAGATGGTACGGGTGTTCGAGATTACATTCATGTGATGGATCTATCAGATGGTCACGTTGCTGCGTTAGAGAAAGTCGGTCAAAAATCGGGTCTACATATCTATAACTTGGGGACAGGCAGTGGCTACAGTGTGATTGAAATGGTAAAAGCTTTTGAACTTGCCTCGGGCAAAAATGTCCCTTACCAGATTGTCGCGCGTCGCCCCGGTGATATTGCAGAGTGTTGGGCCGATCCAAGTAAAGCCATCAAAGAGCTTGGTTGGCAGGCGAAGCGAACTCTTGAAGAAATGACGAGTGACACATGGCGATGGCAGTCGAACAATCCACAGGGTTACCCAAATAAATAGCAAAAAAAACCACCGCAAATGCGGTGGTTTTTTTACGCTTGATACAAAATAGGCAAAATTGTGTCAGCGCGGAGGGGAAACGTTATTCCACCTCTTTATCTTTACCTAGCGATAGTATCCATAGAGAGATTGCAGCGACTACCGCAAAGCCAGATAAAATGATAAAAGGCATGGCACCATAGCCGAGGATATGCCAGATAACGGATTCTAAAGTACTCATTTTCTGTGCTCCTTATTGCCAGCCTTCAACACCGTGCATGTCAGGCAGTTTGTGTGCAATACCTTTGTGACAGTCTACACACGTTTTCTCACCAGAGGCTAGGGCAGTAGAGTGCTGTTTTGCACTACGCTGACCTTGCTCAGAGAAATCCATATACTCAAATTCGTGACAGTTACGACATTCAAGTGAGTCATTCTTCTTCAAGCGAGACCATTCTCGTTCAGCTAAGTACGCTCGACGCTCCTCGAATTTCTCAGGTGTGTCGATGGTATTTGTTACAAAATGCGCAAACAACTCTTTCGATGCTTGAACCTTACGAACAATCTTATCTGTCCACTCGTGTGGTACGTGACAGTCTGAACAGACTGCACGTACACCAGAGCGGTTAGAGTAGTGGATTGTTTCTTGAATTTCCTCGACGATAGGTGCGTGACAGCCAGAACAGAATTCCTCTGTATTGGTTGCCTCCATCCCCGTGTTAAACGCGCCCCAGAATAGAAGACCACCAGCGAAACCCATAAATAGAACTACACCGACCGCAGCTTTACTTGGGGTTGCCAATCGTTTCCAAAACGCTTTCAATAATTTCATAGATAACCTCTTATTTACTCACGTGCTGCTTATTTAAGCGCATCGACACTCTTGAACTCATTTTCAACAAGCGGTTTTGCGTTGGCTTGAGGAACGTGACATTGAAGACAGAAGTAACGGCGAGGTGATACGTCAGCCAGTACTGCGTCTTCGCGGTTAACGTAGTGCGTTACACTGATCTTGGTTGCGCCCATCTCTTTTGCATTCTTCCAACTGTGACATGCGAGACATTTGTTCGCATTCAGAGATACCTCATAGTTGCGAATGTTGTGAGGGATCAACGGTGGCTGGTAAACAAAGCTACTGTCGAGTATTTGTTCGCGTGGGTATTTTTTAAACTCATCAGCAGGGCGAGTTGCTTCTAATTCACTCACGCCACGTAATGATTCTAAGCCACCAATACCACCAGGATTATCAAGCTCAGCTACAGCCGCACCACTCATTAAAGCACCAACAGATAACAGTGCAATTAGGAATTTTTTCATTATTCATTCTCCGCCTATCGGCTAAATTCTTATCCCTGACTGACGAATCAGTCAGGGCATGCAAACTTACGCAATCTTAGTGATCTTGACTGGACACTTCTTGAAGTCAGTCTGTTTAGACAGAGGATCAGTCGCGTCTAGGATCAGTTTGTTAATCAGAATGCGTGCATCAAAGAACGGTACAAAGACCAAGCCTTCTGGTGGACGGTTACGGCCGCGAGTTTCAACACGTACACGTACTTCACCACGTTTGTTCGCAATCAGAACTTCATCGCCACGACGGATACCACGCGCCTTCGCATCAGCAGGATGCATGTAACAGACTGCATCTGGAACGGCTTTATAAAGTTCTGGTACACGACGTGTCATAGTACCTGTGTGCCAGTGTTCTAGAACACGGCCAGTACATAGCCACATGTCGTATTCAGCATCAGGCGACTCTGGTGGCGCTTCGTAAGGCGCTGAAATAATCAGTGCTTTACCATCTGGCTTACCGTAGAAGTCCCATCCTGAACCTGCCTTCGCATATGGATCTGAGCCTTCTTTGTAACGCCATAGTGTTTCTTTGCCATCGACAACAGGCCAGCGTAGACCGCGAGTTTGTTGGTATACATCGTATGGGGCTAAGTCGTGTGCTTTACCACGGCCAAAGATCGCATATTCTTCGAACAGACCTTTTTGAACGTAGTAACCGAAGTGGTGAGCATCGTCATTTAGCTCACGTGCTTCTTCAATTGGGAACTTGTTGATAACGCCGTTGGCGAACAACATGTCATACATAGTCTTACCGCGGTATTGAGGTGCTTTCGCAAGTTGTTCTTCTGTCCAAACTTCTTCCATCTTGAAGCGTTTAGAGAACTCCATCACCTGCCATAAATCAGATTTAGCTTCGCCAACCGTACCGACTTGTTGGTACCAAGCTTGTGTACGACGTTCTGCGTTACCATAAGCACCTTCTTTTTCGATCCACATTGCTGTAGGTAGAACAAGATCCGCTGCTTGTGCTGTTGCAGTAGGGTATGGATCAGAACATACGATAAAGTTTTCTGGATTGCGGTAACCTGGAAGACGTTCGCCGTTGATGTTTGGACCCGCTTGCATATTGTTGTTACACATAACCCAGTAAGCATTCAACTTACCATCTTTAAGCATACGGTCTTGCAATACAGCGTGGTAACCCGGTTTAGGTGGGATAACGCCATCTGGAATGTTCCAAATACCTTCTGCGATCTTACGGTGTTTCGGATTTGCTACGACCATATCTGCTGGTAGACGGTGAGCAAACGTACCAACTTCACGCGCAGTACCACATGCTGATGGCTGACCCGTTAGTGAGAATGGGCTGTTACCCGGAGTCGCTATCTTACCTGTTAGTAGGTGGATGTTGTAGATTAGGCTGTTCATCCATACACCGCGAGTATGTTGGTTCATACCCATTGTCCATAAAGACATCACTTTAGTGTTTGGATCTGCGTACTGTTTAGCCAGTTCAATCAGTTGTTGTTGAGACAAGCCAGACATTTCAGACGCTTTTTCAACGGTGTATGGCGCGACAGATTTCTTGTATTCTTCAAACGAAATCGCAGACATCTTGCCTGAGTTAGGATTTGCCGCCGCTTTTTGCAGTGGGTCATCGTCACGTAGGCCGTAACCGATATCAGTATCTGCTTGCTTAAAGTTGGTGTGTTTGTTTACAAAGTCCCAGTTTACCGCGTTATTTTGGATGATGTAGTTAGCGATGAAGTTTGCAATTGCTAGGTCAGACTGAGGTTCAAAGATGTAACCTTGGTCAGCCAATTCGAATGAACGGTGGTAGTAAGTTGATAGCACGTTGACTTTAACGTGTGGGTGACTTAGACGACGGTCAGTGATGCGAGTCCAAAGAACTGGGTGCATCTCTGCCATGTTTGAACCCCAAAGAACGAAAGAGTCCGCGTTTTCAAAGTCATCGTAACATCCCATTGGTTCATCAATACCGAAGGTACGCATGAATGCGACTACAGCGGAAGCCATACAGTGCCGAGCATTAGGGTCGATGTTGTTAGAGCGGAAGCCAGCTTTCATCATTTTAGCGGCTGCGTAACCTTCCATCACAGTCCATTGGCCTGAACCAAACATACCTACGCCAGAAGGACCTTGCTTTTTAAGTGCTTCTTTCCACTTTTCAGCCATGGTGTCAAATGCAACATCCCAAGAGACAGGAGTGAATTCACCCTCTTTGTCATATTGGCCATTTTTCATGCGTAGCAGAGGCTGTGTAAGACGGTCTTGACCATACATGATCTTTGAAAGGAAGTAGCCTTTGATACAGTTTAGCCCCTTGTTAACAGGTGCTTCTGGGTCACCTTGGGTAGCCACTACTTTGCCGTTTTGTGTCCCTACAAGAACAGAACAGCCAGTACCACAGAAACGACAAGGCGCTTTGTCCCAGGTAATTTTTGTTTGGTCTGAGCTAGCGATCAGGTTGGTTGCAGACGCTGGTAGAGTGATACCTGCGACTGCCGCTGCTGATGCTGCTGCGTTTGCTTTCACAAACGCTCGTCTTGTCATCTTCATACTTCACCCTCGATTTGGGAATGTTGAGTTCCAGTGTTATTGTCGTTTAATTCGTTGTCATCGAGACTGCTTTCAATTTGGTGGTAAACCAACGCAGTGCTCAATACATTCGGTAAATTGTTTATTGCTTCGATTGTGTCGGTGATAAAGCCCTGGTTTTCAGTTTCTAAAACCACGACTATTTTCCCTTCAGGGCTATCAGCATAAATCTCTGCATTATCGTTTTGCTCAATCTGTTGCTTAACTTCGTTAAGATGCTCAGGAGAGCAGTGGACGACTAAGCTAGAAATATGCACTTCGTTAAGTGACATGGATGGATTCCGTTTAAACTAAATTGCTCACAATGATTGACGAAGTAGGGCATACAGCAACACATGCGCCACATCCGCTACATTCATCAAACTCTATTTTTGGTTGTGCGACTTTGCCGATTTGTAATTGGAATTTGATTGCCATGGTTTCGCACATATCGCCACAGCTTCGGCATTCGACATTATTAATCGCCAAACAGCTTTCGCTGATTGACGCTTTTGCATTCCAAGGTTGTTGTGATTGAGGCAAAAATAAGGGTTCAGGGCATGCTTCGGCACACTGATAGCAAAATGTGCATTCATCAATCGAAAAATCGACAGTAGGAAAACCACCGTCACCTTTGACAATGATGTTCGTTTCGCAATTCTCGGCACATTTTCCGCAACGGGTGCATAAATCTGTAAAAACACCAGAATTTGCCAACCAAGGGAGCTTGATTGCGGTATCATCGATTTTGTTACGAGAAAAAAAGCTGCGCTTTGCTAGATCGACCACTGAAATCCTTAATATCACAATTATTGTGGACTACGCTTAGCTCACAATTGCCATTAACAAACTGTCATTTAAGTTCATACAAATTGTAGTTTTTGACATATTTGTATAAATACCCCTTAGGGGTTAATTAGCGGGGGTTGTTGTTTTAGATCAATAAATTCCGACGGCTTTGATCACATATTGTGCGTGTCGCACAAACTAGGTAGAACAAATATCGGCGATAGATTCAACAAGTGGTGAGACTGTGTTAAAAAGTGTGAAAAACTCCGTTACGAGAACCATTGCCAAAGCGATGGGCCTTATCCTTGCACTCTCGGTGGCGACAACGAGTTTTGCCATCATCACTTTGGCTTCCAGTCTGAATGATGCTGAGGCAGTCAACGTAGCAGGATCGATGCGTATGCAGAGCTATCGACTTGCGCATGATATCCAGTCTGAATCTGTCGATTATGAAGCGCACATTACCATGTTTGAACGTTCTGTTTATGCACCGTCGATGAAGGCGTTGCAAGGCTGGACAGTACCTGACGATATTACCCATGATTACTACCGCCTGATTGTACGTTGGCACGAACTCAAGCAGGTGTTAAAGAGTCATGACAGGGATCGTTATTTGATCCTCGTTGCTGGATTTGTCAATCAAATCGATGCTTTTGTATTCAAATTACAAAACTTCTCAGAGCAGAAACTGATCAAGCTCGCATGGGTTGGCGGATTAGGTCTTGGTGGGATTCTTATCGTCGGCATCTTTGTGGTTCATTACACACGACGTGAAATCGTAAGACCTTTGAACGCATTGGTTTATGCCAGTGAACAGATCCAATCGCGTTCATTTGACGTTGAGCTCAATGTTTCGAGCGACAATGAGATGGGGATTTTAACCCGCACTTTTAACAATATGGCCGCGGAACTTGGTAAGCTGTATCGAGGGCTTGAAAAAGCGGTTAATGAGAAAACGCAGAGGCTTCAGCATGCCAACAACTCGCTGAAAGTACTATATAAATCATCGCAGGAACTCACTGCTTCGAGGATTGGTCAGGATAACTTTGAAGCCATCTTAGCTCACATTGCAAGCTTAGAAGGCATCGCGGCGGTTAAATTAGAAATCACTGCCGAGGGTGAACGTCCACTAATACTGACACAAGGTGACGAATGTGCCGGATGCGATTCGAACTGCCAGAGCCAGCCGTTGTCATTAGATGGCGTGGAGTTAGGGACGCTTTATTGGAAAGTATCATTGCCGTGTCCGGATCAAGCTCTGATCGATAACTTTGTCCAAATACTCTCGCGGGCAGTTTATTACAATCAGGCGCAAAAACAGGCTGAGCAACTGCTTCTGATGGAAGAGCGTGCGACCATTGCCCGTGAGTTACATGACTCATTAGCGCAGTCGTTATCGTATCTCAAGATTCAAGTCTCTTTGCTTAAAAGAGGAATTGCTAAACTACCTGATAGCAAAGAGCTTGATAACACGACGCCAATTCTTGCTGAACTTGATACCGGGTTGTCGGCGGCTTACACCCAGCTAAGGGAACTTTTGACGACCTTTAGATTGACGATCAAAGAGGGCAGTTTTGGAAACGCACTGAGTGAAATGACGTCTCAGTTGGCAGAGCAGACCGATGCAGAAATCATTTTAAGCAATCAATTATCATCCATTGAACTAGATGCAAATCAACAAGTACATCTACTTCAATTGATAAGAGAAGCAACCATAAATGCTATAAAGCACGCAAATGCACAACACATTTGTATTCAATGTCATGAAACCGATACACACGTCCTAGTCTCGGTCAGTGATGATGGTGTAGGGTTTGATCAATCAATTGAAAAGCTCAACCATTACGGATTAAGCATTATGAAAGAGCGCGCCTCTCGATTAAGTGGAAATCTTGTCGTTAACAGTCGTGACAATAAAGGTTGTGAAATACTATTAGAGTATCCCAAGATTAAGGAAACGAACATTGACCGTATGTAGAGTATTACTAGTGGATGATCATCCACTGATGAGACGTGGTATTCAGCAGCTCTTGAGCTTTGAAGACGATTTTGATGTGGTGGCGGAAGCAAGCAATGGCGCTGATGCCGTTGCCAAAAACCATGAGCATACACCTGATCTCGTGTTACTCGACCTCAATATGAAGGGGATGTCTGGACTTGATACGCTTGGGGCACTTCGTGCAGATGGTTGCGATGCAGCAATTGTTATCCTCACAGTATCAGACAGCCCGGCAGATATTGAAGCGATCGTCAAAGCAGGCGCTGACGGCTATTTACTTAAAGATACGGAACCTGACGAGCTGGTGGAGCTACTGCGTTCATCGTTACGCGGTAACAAAGCGTACAGCCGAGAAGTAGCCAAATATCTTAGCGAACGTGAGAACAGCACGGACGTCTTTGATGAACTCACAGACCGTGAGTTACAAATCTTAAAAGAAGTGGCAAAAGGCTTTCGTAACAAACAGATTGCAGACACACTTTTTATCTCTGAATCGACGGTGAAAGTGCACATGAAGAGCCTACTTAAGAAGCTCAAGGTACCGTCTCGCACAGCAGCAACCGTGTTATACCTAGAACGATACGGTGATAATAAGTAACTGTCACCAATACAAAAAAGGGCGCTGATAGCGCCCTTTTTAGTGCCTAGTCGGCGAATTACGCGTTCATTGGAACCAGTACCATCGTACCAATGATGACCGTTGCCAAACCACACAGTACAGGAACCGAAGTACGTTTCACGACTTCGAACGGACTGATGTTTGCCATGCCTGAAGTTGCTACGATAACACCTGATACTGGCGAAATAGTACGACCTAGGTTAGACGCCTGTAGCATCGGAATGATTAGGAACGCTGGGTTGAGGCCCATTTTAGCGGCTAATGAAGGAGCAAGCTCAACGAATGCGTAAAAAGGCGCATTACCTGAACCCGTCGCAATGGCCGCGGCAACTGTTAGACCAGTCAAGATCAGCATCAAGGCAATACCGCCTGCGCCCGCTGTTTCTGCTAAGTGCAGTAGGTTATCAATAGCGCCGACAGACATAAGACCTTGAGCGAACACACCAGCTGCGACCAATAGCATCACAACACCTTTAAACGCGTCAGCCATACCTTGGTAACAAGACTCTAGGTCTTCAAGGGTTTTTTGTCCGTCAAAACGCTTAACAACATAATCAACCAAAGCGCCGATGAAAATCGAAAGCACTACAATGGTGTAGATGTCTAGTTTGAGGCCTGGGATAGTACGACCGTTAAACAGGAACACACCAATAATCGGTAAGAATGGTAACACGGCATAAAACGCTGGCGCGTTTACTTCAATCTCAGAAACATCGACTCGCTCCATTGGAGAGTTTTGCTTTTGATCGAGGTATTTGTTCCAAAAGAAAGCGGCTACTGCCATCACGATGATCGCACAGATTGAGACTGGAAGTACGGTTTGGACGGCGAATACATCCAAATCTAATCCTGACTTCTCAGCTGCAATGACCACATCTCCAGACGTTGGTGAAAGAATGATCGCAGCAGGGGACGCACAAACAGCAACCGCAGCTGGACGAGAAATGCCCATAGCCGTCATCATTGGGAATAGTGTTGCCATTAATAGAACACCAAGGCCTGTTGCAGAACTCACGGCTAATGACATGAGACACGCGACAATATAGGCTGCAACGAGCAGTACGTATGGAGACTTGATGACAGAGAGTGGTTTTGAAAACTGTTTTACTACAACATTGTTAGCACCAATATGAGTCATATAAGCAGCAAAGCCACATAACAGCATGATCTGCATACCTAAACCGCCACCACGGTACTGAAGCATGTATTTGACGTACTCTAGTGCGTCAGTGACCATGTTTCCTGTTGATGTGATCTTTGCGGGCAATACGGTGTGGCCGATAATCCCCGTAACAATCAACAGAAAAATACCGGCAGTGAGTAGGACACCAGCGGGTTTGTAGCCTTTGACAATGAAATAGCCAACGGTGATCGTCACAACGAGGCCAATCAAGAGTTCCAGCATAGAAATCTCCTCAAGATATGAAAAATATAAAGAAACTGTTTCAAACTATGTCAAAGAATGTACAGAATTCTATCTTGTGGCACGAGGGCAATTTGCCGTTCTAATGATCTGGAACAATAATTCGATAAAGCTTTTGCAGTTAGAGATATGTATTGTAAGTATGTGGTTTCTTGGATGTTAAAATTACAGCCAATGATTGATGGGGCATATACAAAATGGGGAGGAGGTATTGTTCTCAGCGAGAGTTTTAGGACAACTTATTTAAATCGCCGTTTGTCACATTTTACTTACTCAATTCCTCAAAGTTGTGTGTTGCGAACGGATGGACGGCCTCTAGTGGAGCCGGCATTGCGAGAAAATACCCTTGGAACATATCGATCTCTAACTGACGCATTGCATCAAGCTGCTGTTGAGTCTCAATACCCTCAACTACCGTTTTTGCATTGAGTTTTTTTGCAAGGTTAATGCTAGACAGCAAGCCACTTTTATCGCCGTCCATGCACGATAGCATCAATGTACGATCAATTTTTATTATTCCGGGTCTTAACGCTTCAACCCGCTTTTGGTTTGAGGCATTTATACCATAGTCATCTACCGCGATTGTGAACTTATTCTCAGCAAGTTTGTCCATCGCTCGGCGCAGGTTCTCTTCGCTCGATGCAGCGAGTTCAATCACTTCCATGACAATTTGCGAGCTACTTAGCTCAAGAGCTTTGAGACGCTGATTGAGCAAGCAAGAATCAATACTTTCGATGGCGAGATATTCCCCAGCGGACGGGAGGACATTAAGGAAGAGTTGCAGATGACGGTATTTTGAACGCGCAAAGTTTCGAATGTGAATGACTCGACTTAAACGCTCTACATTGATCTTGTCATCAAAGTCAGTCTGGTCAGAATGGAAAAAGAGATCAGGGCGGACGCAACCATGTCCTTCACGGTGAATCCTTACCAAAGCTTCAACACCGATAACTTGGTCCTGGCGGTCGAAAATCGGTTGGAACACACTATTGAGTTTTAGGTCTTTATAAGTACCGACGTACTGCGAATTTTCATTGATGGAAAGGCAATCCACAAATTGCTGCTTAGTGGATAGAATCATACCTACAATAGACCTCGATAATCGACAAAGTTAACCACAGTGGGTTGTTCTCAACGTTGCGACATAATATTGACACGGCCGTAAATCTGTCAATTAAACTTTGGGCTAAAGACTCGAATTTTGAAGGCATATCCAACTATTGGTTAATTAATCGTTTACTAGCAGACAGATTAACTGAACGTTTTGTCATTAGTGGCTAAGTAGTAAACATGGTTTGATGCGTTTTTGTCCACGCTAGAGGGGAAATTAGCGGGCGATACTATCGTTCGTACTGGTAGCGTTTAAGAGCTTTCACTTCAACCTCTTTATCTCGACAAAGAGGGAGTAGTATTGTTGGAGAACGTGACCTTACGATGACATGACGGCGTTTAACTAAGTTGTATGACTGAATAGAGCTGAATGTATTTACGTACCAGCTGTTTATCCGTAGCGCGCTTTAATGGATGGGTAAACTTTACGAAATAAGGGCTGAGGCTAAAATGCTGTTCTAGAGATTGAGCCAGTAGAGATTCACTTTCATACAGAGTGATCCCCTGAACACGGTATTCATCTATCTCGTCTGGTAATTGACCTGTCCACCAATGTAGTAACTCTCGACTCTGTTTGCTACGCGTTATCCAATGGTCAGTAAGTAATAGTAATAGATCGTTCGGTTGGACGGCGTATCCATACTCTTCTTGCCAATGGGCTATGGTTTTAAACAGCTTCTTACGACATGAAGGCCCAGCGCTAACAAGGTGAGAAGTCAAAATCCACACCGTGCCTATTTCTGAACTGACTCGATAGTGATGGGGAAGATCGATGTTGTTTACCGTATCAAGAGACTTATAGTCGTAGTCATGACCAAACTCATTCAGCGTGCGTGAAAGACGACGCGCAAAGGCTAGGCCCAAATGATGCTCATTCATCCCCTTATTGTGAATTGTTGGGTAGTGCTTTTCACATAACGCCATGCAGTCAGCCTGAAATTCGTTGACGCTCTGTACTAATACATCCAATAACAAGATCAATCTCTCCATAATAAGCACTAAGCGTAACTAGACTAACATGCTGCGATAAAGTTTCGTTACACTTAATCGATTAAAACTTGAGGAGCTTTAGGGGTTTATGTCTAAGATTGAATTTACATCACAACAAAAACAGGCGATGGCGCAGCGGCTTCAGAACTACTTAGAAGACGAACTTGATATTGAAATCGGACAATTCGATAGTGAATTTCTGCTTGAGTTTATTACCAAGAATTTTGGTGGCGCTTTTTACAACAAAGGCCTATCTGATGCGCAAGCGATAATGGAAAGAAAAATGTTAGATATCGGCGATGAAATCTATCAAGCCGAGCAATTGAGTGATTATTAAGTTCCTTCAATTTTTTTGAACGACTTAATCAACACCAACGGATGTCGTGAAAGTAAAGAATAGTAAATAATCTGTTGCAAGAAAGACGGAAATGTAGTCTAAAGAGCACAAAAGTAACGCTAAGGCATAGGGCTGTTGAATGAAATCAGACGTAAAAAATTACAACCCAGTAGCAAGATCAATCCATTGGTTGTCAGCGATTGTGGTTATCGCCATGTTCGGTGTCGGATTGTGGATGGTCGATCTATCCTATTACAGTCAGTGGTATAAGACCGCACCGCACTGGCACAAATCAGTTGGATTGTTGCTAGCAGGGTTAACTATCTTTAGATTTGTATGGAAATTAGTGACGCCGTCACCACGAACTGAAGGCAGCCCGCTAGAAATCATTGGCGCCAAATTGGCTCATATGGCGATGTACGGTCTGTTTATCGTGCTGTTTGTCTCAGGATATTTGATTTCGACGGAAGATGGCCGAGCGATTGACGTTTTCAACTGGTTTAGTGTACCCGCGTTAGGGGCTCTGTTTGAAAATCAGGCAGATATCTCTGGTCAGGTTCATTTCTATACGGCTTGGGCACTCATTATTCTTGCTGCTGTTCATGCAATTGCAGCTTTAAAACACCACTTTATTAATAAAGACAATACGTTACGTAAAATGCTAGGCATAAACTAGTTATTACGTGCACAACGTTATCAAAAACGTGAAAAACAACACGCTACGTAAGATGATAGGAGCTTCACAATGAAAAAAACAATTTTTGCTGCAGGACTGGCTATGGTTATGGCATTGCCTTTTGGTGCTAGCGCAGCAGATTACATGATCGATACTAAAGGTGCTCACGCTTCAGTTAACTTTAAAGTAAGCCACCTAGGTTACAGTTTTATCAAAGGTCGTTTTAACAAGTTCGATGGTGAGTTTTCTTATGATCCTGCTAACGTAGCCGCATCAAAAGTAATGGTAAATGTTGATACGACAAGTTTAGACTCGAACCATGCAGAGCGTGATAAACATATTCGTAGTTCAGACTTTATTGACGCTTCTAAGTACTCTACAGCAACCTTTACCAGTACCAGTGTTGTTGATAAAGGCGACGGCAAACTGGCTGTAAATGGTGAACTGAATCTTCATGGTGTGACTAAGCCAGTTACAATTGATGCTGAGTTCATTGGTGCAGGTCAAGATCCTTGGGGTAATGAGCGTGCTGGCTTCTACGGCACAACGCGTCTTGAGCTTGCAGACTTCAATATCGCAGTGATGGGTGCATCAAGTTATGTAGACATGGAACTGCACGTTGAAGGTGTTAAGAAATAACGCCAGCAGCGGAAGTGACAAAAAAGCCCCTTAGCCAGAGCTAAGGGGCTTTTTTTGGTCAAGCGACTTATTTCCCGACCAAAACTTCTAGCCAACGTGTTGTTATTCTGTCTTTTACGCTGTTTCTAGATGGCGTTGTTCAACGATGCTCACTCGTTCACCGTAAATAGGGCGCAGTGCGGCAAGAACAGTTTCTCGTGAGACCACACCGACCAATTTACCTTGCTCAAGAACAGGCAGTACATGCGGTTGGTTTACTTTCATCGATTTCGCACGCTCTTCTAAAGAGAGTGTGGTGAAGCGAGTCGCCATCCCCATGCTCGTTGTTGGGTATAGCTGTTCCTTGTCGATACAAAGGAATTCAGCGATATCAACCAGTTTGTCTTTGCTATCGATAGCGATAACTTCGCGTGACATTAAATCAACCACTTTTTGATCGCTCGTTGGAATGTAATCCTGACACCATAGGTCGACCATCACGTCATGTACAGAGAAGAAACCTACTAAACGACCTTCGATATCACAAACGGGTGCACTGGCAAGATGGTTGTCTAAAAGAGTGTCGATCGCTGTTGGAGTTGGCATGTCTGCGCGTAGTACGACTGGCGCGCTATTCATAATGTCTTTAGCCGTTAGGTTGTTGTTCATAGTTAGTTCCTTAACCGTATTTAACTGAGTTGTTGTAATGGCCGATACACTGGCTGCTTTTAGATGTGGTCTGCGATAAATTCCCCAGTTCGCAAGTCCCACCAAAACGGCTCCCCCAACAATGTTTCCAAGTGTCACTGGAATCAGGTTGGCGAAGACAAATTGCTTAACGTTTAGGTCTGCATAGTGTGTCGCTGATACGCCGACTTGCTGCCAAAAACTATCGGGAGCAAAGTTCTGGATAACGATCCCCAATGGCACCATAAACATGTTGGCTACGCAGTGTTCGAAGCCGCTTGAGACGAACATGGCAACAGGCATAATTGTCATTGCTGCCTTTGTCATTGCGTTTGCACTGCTAAAAGTTAACCATATTGCTAGACAAACCAATAAGTTACATAACACACCTAATGCGAATGCCTGGATGGTGGTGTGGTGTAGTTTATGCTGAGCAATGTTGAGCGCATTCAATCCCCACTGACCTTGATCCAATTGATACATGCCAGCGGCACTGACGATGATCAACAGCAGCATTGCACCAATAAAGTTACCGAAGTAGACCTTGCCCCAGATAGAGATCATCTTGGTAAAGCTAATCTGTTTATTGGCCCAAGAGATGCTCGATAACACTGAACTGGTAAACAGTTCTCCACCACATATGACGATGAGAATGAGCCCCATACTGAAGGCCAAGCCTCCAGCTAATCGGCTTAACCCCCAACCACTATCAGCACTGCCTGTTGTGACTGTTATGTAAAACAGAAATGCCAGACCGATAAACGCGCCAGCCATAATCGCTAGGCTTAACGTCATGCCGCTGCTCTTTTTGGCTTTGCTTAACGCAAATTTTTCAGCTTCGGCCATCATATCGATGGGCGAAAAGTACTGATTATTGACTTGAGTTGATGACATAACCGCTCCTCAACGTGTACTGCATAAATCTCCTCCTGTGTGTATGCAGCGAATAACTCACCACTGCCCAACCAGATTAGGGTCAGGAGCACTAGAGGTAAAATTGATAATTTTTAAAAAACACATCAAAAATATTGATATGCCGTGGCAGGAGCGTAAAATGAAATGGTTTGCGTATATGTCGGGTCAATCTGACATTTGAACGTAGTAATGTGTGTAGAAAACACCATCAATAGCAAAGGATTGGATCGCTATGCGATATTCATTAAAACAGCTTGCAGTATTTGATTCAGTTGCCGATACCGGCAGTGTCAGTTTGGCTGCTGATAAACTCGCATTAACTCAGTCAGCGACAAGCATGTCTTTGGCTCAATTGGAGAAGATGCTCGGCCGTCCGCTCTTTGAACGCCAAGGAAAGCAGATGGCTCTGACCCACTGGGGAATGTGGCTTCGCCCAAAAGCAAAACGCCTCTTGCAAGATGCACAACAGATTGAAATGGGCTTCTACGAACAGCATTTGCTTAGTGGCCACGTTAAGCTTGGCGCAAGCCAAACACCAGCAGAACATTTGGTGCCTGACCTTATCAGTATTATTGATAACTCTTTTCCTGAAATGCGTATTTCACTTAACGTCAAAAGTACCGACAGTGTTATCGAGGGGGTACTCGACTACAAATATGACCTGGGTATCATCGAAGGACGTTGTGATGACAACCGCTTGCATCAGGAGGTTTGGTGCCGGGATCATCTAACAGTGGTTGCTGCTGCTCATCATCCTTTCGCTCGCCATGAAACAGTGAGCTTGGCGCAGCTTGAGCAGGCTCGTTGGGTATTGCGAGAGCACGGCAGCGGGACACGAATGATTTTTGACAGTTCGATACACCATTTGATTGAAGATCTCGATGTATGGCGTGAATACGAACACGTTCCAGTGCTTCGCAGTATGGTTGAAAACGGTCAATATCTTACTTGTTTACCCTATCTTGATGTTGAGCGATTCATTGAAAGTGGTCAGCTTGTCGCTCTGAATGTCCCAGAACTCAGTATGGAGCGGACTCTCTCTTTTATATGGCGAGCCGACATGATTGAAAACCCGCTTGTCGAGTGCATTAAGCGAGAAGGGGCACGAATGATGAAAGGCAAGCCGTCAGTGTTGTAGCCAACGCCCCTGCACCTTATTAACTAAAACTGTTGAAATATCGATTACGTCACAAGTTTAATGATTTACAATGCAATTTAATTATTGATTGTGTGATCTACGATGTGTGTTATTGGCGTGAAATTGCCTAGTATGCTTACTTGAACTTTTGATGTGTGGTTAAACACACCGAGCGAGGCGTAATGAGCACTCTAGTCGCAATTTCACTTACAACAGGCATTTTATCCGGACTTTGGGGGTGGGTAGCTATCTCTCTAGGGCTGCTTTCATGGGCAGGTTTCTTGGGCTGTACTAGCTATTTTGCGTCGCCAAACGACGGACTAAAAGGGTTATCAGTTAGTTTGATAACTAATATGAGTGGCGTTTTTTGGGCAATGGTGATCATTTACGCATCTCAATTCGCTTCACTGGAAATCCTTGGCTACGTGATTACTGCCCTTGTTGCATTTTTGATGTGTGTGCAGGCGAAACAAGCTTGGCTCGGTTATATCCCTGGCACCTTTATTGGTTCATGCGCAACCTTTGCAGCCGATGGTAACTGGAAGCTAGTGATTCCTTCCCTGATTTTAGGTGGCATTTTTGGTTACCTAATGAAAGCGAGCGGCATGTGGCTTCATCAGAAGTCAAACCAATCTCAGGCTAATAGCCGTTTACAAGCGCGTTCTTAGCTTTAGATAACCATCCTGACTGCTATACCGAAGCTGTTCAGGAACCCCCGATTGATTTGTATCAGTATTTTTTGATACGCGGCATCTAGTTATAGATGCCGCTTTTTTATGTGTTGCCATTTGCCATTGTGACGACACGCTTCAATGTCCAGCGCAATAAGATTGGAATGCATTCGTTACCTTTGGTTTCGCAGTGGGAAACGATGGCGAGCGCGAGATCCGGTTTGGCGTATTTTTTCAGCACTCGTGTGACGACTTTTTTCGCGGGAATAGGGTGATCTAGTGGAATCTTGACCATATTTTTAAAAAACGGCTCGAATCCATTGTTATACAAGAAGTGCTCTATATCTCGATCCGGTAGTTCGGTGAGTCTGTGTCGCTCTTGGTCATGACCCAACTGAGCTTTAACGGTGGCTGCGTACTTTTTACCGGCGGCATCGCCATCTGTTACAACATGCCAGTCAATTCCAAATGCTTTGGCAACTTTGATCAGCGACTTTAGACCTGACTGAGCAAACTCGATGATTTGCACGCCTTCCGCGGCGAGGTTGTAGCCGCACTGGTTAGCCAATTCGTTAAATAGCCACACCTCAGTCTCGCCCTCAACCAATAGCCAACACCGAGCAAACAGCGCACCTGAGCGATGGAAACGAATATGGAACCCGATGCGGCGCAAATCGTCGCGGCCAAATCCTTGCTCAGACAAGTAAGTGGTAATAGTACGATCCGACTGTCTAACTAAGCGTCTAATACTGGATAATGGAATCTGACCAAGTAACTCGCCACTATTGGTTGTTAATATTTTTTGCATAGGTAAAAGTTGCAGTAAACCCCATGCGCGCGCGAGGTGGGTAGGGTGCAAACGGCCTTCTGGATCTTCAATGATCAACAGTGGGCGAGCGCAACGTCTTAGTGTTGTTGGGCCTTTCGCTTGAAGATAGGCATTTAACAGCCCCATAAACAGCAAGCGAGTTTGTTTGTCTTTTGTTTCCTCAACTACCTGAGAAATACTTTTGGTACCTTGAGGCGCATTAAAGAAAATACCATCACGCTGTTTGCGTGGATTCTTGCGTGAATTGGATTTAAAAGAAAAGTAGTGTTCGACTAAGGCGTTCATTGAATTCAGGCTACTACGCATTTCACCTTTGTTGACGTGGCCGGGAATCGCCATTAAACGGCGGCAAGTATTGTCTATCCGTTTCTCTACACGGGAACTGACACTGTTTCCGTTGTGAATAGGGCGTTCAAAACGACGTGAATCCTTGAGTCGAATAACAGGATGGAGACTCATCAGTTCTTGTGCCAGCTTTTCGGAGTGATGCAACGGCAATGGGTTTCCTTCGATATCGAGAAAACTGTACTTAGTCTCGATATCATACGCCACACGTGATGCACTCAATCGATAGATAATACGATGGACCCCTTGTTCGTCTTCAACCCAAACGGGTTTGATCTTTCGATAGCGACCTGCGTGAGTTTCGTTTTTATCAGTAGAAACCAAACTTAGTACGATTTGTAGGTGCTGAGTCTGGGGATGGGCGATGGAATAATCGACGTGGAAGTCTGTCATTTCGAAACTATACGGTGTGCCCTCTGGTGGGAGTGAAACAGAAAGCGCGTCTAGGAGTGATGATTTACCCCAAGTATTTTCACCAATTAGGGTGGTGAGTTCATCGAATGCGATTGAAAGACGTTTGATTCCACGAAACCCGGAAATCTCAATTCGCTCTAGCTTCATAGAGTGACCTCAATGATTGTTGTTATGATAAGCATAATAGAAAAATGCTGACATAGCAGACATTTAGCTCACAAAGTCTTAACCTGACATCAATCTCAACTCGTTTTATAACTATGACCGTCATCATACATTCAGATGTATATGACATATCGTTCTCAATATAAATGTGAAATATAATGAATCTGTCATGTTGGATAAGGTAGGATGTAGCGGAAAAGAGAGAAAAGATATGACAGATAAAAAAAATAAAACAACACGGCTGCGGATAGCTCACATCAATGATACACATTCCTATTTTGAACCTACATCTCTTCAGTTATCTATCAATGTCGATGGACACTCGTTAGCGCCCTATGTCAGTGCCGGGGGCTTTGCTCGTATCGCCACGCGAGTAAAACAGTTGCGTGAAGAGGCACAATCTCAAGACCAAGAATTTGTTTTTCTTCATGCGGGAGATTGCTTTCAAGGGACCTTGTACTTCTCTTTGTTTAAGGGAGAAGCAAACGCCACCATGCTTAACGGCTTAGATATTGATGCGATGGCGTTAGGCAATCATGAATTAGACATGGGTAATGAACCCGTCGCTCAGTTTGCAACTCAGATTAATTTCCCGCTGCTTGCTGGCAATTGGGATCTAAGTAACGAATCCCTCAATAAGGCACATAGGCTGTCAATCAATCCAAAGGTGGTGAGCTATAACGCCGTCACTCATAGCGCTGGTTGGATAGAGAAACCGTTTGGTGACGATAAGATTGCTATTTTTTCTTTAGCGCTCGACAAGATGGCCGACATCTCAAATCCAGACTGGGACACGCCCTTTATTAACGCGATTGAAACGGCAAAAAATACGGTAGCACAGATGCACCTTGCAGGAATCAACAAGATTATCTTGCTCAGTCATATGGGGTACGAAGCCGATTTAGATCTCGCCAACCATGTCGATGGCATCAGTGTGATTGTTGGCGGACATAGTCATCGCTTGCAGGGGGATTTCAGTGATTTAGGCTTAACCAAAGACGATGATTATGGCGTAAAAGTCAATCAAACCTACGTAGTACAAGCGGGCTATCATGCCTTGAGCCTTGGTCATTGCGACTTGGAGTTTACGGCCAATGGTGAACTGATCTCATTCAACGGTCAAAATGAGCTACTCCTTGGTCGACGACTGTTTATTGATGCCAGCATGAGCGAAACTCATGACGACACACCATATCAACAAGCACGTGAGTTTATTAACGTACATCCAAATGTTGTTGTGTGTAAAAAAGATCCTGCACTTCAGACGGTGTTGCAAGAGAAGTATCGTAATCAGGTTGTGGCTTTACAAGGTAAGATCATTGCGACAGCCGATAGAAAATTGCGTCACATCCGCGTCCCAGATGAGCAAGGACCAAGTCAACTCGCCCCTTTAGTCGCACAGTCATTCCATTACAAGATGACCCAGATGGGGTACGACGTAGATTTTGCGCTCCATAATGCCGGAGGAGTGAGGAATTCACTTAATGCGGGAAACGTATCTGTTGCGGATGTGGCAGGTAAGCTACTGCCATTTGCCGTACCGATCGGTATCTACAAAATTAAAGGTCAATACTTGCCGCTCATTTTAGAAGGGGCAATTAATAACGCGCTAAACAATGGTGTTGAAGGGACAGGGGATGGCTCATTTCCTTACACACATAATCTGCGCTTTACTTATCTGTCTGAGGCGGAAATCGGTAAGCGTATACAGGATTTAATGATTTTAGATTCGAGTGGCAACTGGCAGCCAGTTGACCACCAGCGTATATATCACGGTTCTTCATCGGCATATACGATGAAAGGTAAAGAAGGTTACGACGCGATTTTGAATATGGAAGATGAAGGGGTTATAACCTCTGTCTCCATGGCCGACTGCTTCATCCGACTGCTGGAAGATAAGCCGCAAACGCTCAATCGTCTACAGCCCGATATCAGTTCTATTCAATGGCACAAAGGTTGCTAGTTACTCCTTGGGTTCATGCTATGTATCAATAATACTCAAGGGGGTATTATGTGGAGTAAAGATTGGATAGACGTTGCAGTGGTCATTAGCTGGATTAGCGTATGGTCTGCATTAGTTTACTTTATTCCTGTGGGTGGCGTTTAACCGTCACAACGAACACCGCAGGCACCAAGTAAATTACCACCTTCTAAAGAAGGTGGC
>NZ_QEWN01000018.1 GCF_006124995.1 Vibrio sp. Hep-1b-8
ATGTGCTAGAAGCCTGGCTCGTGAGCGAAAATCGACTTGTGTACCTGCGAGCGGATTTTGTCGAGCGTGCCAAAAACAACTGGAAACAAAATACCGTTAATGCCGAAGTCACTCGAGCCTTAGAAGCGAGGGACTGGCAAGGGCTAAAGCAAGCCTTTATCCAAGACATTAAAAAAGGCATTCGCAATGATATCGAGACCGGTAAGCTAGAGGCTGTCTTTGACAACTGGAAAGCGGACGGTTGGAAAGCCCATGAATGGAAAGCGACTCAAAAGCTGCATGATGACAATGGCGAAGTTCTTTTTGCCAGCTCTCAAGAGGCGCAACTACTGCGCTTTGCGGCCCAAGCCAGCGTCAAAAGTACGATTGAACCATCCGAAGGCAAAATAGATATTGGCATTGGTGCGGAGGCCAGTTTCGCTCTGGCTGAAGGTGCGGTTGGGCTTCACCGTTACTTCCCCTATGAAGGTGGCTATACCCTAGAGCTTAGCTATCTTGATGCCAACAAACAGCCTGCCGTTTATCCTTTTGGTCACTTTAGAGCCAAAGTTAGCTTAATGCTCAGCTGTTTTGTTGGTGCGATGACCAGCGGGCGCTTAGAACTCACTAATCAAGCCAACAACAATCCCGGTCACCAAATACTGCTCTCTCCAAGCGTTAGTATGGGTACCAATGCTTCTGGTGGTGTCGGCGTGAAAGGCGATATTTTTGGTGGTGCTCAAGTTGGAGGTCAGGTTGAAGGGGGGCTGGAATGGAAAGCGCCGCAAGATACCAAACTGGATAAGGTGTTTGACTTCGCCACCCTCGCCAAAGTGGGTGCCAACGGTAATGTGGCTATTGGCGCCGGAGCGGGTTGGGATTTTCAATTGGCGCTCGATGATGGGAAATTCATCTTTAATTGTTCAGGGCGCTTAGTGTTTGGCCCTGGCGCCAGCGGTGGCTTTGGTACTGCGATTGATTTTGAGCAGCTATGGCAACTCGCGGTTATCCTTTTTAAAGGCTTAAAAGCAACCGATTATCGCGTACTGGATAATCTTCATGAGGAAGTATATCGACACTTTATGCGCTCGAGCTATATCGCTTTTGCTAGCGATATGATTGCTAATCCACAAGAAGCGCTTAAACAGGCGGTGATGAACAGCAGTCAGTCAATCAATACTTGGTGGGATGAAAGGTTAGAAAATTGGAAGAGTGAATCTGAAAAGAAAAAGGAAGCCCTTCGCCTTACCAGGCGTATTGTCAAGAACTACAGCGATGTGACTGGCGAAGTACCGTTTGAAGAATTGCTGCCAGAAACCGTCGGCATTATGCTTAATACTTTAGTGACAACGTTTTATCTGTCATGGGAAGAGAAACAAGAGACGGCGATCTATATATTATTGCTTGGTGGGGTTAAAACGTGGCGACGTTTTGAAGAGGTGCTCACACGTATGAATGCCACAGGTGAAAAACCGCTGGGTGGTAAACAAGCAGAGGACAAAGCGTTGTTTGACAATTTAGCGCGCATTAATGCGATTTTAGATGGCGAACAACAGACAAGTTTTAACAACTGGGTGTTAAAACTGGCGCAAGTGAAGGAAATCAACGAGAGCAACTTTGCTCAAATGCGCCCGTTTGCGCCGCGCTCTGGCTGGAGTTGGAGGCAGAAGAGGGAGAGGGTCGAACGGCAAATCGCGCGCTTAAATAAAAACAACGGGTACTATATTTAACCATAGCGACCGCCGTAAGGCGGTCATTTTCAAGGCTAATAAGCTTTTTCTGCGCTTTGAACTGAGCAACGAAAACCTGCGCGAATAGCGGTATCACTGACCTCCAGCTCTCGGTATGTACGACCAACATTGACCATCCCCCCCCAGCCTCGCATAACTTTATACTCGCCCGTTGCAGGTCCCTGAGGATCAAGTTTTGGTGACACTTTATAATAATCTTTAGCGTACCAATCATTGACCCACTCTGCTGCATTGTAAGTCATATCATAAATACCGAGGGGGTTGGGCGCAAACATACCAACAGGGTTTAAGTCCGTATCAACATTAACGGTTTTTTCGGTAAACTCTTCATAACCACCTAATTCTGGATTATGGAAACCCCTTCCCCTAAATTGAATAAAGCCATTGTTGGTTGCGTAGTAAAGTTTTTGACCACGGCTGCGTGCCGCATATTCCCACTGCGCTTCGGTAGGCAGGTCCACTGGTACAGCGGTCAATTGCCCCAGCCACTGACAATAGTTTTTTGCATCTTGCCAATTTACTTTTCTAGCGGGTTTGCCTTCGTAATACTCTTTTCTTGATTCAAAATCTTTAGCATCCCGTTTGAGATATTGACCATCGATTATCCTCTGCTCAAATGGTCGATTAAACGCTTGTAAGTAAACATCATAATCCAGCAACTCCGCTTCATACTTTGACAACGAATAACTGCTTAGAGTGACTTCATGCTGAATATCCGCCCCGTGATCAACGATCGAGACCTGACTGTAACAGCTTGCTTCCGGCGTCCAGACTGGGCGATTAAGATCGTCGTTCATGCAGGGCATACGAAAGTCGCCCATAATAAAACTGCCACCTTCGACAAACACCATATTTTCAATCGACTTTACCGCGACCTCAGCAATATTTTGTTTTAGTTCGCTGTCTGCATCTGGATAGTGTTTGTTGACATTACTAATAATGGTGTTGAGCTGCTGTTGAGAAAGCACGTTGCTGGAAATGTCAATATCGCTATTGCATGCCGCCATTAAAGGAATCGCCCCGAGAAGACCTAGCCATTTATAATTCATTGTCAATCCTCATTATTTAGCTGTTTATTTTAAGCGGCTAAGCAGGTGACATGAAGTTAATGACTCGGAAATAATGTGATTTTCCTTCCTTTTCTTAATGATGCACATCCCAGTTAATAATTAATCAATCTATCAAGTAATTATCATTAATGACCTAGTTAAAGATTATTTTAATACTTTAAAGAGTACGGCATTTCAGCCTCGTCATTTTCCCTCGGTAGTTAACGTAGTGACAAAGTCGCTTGGTAATTAAGGTACGACAGAATCGCTTGGTGATCACATGAGCTAGCCTCACCAGCTAGCTCGAAGCTGGACATTTATTGGTTAGAGCAAATATTCAACGCTAGTATACCTTACCCTGAAAACCACACCATAAAAAAACACTAAAAATGAATAGATACTCAACATCTGAGCACGCTCAATTTCATCTAATCATCCACAACTTCAATCGTTACATGCTGCGCACCAAGGTATGTTCCTTCATCTACTTCATAGCGCAAGGTTTCATCGCAATGTGGGCAATCAAAGACTTCGTTTGGTTCGATGCATTCATCTTCTAGCCAGTCCCAGCCAATATGCTTTTCACAAGTTGGGCATCTCATTTCAGCAATCCTTATTCATTCAAATACAACTCAGCAATCCCATCTAAACGGGCTTTTACTTCTTTCCAATTAGGCATCACGCTAGTTAGTAAGCGCCAAAACTTGTCACTGTGGTTATGCTCGGCAATGTGGCAAAGCTCATGCAGAATTACGTAATCAATACATTCTTTAGGCGCTTTGATTAGGTGAGGGTTGAGCATAAGGTTCCCTTTGGCTGAGCAGCTTCCCCATTGCTTTGTCATAGGCAGCACACGAAAACTAGGAATGCCTTTTACCCATGTCGCTTGAGGTAGTAACTCAGATAGGCGCTCATGGAAAATACGTTCAGCGCGAACCTTGTACCAGTTGCGTACCAAAGCTTTAACCATGGCAGTTTTGTCATCGTTGAACCTCGTCAAGGTGACAAGTAACTTACCGCGAGTCATTTTTACCGTTGGCAAGGCATCTGCATCTTCAACTACCTTTAGTACATAACGACGACCAAGATAGAACTGCATCTCACCGCTGACGTAATGTTTAGGTTGCACATACTCCAAATGACCTCGAAACTCTTTCAGGGCATCATAAATCCACTTGGCACGCTTCATTACCGCTTGGTGAATGTCCTCAAGCTCAGCGTCTTCTGGGGTACTAACCGTGACATCACAGTTGGGTTGCACCTTGATGGTAATACTTCGCTTCTTTCCTTGTTTGATAGGCTTACGTAGCACCTCATAGCTCACAGCCTCATCTCCATAGATGAAGCTGTATTCCTCTTTGTTACGTTCGTCAGAAACCGTTGATGCCATTAATGGTGACCAGCTAAACCTAAGCGAGTGATTTGCACCACTTCTTCGGCAATGACTTGCGCTTTATCGACCCCTAAATCGGCAAACAGTAACGGAAGCACCTCTAGATTGATCTGGTTTTCAATCTCTGATGGATTGATTGAAAACTCTGCTACCGCTTTGCGCACTTTCTCGTCAATCTCTACTGCATAGTTGAAGCATTGATCCTCAGTAAGACCTTGACCTTCACAACCATGCTTTAAGAACAGTCCAAAGTAAGCTTGTACATGACGCTTAATTTTGGGGTCTAGCTCTGCGAAGCGATCGGTTGGTAACCCCTCGACTTTGCGTTCTTTCACTTGCTGTTCAAAATCAGCAAATAGGAGATATTGCTTAACAGGCGCATCGAACATCTCTTTGGCTTGCTGAATTGCTTGTTTAAGCAGTTTCGAGAAATACTCTTGTGCATAAGGGTCGTCGGCAAGGTCTTGCTCAATCATCTTAGTGACACGACCAGTGATCGCATCTTTCTTATTGCGAGCCTCATCGTCACTTAGCTCTTCTGGTTTTATATCCTTACCCATGTTGCCAACTAGATAAGCGCCTTTAGACTCTTGGATCTCAACGCCACCGATGTGCTTGTCTAACATAGTGCGAATACTTTCAGCGTACTCATCGTAATCAATGGTCTCTTCTGCTTGCTCACGGACAACTTTACGCAGTGATGTCATGCTTTTTAGCGTGTCTTTATAAATTTGGCGCTTATCATCAAAGCTCTTGTCTTCAAAATAGGTAGCTGATTGCAACGCGACTTTTAAACAATTAGCAAACGCAGTGAGTGTGCTATAAAAATCTTGCCGTTTCTTTAGGTTTAAGTCCGTTGGCTGACCATCTACATATTCTATGTTCGGCGCAAATACCCGTGCCATTGCGTGCGGATCTTGGGTGTTTTTTACATTAATAAAAAATGCCCAGAGTTCACTGTATAAGCCAGGCAGTTTTTTATATTCCGTGTCCATGCGGCTGTATAAGCCTTTAAGATCGTCAATATCAAATCCACCTTGGGTACGCTCTGCCAAGTCTTGGTAGTCAGCAATGGTGGCATCTAGTTCTTTTAAGATGCCTCGGTAGTCGATGAGGTAACCAAACTCTTTCTTTTGATGTAGACGATTCACACGAGCAATGGCTTGGATAAGGTTGTGCTGTTTAAGCGGCTTATCGATGTAAAGCACGGTGTTCTTTGGTTCATCAAAGCCCGTTAAAAGCTTATCGACCACGATCATCAAGTCAGGGCCATCATCTTTACCAAACTCTTCAATGATATGCTTGGTGTAAGCTTTCTCATCTTGGCCAAAATCTGAGTCCAGTACGTTCTCTTTCCACCAATTCTGTACCACATCTTTGCTTTCTCCATCGACTGTATCGTGCCCCTCACGGGTATCTGGTGGTGACATGGCAACAACCGAGGTCACTTTACCAATTTGGTCGAGAAGCTTCTTATATTGGATAGCAGAGGATTTTGAATCACAAGCAAGCTGACCTTTTAAACCTTGGCGCTTAAAGTTTTGGAAATGGTCTGAAATATCATGAGCGATAAGCTCGATACGCCCCTCGGTTTGATAGATTTGACCTTTTTGAGCAAATTTCTTCTTCAAATCGGTACGCTGTTTTTCAGTGAGCTTATCGGTGATGCGATCAAACCAAGCATCGAGTGCTTTGTCATTGGTACATAACTCGGGGACTCGCTCTTCATACAGCAGTGGGGTAACCGTTTTATCTTCAACCGCCTGTTGCATGGTGTACGAGTGGATGATTTTACCGAATTTGTTTTCGGTCTTATCGTCTTGCAGCAAAGGTGTACCCGTAAAACCAATATAGGCGGCTTTTGGCAGGGCTTGTTGCATACGAATGTTGTTTTCACCGTTTTGGCTGCGATGACCTTCATCAACCAGCACTATCATGTCAGGGCTGTCGTTGTAGCACTCATCAAGCTCTATTGCTGTGCCAAACTTGTTGATGATGGAGAAGATAATACGCTCATTGCCTTTACCAATTTGCTCAGCAAGGCGTTTACCCGTCGTAGCCATTGCCGTTTTACGATCTTTTTCAGACAAGGCTCCGCCAGAAGCGAAGGTACGCGCTAGCTGATCTTCCAAATCCACACGGTCAGTCACGACCACTACACGACACTTGGCGAGTTCTTTAATCCAAATCAGTGCCTTGGACAAGAACACCATGGTGAACGATTTACCAGAACCTGTGGTATGCCATATAACACCACCATTACGAGCGCCTTTCTCATCGAAAGAAGTAACACGTTCAATCAGAGCTTTAATGCCAAACACCTGCTGATAACGCGCCACGATTTTGCCCGCTTTTTTATCAAACAAGGTGAAAAGCTGAGTCATTTCCAGTAAGCGGTTGTGACGAAGCAGCGACACCAACAAACGGTCTTGGTCTGTCACCACTAAATCACCGCCAGCAATCAGCGATAGGTATTCATCACGTACTTTGCCTGGGCGATGCGCAAACAGTTTATCGAGCTGCTCTAGCGTAAGCGGAGTGTTTTTGAGGCGTGCAAAGGTGGCATCAGTGATCTGTTCTTCTTTCCACTTTGCCCAGAATTTACTTGGTGTGCCACATGTACCGTATAAACCTTCATGTCCATTGACCGACATCAGCAATTGGCTATAGGCAAACAGGTGTGGGATCTCATCGACTTTTTGGTTGCGGATGTTTTGCGAGATACCCTCGGCAACCGTCGGCTTGCCCTCATGCGAGGAGTCAGGACGCTTGGCTTCAATCACCACCCAAGGCAGGCCATTCACAAAGCAGACAATATCGGGAATGCGTTTACCCGTGCCATGCGCATTTTCGACCTCAAGCTCTTCAGTAAAATGGAACTGGTTGTTTTCTGGGTTTTGCCAATCAATGATATCAATCGTTGGGTTGGCTTTTTTACCCTCCACAAATTCGGTCACGCTTATGCCGTAGGTGAGGGCGTTATACAGCTTTTCATTCGCCGCTTTTAGACCTTCGTTCATGGCAGGGTTGGCAAGCTCATGGACGATTTTATCCATCGCAGCCTCTGATAGCTGGCGATCTTTACCCATAAACGAGAAGGTTTTGTGTTTCAGTACATCACGCAGTACATCAGGCAAAATGACCGTAGAGAGATTGCCACGTTTCACTACACACTCGCTTGGTGGAATGAACTGATAACCAAGGTTAGTGAGCAAGGTTAACGCTGGAATTTTCGCGCTTTGTTCTTCTCGGAAGTTGGGTAAATTGCCTGACATTGTCGTCCCTTATTGTCGATTCGTTTTTGTTTTTATTGTGGGTTTTACTTTTAATGTAGTTTGCGTTTTTTGGCCTGATTGAAGTCGATGACGTTATCGGGTGTCTCTTCGTTGAACGAGTCAGGGGCAATCTCTTGATAATACTCATGGATTGCTTGGTTGAGTTCGGCATTCATCCCATCAAAATAGTTGGCGTCGGGAATCCCACGCTTAACCATTTCGGCGTGCATCATCTGTCGGCGTAGAGAAGCAAATAACTGGCGGATGAGCTTGTCCTCGTTGTCGCCCAATTCGCTGTAGGTCTGCATCCAATCAATGAACATTTCTTCGTCAGGGTGAAAGTGGTCTTTCTTTTGTTTGGTCGAGCGAATCATACTGTTGATCCACTCATCAAAGCTGGCGCACTCTTCGTGGCCGTCAGGGAGAGAACCAACTTGGTAAACTCGATTTTCAAATTGCCAAGCGACATCGTTAATGTGGCTTTGTACACTGCGGTCACCGCGTTGACAGAAGAAAGGTTTAGGATGAAGTTTGATGAACTCATTGAACATCTCTTCGAAGCTCTCTTCATCGCACATTTCGAACTCTTCACCAAAGAACTGCATGTTATTAAACAGCCGTTCCAGCAGTTGGTTGGTGAATTCAAGCCAATCCCCTTTTTGAATGCCAACAAACACCATGGCATAGCGGGTTTCGACATGCATGGCAATCAGTACCTTTTTGCGTTGAACGTTTACCGCATGCACCAACCAAGCACTGATGGGTACTGTAGGGGTATTCAACACATTCACGGCTTCAGAACCACTGACAGAATCCGTCGGCGGCGCTTCTAATGGCGAGACTTTTTTGCCATTGCGCTTTACGGTGAAAAAGTCGGCAGCGGCTTTGGTGCAGTTAAACACTAACATTGTTTAATACCTAGTTTTGATGACGGCAATAAAGTGTGACGCACTGCGTCACACATTAGTTGAGAGTTAAGAGGTGCTTTACGCCGCAACGTCTTCATTCACTTTCACTCTTCTTTTTCCAGTAAGAAGTTGTTGCATCAATGCCTTTTTCTCTTGCTTGAAGTGGGTAAGCTTGGCCTCCAGAACTTCGATTGATTTGTCGGCAGCAGTTAGGACGGAGGCGATTTTTTGTTGTTCAGCTAAATCAGGAAGTAATACATGGCAATGGTTGATCTCACCCAAATTAATCTTTTTAGGAAAAGCGACATGAATTGTTCGTTTGTGTAATTCACGATGAAACTCGTGTGAGTTTATGTAGTAACACAAATAAGCCGAATCAAATTTATCCTTTTGCCCCTTAACTAAAGCAAGACTTACATAGAATGAAGCACATACATCCCAGTTTAAGTGTTTAGCTGTGCCAATATCTCCAATCCTTGTCATGAGAATGTCATCACGCTCAAGCTTTACCCTGAGGTTTTCTTTATGGAACACATCAACTGCAATGTATTTTGTGTTTGAGAAATCATTCTTTGTTAGGTGTTCAACGCTATAGAAAGGTATACCTTCTTCCACATATTTAGGGGTGGAATGTGTCCCGTCGTAAATAGATGTTACTTTCCCAAGTGGAACCTCTTCCCACTCCCCCTCAAACGCCTCACCCGTTTCAGGGTTCACCAAACGCTTCTTACCCGTCAAAAGCTGCTGCATCAGGGCTTTTTTCTGCTGCTTGCTGGTTTCAATAAGCTTTTCAGTGGTGGTAATCGCTTTATCCCATGTTGAGAGGATTTGGGCGATTTTGTCTTCTTCTTCTCTTGACGATGCAACCATCAATGGAAGCTCAGCTAAAATCGCCGTATTCATATTTGGCATCGTTTGGCCGACAGCATTCTGCTCTAGCCACTTTTTCACAGCATTTTTTTGTAGAAAATAAGACAAAAATAACGGTGAATGAGCTTTATTTGGTGTCGCTTTCAAACAACCAGTGCCGCATAAAGTTCTTGGGTAGTCTGATTCAATTAATGCAAAACGAGCGACATCGCCACGGCGACTAAAGAGCAAATCACCAGATCGCAGCGTATGTTTTTTAAGATCATCAGCACGGTGCTCTGGTATCTTTGCTGCTGATTCATTATTAGCTCGATAATTAATTAGGTCTTTAGGCATAAGTACGGGTACGCCCTCATCCGTGTACTCATGAGCATGCAACTGGCTTCCGAATGGGCCTGTTTGTAAGCTCCCAGAGCATACTTCGCCTAGGGAAGTTAATTTCCAACCATTAGGCACCATAACCCAGCTCCTTTAGGTAGCCTGCCATTTCAGTTTCAAGGTCAGCTAGTTGAGTTTGAAGTGCTAAACGTTCAGCACGAACAGCAACTAGGTCAATTTCCTCTTCTTCCTCAAAGGTATCCACATAACGAGGGATATTGAGGTTGTAGTCGTTCTCGGCAATCTCTTCTAGCGTAGCTAGGTATGAGTATTTATCGGTAGTTTCACGCGCCTTGTAGGTATCGACAATCTTCTGAATGTTCTCAGGCGTAAGCTGGTTTTGGTTCTTACCAGATTTAAACTCACGAGAAGCATCAATAAATAGCACCTTATTATCGTCTTTCTGTTTTTTGAAAATAAGGATCGCCGCTGGGATACCTGTACCAAAGAACAGCTTTTCAGGCAGACCGATGACGGCATCGAGTAGGTTTTCATCAATAAGCTGTTTACGGATTTTACCCTCTGATGATGCTCGGAATAGCACACCATGAGGCACTACCACACCCATACGGCCGCCTTTTTTACCTTGAGAAGCGGGCTTAAGCGTCTCAATCATGTGTGAGATAAACGCGTAGTCGCCTTTGGTCTTTGGCGGGATACCACGACGGAAACGACCAAAGTGGTCGTTACCTGCATCTTCAAAGCCCCATTTATCAAGGGAGAACGGCGGATTCGCCGTAACTACATCAAAGTGCAACAAGCCGCCGTCTTTGTCTTGTAGTTTAGGGTTACGAATGGTATCGCCCCATTCAATGCGATGGTTATCTTCACCATGCAGGAACATGTTCATCTTCGCTAATGACCAAGTAGAACCAATCGCTTCTTGGCCGAACAGCGCGTACTGCTTAGAACCAGCAAAGTTCTTTTGAACTTGCTTACCACACTTCATCAGTAGTGAGCCTGAACCACAGGCTGGGTCACAAATGCTATCGCCTGGCTGCGGCTCTAGGATAATGGAAAGAAGATCAGAGACCTCTGGTGGGGTATAGAACTCGCCAGCCGATTTACCGCTGCCAGCAGCGAAGTGTTTGATGAGGTACTCGTAGGCGTTACCAATCACGTCCAGTGAACCAACGCGGCTAGGGCGAAGGTTTAGAGTATCTTTGCCAAAGTCTTCTAGCAGGTGGCGCAGAATATCGTTTTTCTGTTTTTCATCTCCCAGCTTATCAGTGTTGAAGCTGATGTCTTGGAAAACGTTCTTTAGCTTAGTGCCGTTCGCTTCTTCAATCGCATGTAGTGCTTGGTCGATACGTGAACCGTTACCTGCTTCATGACGAGATTCGTATAAGTCCCAGAAAGTAGAGCCTGTTGGGATTTTGAAAGACTGTTTCGACATCATCGCAGTGATCATCTGCTCGTTACCATTGAACTGCTTTGATAGCTCATCAAACTTGTCTTGGTGTACGTCAGAGATGTACTTTAAGAACAGCATGGTTAGGATGAAGTCTTTATAGATTGAGGGATCTACCGTGCCTCGGAAGGTGTCACAGGCAGCCCAAACGGCTTTGTTGATCTCATCTTGATTGATTGGTGTGTGTGGCATGAAATGGTACTCAAATAGATTAAATTGTTTTAATTAGTGACTCTGCTACGTGTTTGAAAGAGTCAAAACAGGTATCAAAATCATGAGGTTGGGTGTTGAACACCATAGGAGTAACAAAGTCTTGAAAGCGTTGTCGAAAGGCTGGGTTTTCTTCAAGCTCTTTAAGCCCAAGTTGTAGCTCTTGTTTTGGATTGGAGACGAATTCTGCATGCTGATTACCAAAACGCTTAACATCTTCTTCCAACACGGTTTTAAATAACGCTGTAAGTGCTGTCAGGTCGAGGTGTTCTGTCTGTTCTTCGGTCTTTAGAATGCAGTAAACATCATAGATATGGCGCACAAGGCTGGCATCATCCTTACGCTGTGCATCGCGCTTGACTGACATTGTGCGGCGCAACATTGATATGATTTTTTCAACCAACGTGGCATGGATAGAAACGCAATCAAACGCCTTCACTTCTGGTGGTTGTTTATACAGCTCTGCGACCAGTGATTGAATGCTACGAGGCTCTGCATCAAACAGTGGGATTGTCTCCATTAACTCCAGTTTGATAATGGGGCGAAGACATGGCGCTTGGCTAAACTGTTGCGGGTATCGGAGTTCCAACTCAACATAGCGATATTCATCACGTACACTACGCGCTTCAACCGTAAATCGCTCTGACCGAGTGATCGCATGTTCAATACCGTTGATGCATGCCTTACGAACTGCTTTCTTTTTTGCGCGGCTCAGTTCATCAAACGCTTGCTTAGGGATCAATTTAATGTCTACGTCTTCTGACATTCTCAGAATTTTAACGTTTGACTTTGCCAGAGCTGTACCGCCAGAAAAGACCATTTGGTGAGAGTCAGGCTTCACTTCTGCTAGCTCAGAAAGCAAGGCAACTACCCAGTAATCTTTTTCAATAATGGCAGGGTTTCCGAGCTCAAGTGCATCGGAAACCTCAAGAAACTGTTGCTTTAGTTTTTCCATATTAACTCGGTGAATTCAACACTCGGTTACCAACAACCAATTTGCGATTAAATTGTTTGGGATTCCATGAGTATTGAACGGATGATGGGATTTGGGTGCTTTCACCTGATAGGCTTTGCAAAGATAGGTTGTCCATCTCAAAATCGACGCCTTTCATCTTTAATATCTCGCGCATCAGGGCATCGCTCCCCCCAGGGTTCGTAGGCATGGGTTTGCCCGTTAAGCTGTTAATCCTTGCCTTGGTGTATAGACCATAGCCAAGCTTGATTAGCTCACCTTTTTTGACTAGTTGCTTTAGCGCACGACCAATTTGATCGTAGCTAGCAAAGCCATCAAAGTCTTTGCGCTCAAACACATAACGTCTTGAACGCTTTATCTTTTGATAAATACGGTCAACGGCTGTCATTTGAACCTCCTAATTTCCTAAGTGTTCAGATTATAACTCAACCCTGTTGCCATAGGAATAAATACGGCACATGCATATGAGTAAATGCGACACTTGATCAGTTGATAGTTAGCATAAAGCATTGAAATAAAGATACAATATTGATTCAACTCAAGATCGACATAATTTGAATTCAGTGTCTAACCTTGTTATGAGTCTATCCCTTCAGAGATGTTCAGCGCATCCTCTATCTCGACCCCCAAATATCGAATTGTATTATCTAGCTTCACGTGACCAAGTAACAGCTGAACAGCCCGAATGTTTTTGGTGCGAGCATAGATTAACGTCGCCTTGGTACGGCGCATTGAGTGCGTACCATAAAGATAAGGATCGTAGCCAAGTTCAGTTGCCCAGCGGCGAATAATGGTGGCATAGCAGCTATAACTCATTGGCTTACCTTGTTTGCGAGGGCTTGGGAAAAGATAATCTGGTGCAGATAATTGGCTGCGTATTAACCATTGAGTCAAGGATTGTGCTGTGCGGGAAGTGATCTCAAACTGTACCTCTCGACCAGTTTTGCTTTGGCTGTAAAGAACACGATCTTGAATGACGCCGCCAGAAGATATATCTCTAACTTTCATTCTTAGCAAGTCACAAGAACGGAGCTTACAATCGATGGCGAGATTGAGCAGGGCCAACTCCATGATATTGCCTTCGATTTCTAGTCTAGTGCGAATTCGCCAGATGTCTTCGAGCTTGAAGGACTTTTTCTGCCCAGTTAAGTGACCTTTCTTCGTCCACATAATTGACCTCCCGTCTAACTTTAGAAGTGGCCTTAATAAGTTTAGATGAGGAAATTGAATGGCTATGCAGTTAGGGGGCTGAAAAATATTGCAGACTAAAGTGGGTTAGAATCTTTGCTCTAGATGATAAAGGGGCAATAGTGAGTTAGCTATTCCTCTAAAGTCCATAAATGCACAGGAAAACAATGAAAGTGATTTCTAGTATTTAGGGATAAGAATAAGCCCGCAGCAGAGGTGCGGGCTTTAAAGGAAACAAAAAGTTGAGCATCACACTTTAAAGCGGCCAACCAAGTCGTATAGTTCGTTGGCACGGTGGTTGAGCTCTTGGCTACCAGCGCGATTCTCATTTGCCAGTTCGGCAGATTGCGAACTCTGGTCTGAAATGACAACCACACGTTGAGAAATTTCCTGACCCACTAGGCTTTGCTCTTCCGTTGCCGTTGCGATAAGTGAGTTCATATCCATGATGGTTCCGATTGATTCCTGTATCTGAATGAGCGCTTTGGCGGCGGCATTCGCTTCTTCAACGGTACTTGCACCACGTCTTTGGCTAGACTCCATCGCTTTCACTGCATCGTCAGAGGCAGCTTTTAGTTGCTGGATCATCTGGTGAATCTCTCCAGTACTATCTTGAGTGCGGCTAGCCAGTTTGCGTACTTCGTCAGCTACGACCGCAAAGCCTCGGCCTTGTTCACCCGCACGAGCGGCCTCAATAGCTGCGTTCAGCGCAAGTAGGTTAGTTTGCTCAGCGATGTCTTGGATGACTTCCAGTGAAGAGGAGATATTCTGTACGTCGCCTTCTAGACGAGAAATAACGCCATTGGCTTGTGAAACCTCTTCAGCGAGAGCTTCAACCGATTGTGCCGCTGAATTAACGATGTGCTGCGCTTCTTTCGCGTAGTCATCCGCTTCTTTGGCTGATGATGCCGCCTGACTCGCGTTGTTGGAGATCTCGCTAGCTGTCGTTGTCATTTCGGTCATTGCCGTCGCGACTTGTTCTGTCTCTTCACGTTGCCCTGAAGCCAACTCATCGACTTTAGCAGCACGCTGGGACATATTGTTGGTTTCCGCGACGACTTGCTGGCCGACATCACTAACGTTTGCAATGATGGTCTGAAGGCTGGCAACGAAAGCGTTAAAGTTACTGCTTAGCCTAGCAAATTCTGGGGCTTTAAACGCTTCCATACGAGCGGTCAGGTCAGCGTCACCGCTTGCAAATGAGCTAATGGAGTTATCAAACATTTCTAGCGGTTTCATAATGGTACGATTTATCGCAACTGCGAAGACAGCAACGATCCCCGCGATGACTAGACAGAAAATGACGATAGCTGACAAGGTAGTTTGCAACGCACTAATGGTTGCGGCTTCCATATCGGCAATGATGGCATCAATATCATCTGTGTAGAAACCAGTCCCCAGCATCAAATCCCACTCTGGAATAAAGATTGAGTAGCTCAGTTTAGGCAGAGGCTTAGTTTCGCCTGGTTTAGGGAAGTAGTAAGTGGTGAACTCGCCAGTCTTTGCGTTACGGATGAGATCTTGGATCAGGTAGTTGCCTTGTTGATCTTGTAGATTCCAGAAGTTTTCTCCGATCCCTTTTTCACTCTGCCCCTGAACACGTCGTACGCCCTTGGAGTCGTAACCAAATACGTATCCTGATTCACCGTATTCTAGTGTTTTCAGGGTTGGGTATGCCTCCGCAAGGCTCGCACCTTTCTCTAGAAAAGGTTCGATGGAGGATTTGGCCATTTGAAGATAGTTCCTTAGTTCGGCTTTCTTCAAGTTCATTAAGTTAGCGCGAGTAACTTCGATTTGTTGCTCGTTCAGTTCGGTGGTTTTCATGTAGGTAAAGCTAAGCATACCTAACGCGATAACTAGCAGCGGAACCAATGCCAAAATATATAAGCGGCTACGAATTGTAAGACTCATACAAACATCCTGTTTAAGTAATAGTGGCTCATTGACCATACCGCGATCTAGAGGACCGAATAGGCAAGAAGCTTAATTATTGGAATCATGCTTATAGACCAAAAGTTTATCTTATAAGATTAGCCAATTTATCGGCTCAGGACTGTGAATCTTGAGGGGGTTGCAGATTCTTGATATTAGACCTTAGTACAATCTATCGAAAACATTGCTTGTCGTCGCAGTAACTCTTTGCTGTCAACCATTTAGACTAGTGGTAAAGGTTGTTGCTAAACTTGATGTATAGCCAATCTGCCCATCGCTTTTACACGCAATGGGCAGCGGTCATCGTAGAAAATCGTCAATCTAGTTATGTTTTTACCTCGATGTTTCTCCGAAACCGTTATGGCTATTGATCATCGCTCACTGACGTTAAGTATCTGTGCCAGTTTTGACTCACTGCTTGATATTGATAGATACAAAAATCTTTACGATCCGCCAGATAGTCGTTTTCGACTTCGTCTAATAAGCTTTTATGTTGTTCAGGGTTGCTGCCATAAACTAGGCACAAAGTTGAGAAGTAGCGTTGTAAGTCAAAGCTGTGCTCGTCTATGTATTCACCAAAATCGTAATAGTCAGGACGATCTTCGGATTCAAAGGCGAACATATCGGCGGCACTGATTGCTGCATCTTCTCCATTTTCCACATATTCGATCATCATTAGCGCAGCAAAATTATCTACGGCATCTTCTTCCTTGCCTAAAATCGGGATGTTTTGGTCGGCAATATAAGCGTGTCCGGCTTCGTGAAGCAGGGTGTGTAATACGGTATCAATGGCACCGGCTTGCGCACTCTTGCCAAATTTTTTGTCATACTGATTTTTCTTAAAGTAATCCAGTGCTTGCTGATAGAACTCGTAAGGCATATGAACCTGATGCGTTTCTGGATCGTAAAGTGGGCCCTGATCGCCACCGTATTGGATGGTTAAGGTGTTTTTGAACGGAAAAATACTCTGCGATAAGTCGACTAAGGTTTGGTTTACACCACTTTGCTCAATCTCAGATTTGGCCTTTTTCTCAACCTCATTTTGTGGTTCAAGATAGCGAATGACAACACTTTCTGAACCGGCAAAGACAGTAGATGCAAACAGTATTAGCGAAGGAAGTAACACACGATAAAACATACTCAATCCTTATTATTATCTTGGCATGGATGGGCTTAACTAATACTGGCATATAATGAACGATTTCGCTCTAGTTTGCCGTTGGTGACACTCAATTTTGAACGATGGATTGAGGGCAGGGTTGTTCAAGGAAATAGAGGGGAGTGAAATGATGATTATCATTAGGGAAGCAGCTATGCTTGTGCTACACTCGCCGCCCTTTTCCGTTTCTATGAGATAAATCACCATGAGCCTTAAAAAAGAACTTCAAAACCTTCATAACCGTCTAGATACTTGCCAACGTAAACTGGACGCAGCGAAAGGTCGTGGTGATCAGGAAATGATTTCTCAGTTCACTGATGAAATTGAAAAACTCAACAAGAAAGTAAGCTCAATGAAGCATAAGCAGCAATTCGATCGCAACAAAGAGCGTAAGAGCTTGCAGGATATGCCATTCTCTCGCGAAATCACGAAAGCGGAACAGGCGGATATGGGTAAACTGAAAAAGTCGGTAAAAGGTTTAGTGGTGGTTCACCCAATGACAAAGTTGGGCAAAGAGTTGCGCATTGAAGTGATGACAGGCTACGCACCGAACAAGTTCTAATGCCAACGTCTTGTAAGTAATTAAAAAAAGCGCCTAACGGCGCTTTTTTAGTTTCTGTGCGAACGCTTTATTACCGTTAACGAGCGGATGTAATATCAAGTTTGCCGAGTAGAGACGGGAAGCCCCAACCATTTTCACCTTCAACCACTTTTTCACCAGTCAAATACTCAAATAGAGTAGGCGCTAATGAACCATTGGCCTCCGATCTAAGTGGCGTTGTCGCTTGACCAATTGGTGTTCCCCAAAAGCCGATAAAGGCGTCTTTTTCTAAGTAGCTTTCACCCGCATGTCGACCAGGAACTTTAGTGTTATAGCCAATCCCCTCTCTCGGGAAGAGGTTAATTGTGCCTGCTCTATCTTCCGCGTATAGCTGAGCCAACTGAACGACAGAGTCGGGTTTTGGTGTATAGCTGGTCAGTTCTCGCCACTGAGTGGCATTACACCATGTTTGGCTCTCATTCGGGTTCACACGTTCGATACATTGATCAACTAGATCGGCAAAATGACTCAGCTCGTTCTTGTTTGGGGCGGAGAGGTAGGGGTTAAGTGACTTGGCTTCAAGCAGTTGAACCGCAGCCTTACGGTTTATGCTTCCGTAATAGTAGCGATCGCCTTGCTGAATGATGCGTTCGTCAAACCTTGTTCCATCTCGATTGGCCATGATGCGTATTTGGCAGTGATTTTCACCACAGGCTTGCTCACGCACGACCATATAGTCCAATGAATCATCAAGGTAGTTTAGGGATTCGGCAATAATGTCTACGCTTTTACCTTGTGCATTGATCGGCTGCCAGTTGATTAACTCAGCGTAGACAGGCTGACTATCCCACCCTTGCTTTGAATTGAATAGGTCGAACATGAAGTTGCCTCCAGCGGTTGAGGCGACAACGACGTCTATCCCTTTATTGCTTGGATAGCTTAACGCGTTAGTGATCTTTGGACCTTCCCCTTCATCGGAAGAGATTTTCTTGATAATCAATGGGAAACCCAATTTCTCCTCTAAAGGCTCGAAGATGGCTTTTTCTGGGTTGAGCGTGTAATAGACAGGAGCTAGACCATGATCGCCAGCCATGCCCCACAAGGTTTGATCGTAGATGCCCGCGGCTTTGTAGCTTTGTTCTATTTGAGTGATCCAGTAATCGAGTCTATTGAGCTCGCCAGTTGGCATAATGATTTCGTCACTAAAAGGACCGACAAAGTGAGCGAAGTGATCAGGCCAAGGATTGTACACTAGGGTAAAGTCTGGCATGCCTTGACCGTCGAGTTTGGTATAGCTTGAAATATCTTGTTCAATCTTCCATTTGCGAGTCAACTTGGTGTAGAAATCCCAACTCGGAATGTCTTGATATGCTGTGATATTGTCAATCAGTGACTGACGCAGTTTTGTTAGCACGGTTTCAACTTGGGCTCGTTCGTCCAACTCTCTAAGACAACGTTTCTCGCCGAAATCCCTGAGCGATTCCCCAACGCCTAAATTCACCAAACCATCGTAACTGGTATGGGCATTCCAGTCATATTGAGCGTTACAGTTAAGGGTTTTTAGATGGACTAGGCGATCAAACATAGTCGATACGTTATTGGCTTGCATTAGGCGATCAAGCTGCAAAGCGTCGTTGCCAAAGAAGTAGTAAGCGCGATCTTGAGGACGATCGACAAAGTGAAAATTTGGGATGCCTGTCCCTTGTTCGCCTGCAACTTTCGCCCCGGTTTTAATGATAGGTAAGTTGCGTACGCTGATTGTTGGTGTAGAAGAGATGCCAACATTGGTAATCGAGTCAGCATGGTGCTGATAGAGGCGTTTGAAAAACGGCAAATAATAGGGATCGCGATAAGTTTGTTCAGAGAGAATCTGCAAAAAGTGCATATCTTGCTGGTGTTCAGGGCTTGACTGAGCAAGCGGAGTGTCTAGCTGTTTGCTGTGTAAATAGCGATGGTAGGCATGAGAAATAAAGGGTTTGCTCGGGTCGACTAAACCTTCAATCAGTCCTTGCTGAAGTCCATCCACGGTGATTTGAACGGCGAAACGGCGCTCTTGCTGTGATTGCAAAAAGTCGACGGCGGTCGATGGTTCCTTATCAAAGGCCTTCTGTAGCCAATCATTGAGACGTTGTTGCCTTTCATCTTGATAGACGAACTGGCGGTAAGCTTTTAAGACATTCAGGCGCACAAAGTCGATCAGTGTGACGGTCAATGCCTGTGCTTTATTATTGGGTTGATTGGCTCGTTCAGCGTCGCCGTCTGAGACGATGGCAAGCAGAGCACTTTTCATCTCTCCCTCGTCCATCCCTGAGGCAGTTTTCCTTAGTATATCAACGACGATTGGCTGAATTTTGTCGACTAACTGCCTGTCGTTAGGTGTGTTATCGAGATAAGTGTAATGCTGTGGCAACTGCTCCATATCTTGCCACTCACCGATTTGAATCAAAGCGTCATACACGGTCACCATGGTTGCGATAAACTGACTATCGATTTTTAGACCTTCCTGATGTGCCTGATCTTTGGCGTGTTGCTTTTTCTGCGGTTGAGCGCTGGAATCAAGCTGAAACAAAGAGTGCTCAAACCCTTTTAAAGCTTGTTGGTCATAGACTGTTTGGAGATACGTTTTGAACTGATCTCCGCTTTCAATCCCTGTGTAGCGGTCGTAAAACTGATAGAGGAAATAACCGAGAGGAATCGAGTAGGTGGGATCGGCGATTTGCCCCATCACTCTTGTTTTGGTACTGGCATCTAACGGCAGTGAGAGTAAATAGGTTTCGAGCGTCATCCCGCCAATCGTGAAAAGAGTCATATCACGAGCGAAGCGGGTGGAATAGGAGAGAGAATCTACAATTTGGTTTTTGAGAACTTCGCTGGAGTTGAATAAACCGCCAACCACAGGTGTGTTACCGACCTCGGCATAGCAGGAGGCGGATAAAGCGCTAGTTAACGCGATGGTAAGGGTCGTTGCTCTGAACCAAGTCATTGATATTATTCTCATTAATTCCGTTAATGATTTACATTGTGACATTAAAGAGTGAGAGTGCAAGCGTTAGCGAATAAGACGCAAGTGTTTTGCTTGGAAGTGAGATTCGCTACCAATCAGCCAGCAGAACTGTCGGCTGATTGGTAGGTCTTAGTGGATTAGTAGCCCATTAACTGTAACAGGTTTTCGGCGGTTTTGACCGCCTCTTTTCTGTTGGCGATATTGAGTTTCTGGTACAAGTTGCGAATATGGGTTTTGATGGTTGTCCCCGCTACGTCTAGCTCTTGGGCGATCTGTTCGTTGCTAAAACCAGAATAGATCAGCCCGAGAACTTGCCATTCACGCTGAGTCAGTGGACTGGTGCGAACCAACTCTGGGATGTTCGGGTGGTTGACCAGCTTTTCAACAAACTCTTCATCAAAGTGAACAGAACTGCTGCGTTGAGTGGTTGAGATATCTTTGAGTAGCTGTTGTGCGCGGTGACGTTCTAAATCTCCCAGCTCATTCTTATGGTTGAGCTTCTCCAAGATATGACCCACTTTCGCGCCATCTATGAGGAAATTACCTAACATACCCGTCTGATTGGTCAGTGCTAATGCTTTCTTTAGTTGTTCACGAGCGCTCTCTTCGTCATCTTGTGAGATGGCGAGTACAGCGGAAACAATCAGGTTTCGGTTGGTGTCGGTCAGCAACTCATTTTCCTCTGCCTGTTGCTGGAGGAAATTAAGTGTCTCAGTGGCTTGGTCAAAAAGCCCTAGTATGATTTGCGCACGCGCAATATTACGCCACTGAAGTTGAGTAAAGTGGTTACATGCATGCTGAGGCTTAACTGTTGTTTCCAACCACTGTTTGATTGATTCGTGATCGCCGCGAGCCTGCCAAAATAGGATCAGAGAGAGCGAGGCGTTGGCAGTCCAGTCAACGTGATAAGTAGATTGTTTGAGTAAGTGAACAATCTGCTCGATAAACTTACCTGCCTTATCCAGCTCGCCTCGGCCAATCGCGATACGTGCCAGCATTGAGTAGCTATGTAAGTGCTTACTCGGGCTGTGGTTACCAAGGATATCCAGACCTTTATAGGCACATTCTTCTGCTTCATCCAGTCGATTCCAACACCATAGGATCTGGGCGCGTACACGAAGTAAGAACTCATGCAGCGGAACTTGTTGTAGTTGTTGTTCTTCTATCAGTTTAAAGGCGTTGTCTTGCACTTCGAAAGCGGCTTGAACGTAGCCCTGTGCAATCAGAATTTCACTTTGTTGCAGCATCGCCCATAAAGCCTGATGGTAGACCTGATACTGGCGAGCCAGTTTCTCTGTTTGCTGCATCATTGGCAGAGCTCGGCTAAGATGACCAAGTACGTGGTTGACCTCACCCACGACTGACGTCGCAACAATACGGCTACGGTAAACCGTGCTGTCCAACTGGCTTAGCGCCAGTTCTGCTAACTCTAGCGCTTGTTCTGGTTCGTTACGGTTAATGGCAACCTGAGCGCGAAGGGCATTGAACTCACCTTGCTCTTTGGTGCTTAGAACCACATTGAGCTTACTCATCTCTTGGTCAGCTTTTGATAGCAGGTCACCAACATCGTTGTAGCGGTGCTGACTCTGCGCTAGCCAAGCCTGCAACATACAAAGCTTAGGTTCACTGTAGAGCTGTTCTGTGGTGAGAGAGTTGATCGCTTTTTCGAGTGTTTGCAGCTCACCACCATTAAACATCTTCCAGCCATACTGAGTCAGGATATCTGCGGTTAACTGGCTGTCTTTGGCTTCTTGTGCATGACGAAGAGCTTGATGAGGCGAGGAGAGTTTTAGCCACGCTTTAGCGGCCGCATGGTGAAGTTGCTTCTCTTGCTGAGGAATTCTCGCACTGCGCTCGTGAGCAAGGAACTCGGCAAACAGATTATGGAAACGGTACCAGTTTTGCTCTCCCTCGAGAGGGTGAATAAACAGACCAAAGCGATTGAGAGACTCGATCATGCTCAGTGCATCTTCTCGCTGAGTCAGTTCAGAGACCAGTTGATCGTTAAAGTGATCAAGGACAGAGCACTGAAGCAAGAATTGGCGGGTTTCGGTATCTAAAAGATCAAACACTTCTTCGATCAGGTAATCCCAAAGATGAGCGTGGTTGAACTGAGAGAAAGACTCGGCCGACTGAGCGAGAGTTTTGTTTTGATGCTGCGCTTGCAGAGCGATCAACTGTAGTGCTGATGGCCAGCCTTCTACGTAGTTACGCAAATTGGTCGCGGTGGTATCGTCAATGCCATCGGCGATACGTTGATTAAAGAAGCGCGTTGTCTCTTCGGTATCGAAGGCGAGCATTTCGTCGCCGATCTCGATCATTAAGTCTCGCACGCGAAGGTTAGCCGTCCCCAGTGGTGGTGCTGCTCGGCTGGTCACAACCAGTGTGAGGTTGTCTGGCATATGCTTGAGGAAAAAGCGCATAGCTTCGTGAATTTCGTCATCAGAAATCAGGTGATAGTCGTCCAGAACCAAATAACACTCTTGATGAAATTGAGACATCTCAGTGAAAACTTCACCGAATAGGGAGTGAAGTGAAGAGAATTGGCGTTTTTCTGCAAGTTTTTGCGAGTTTGGGCAACTGCCATCGGTGGCTTTATTCAGTGCCTGAAGCAGGTAGTTCATAAAGCGAAAAGAATCGTTGTCACTTTCGTCAATGCTGTACCAGCCGACGTGTGACTTGTCCGATAGCCATTGAGCCGCCATGGTGGTTTTACCATAGCCAGCGGGTGATCGGAGTAGCACCAATTTGTAGAAAGGAGCCTGCTGGAGCAGATCTAATACCCTTGGTCGTACAATGGCGTTATGTAATCGACCCGGACGCGTTAACTTAGAAGGAATCCACATCTTTTTATTCCCTATTATCCTTCCACTTTTCGTGGAGCAGCGAAGTTACCCGAAGGTGAAACACTTAATTGTGTAAATATTAATCAATAAAGCGTATTGGCAATGATGTTACTTGAGAACAATCATAACCGTTATTGATCAACAATGGGTTTTTCGCTCAATTCACATTTTGCTACCAGCTACGCCCCTTTATTGTGACGAATGTCTCTTATTGGATCTATGTGAGATGAGATTTTAGTGCCTATTTGCACGAGAAATCATGAAAATTGCACTGCGAAGTAAAACTTAATGTGATCGAGTATGCATATTCATCAATTGTGTACTTTTCTCGACACCTATCTTTAATAAACCAGATATAGGCTAAATTGGTTGACGGTGTGATCTCAATCACCCGAGCTGTGATGTTAGGAAAACTTAATGAGACCTAGATCACTGAGCTACTGGTTGTACGCCCTCTACGCCCTTTGTCCTCCTCCTAAAATGGCTAGGAGTAGGAGGATGTTTTGCCAATCATGTCGATGCACGATATGGCACAGATGGATTGAAACCAATAAGTGAGATTTCTCTTATGAAACCTACGCAACAGAAAAATTTTGATAAAGCAGTGTTCCAAGCTGATGTGAAAAAACACCTTTCAGCGACTTACGCTAAAACTGTAGAAACAGCGACTGCGCGTGAGTGGTACCTAGCAATGGGTAAAGCACTAGCAGAGCTAACCACCTTTGATTTGCTTCAGACTGAGCAGGATCCAAAGATCAAAAACGCGAAAAGCGTAAACTACTTGTCATTAGAGTTCCTTATTGGTCGTCTGACCGGTAACAACCTGATCAGCATGGGTCTTTACGAGCAGATCACAGTAGCAATGGAAGAGTTAGGCCAGAACCTGACTGACCTTCTTGAAGAAGAGCGTGACCCATCACTAGGTAACGGTGGTCTTGGTCGTCTTGCTGCATGTTTTATGGATTCATGTGCTGCGCAAGAGTACCCAACAGTGGGTTACGGTCTTCACTATGAATACGGCTTGTTCAAGCAATCATTTAAAGATGGACGTCAGCAAGAAGCACCAGATGCATGGCGTGGTGTTGAAGGCTACCCATGGGAAGTGGCTCGTCCTGAACTGGCACAAGAAATCGGTTTTTATGGTCACGTTGAAGTGAGCCACGAAAACGGCAAAGAAGTACGTAAATGGGTACCAGGTATGGCAGTAAAAGCGATGCCTTGGGATCTGCCAATTGTTGGTTACGAGTCTGACACAGTATACCCTCTACGACTTTGGGAATGTCAGGCTATTGCGCCTTTCTCACTAGCAAGCTTCAACAACGGTGACTATTTCGAAGCTCAGCACGCGCTGATCGACGCTGGTAACATCACTAAAGTTCTATACCCGAATGACAACCACGAGAAAGGTAAGACACTGCGTCTAATGCAGCAATACTTCCACTCGGCAGCGTCAGTTCGCGATATTCTACGTCGTCACGAGCAAGCAGGTTTTGCATTGGCGGATCTGCCTAAGCAAGAGACTATCCAGCTAAACGATACTCACCCAACAATCGCTATCCCAGAATTGATGCGCATTCTTCTTGATGAGAAAGGCTTATCTTGGGATAAAGCGTGGGAAATCAGCTCGAAGACTTTTGCTTACACCAACCACACACTTCTTCCAGAAGCATTGGAAACTTGGCCTGAATCTCTGATCCAGCGTCTGCTTCCACGCCACATGGAAATCATTTTTGAAATCAACCACCGCTTCCTACAAGAAGTTCGTGCAATGTGGCCTGGTGATGGTGAGAAACAAGCTAAGCTATCTATCATTCAAGAAGGCTTCAACCGTATGGTTCGCATGGCTAACCTATGTGTGATTGGTTCATACGCAGTAAACGGTGTTGCCGCTCTGCACTCAGAATTGGTTAAGAAAGATCTTTTCCCTGAGTTCCACGAAATGTACCCAACTCGTCTACATAACGTGACAAACGGTATTACTCCACGTCGTTGGTTGAAGTTCTGTAACCCGGGCCTGTCTCAACTTATCACGGATAAGATTGGCAGCGAGTGGCCGGCGAAACTGGAACAGCTAGAAGGTATTGCTCAGTACGCTACTGACGCAAAATTCCAGAAAGCGTTCATGGCTGTTAAGAAACAGAACAAAGAGCGTTTGGCGAAGTGGGTGAAAGACAACATGGGCATCGAGCTTGATACCAATGCGATCTTTGACGTACAAATCAAGCGTCTACATGAGTACAAGCGTCAGCATCTAGACTTGCTACACATCTTGTCTCTGTACCACCGCATCATTAACGAACCTGGTTTCGAATGCACGCCACGTGTTGCTTTCTTCGCTGCTAAAGCGGCACCGGGCTACCACTTAGCGAAAGAAATCATCTTTGCTATCAACAAGATTGCGGACAAGATCAATAACGATCCACGCATTGGCGATAAACTGAAAGTTGTCTTCATTCCTGACTACCGTGTCAGTATGGCTGAAATCATTATTCCTGCGGCGGATGTATCTCAGCAAATTTCTCTAGCGGGTAAAGAAGCATCGGGTACGGGTAACATGAAGATGGCGCTGAACGGTGCATTGACTATCGGTACTATGGATGGCGCTAACGTTGAGATTCGTGAAGAGGTGGGTGATGAGAACATCTATATCTTCGGTCTTGAAGTTGACCAAGTCGTTGCGACTAAAGCAGCGGGTTACAACCCTTACGACTACTACCACGCAGATCCTTTGCTAAAAGCGTCACTAGACCTGCTAGTGGGCGAAGAGTTCACACCTGGTCAACCTGGCCTGCTAAGAGCAACGTACGACAGCCTGCTTGATGGTGGTGACCCATACTTATGTTTAGCGGACTTTGCATCATATGTTCAGGCGCACGAGGCGATGGGTGCACAGTACAAAGACCAAGCTGGCTGGGCGAAGAAAGCCATCTTGAATACGGCCTTGATGGGTAAATTCACCTCAGACCGTTCGATTCGAGACTACGTCAATAACATTTGGAAATTAGAAGCGGTATCGCGCTAATTGAACCAGACAAAGCCAAGGCCTAGCGCCTTGGCTCTACTCTTTATAACGATTTAATAACCCTACATTTTGAAGGTATAAGCAGTCCTTCGGAGAGAGCGATGAAACAAGATAACGCATTAAAACAAGTCGCTGAAATGGCGAGAATTGCCGACAGCTACGTAAGCGCGTGGGGAGATGAAGCAAAAGTTGCTGATGAAACAATTCGTCGACTACTCGCGTCTTTAGGCTATGACACAACCAATGATGAAACTCTTCTAAAATCAGCGGAGAAAAAGCACAAGCAAGAGGTGCTCGCTTCTGTTCAGGTAGTCCGTGATGGAGAGCCAATTGAAGTGGTGCTCAATCTTGGTGCGAGTGCTCGCGAAAGTGAGTTCAGCTGGCGTCTCGATACAGAGCAAGGAGAGGTACTTGAAGGCTATCTTCAATCGCAAATCGTTCGTGATGAGCGCAAAGAGGGTGGCCCTTTAGTGTTTGCATTACCAAGTGATATTGCTTGGGGTTATCACAAACTGACGATTTCTCGTAAACGTCGTAAAGCGCCTTATGAAATGACGCTAATTGTGACGCCAAAAGCATGTTACAAGCAGGATGCTATCGTCGATGGTAAGAAAATGTGGGGCCCAAGTGTCCAGCTTTATACGCTACGCACTCAGCATAACTGGGGTATTGGTGATTTCGGGGATCTGAAACAGTTAGTAGCAGATATCGCTTCCCGCGGTGGTGATTTTGTTGGTCTTAACCCTATTCATTCACTGTTCCCTGCCAACCCAGAAGGTGCGAGCCCGTACAGCCCGTCTTCACGTCGCTGGCTGAACATCATGTACATTGATGTAAGTTCGGTTCCTGAGTTCTCACTTAGCATCGAAGCTCAGCAAAAAGTGGGCAGCGCTGAATTCCAGCAACGTCTACAAAAAGCGCGTGAGTCACATTGGGTTAACTACAGTGAAGTGTCTAACCTCAAAATGAGCGTATTGCCAACGCTGTTTGCTGAGTTCAAAAAACGTCATCTGGATAAAAACAGTGAACGTGCACAAGCATTCCTCGACTTTGTTGAAGAGGGCGGCGAAAGCCTGGTTCATCAGGCAGCATTTGATGCGCTGCATGCGGAACTGCATGCGAAAGATTCAAACATCTGGGGCTGGCCAGTATTCCCGGAAGAGTTGCGTAAGTTTGAAAACCGCGCGGTTCAGGATTTTATCGAGCAAAACAAAGATCAAGTACATCTTTACATGTACCTGCAATGGGTGGCTGATATCCAAATTAAAGAGGCGCAGGCTCTAGCAGAAGAGAAAGGCATGTCTGTTGGCTTGTACCGTGACCTTGCCGTCGGTGTTGCGGATTCTGGTTCAGAAACCTGGGCAGATGAAGGCAACCTAGTCATGGATGCAAGCATTGGTGCTCCACCAGATATTCTTGGTCCTTTGGGTCAGAACTGGGGTCTACCACCGCTTAACCCACAAGTGCTTCAAGCAACGGGTTACGATGCATACATCAAGCTACTGCGTGCGAACATGAAGCATTGTGGTGCATTGCGTATTGACCATGTACTGGGTTTACTGCGTTTGTGGTGGATCCCGAAAGGTGAAAACGCGACTCAAGGTGCGTACATTTACTACCCTGTGGAAGACATGCTCGCAATCTTGGCTCTAGAGTCTCATCGCCATCAATGCAGTGTGATTGGTGAAGACTTAGGTACTGTGCCTGATGAGATTGTTGATATTCTGCGTGACGCAGGTGTTCACTCATACAAGGTGTTCTTCTTCGAAACTTCAGAAGATGACGGTGGTTTTATCTCTCCAGCACACTACGCTGAACAGTCTATGTCTGCTCTGTGTACTCACGATATGCCGACTCTACGTGGTTTCTGGCACTGTGATGACCTGAAGATGGGCCAAGAGTTAGGCCTTTACCCAGATGCCAAGCAACTAGAAGGTCTGTTTGCGAGTCGTCTAGAGTGCAAGCAAGGTATCCTAGATTCCGTTGCATGGCACGGTTACTTGCCTGAGGGGGTTGGTCGTGATGCTCAGTATGTTCCGATGGACTCATACTTAGCTGAAGCTCTGCAACTTCACGTTGCTGCTGGCTCTTCAACATTATTGAGTGTTCAGCTGGAAGACTGGCTGGAAATGGACAAACCGGTAAACATTCCGGGCACAGTGGATGAGTACCCTAACTGGCGTCGTAAACTGTCGATGAACCTTGATGAAGTCTTTGCTCAGGAAGGGGTGAATCGTATTGCTCACAAGCTAAGCGAAGTTCGCGCGAAAGTGAGTAAATAAGGCGGAGTTACAAGGTATACATGGAAAATTTCTCGGTCAGGTCACTCTATGTAAATCTTGAATTCGTTACACTGTTATAACGCTAATTAAGCCCGCTACCTGGCGGGCTTTTTGGGTCATAGAACCCCTTTATATTTCAGCCAAACTCATTCGAATTAAGAAAGTTAGGTTAGGGAGAGAATAACTTGAAAACAACAACGTTAGATAAGGCGACAAAGATATATAACCAACTTTCACATGCGACGTTTTCTGACCCGTTTTCCTTTATCGGTCCATTTCTTGGCGAGCAAGGTGCGTTACGTGTTTGGATGCCGGGTGCAGATAAAGTTGAGTTAGTTATTGATGATCAACGTATCGAACTTGAACGTGAGGACGCTTCGGGCTTTATCCTCAAACAAAACAAAGATCTACGCTTTAGCCACTATCTATTAGCCGTTGATTGGAATGGAACCGAACAACTGATTGACGACCCATATCAATACCACACGATTTACGCAGAGTATGACGATCTGCATACACCAAAAGAGATGTACAAGCACATGGGTGCTCAATTCATCACTTTGGAACGAGATGGTAAACAGATCTCCGGTATCCGCTTTCTGGTTTATGCACCGCATGCGTCAGCGTGTAGCTTAGTCGGTGAGTTCAACCAATGGGATGGTCGTCGCACGCCAATGCAGCGTCTCGATTATGGTATCTGGGGTATCTTCATTCCAAACCTTGCTGAAGGCACACAGTACAAGTTCGAATTAAAAGGTCCTAATGGTGAAGGCTTACCGCATAAAGCGGACCCTTGGGGCGCATACTCTGAGCAATATCCATCGTTTGCTTCTGTGGCTTATGATCACAACCGTTATCAGTGGAATGATAAAACATGGCAAGAGCGTGAAGTGACGGAAAAACGCAAGCAGGCATTGTCGTTTTATGAATTACACGCTGGCTCCTGGCGCCGTAATGCTGATGGTGATTTCCTTAACTACCGCGAACTGGCTGAACAGTTGATTCCTTATCTGGTCGATATGGGCTACACCCATGTTGAACTGATGCCGGTTTCTGAGCACCCATTCTATGGTTCTTGGGGCTATCAGCCGGTTGGCCTGTTTGCGCCAACCAGCCGTTATGGTTCGCCAGACGACTTCAAATACTTTGTTGATCAATGCCATCAGTCGGGTCTTGGCGTGGTGCTTGATTGGGTTCCTGCGCACTTCCCATCGGATGACCATGGCTTGGCGAACTTTGATGGCACGCCACTGTTCCATGATCCTGATCCTCGTCGCGGTTGGCATCAAGATTGGAACTCGTACATCTACGACCTCGGTCGTGAACATGTGCGTCGTTTCTTGGTCTCCAACGCCTTGTACTGGTTTGAGCAATTTCATATTGATGGTATTCGTGTCGATGCAGTGGCGTCGATGCTCTATCTCGACTACTCGCGCAGTCACGATCAATGGATTCCAAATATCGATGGTGGCAACGAAAACTACGATGCGATCGCAACCCTTAAGTGGATGAACGAAGAAGTTTATAAACATTTCCCGAATGCCATGACCATTGCTGAAGAATCGACCGCTTTCCCTGGTGTTTCTGCGCCAACCTTTATGGGCGGCTTGGGCTTTGGCTTTAAGTGGAATATGGGCTGGATGCATGACTCGTTATCATACATTCAGGAGGATCCAGTTCATCGCAAATACCATCACGATACCATCACTTTCCCATTAGTTTACGCTCATAGTGAAAATTACGTTCTGTCTCTGTCACATGATGAAGTGGTTTACGGTAAAGGCTCTATTCACAACAAGATGCCGGGGGATGAGTGGCAGCAAACGGCAAACTTGCGCGCTTACCTCGGCTACATGTATGCACAACCTGGTAAGAAGCTCAACTTTATGGGCGCTGAGATTGGTCAGACTGCGGAATGGAATCATGATGATCAGCTACAGTGGTTCTTACTTGAATTTGAACGTCACCAAGGTGTGCAGAGCCTAACCAGAGATCTTAATAAGCTTTACGCAAGTGAAAGAGCGATGCACGAACTCGATTGTGAACCTCGCGGTTTTGAGTGGCGTCTACAAGATGCGGCAGAAGCCTCGATTTTGGCTCATGAACGTTTGAGTGACAACGGTGAGAGAATTTTGGTGATCACCAACTTCACACCTGTTCCTCACGACAATTTCAGGCTAGGCGTACCTTTGGCAGGCGAATATGAATTGCTGCTCAATACGGACAGCGCTAAATACTATGGTAGCGATTATTCAGTTGCACAACAGGTAACGAGCGAGGCGGTAGAAAGTGAAGGATTGGCACAATCTATTTCACTGCGTCTGCCTCCACTAGCGACCGTATTCTATAAGTTTAAATAGCTAAATAATAAGTAACACAAGGGTCAGCTTCCATCGCTGACCCTTTTTATTGGCTCAGATCCGGCTTAGAATTGTCTTGATAGTTGGGCAATTGCTGTTTGAGCCCTTCAAAGGTGCTGCGAGCGCTCTCTTTAGCCAATTTGTTGATTAGCCAGTTAGGCAGAGCACCGCCAGGATTAGCAAATGCGGTGTACTCTATTAACGTCATTCCGTTGGTTAGCTTTTGCAGTGTCCAAGTCGCTTTCACTGCGGTAATACGGATGTAACCATCTTGTTCGGGCAAACTTGCGGGAGGGGCATCTTTGATATTTAGCGTAAAGCCTATCTCATTCACGGAGTATTTTGAGTAGGTCACCATATCGCGATCTTTGGCAGGCCAGGGAGCGGAAAACTGAGTGTAGACAATGTTTTCGTTTGGTGAGATTTGCCTTACAACGCGGCTGTGACTGACGTTATCAATCCAGTTGGGCACATTCTCCGTGTCTTCTAACAGGGTGACAAAAGCCCCATAACTGGTTGGCGCAAACATACGTGCGCGAATTTCTACCAGTCCATCACTATGATGGCGGGAGAAGATGGTGATTCCGTCTTTGTCACCTTCAAATTGCCAATGGGTTGATGCTTGGCAATAACCGATACCTGATAGTATCAACAGGGCATAAATGAGGCTTTTCCTTAAGCTTGTCATAACCTTACTCAACGATTAATTTCTGATTTAATTCAAGCATACTTACAGTACAGAGCAAAGTCTCCCTATTAGGAAAGGAGACAATTGGCACTGGCAGTTTGGTCACTAATCATTTAGCTTGTTACCTTTCACTTCTAGACAGTAAAGAGAGCATGATGATTACCACCGACAATTTGATACTGACACCTGTATGTGAAGCGGATCTCGATATCTATTCAGCGATTCTAGGTTGTAATGAGCTGACTAAATACCTGCCGAAAGGTGAGGCCTATACTGCTGAAGAAATAAAGCTACATGTTCGTAACCGCGTGCGACACTGGCAGCATGGTTTTGGCTCTTACGCGATAAGATTAACCAGCGATCCTGAAACTAAAATTGGTTACGTTGGTGTTGAGCAGTGTCAAGACCCTGCGTATAGCGATATCCGTTATGCTCTGCTGCCTGATTATCAGGGCAAAGGCTATGTATTTGAAGCGGCTCAGGCCGTGATCAGAGAAACCTTTAAAGCCAATAAACACGATAAGATCTATGGCGTTGCCCTTGCAGCCAATTTTGCCTCGCTGGCGATACTGAAAAAGCTCGGTATGACCCAAGAAGTCAATACACGACTCTACGGTGAGGTTGAAGGGCTAGAAACTTTCGCCCTCGATAAGTCCGCGTGATCAAGGCCAGTCGCTATGGTTAGTGCTGCACGCGACCGCGCAGGGATTTCGTTTGTGATTTAATTCCCTTACTCTTGAGCCTGCGCTCTTTAGATGCTCTGGTTGGCTTGGTTTCGCGGCGTTTTTTCTGCACCACCATCGCAGAACGGATAAGCTCCGCTAAGCGATTGAGCGCATCCTCTTTGTTCTGCTCTTGGGTTCGAAATTGCTGCGCCTTGATGGTGATAACTCCCTCTTTAGATAGACGGGAATCCTTGAGGGCGAGTAGACGCTCTTTGTAGATAGCTGGCAGGGTAGAATGCTTCACGTCGAACTGAAGATGAATCGCAGAGGACACTTTATTCACGTTCTGACCGCCTGAACCTTGCGCTCGTATAGCGGTCAGTTGGATCTCCCAGGATTGAAGGGTAACGGTATTAGAAATCTTCAGCATTAGCGGTCTACTACAAAAACGGACACCGACCTATTGTAGCTTTACTGAAACTCTTCGCCATGGTTTTCGAGTTTTTTGTGGCCACACTCCTGACAGACTACATAGCGATCAATCAATTCTAGAGAAGCCAGCGCACCACCGACGGCAGCACCACTAACAAATCCAGAAAGAAAGGCCTTAAATTGTTCCTTTTTGCTTTTACCGTACTTCGACGGTTTCTGCTTTATCAGTTCTTTGTGCTCGGTCTCTTTGGCACATTTTTCACACCATTGGATAGTCATATTATCACCTTATCACTGTCTTGCTGCTAACTGACGAAAATGCCAACGATTGCCAGTCTAATGTGAGTGAGTTCATATGTCATCATTGATAAATGGTAATTTATGATTGTAGTGCCGAGTCGCTAGCGGCAGCGATGGTAGACAACTTATGTGGCAATATTTGTTTGGATTCCGAACTGGGTAAGGGGACCACGTTTACAGTCACCCTACCTGTTAGCTCATGAGTGAGAAAATGAGCATTATAGCCTTAGCCAAGGTAGTGGAGAGTGATAACTGCGCTAGATTTAGAAGGGAACTTGTAACGGTTAGGTGACAGTATGCAAATGAATCCGGTTGGTTGGTTTGAAATCTATGTGAATGATATGCCGCGAGCGAAAGCTTTTTATGAAGCAGTACTTGAAACCTCATTGGAGCATCTCGAAGATGTCGCCAATATGGGGGTCGAGATGTGGCTGTTTCCCTCTGATATGGAGCAGTATGGAGCATCTGGTGCGTTGGCGAAAATGGAAGGCGTCGCCGCGGGTGGCAACAGTACTATGGTCTATTTCTCATGTCAGGATTGTGCGGTCGAGGAATCTCGTGTTGAACAAGCGGGTGGCAAGGTAATGAATAGCAAATTTTCCATCGGCCCGCATGGATACATTGCCATAGTGGCTGACACGGAAGGCAATATGATTGGTCTTCACTCAATGAGCTAAAAAAACGCCCCCGATGTGAGTCGGGGGCGTTAATTTTAGTTGATAGTTGCCGCGGTTTGATGGCCCATAGCAATGAGCGTATCGAGGATCTTTTCACCATCGGCACGCAGCCCGTTGTGCTCGTACTCGTTGGTAATCCACGCTTGTGAATTTGGAATCTTTGCCAAGGTTTCACGACTAATGTCCATTTCGACGAACATATCATCAGCGTATACCGCGCAGCTCACAGGTACTTTGTTATTGGCAAGCACATCCGCATGGTACAAGGGGGCCCAATCCTGTTTTGCTGCCAGTTGTTCTGCTGCTTGTTTGAGTGGTTTCAGGCAGTGGTATTGGTCGAACATCCACGGAAACACCATCTCGCCGGTAAAGTAGAATGGTTTACCTTTCGCGTAGTTAAACTCATCACGAGTTTGGCGAATACGATGGGCACTCCAGTTTGAAGCAAAGCCCTGACAATAAATCGACTCATGTAAAATTGCGTAGATAGGGTTGGTCTGAAAACCTTGTTCCATCAACATGCTGTTTAGGAATTCATAACGTAGTTGTGGTTTTCCATTTACCTCAATCAGTGCATTTTCTAGCGCATAGTATGTTGGTAAAAAGGTATCACTCATGCCGAAATTGATACCAATCTGCTGAAATTGCTCAACCGTGAAACGCTGCCCGTTGGGCAGAAACTCATCGTTCTCAAGCAGATGGTCAGCAATCTGCTTACACAGTTGCTGCGCTTGCGGAAACTGTTTGAAGAAAGCTTGGTTCTTTTCCATCGTACGCTTGAACGTGGCCTGATACACCTCGTCAGGATGACGGTGAATAGATGGCACACCTCCAGTGATGTAGCTACGAGAAAGGCTTTCAGGGAACAGTGACAGGTAAGTAAGTGAACAAAAACCACCAAAGCTCTGACCGAGAATCGCCCACTGGTTAATACCAAACTGTTGACGAATAAATTCCGCGTCACGAACGATATTGTCTGCACGGAAATGACTTAGGTACTCAGCTTGCTGCTCTGCCGAGAACGAAGCCAAAGTTTGATGGGTGATCACTGAACTATTGCCAGTACCGCGTTGATCGAGGAGTAACACTCGGTACTCTTGTAGGGCACGTTTTACCCAGCCATTGTGACCATTCTGGCGTGGAGACGGGAAGCCCGGCCCTCCTTGAAAGTAAACCAGCCAAGGCTTAGTGCTGTCGCCATCGGCGACCAGTGATAGTTCACGAGCAAAGATTTCAATTGTCCCTTGTGCCTTGTCTGCGTAGTTTAAGGGGACTTGGAAATAGTGCGGAGTGTATTTAACACCAGCATCAATAAATGGGTGAGCTTTCATAATTATTATCAGGACTTCCGTGACTTAGAGATAGCGTATCTTATCCTGATGCGGAACAGATACCAATCGCCGTTTGGTGGAGTGAGGCATGTGTTCAGTGTCAGCTAGCCGCCAGTGTCTAGCTGTACTCATTCAAATTTTTCAAACAAGCTGTTCGCTTGTGCCCTCTGTATGAAAGGCATATCGCTCTCTACACTACACCTATCAAGTTATCGGGAGGCGATCATGGCGAATCGAGTAATCAAGCAAATCATCCGCACTCATGCGACATCTGATGGTGATGGTGTGAAAATCCAACGTGTCGCTGGGTTTAACAATACGCAATTTTCACCATTTTTGATGGTCGATGAGTTGAAATCGGATCAACGTAAAGACTATGTCGGTGGATTTCCTCCACACCCACACCGTGGCATTGAAACCCTAACCTATATGCTCAAAGGCCACTTTCAGCATCGTGATCATATGGGAAATGTTGGTGAACTTCGCAGTGGTGGTGCGCAATGGATGGCGGCGGGTCGTGGTGTTATCCATAGCGAGATGCCCATTATGGAAGAGGGCGATTTGCACGGTTTTCAAATTTGGATTAACCAGCCTGCCCAAGACAAAATGAAACCCGCGCAATATTTTGACTTCCAACCAGAAACCATCACTGAACATAGCGGTGATGAACTTGGATTGCTGCGGGTATTAGCTGGAACCTTAATTGCCAATGGTGAGACGTTAACGGGGCCGCTAGACAGAACAGGGGTCGAACTGAGTGTTTCTGATTGGCGTTCTGAGCAAGGACAGCAACTTTCAATTGAGGTGCCAGAACACTTTAACATGATGGTTCTTAGCTATCAGGGCTCTGTGGCTATTGATGGTCAGGTAGTCAATCAAGGTGAACTCGCTCTGTTGAGCAAGGGGGACAAGGTGTCTCTGACCAACCTCGCATCGGGTGGGGTACTGATCTTTTCTGGTCAACCGATCGATGAGCCTGTTGTTCATTATGGGCCTTTTGTCATGAACAGCATGGCTGAAATTGAGCAAACCATTCGTGATTACAACGCTGGTGTGTTTGAAACCTATTAACTGAACCTTTGTGACCGCCATTCGGTCACTGACGACAACCCCAGAGTAATTGGAGTCACGACCGGATCTCGAAGCTAATCAAGCATGAACAACGTTCTTTCTAATCTGCCAATTTCTCTCAATGCTTTAGCTAATCCATTCTGTTTGGGGTAACTAGCCAGCTTTTTCATCATCAGAGAAGCGGTGACTGTCCCTTGCCTAATTGATGTGGCTCGATACCTTTTGGTTTCAAACTTGTTGGAGAGATAATGGATTTAAGTCATTGATTAATAATCCCTTATCGCTCTTATATTGACTCAATATTTATCACCTTCATTAATGTTCAAAGATCTTCACTCCCCTTTCTTTAAGTCTTCTGGCAACGTAATCGTATAATGACCTAACATGTTGATGTGTTTGTATATTGGTGGGGATAGCTGAGAGATATCTTCTTCTACAATTTCTTCACTAATGGATTTCATCTGATTTAATGGGGCTACATGGATTCCCCCGGTTGTCAAACATCCGCTAAACTTCAAGTGATGGGTTTTGGACTGCCGCTCTACATTCGGTCTACTTTTCGATGATTCGCAACATCGTGCCCCTGATGACTTTGCGCGACTGCGGTGCCTTATTCGTTAGATGACATTTTAATGTCCGCCGCATTAACAGGCTCTCCGCACGTGGTCTTAACCTATCTCCATCCATTGCGTCTGCTATGACCCGGTGGGTTTACTCTTGTTACTCTGCTTGAGTTAATGGTTTCTTAAGCAGCGTAATTCTCATATTCCGTTTGGTTGTGTAACAGCGACCAGATAATTCGAGCATTCTTTGCTGCAAGAGCGACAATGGCTCGGTTCATCCCTCGTCGTTCCAACACGCCTCGACACCACTGGCTGAGCCTGTCTTGTTTATCCCCTAGATTAGCAATGACCGTTCTAGCTCCATGAACGAGCAAGGTGCGTAGGTACTTGTCTCCATGTTTGGTTATCATACCTAACCCCCTCTGGCAGGATAGTTGTCACTGTTAAAATTTAACCAGTGTAGGGCGGTAAGAGTGAATTGTGTCTCGTATTCCAACAGAAAGAAAAGAAGCCATATTGAAGAAGCTACTGCCTCCATACTCAGTGTCAGTGAGCGAACTTTCAAAAGAGGAAGGTATTAGCACCGCAACCCTGTATCATTGGCGACAGCAACTCAGACGTTCAGGAGCCGCAGTGCCAAACAGCAACACTTCATCAGAGCAGTGGTCTGCTCAAACTAAACTCGCCATCGTCGCCGAGACTTACTCGATGACCGAGAATGAACTCAGCCAATATTGTCGTGAAAAAGGTCTGTTTCCAGAGCAAGTTCAACGCTGGCGCAGCGAATGCATGCAAGGCTTCATGTCGAGTAAAGAGCGGGAAGCGGAAGCAAAGAAACAGGCCAAAGCGGATAAGCTTGAAATCAAAGAACTTAGGAAGGAGTTACGCCACAAAGAAAAGGCGCTCGCTGAAAC
>NZ_QEWN01000019.1 GCF_006124995.1 Vibrio sp. Hep-1b-8
AAGGAAGCCATCGATCAATTTTTTACTGTGACTCTTCCAGAGATCGCAGGTTCACTGACGTCTCGAATCAATGATAATTTTCAGGTACTCAAGCCTGCATTTTCAAGTTGATTGGGTATAGGCACTACAAGCTCCAACGGCTTAGGGCTTAGGGCTTAACTCATCATTAACTGTGTATTGTAGTAGCAGCCAAGTACACTATCGTTAATAATCAGAGATATCTCAACCCTATCAAGGAATCATTAATGCTACCCCTTAAGCGGATAACCACCAGCTTAGTTCTTACCACGTTGCTCGCCGGTTGTGGCACTCTTCCAGAGCAGATAGAGCATCAACCACAAGTGACATCAACACCTAGTAGCAGTCAGTTATCCCTGTTAAGCGAAGCATATGCCACAAACCAAGCAACGAAAACCAGCGCAGTGACGTTGCAAGAGAGTGGTTGGCAAGCCTTGAGTCAACGACTTGCTCTTATCGAGAGTGCACAACGCAGCATCGATATTCAATACTACATCTGGAACTCGGATCGCTCTGGGAAGTATCTCGCCAGTCGAGTTGTCGCGGCAGCAAACCGTGGTGTTAGAGTCAGGGTGATGCTCGATGATATCAACCTCAACGAACGTGAAGCACTTCTCAGTGCGCTTAATGCTCATCCCAATATCGAGATTCGTGTCTTTAACCCCATCCCTACGCGCCGAGGGGTCACAAAGTGGCTCAACGTACTGGGCGATTTTTCCCGTTTGAATAGACGCATGCACAACAAGTCGTTTACCGTCGATGGGGCTGTATCTATTGTTGGTGGTCGCAACATTGGGGATGAATATTTCGACCTTGCCAACGATATCAACTTCCGTGATCGTGACGCGATGGTAATGGGTACTATAGTTGGTGACATTGAAACCAGCTTCAATCAATATTGGAACAGTCGCTGGTCTTACCCAGTGGATCTACTCAATAACGAAGCAATCGCCGATCTGAGTCTGATCGATGATATTGCCGTACCACACTACACAAACTACCCTGCTTTGCCACAAGGGCAATCTAACGCGCTCACTTTCTTAGGCAACATCATGGCCAGTATGGATTGGGTTGAAGCCAGTTATATTGCTGATCAGCCAGTTCCCGATGACGTCAGTAACACTAACCAACCCAAAACAACGGCGCAATATCTCTCGGCACTCGCCCAGCAATCTAAGCAGAAGATCGTTCTCGAATCCGCATACCTGATCTTTGACGACCAACAGCTAGCAGCGATGCAAGTACTGACTCGTGGTGGTGTCGAGATTAAAGCCTTAACCAATTCTATGGCGTCTAATGATCTGATCACTAACCATTCTGGTTACGCTGGTCGACGCGAAGATATGCTCGAACACGGCATTAAACTGTATGAATTGAAGCCCAACGCCGAGGTGTGTGAGATTTCAACCAAAGATGCCAACAAGTGTGCGCCTGCCATCGGTTATGGCCTTCACTCAAAATCTGCGGTGTTTGACGATCGTGTTGCCACGGTTGGCTCGTTTAACTTTAACCTTAGATCGACTTACCTAAATACTGAGTCACTGCTGGTGATAGAAGACCTTGATGTCGCACAGCGTCTTGCTGACAACATTTTGCAGGCGATGGATCAGGAGAATAGCTGGAGATTAGAATTACAAAACGGTGACGTGATGTGGTCTTCCGGTTCTCAAATCTATGATCATGAGCCAGAGACAGGGCGATGGCAGCGATTTGAGTCTTACTTTCTCCAACTACTGCCCATAGAGAAGTATTTGTAGCTTAAAAGAAAAGGCAGGTATTCCCTGCCTTTTGAATACAACACCTAGCCATTTGATGTTGTTGTTTAAATCAGTTTCTTACGTACGTGGACAACTAGCGCTTCAGCCAGTACAACGACCGCAAAAATGCTCACTAGAATCATCGATACTTTCTGCCATTCAAACAGATTCTGCGCATCATTTAGCACCACGCCAATACCACCTGCACCTACCAATCCTAGAACCGCCGATTCACGGACGTTGATATCCCAACGAAACAGTACGATTGAGAAGAATGCTGGCATAACCTGAGGCCAATAACCTTTGAACAAGATGCTTCCCCATGACGCACCGGTTGCTTTCAGCGCTTCAATGGTGCCCATGTTGACTTCTGCGATCGCTTCCGCCAGCAGTTTACCAACAAAGCCTACGCTACGAACCGCAATCGCCATGATTCCAGCCAGCACACCTGGACCAAACAGGGCAATAAACAGCAATGCCCAAACCAATGAGTTCACCGAGCGAGATGAAACCAAGAAGAACTGAGCAATCCAGTTAAGCGTCTTATTTGGGGTGATATTTGGCGCATTAAGCAAGGCTAATGGAATCGCCAGAACTAACGTAAATAGCGTCCCTAACGTGGCGATATGCAGCGTTTCAACCATCGCATCATGAATCGTTTCAGGATAGAAGCCGTAGTCCATCGGAACCATACGACTAAACATATCGGCAAACTGAGCAGGCGCGTCGTACAAGAATTCTGGTATCACTTCAACCGTCTGCCATGACCATACGATTGCAGAAACAAAGCAGAGGTAAGCAGCAAATCTTGCGATACGCTCACTAAAGGTGAAACGTTGCCATTCTCTATCAATAGAAGCGGTCGTCATTAGAAGATTCTCCTTACAACATTAGATAAGAACTCACCGACAAGGATTAGCGCGATAATAGTGATAAGAATCGCAGCAACAAAGTCATAATCAAAACGCTGGAATGCAGAGAAAAGCGTGCCACCCAAGCCACCAGCGCCAACAATACCGACCATGGTCGAGTTACGTAGGTTTGAGTCCAACTGATAACTGGCAAAACCGATAAAGCGAGTGAATACCTGTGGCATAACCGCGAACAGAATGACACTCATAAAACTTGCGCCTGTCGCTCGAATCGCTTCAACTTGCTTAAACGAGATCTCCTCAATCGCCTCAGCAAACAGCTTGGCAATAAAACCAATCGAAGCAAAAACCAGAGTTAAAATACCCGCCAGTGCACCAAAACCGACGGCCTTAACAAACAAGATGGCGATGATGACCGGGTGGAAAGAGCGGCACAGAGCAATAAAGCCGCGAACTGGTGTTGAGACAATATTTGGCATCATGTTTCGCGCCGCAAGCAGACCAAGAAACAATGAGATAACGATGCCGAAAAAGCTCGAAATAATCGCGATTTGTAAACTCTCAGCCAAACCACTCAAGAGCAGATTTGAGCGTGAGAAATCAGGCGGAAACATGCGACTAAGTAAACGCTCACTTTCCCCTAAGCCGACCATAAATCGATCCCAAGTTAAATTGAGCGTCGAGATACTATAAAAAAGATAGCCAATCACAGCTACGACACCCAAGCGGCTCGCCCATGATGCCTTAAACGGATTTTCAATCGCCTCTACCGCTGTTTTGGTCGATGAGCTTAATCCAGCCATGACTCACCTCCATAGATAATTTTTAGGTCATCTTCGCTGATGCCTTCAGGGCGGCCGTCATAATGCACTTTACCATTGCACATACCGATAATACGTTTCGCAAAACGTTTAGCGAGGTTAACGTCATGAATATTGACCAACACAGGGATCTGCTTCTCCTGGGCGAAGGTTTCCATTAGTTCCATGATTTCTACCGCGGTTTTAGGGTCAAGCGAGGAGGTCGGCTCATCCGCCAGCAATATGTACGGGTCTTGCATCACGGCACGGGCAATACCAACACGTTGACGCTGACCACCAGACAAGCTATCTGCACGCTGATTGGCGAAATCTTGCAAGCCAACAAACTCTAATAATTCGAAGGCTTTTTTGAGATCTTCTTTCGAGTAGTTACGACGCCATGCGTTCCAAGAAGACATGTAACCAAGACGACCACACAAGACGTTCTCAATCACAGTCAAACGCTCAACTAGGTTGTACTCCTGAAAAACCATACCGATATGACGACGCTGCTTACGTAGTGCCTGCCCACTCAGTTTTGTCAGATCCTCGCCTTCAAACAGAATCTCGCCACTGGTTGGATCGTTAAGGCGGTTAATACAACGAAGCAAGGTACTCTTACCTGTACCTGACGGGCCGATGATGGCAATGATACCCGGTTGGTCGATATTGATGTCGATACCCTTAAGGATTGGCTTGCCTGCCACGTATTGATGAAAAAGGTTATTGATCTTTATTCCGTCATAGCTCGCTACGGCCATACTACTATTCCTTGTTTTCTTATGAGTGTACGGTGCCCTACACACGAGGACACCGTACATTTATTTAGAATGATGGGTTTGTTAAAGGATTATTGCGTCTTAGCTTGCTTTGCTAACTCTTCCGCTTTCTTCTTAGCTCGCTTAGCTGCATCTTTTTCAGCCAGTTTTTTCAGACCGGTTTTGGTGTAAGCGGTACCTGTCGCGTGGGCAATATCACGGATAACTGACCAATCTTCTTGGTAAGTAATTGGTGAGAAACGGTCAGCGCCTTTAAACGCATCGCTCATCTCTTTGGTAAAGCGGTAGCTGAAGAAGGCTTCGTTGATCTTCTCTACAAGCTCTGGTTTCAGGTTGTATGCGTAGCCAAATGCAGAAGTTGGGAAACGTGGGCTACGGTAGATAATTTTTAGCTCAGAGGCATCAACACGGCCAGCTGCAACCATACGGTCATAAACATCTGAAGCAACTGGGGCAGCATCGTAGTCACCGTTGTAAACACCTAGGATAGATTGGTCATGCTTACCAGAGTAAAGCACTTTGTAATCTTGATCCGGTACGAGGCCTTGAGCTGGGAATAGAGCGCGCGGAGCAAGGTTACCAGAGTTGGAAGACGCTGACGTATGCGCGACTTTCTTACCTTTCAGATCCGCCATTTCATTAATGCCACTGTCTTTACGGACGATGGTAATTAGGTTGTAACCTTGGAAACCTGACTCATCACCTTTAACAGCGATCGGTACGTAACCCGCAAGGTTAACAGCGTAGCCCGTTGGACCCGTTGAGAAGCCAGCAACATGAAGACGGCCTGAACGCATCGCCTCAACCTGAGCTGAGTTAGAGTGAACGGTGTAATAGATGACTTTTTTACCGGTAATTTTGCTTAGGTGCGCCTGAAAATCTGCAAATGCATCCTTGTACAGAGCAGGGTCCTCAACGGGAGTGTAGGTAAATACGAGTGTACTTGGATCAATCCACTCACTCGCATCTTTGGGCGCGTCAGCCACTAAGTCTTTATTTTCATCACAGTATCTATCATCCAGTACCCCACGATAAGTACACTCACTTGCCATCGCCATTGATGGCAGCAGCAAAGAACCAGCGATTAACAATCCTTTTACACTGTTTTTCATATTAGAACCTTACATTCACGTTATTGTTGATGTTCACCTCTCCTATAGCAGGGGTTGTGCCAACTATTTTAATTTTAAATATCAATAACTTAACATGACATCAATTTAACCATTTTTAGTTTGGGTCATTTGTGTCCAATTAATTTTAAGATGTTTGGGTCATTTCTGTCCCAGCCAAATCGAAACGAAAAAAAAGGTCATTTGACCCTTTTTTTTAACGGTAGATAGCAACGAAAACTTAGATATCCATACAGTTCGCGTAATAGGTCACCGTCGATGGCCAATCACTAAATACACCAAGCACACCGACGTCCTTCGCTAAGACATCGAGTACTTTCATCATATCGCCATCACGCTTGATCTGGTCTGTGACGGATTGATAGTACCAGCCACCGCCTTGCGCCAACGGACCTGAACGCTCTAGTGTCCAAGCAATGATATCGAGATCCGCTTGCTTCGCTAGCTTGGCATAGTCAGACTGGACAATATTGTTATTCTCATCAAGTTGAATCAAGGCATACAAAGGCGGAGCAATAATTTGAACACCTTGATCAGAGAGCTCTTTCATGTTTTCCAACGAAGCAGCAAAACCCTCTTTTTCGTACATACGGTCATCAAGGTAGACAGCTTGCTTACCAAACTTAGCCTCATTTTTGATCCAGTATTTAACATCATCAAGATTGAATGACTGAACATAAGCTTCATCAGGAGAGAAGCCCGCTTGTTTAAGCTCATCGATCAACTTCTGAGCATACATTTCCTGACTAAAGCCTTGGAAAGGCATCTTCACGGCAGCTGACTTCAATTCAGGAGTCACCTTAACACCATATTTTTTAAACAGTGCAGCACTCTCGGCGTGGGTCATCAAAGTCCCTGTTTGCGAATAGAGGTCTGTACGCCAGCCTGGAGTCCCGTTCATGTACTCTTCAACCGTTGTCGCTTTTGGATTCGCCCCATCCATTTTGCCTTTAAGAGTCTTAAATTCCGCTAACGTGAAATCTGACGTACGACATTCTACCTGTGCATCTTCACCTGTGGCTGGATTAGCAGGTTTAAATGGTACCGTACACTTCTTAGCAAGTTCAGGATGAGCAAGTACATCGGTTGTAGTATGCAAATCACTTTGCGAGTGACGACAGACCAACTGTTTATCTTTGGTAAAGGTCACATCACACTCTAACACCCCAGCACCCATTGCGATCGCAGCCAAGTAAGACTCTTTGGTGTGCTCTGGAAACTGCATTGCTGCTCCACGGTGGCCGATAGAGAAGTCGCTACGATAAAATGGGCCGGCCTGACAGCTTTCCAACTTAGTTTTCAGAGGTCCCTCTTCCATATCACTGACGAGGTATAGCGGGCGTGGCCCAACCTGCGCTGGCTCGTTTGCAGCCATCGCCATTGAGCTAACACCTAGCAATAGGGCGATACTACTGGTTAAGATTTGCTTCATCTGTTGATTCTCCTTGCAGCAAATAGTTGTTTGTTATTTATGGTGTTCCGGACTGGGAAAAGTCTCCGTCGTAACATACGACTAACTCCCTGACTTCTAACCAGAACGACCATCCATTTTGCACGCAGCGTGCCAAAAACTTTTCGCTTGCAATTCAATCAGATAAGTATAACGTTTTTATTAAGCTTCTATGATGGGTCAATTATGTCTTGTCCCTAAATCTGGCGACTTGCTTTAAAACTCTCTTTGTCCAGTTGGTGTTTTTTCATCTTACGATAAAGGGTTTTTCTTGGCAGATTTAAGCGCAATGACACCTCGTTGATGTTGCCCGCCATTTCAATCAACGCTTCGGTAAGAACGTTACGCTCGTACTGTTCCATCTGCTGCTCAAACGCAAAGCCATCACTACTCAAGGTTGAAGGCGCTTGAAGATCAAAACCTTCGCCAACGATCCCAAGCACAAAACGGTCAGCCACATTTCTTAACTCTCGCACATTGCCTGGCCAATCATGTCGACACAGTTGTTGGATTTGTTCGGCGTAAAGTGTCGATGCGCGAGTCTTATATTTTTGACTGGCCTGAACGACAAAATGACGAAACAAGGACTGAATATCTTCCTTACGCTGACGAAGAGGTGGGAGATTCAGACTGGCAATATTGAGTCGATAAAACAGATCCGCTCTAAACTCACCACGCTGACTCAGCTCCGCCAAATCCGCCTTGCTTGCCGCCACAATCGTGATATCGACCGGAATCAATGTATTGCCGCCAACCCGCTCAATCACCCGCTCCTGAATGACACGCAATAACTTAATTTGCACTGAGATTGGCATGCTTTCAATTTCATCTAAAAACAGTGTGCCACCATGCGCCTGCTCGATTTTACCAATCCGCTTTTTGTTGGCGCTAGTAAACGAGCCCGCCTCATGACCAAATAGTTCGCTCTCTATGATGCTTTCGGTCATCCCGCCACAGTTAATTGCAACAAAGGGCTTTTCTCGTCGTGCTGAATAGCGGTGAAGCGCTCGTGCAATAACCTCTTTCCCCGTGCCAGTTTCACCATTGATAATGGTATCGACACCCGTACGCGCCAATGCGAGAACTTGCGTCCTAATCATCTCCATCTGGCTAGAAACACCAATAATCACGTTTTCAATCGGTTGCTCCGCCGTGGTGTTTTGAGCTATGGGAGCATTGTGAATATGTGTGGCGGCAAGGTTGAGCTTTTCAATCAGTTCATCACTTTGGAGTGGTTTTTCAATAAAATCGAACGCGCCGAGTTTGATTGCTTCGATGGCCATCGGAATATCCCCATGACCACTCATTAGGATGACTTCGCAATGTGGCGAGCGACTCTGAATCGCTTCTAACATCGATAATCCATCTAACTGAGGCATTCGAACATCGCACAGAACCACCTGTCGACTATCAGGCGAGAGTGATTTCAGACCACTTTTAGGGTCGGTAAATCCAGTGACGGTGAAACCTTCAAGTTCGAGCATTTCGCCCACGGCTTCTACAACATCCAGCTCGTCATCAATCAGGGTGATACGCTTATCCATCGTCATGCTTTTTCGCCTTGTTCAAGATGTACTACAAACTCACTGCCAAACTCAGGCTGAGAGTGCACCCGTATCGAACCACCAAAATCCTTGATGATATTAAAGGCGATAGACAAACCTAAACCTAGGCCCTTGCCAACCTCTTTACGGGTATAAAATGGGTCAAAAATATGCGGAATATCGTCTTCGATAATGCCTTTGCCATTGTCTTTGACCGCTATGGTCACGTTGTTATCAACGCGTGCCACCGATACTAAGATCAGTGGCTCTGATTTGTTTTCTACCGCATCAATGGCGTTACTGATCAGGTTGACCAACACTTGCTCTAAGCGAATCGGATTCGCCCGTACGATCTCATCAGAAGCAAGGTCACAATCGAGCACTATCGGTACCTGATGGTTGGTAAACAGTGCAATCGCATCATTGACAACCGGCATGACTTCAACCGATGAGATTTTTCCATCACTTTTGCGAGAGAAAGCTTTGAGGTGATGCGTCAACGCCGCCACTTTACCGAGGAGCTGTTCGATTTTTTGCAGGTTGTGGGTCGCTTTATCACTTCTCTGCTGCTCTAACCATTTCTGAGCGCTGCGAGTATGGCTGCTTATGGCCGTCAGTGGTTGATTGATCTCATGAGTAATCCCCACGCTTAACTGGCCTAATGCGGCGAGTTTTCCTGCCTGAATCAGTTCATCTTGAGTCACTCGCAGTTTCTCTTCCGCCACACGGCGCTCTTCCACTTCTGCTTCGAGCTTTTGATTGGTTTTCTTCACCACTTTAGCTGTCGCCTGAAACACCTGAAGGGACTTCGCCATTTGGGTAATTTCATCATGACCTTTTAGCTCAATCTTTGTATCCAAATGGCCGGTTGAAATAGCGAACATGTCATCACACAAATTGAGCAAACGTTCCAAAATATTCTTACGAACGTAGAACCAAGAAATACCCGCAGCAGCGATTAGGCTAAACAGTGACAAAGCCAGAGAAAAGGTACGGTTAGAGGCCAGCGAGCGTTGAACATGAGCGATAGAGGAATCAATCTCTAAATTCACATTTGCGGTATTTCGTTCTATCTGAACCGATAGCTGATGAAGATACTTACGACTGTTTTCCAGTAAAAATTCTTGCTGATAATGATGTTCTAGCGCCTGATTCTTTAGCTGAACCAGACGACTTGAACGAGACGCGAGAGTATAGATAACCGATAGTTTTTCATCCAGCGCAGGTAAAGAACTCGCTAAGCCACTTGCCAACCACAGACTAAACCAATCTTGACCCAACTGCTCGAGCCGATAAGTGGTGTAATCCAACTCATTAAAGCTGCCATCGTTATAAAGTTTTTCTACCAAACCCAACTGATAAAACAACAATGCTTTCAGCTGACTGTATTGAAGACGGGATTTTTGCTCTTGAGGAAGACTATCGAGTTCTTCACTCACCTGCTGAAGCAAGGGATAAAAACCTTCGAGCAAATGGCGCAACTCTTTATTGAGTTCACGAGACTCTTCACCACTTTGATACAGTAGGCTAAGGCTGTTGCTCACTTGCATGATGAGATCTTTAAAGTAAGCGTAGTACTCAGGAAAATGTGCCAGTACCCGCCCCATTTCATTGATGCTCTCTTCGACACGTTGCATCGCTTTGCGTCGTTCAAGATTTGAGTCCGCGGCCACCAGTTGCGAAGAGTCGGTGATCACAAGTCTCACCATATCATTCAACCGAGCCGCTTGCTCCAAAGCTGGTATCTCTTTCTCTTTTAGGTCAACCAACGCTAACTCAAGCCTGTCATAGGTGGTCGAACTGAACAGCGCCAGCAATAGAGTTGTCATCGATAGCATGGCTAACGCGAGGCCAAGCCGCACTTCGATACCGCGCCACTTGAAACTGCCACGACGTGATCGCGGTGTGTCCAATTCGACAACAGAGACGTCAAGATCTCGATCAACCATCTGATTCACTGAGCTATTCCCACTTCATAAGTTTAGAGTCAGCGTTAGAGTCCGCCGCTCAAATTAACAATCCATATAAAACATCACTACATTTTATTAATAAAGTAATGATTACCAGATTTGTGGAATAGGCAGTGAGAAATTCTATCAATCAGGTTTTTCCTAATTGGAAAACGCTTTTTTCTGCGCGTTTCGACACAGTCCCCCCTCTACAGGGGTGCAATCCAGAGCGATAACCACTCGGTCACTCTTTCGATTTAAGCCACCTTTACCTTCTAACTACTCTTGCTTAGTGACACTAAAATAATTTGCATATTTAGTATGGGGAATCCCAATCTTTCGCCTAAATTTAATGGAGTGATCAACGGTAATCTATAAGAGGCGAAGGTATGTTTAAATCGCTAGCATCCAAATTGAGCCAATTAACCCCAGTACAATGGTCTATCACAATGACCCTTTTGATTCTTCCGCTGGCTGGATATCTGTTCTTTCTCCAGCAGTGGGGTTGGTTACTGCTAGTGGTGCTTTACCATGTCATTGTTTTAAACATTATCCGTTCAATGGGTGGCATGTTGCAGCAAATCAGTCAGGCAGCACGCCATCTTTCAGAAGGGGATCTTACCGTTAGAGTTGCTAGCGATGATGATCTCACCGCGCCACTCCTACGCACCTTTAACCGGATAGGTGAAGACATCTCTCGCACCGTTCACGCATTGCGTAAGTCAACCGCTCGTTTGGTCAGCGTCGCGGATACCGTGCAAAAAGACTCTGGGATCTCTAAAGCAGGGGCTGTTGGTCAAAAGAGTGATGTCGATACCGCCCGACAGATCATCGAACAGCTCTCTGAAATCACACACAATGTATCAAGCTATTGCGAGTCAACAGCGTCACTCGCTAATGAAGCAAAAACAAAAGCGGATCAAGGCACCAAAGATATGATTGCCTTGGAGACGGCTCTCGATAACGCCAACCAGCACATAGACAACTCAAACGAACACTTTCAGTCCCTGATGCACGAAACGGCACAAATCTGTCAGGTAATGGAAACCATCAGTAGCATCGCTGAACAAACGAATCTACTCGCCTTAAATGCCGCAATAGAAAGTGCCCGTGCAGGTGAACAGGGCCGTGGCTTTGCCGTGGTTGCCGATGAAGTGCGTTCTTTAGCAATGAGAACCCAACAAGCGACCGAAGAAATAAGACAAAAAATCAACAACTTGCAAGCCAAAACTGACGATGTTTTAGAGACCATGAAGGAAAACAAATCCAGCATGGAACGCTCACTGGCTATCGCATCTGCGGCAGAACACACGTTTAAAGAACTCAACCTACAAATCGATGATGTACGTGAATATGGACAACATATCGCGCACTCTTCCGATGAACAGACGAAAAAAACTCAAGATCTTGAGCAGTGCTTGCAACTTATCGCCAACGAGTCAGACAACAACGTCCGAGCGACACAGGAAACCTTACTCGCCAGCATTACCGTAAGAAACCTATCTGGTGAGATTGACTCCCTGCTACACCGTTTTGCGACTGACCAACGACAGATAGACGCAGAGGAAGCTAAGCGAGATAAGTTGATGGAATGGAGCAGTCAGCTGGACATTGGTCTCGAAGAGATCAACCGCCAGCATCAAGCCTTACTGCATTTGATTAATGAGCTATACCACTTACTAAAACATAACTACGGGTTAAGTTCTATCAAACGAGTCGTACAAGGTCTGATTGATTACACGGCCAATCATTTTAAATACGAAGAGGTACTGTTTGATCAAATCGACTACTCACAAACCAAAGAACACATCGAAAAGCACAACCAACTGGTTGCGCAAGTGCTCGATTTCCAAAAGCGAGTCGAACGTGGGGATGACATTGGTGATGAACTGATGAGCTTCTTAAAGAACTGGCTCAGCCAGCACATTATGCGTGAAGATAAAGCCTACGTGGACAGCTTTAAAAAGAACAATTTCAACTGACTCGCCCACGGCTCATATGTGCAATAGCCTGTTTCAACAAATAAAAAGGTAGCCTTTCAGCTACCTTTTTACTTTCAATCCCTATTAATCGATGGTTCGACTGAGCCTCAAACTCGCCAGCAATCCTAACATGCCTAGGCTAAAGAACACCGCTAAGTTCAGTGTGCCAGCGTTAGCAAATGCGATCATAGGGTTAGATTCAACCAACACATCTAGCGGCAAGTTTGTGATGGCATCAATAAATTGGCTGACAAGATCCGTGGCAAACAAGTTGCTCGCCAACAGCTTAATCACATACAGAGCGATCAGCATAATCAACAGCGGTGAATTGACCTTTTGCGAAATTGCCATCGCTATGGTGGCAAAAGGCAACAGCGCTAAGCCAACCAGCCACATACGACCAATAAACTCTAGCCAATGACTTCCAACGTAAAACAACGATTCACCAGTAAAGAACAGAGGGAATTGCTCAGACATCACTAGGTTGATAATCCACATCAAAAAGTCCGCTGCAATAACCAACATAGAGCAAATGACAGGAACCACCAGCAGGCCGAACGCCAACTTCACTGCGTGCATGTTTAAATCGGTGACCGGCATACTGCGCCAGAACATCACACTGCCCTCCTGACGCTCCTTACGCAACGTTTTAGGAAAATAGAGACAGGTAAGCAGTATTGAGAGCAATCCACTAACAACCAAAACTAAGTGACTGAGCTGTTTCCCAAGTTCGAAACCCGACTCAAAACCATCATTCTGATAGGTCAATTCATAGGTAACATTGCTCTGGATAGTTGAGTTCATCAATAAACTCAACAACAGCACCACGCCACAGATCAGCAAAGCAACAGGGATACGGGTAATGACCTTATGCTCCAACCACTCTTTTTCTAGCATATAAACATTCGCGTTCATTACACCGCCTCCTTCTGCAACGCTAAAAATAGATCGGCCAGTTTTACATTGTAAATCCGGTCAACATCTTGCAAGCACTCAGCTTGTTCTGAACGCAGTAGCCAACGTGTAGAGCCTAAACCTCGTTCGCTTGAAAGCGGATTCAACGACTCGATTTGTTCATTCTGATCGTGATTCGTTTCAACAACTACGAATCCTTGGGCAACTTCTTCCATCGACGCCTGCAACACCACTTCGCCACGCTTTAGAATCAACACATCTGTAAGAAGGTGTTCAATTTCAGACACTTCATGACTGGCAATAATCAGCGCGCGCTCGCCATCATGGAACCACTCTAGCAAGTGGCGGTAAAAAGTATCGCGATAAACAAGATCCAAACCGAGAGTTGGTTCATCCAAAATCAACACTTTGGTGTCCGTCGAAATGACGATCGCCAGATGCAACTGGACTTTCATCCCTTTCGACAACGCTTTGATTTTGCTATTTGGTCTAATATCCGTCTTGGCGATCACTTGCTGAGCTTTGGCTAAATCAAAACTCGGATGAACACCGGCGGTATAACGAAGCAGTTGTTCCACCGTCATCCACTCAGGCAACACATTAACATCTGATATGTAGGATAAATGCTGCATCACATTGGCACGCTGCGCCACCGGTTCAAATCCAAGAACCTCGATATCACCACGATATTGATGTGCACCAAGTAAACTTTTGATCAAAGTGGACTTGCCGGCACCATTATGACCAAGCAGGCCTAAGACCTGACCAGGTTTCAACTCAAAGCTAATATTTTTTATGGCTTCGTTTTGTCCTTTCACACGACCTGAGTATTCTTTGCTTACCTGTCGAGCACTAATTAATACACTCATTGTTTACCCTCAACGTGCACCGTTAACCGTTCAATAAATTCATTCAGTGGAATATCTAGCTGTGTTAGTTTTGCTGCAATTGAAGGAATTTGTTGTTCAATAAAATCATGTTTCTGAACTGCTTTTAGACGTGCTATTGCACCCACCGCAACAAACATCCCTTGACCACGCTTTTTCTCAACTAGGCCTTCATCCACGAGTAATTGATAGCCTTTCATCACGGTTATGTGGTTGATCTTAAGATCACTCGCCACAGCCCGCACTGATGGCAAAGCCTGCCCTTCCAACCAAACTCCCTGCAAAATCTGCTCGGTAATTCGATCGGATAGCTGACGAAAGATAGGCTGTGTTTCGTTCCACTCAGTCATGAATTCTGCCTTATCATTTACGCTTTAGTGATATACATAGGTATAACACTAAAGCAATTCTAATAAATTGCAACAGAAAAGAGGCCTCACTCACGCAACTCGGTCTCTATAGATTCATTCATCCTCAAAACTCGCGAAAGCCACCATTTGTTTTTGACCCAGATTAATAAAAGGTTAACTAGTACCGCAGCAGGAGTCTGAAACCCGTAGAATGCGTGCTCATTTTCGATTTTATCTAAGAGGCGAGTAGTGACACGCGATCAATTTGAGTTGTTGGCCCCAGGGGGAGATATTGACTCTATTAAAGCTGCGATTGCCGCTGGAGCGGATGCGATATACTGTGGGCTTGATCGATTCAACGCTCGCAACCGAGCGACCAATCTAACATTGGCCAACTTAAACGGAGTGCTTCGCCTCGCACATCAGCACAACTGCAAAATCTTCCTGACGCTCAACGTGTTAATTCTTGAGAGCGAAATTCCAGCAATCGTGCGCTTACTCAGCCAACTCAACACCACCAGCATTGATGGCGTCATTGTTCAGGATCTTGGCCTTGGCTACATCTTAAAACATCATTTTCCTGATCTGGATGTTCATGCCTCGACCCAATTGAATACCCATAACGAAGGACAGATCCTATTTCTCAACCAACTAACGGCAAGTCGCGTCAATCTTTCACGCGAACTCAATATCAATGAGATCTGTCACTTGGCTCAGTTTGGCCGTCAGCATAACGTGATGATGGAAGTGTTTGTCCACGGTTCCTATTGCATCGGGTTTTCTGGTATTTGCTACATCAGTTCTGCACGTAACGGAGCATCGGGTAACCGTGGCCGCTGTAGCCAACCATGCCGAGAACAATATCAGCCAACTAACACAGGGCATCACTACCCGCTCAACATGAAAGACAACTCAGCCTTTGGCGATCTTGAAGCCTTAGCAGCAGCCGGTGTGTATTCGCTTAAAGTCGAAGGACGGATCAAAAAATCCCATTATGTTTATACGGTCGTCGACAACTGGCGTCAGCAAATCGATCGCCTGTGTGATGGTGTGGAGCTTTCAAGTGACACGAGAGAGCTTTACACCGTGTTCAACCGAGACTTTTCCAATGCTTTCTTGCAAGGAGATTTCGGTAAATCGATGTATATCGATAATCCACGCGATCACGCTGTAAAACATTTCTCTAAAATTTATCAATGTAAGACCGTAGAAGAAGTCCAGCAGGTTAAGAAAACACTGTACGATGATAAAACAGCCATCATAGAAAAAGTCGCAGCCGCCACTGAGAGCTTCAACCTCGAACAAACTGACAATACTGGCAGTAGCCTAAAAGGAGCGGTAGATGTTCCCGTCTTACCACCCTTGGTTCAGGCTGAAGCACTGGCAGCATCGCCAAGGCTATCTGTTCTCATCTCTTCGAACGAAGAAGTCGCACTGTGTGACAACCCAGATATTGACGTGTACTACCAAATGCCGATGGGACTAGCCGATGAACTGGAGGCTATGGTGGCCCTTTTTCAAGCCAATCCGAACCTCAAACCTTGGTTTCCAGCGATTTTAATCGGTGATGATTACCAAGCAGCACGAGCATTTTTGCAAGCCATCAAGCCGCAACTGTTGATCACCAATAACTCCGGCGTCGGTATGCTTGCCAAAACCCTAGAATTGCCTTGGGTAGCAGGGCCACAGATGAACACCGTCAACTCCTACTCATTCAAGTGCTTGCAACAAGAGTTCGCGGCCTGCGGGGCGTTTATCTCTAATGAGTTAAATATGAAGCAGATGCGTCATATCAAACGACCTCACAACATGCGCAGCTATTACAGCATTTACCACCCAAACACTCTGCTGACCAGCCGCCAGTGTCTATTCCAGCAAACGGAAGGATGCCGCAAGATTAAGGTCAACAAAGGTTGCCTCAAGCGCTGTGAAAAACGCACATCCATCATCAACCTCAAAGACAACCCTTATGTGGTACAGAAGCACAGAGGTAGCCACAATTCGATTTACAGCGAGCACAATGTACTCAATCTTCAGGTGCTGACAGACTTACCACATCTTTTCACAGATGTACTGATCGATCTTCGAGATATTGAGACTGAAACTAGGGTGGCGACAAGTAAGCTCAATTTGGTCGGAAAATTTCTCAAACTATTAGACGATATAAGCGAACCACAGATCTCTGCGCTGACCGCAGCGATTCATCCAACCTCGAACACTCAATATTTAAAAGGAATGCAATAGGAAATCGCACGATTCTCTATATTGGTAGGTGTCGAATAAGACTAAATGATAAAAGGGTGCTAGAAAGCCTAGCACCCAGGTAAACACACTATAGGGGGGGAGTTTACCAAAATAGATGAAAGCTAAAGCTTACCTTCACTACCACACATATGAATCTTATCCATCACCACTTGTTTCATCGCAGCTTTACCTGGAGTGATATATTTGCGCGGATCATTCGCATCCGGATGTTCAGCAAAATGCTGCTTAACGGCATTTGAGAAGGCGATTTTCAGTTCAGTCGCCACGTTGACTTTGCACACACCTAAATCAATACAGCGACGAACCATCTCATCAGGTACACCTGAAGCACCGTGTAAAACAAGCGGAATGTCAACCACGGTTCGGATCTTATCCAGACGGTCAAAATCAAGCTTTGGTTCTGCTTTGTACAAGCCGTGGGCGGTCCCAATTGCCACTGCTAACGAATCAATTCCTGTACGGCGAACAAACTCTGCTGCTGATGCAGGATCGGTCATTAGCGCATCAGCGCAATCGACAATCAGATCATCTTCTTGACCACCCAAGCGGCCAAGTTCAGCCTCAACACTAGCGTCAAATCGATTGCAGTATTCGACAACCGAACGGACGATTTCTATGTTTTGGTCAAACGCATGATGAGAACCATCAATCATCACAGAACGAATTCCGTGATCTACTTTAGTGCGGATGTCCTAGATCTCTTCACTAAACAAACGAGGCCTTCCACGATTACCTTGCTTACTCTGTTTCCAGTGTTGGATTGCATCTTCATCAATCCAAAATGTCAGCGAACCACGATTGATTAAAGCTTGGTTATACTGCTTCCAGTTAGTTGTTTTGCAGCGAGGCTTGACCATTGGTCTAAGTATTTGAGTGAACTTAGCTGATCAGATGATTTAGGAAACAAAGCCATACTTAACTACCGAAATAACAACACCATTGCAAGAGCTACTGATATTACACCAATAGTTAATCTATATAACTGAACAGAAGTAATAGTTTTAACATATCTCATTGCCACAGGCATCGCAGTTAATGCTCCAAATGTAATATATAAGGCCACTGGTAAATCACTTTGACCTTCTCGGCTGTAATTCAGAGCAGTCACTGCAGAAAGCACTAATGCCACTACAACCGAAGAGCCAATGGCTTTTTTGATCTCGACACCAAGTAGAGCATTAAAAGCTGGTAACAGCACAACCCCGCCCCCAATTCCTGTTGAACCTAGTACAGCCCCACAACCACCTCCAATTGCGACTGAAATGTAATTTCGAGGAGAGACTGATTTAACATTGACAATTCCTTTCTTACTTTGTTTGTACAATGAGCATAGTGATACCAACATCATCATAACAATTGCTAACTCTATTACATGATTGACACAAGAAGAATAGCGTTCAGATTGATTCAGAAATATAATCAGATTGGTCGTCATTAAAACACATGGAATTGCTCCTAATAAAACAAACCCCACTTCTTTCCATTTTATGTTCCCTGCTTTTATATGACCAAAGCTCGCACCAATCTTGACCAAAAATGATATCAAACTCGCAGTTCCCACCGCCATAACAGCATCCATTGCAAAAAACACTTGAAGAATAGGAATGATTAGTACGCCGCCACCAACACCAGTGAGCCCAAGACATAATCCAATCAAAACACCAAACCCCAAATTGACTACAGCATCAAACGCATCAAAGTAGGATAATATAATTCCTAGAAAATCCATTTTTTCCCCAAAATGCCCCGTTAGGGGCATAACATTCCATTAGCGCAACTTACCTTCACTTCCACACATACGAATTTTCTCTTTCACAAGTGTTTTCATGGCTACTTTACCTGGCTCTAGGTAGTAACGGGGATCGTTGGCTTTAGGGTTATTGGAGAAATGCTCTTTTACTGCGTTAGAGAATGCTATCTTAAGTTCTGTCGCAACATTTACTTTAGTAATGCCCAGCTCAATTGCACTCCTTACTACTAGGTCTGGCAGCCCTGAACCACCGTGTAGTACTAATGGACAATCTGTTTTATCACGAATAGCCGATAGACGAGCCAAATCTAATGTTGGTTCTCCCTCATACATACCATGAGCACTACCGATAGCAACAGCAAGGCTGTCTACACCTGTAGCTTCGACGAATTTTGCAGCGGTGATAGGGTCTGTAAGATATGAATTTTCATCACTAACCACCACATTGTCTTCTCTACCACCTAAGCGGCCTAATTCAGCTTCTACACTTACATCGTATTTACGAGCAAACTCCACTACATTCCGAGTAAGTCTGATGTTCTCATCTAAATCATAATGACTGCCATCAATCATGACGGAACGGACACCCATCAAAATCTTGCTCTTAACGTCATCTGCGCTCATGTGATGGTCTAGGTGCAATGCAATGGGGATATTATATTCGATGGCTGCACGCTTACAAATATCGACCAAAAATTGGGTACCCGCATATGTATAAGTACCTTCTGTGCCAGCAATGATTATAGGCGAAGATAGCTCAGCTGCGGTTTCAGCGACTACTTGCAACGTTTCTAGGTTATGAATATTAAAAGCAGGGACAGCATATCGCTCTTCCTGAGCCAGTGTTAACATTTTTTTATTGGAAACTAGATACATAATTAAATCTCTTCTCTCTCATAAACTACTTTGCCATTAACAATGGTGGCAAATATGGATAACTCTTTCTCAAGAGGGACTACTACAAATGAACCTATCTTGCCTGCTGAGACTCTTCCGAAATCCTCTTCCCTGTTTAGCATTTTGGCAGGTACTTCAGAACCTGTATGCCAGATATCCACAAACCTATTATCAAGCATTTTAGCTAGATTTTTTATCCCAGCATCTAGCGTTAGCGTACTACCGGCTAAACCGCCTGCTTCCGTTCTGCATACACTCTCTGTGACTTTTACATCCAGTTCCCCAAGCTTGTATTCGCCATCAGGCATGCCTGCTGCACACATAGAGTCCGTGATAAGAACAAGTCGATTGTCACCACAACATCGATAAGCAACATCAACAGCTGCTGGGTGAACGTGATGGCCATCAACGATTAATTCCACAAAAGCACTTTTGTGAGTTAACGCAGCACCAACTGCACCGGGTTCGCGGTGGTGTAAACCAGTCATGCCGTTATAGCAATGGACAATCCCTGTTGCGTTGTTATCTAATAATCTTTTACAGCACTCATAATCAGCGCTTGTATGCGCTAACATTGTGTTGATATTGCGCTCGTGAAGGAAGTTGACTATTTCTTGGCTGTTTTTTAGCTCAGGAGCTAAAGCGACTGCGACAATCGTTCCATCAGAAATATCAATCCATTCTTCAAGTTTTTTTAGACATGGGTTCTGCAAGAGCTCTAATGGGTGAGCCCCTCTATTTTCGTAGCCCAAAAATGGTCCCTCAAGATAGGTACCCAATATCTCAGCACCATCAACACCCAACAACATGCTGTCTCTGACTTGACTAATTGCATTGACTATTTTTTCATCAGGAGCCGTTACAGTGGTGGGAGTGAACGCAACTACACCTTTGCTTGCAAAAAATTTCGACATCTCATTCAACGAGTGATGACTAGCGTCCATTGTGTCGAATGACATAGCACCATGAGTGTGAGTATCAATTAGACCTGGCATTATCAATTTGTTGCCAAAGTTACGAATCTCAATTGCTGGCGCGTCTTTAACAGGAACCACGCTAATGATTCGTTTCGTCCTCTTATTGACAAGCACTACATGGTCTTCTAGCAATTGGCTATCTTTTAAGACGAAGGCTGCTTGATAGCCTATAATGTCTCTATATTCCATATTCATTGACACTCTTATCAGACGCTTTTTGTTTTAGCCATTCTGTATGAAGACTTGTGATTCCCCTTGGTCCAGCAAGAAGAGCGAGGTTGCGAAATTCATTTAATTCAAGCTCATCACGCTCAAGCATAAGTTCGGCACAAATTTGCATATTTGTACCTGAAATAACTTCTACGTTTTTGTGCTTAACCGCAATAGTCGATGCAACACGGAAAGGGCTTCCACCTAGCAGGTCACATAAGAAAACAACGCCACTTGGGTTGTACAATTTCTCAAAACTCGCAATCATTTTTTCTTCTAGTTGGGGCACCGTCACTCCCTCTGGAAAATCAATTTTGTGGAATTTTCTTTGTGGGCCTAATACCTGTTCAACAGCCTCACCTAAACCAGACCCAAAATGACCATGCCCTACTAAAATAACTGCAATCATAAAATCTCCTATATGGGCTACTAAGCAACCAAATTGTAATCACTACTTTCGATAAATAACTCTAATCTCAGCAGCACTTGCAAACTTGCGCTCTGTTGCATCTTGAAGAACTACAAAACGAACATAACGACCAGACTTCTCACGAACTCGAATTGATTTCTCAATACGATCACTCGCAAGTTCACCTTCTGCGACTCTCTAGTGATAATCTACTGCTAAAGCTTGACATGAGGCCCCAAGCACTATTACGGGTATCAGTTTTGGTAAAATGTTATATTTCGTAGTTCTGTTCCAAATAAATGGACGACTTAAAAAGTCGCCCCGCCCTCTAATTAAACAGAGTTAGTCTGTTTTGACGTTTTGCAAGGACTTCATCATTGTTTACTGCACCAGTTGAATTGACACTTGCTAGGATGAGATCTTCATAACCGCGCTCCACGAGAAGCTTGTTCGCTGTCCCCATAATTGAGTTAAGAATTGCGAAGCCCATAACAGAAGACGTTGAGCCGGTTTTGAAATCACTGTTCGGTACTTGGACAGTCGCATCACCTGGCTCACCGGGATTGTCCAATACTATGTCTGCGCACTCTGCTAGTTTCTTACCAGAAGGATGTCGACTAGATGTAGCGCCACTAAATGCAGTTGACGTTAAAGCGATAACCTTCAGACCACGCTTTTGACCCTCCATTGCAAACTCGATAGGAACCGCATTACGCCCTGAAGTTGATACAACAATAAGTACATCGCCTTCACGAATGTCTTTTTCACCATTTAATGCAACTTCAGCTAAGCCACATTGACGCTCAGCCCAAGTGCTCATTGGGGCATAAGGGGCTAAGCAAAGTGCAGAGGGAAGGATTGCGTTTACTGCAACTGAGCCACCTGCGCGATGAAATAGTTCTTGAGCGAACATTTGAGAATGGCCGCACCCCACAACATGCACTAGACCGTTGTTCTCGATGGCATCAGCAATTACTTGTGCTGTTTCTAGCATTAGGCTGGCCTGGTTCTCTGCTACGTTATCCAGCAATTTCAACACGTTATTTAGATACTCTGTGTACATTTCATTTGCCCTTATAGGAAGTTAACTACGCCGTGATACTTCTCAAGGTGACGCTTGTTGATCGCATCTCCTTTGTCTAAGTTCGAGCTGACATAAACTGGTGGTGTGATTTCGCGCTCACCGAGCTCGCAAACCGCTTGAGTAGCAAGAGCTTGTGCAATTGAGAAGCCAACCACAGAAGAGATAGCCGCTGCTTTCTTACCGTTACCAAGATCTAAGACTGCATCGCCATAAGGTGCTTTACAGTCAATAACAACGTCTGCATAGTCACCAACAAGTTTTCCAGAACTGTGGCCTGATTCGACTTGAGAGCTAAATGGGATAGATTGAATAGCAATAACAAAGACGCCTTTTTCTTGAGCCGTCTTGGCAAGTTCAATCGCTGTGAGCGTTTTACCTGCGATTGATGCCACGACAAGAATGTCTCCTTTGTTTAGGTTTTGTTGAGCAACCATCATTTTCGCGAAGTTTTCATCACGGTTTAAGTGCTTCTGGTATAGGTGACTGCCTGGTTGCGCAATAAGAGCAGGTGGCATGATAGGGTTAATTGGCACGATACCACCTGCACGATAGAATAGTTCTTGGGGATAAAGGTTGAGATGTCCACCAAATGCATGAACTAGCTTGCCCTGTTCTAGAGCATCGGCCATTTTCTTACCCGCTAGCTCAATCTTGTGACCTTCTTCATCACGAACTCTAGTGATGAGATCTTTAGCAATGTCGAGATATGTATTAATCACTATTAACTCCAAAAAGTTAGATTAGGAAATAGCCCCTTATCGAGGGAGGGAGCACGATAGATAAAGGGCTATAAAGTTGGTTAAAGAATTCCTGCATAAGAGCCAAGTACACCGAATGCAATCATTCCAAGAATAATCTTCGTTGGTGATACGCCCTTCATGAGAATTTTGTATGTCGCGATAACGAACAGTAGCGGAAGAATATTTGGCACAATCTTATCTAGAAGATCGGTTTGAATGCTAAATACTGTGTCTGCGTAACCGATGGAGGCAGTTGTAGACAGCTTAACGAATTTAGCTGACATTGCTCCAATTACGGTGATACCAACGATAGTGGCCGCTTTAGACATAGCAACAGTTTGGTCTTTAAGCTTTGATAGAGCTTTAATACCAGTGTTGTATCCATAGCTAAACAAAGGGATCTGGATAGCGAGACGGGGAACATTCAGCGCAATAAGGTAGAATAGAGGTGCAATGGCCACATTATCTACTGCGAGTGAAGCCGCAATCGCTGCCATAATGGGCTTTAACGTCAAGTTGAACATCGCATCACCAATGCCACCTAGTGGGCCCATAGCAGCAACTTTGAACGAACGGATAGTTTCAACTTTTTGCTTGCTTTGCTCCATGGCAGCAACAACACCAAGCATGAACGTAACCAAGTATGGATGCGTATTGAAAAAGTCCATGTGGCCTTGCATTGATTCACTTAGACGTTTTTTGTCATCTTTGTGGATGTGATTAAGTGCCGGAGACAGCGCCCATAGCCAACCACAAGCCTGCATACGTTCGTAGTTGAACGAAGCCTGTAAAAAAAGTTGACGTAGTAGGACTTTGTATTTTACACGCTTAGGCAACATTTGTTCTTGAGCTTCTTCGGTCTTAGACTTGACGCTTTCGGATAATGTATCAGTCATGATTAGATGCCTCCTTGAGAAGATGGGGTTGCTGTACTTGATTTTTTACCATTCATATAATCAAGCCATGCGACCGATACTCCGACGGCTGCGATAGCAAGAATTGGCATGTTAAGGTACGTAATAGCCACAAAACCAACCACAAAGTACGGGATGAACTGAGCTTTGAACATCATCTTAAGAAGCATTGCAAAACCAAGAGCAGGCATTAAACCTCCTGCCACTTTAAGGCCAGATATTACACTTGCTGGGACATATTCGATGATTGCTATAGCAACTTGCTCACCGAAAATGACAGGAAGCACCGCAACTACGAAATACAGTAGCCCGAGAACAATCAAACCTGCATAGTTAACCCTAGCTATGCCTACCGTATTAGCATCCTTTGCAAACTCATCAGCTTTGTGCATCATTCCTGACATCCAAGTGAACTGAAGAACGATTAATTGCTGCATTAAAATTGCGAACGGAAGTGCGATGCCAACAACGACTTCAGGCTCAAAGTTTCCTTTGATCGCAAATACAGTACCGATAACAGCACCGATTGTTACGTTAGGTGGTTGAGCACCGGCTAGTGGAACTAGGCCGAGCCATGCAAGCTCAAGAGCAGCCCCCACGGCCAAACCAGTTTGGTAATCGCCCATAATAAGGCCAATCACAGGACCAGTAACGATAGGACGACCAATGTAGAATTGACCGCTATAAAAGTCGACGCCAGCAAAAGCAGCCCACAGGCCAATAAGTATAACTTCAAACATAATTATGCTACCTCAGATGCCAGTTCAAAGATGTCTAGCTTTTCTTCGCTAGGAGTACGTTGAACACTCATAGTCACTCCATACTCTTTAAGCTTTGCGAATGCAGCCATATCATCGCTATCCAGTGACACAGTGATGTGTACCTGATTTTTACCTTCTTCAAAGTGCATGTTACCAATGTTCAAGTTTGTGATAGGTACACCACCTTCGACGAGGCGTAGAACGTTTTGTGGATTACGAACCACTAGAAAGATTCGTTGTTCTGGAGACGCTTTTTGAATGACATCAATCGTTTGTTGAATACTAAAAAAACGAGAGTCTGTATTACCTGCCGACATCGCCATCAGATTCTTAGCCATTTCATCTTGAGCAACTTCATCATCTGCAATAACGATGAGGTTGGCATTAGCATGGTGACTCCATGTCACAGCAACTTGACCATGAAGTAGTCGATTGTCTATTCGAGTTAATTCAATAGGCATGTAGGGTTCCTTTAAGGTTAGTTATATTTATGAATAATGACGCCTTGAACAACGCGGTTTACCTCACCGGAAGGACAGGGGTTATCTGGTGATAAACCACGCTCAATGGATTTTTCAAAGCCAAGTAACTGTGCAAAAAGCAAATAGGGGAAATTTGCCCACACAGGAGCGAGATTGGGGATATCAAATATTAACGAGGGAGAGGAGAATTTCTCAGTTGGGCAAGTAGAAAGCGTAACCACTTTCATTGCTACGTCATCAGCGATTAGCTCATTAGCTAGATCCACATCGTATAAATTAGTATACGCTGCTGGTGACAACATATGTATGACAACAGCTTTTTCATTAATAGTAAATTTTGGCCCATGTCTAAAACTTAGTGAACTATCAAAGTAAGTCGCAACTTTGCCAGCGGATAATTCAAGTAGTTTTAGTGCTGCTTCTTGTGCAGTGCCTTTCAAGTCACCAGAACCAATGTAAATCAAACGTTCAAAGTCTAATGCAGCAACGTTACATGCTAACTTATGCATCTCATCAAACTGTGATTCGCATATGCTCGCAACAACTTCGACTTGCTTAATACACTTGTCGATTGACTCAGAAAGTATAATTAATGCAGAGAGCTGCATACACGTGCAACTAGAAGTCATAGCAAAGGACAAATCATTAGTACCAGGAGGCATTATAATGCAAAGTTCATTATCGTTACCTTTACAGGACTTAGCTAAAGCACCATCTTTATTGCACGTTAGAATTAAATGATAGATTTGATCTATACATTGATCTGCTAGTTCTTTGCTTGCTAAACTCTCAGGGCTATTCCCTGAACGGGCTAACGAAACAAGAAGAGTAGGGCGAGAGGCGTCCAAGTGCTCCTCAGGGTTGCTCACAAGGTCTGTTGTGGCAATGCTTTCAACTGTGAAACGGCATTTCTTGTCTAAATGTAACGCCAATGCAGTACCAGCGAACTCCGACGTACCTGCACCAGTTAGAATCACCCGCAAATCAGGTTTTCCTATTTTGTTTACGAATGCTTCTATCTCAGCTTTTTGTTCAACTAGAGACTGGGCAAGCTCTCGCCACTTTCGTGGTTGTTGATGTATCTCTTTAGCAGTGTTGATCGCTTCAAGATTCTCTAGTTCTTCAATTGTTCTATTTAATAGCATTATTACCTCACAACACATGCTTTATTATAAATTTCAATAACTTTCATGATTTTATTAAGAATTATCTCTTTGGGCTTATTCTCAATATTTCCAGAAACTACCTCATCGAATTGTTTTGGCAGATACTGGCTTAGCATGGTAAGTGGGATACTTATCGCATTTAAATTGGCCATCATTTTGTTTACGGCATGCGTTACCACATCATTTGACCAATAATAACGAATACGATCACTAAGGCTGAACTGTAAATCGATTAGTTGCTTCCGTGGATTGTCTGAGTAGTATTTTTCCCAATGTCCTCGACATTCAAGCATTTGACCTAAAACGATTTGTTTTAGATTTGAGCTTTCTGACTGACTAAACAGGACATTTTCAATATCACTCAAGGCAAATAGAGCTTCTCTCAATGCATAAGTTAGAGCTGGACCCACTTTGAGAATAGCGAAATGGTCGTTCACAAGTTGACGGTATGCTGATGGATTCTGATAATCGGTAGAGTGAGCTTCAAACACGATGTGGGGCTGACTGTCTATTATCTTACTCAGCAACTGCGCTTCGTCACTCTGATAGTGGTGCACCATATGGTGGTCAAACTCAACACCTGGCTGAACAACCAAACCAATCACTCGTGGCCAAACATAACCCAGTCCAGCATCGCTAAATGCCTGATGATGGGCATCCAATGTTGCCAACGCCTGCTCGGGTTGAGTTACTTCAATACACTCATCCTGCAACGATTCCAGAGCACCACCCGGAGTCGGTACTTCTGTACCGATGACATATACGGGTGCTTCACCACCAACACTTCTCCAAGCCTGCTCCGCAACCACACATAGCTGTGCGGCCCGCTGTGCCATGATCTCTTCACTTAGCGGAGTTTGGTCATCCGCGCATGGCATTGAACAATCGAGGTGAATTTTCTTAAACCCTGCACAAACGTAGTCATGGATCATCTGAGCTGAATATTCCATAGCCTGACTTGCAGACAGGTTTTGCCAGCAGTTTGGGCCAAGGTGATCGCCACCCAACACCACTTTTTCTGCAGGGAAATTGAGACGTTCTGCTAAAGAGAGCACGTGACTGGAAAAGTCTTGTGGTGTCATCCCTGTGTAGCCACCAAACTGATTGACCTGATTAGACGTCGCTTCTATCAGCACCAGTTGTTGATCTTGTGTCGCTTGTTTAATCGCAGCTTCAAGAACGAGCGGATGCGCGGAACAAACAGAGTAAATACCCGTTGCTCGGCCTTGCTTATGCTGTTCAATTAGAGAAAGTAACGCTTTCATTTTGATTCCTAGTTAACGGTTTGGTCGGCAATAATCACGTCAACACCCATTTCGAGAAGAGCGCGATGCGTTGCATGGGGAATATTGCTGTCAGTGACCAACACATCGATTTGGTGTGCTGCACGGATCATGCAAAAGCTCTTGCGGCCAAATTTGCTTGAGTCGGTAACAGCAACAATTTGACGTGCAACTTCGCACATAGCTCGATTGACTTGTGCTTCCTGAGTGTCTGGGGTAGTTACACCGGCTTGCAGATCGAATCCATCTACACCGAGAAAAAGTTTGTCAAATAGGTAAGAGCGAATTTGCTGCTCCCCGTGATTACCCGTTAATGAACATGACGCACGACGAAGACTGCCACCCACAACATGAAGATCGACGTTTTCAAGCTTGCTAAGTTGATAAGCAGTGTTAAGTGCATTGGTCATAACAACCAATTGCTGTTTGTTTGCGAGGTACTGTGGCATTAAGCCTATAGTAGTCCCTGAATCTAAGATAACCGCTTCGCCATCATGGATAAGGTCAGCAGCTACTTGAGCGATCGACTGCTTAGCAGTTCGGTTAAGTTGGTCTTTGCGATAAAGAGGCTGATCGAATGCAAAGTTAGGGTTAAGTGTTGCACCACCATAACAACGAAATACACAGCCCTCTTTCTCGAGCAAATTCAGGTCATGACGAATAGTGACCGCAGAAACATTGTACTGCTCGACAAACTCGTCCACTTTTCCAGAACCATGGCTGCATATATATGCCAAAATTTGCTGTCTTCGTTCCGCACTGGTCATTTACCAAATCCTCTTTCGTTACATTTCACTTGGTGCATGAAATGTTTCGATTTCCTTTTGATTGGTATTAAAACAGGACAGACTAAGGAAAAGTGAAAGCTAGATCACAGTCAGTTTCCTTTCGATTTAAACCCAAAAAACGTTTCACTTCAGAGAGAGTGAAAGACTAGACTTTCACTCTTGACCAAAATTTGCACTTTGTAAGTACCATGAAAGCTGGTTTTCACTATTTGATAACTGAAAGAAACAATTAATTGGGTACAATTCATTAGGTTTCGAAATGCAATCTGTCTTAGATCACAAACTGGAGCATCAATGAATTTTTATAGCGCTATAAAAATAAAACCAGCCGGTGTTTGGCTGGTTAAAAAAGTCACTTTTATAAGCACTAAAATAGATTTATGAAGGAATAATAAGGAACGAGATTAGGCAACAATATGAACATCTACACCTAATGCTGTGAGGTGGTCCACATAGTTTTGAGGGATACCGCTATCAGTAATTAATATGTTAAGTTGTTCTGGACGAGCAATCAGGCAAAAGCTTTGACGGTCAAATTTCGACGAATCCGTTACCGCAATAACGGTTTGAGTAGCCTCTAACATTTTCCGGTTAATATCAGCCTCACCTTGATGTGGAGTGGTAATTCCAGCCGATTTATCAAACCCATCAACTCCCAAGAACAACTTATTAAACCTATAGCCAGTAACTAAGTCTTCTCCACCGACACCATGAACTGAGTAGGAATTTTTACGCATCGTGCCACCAGCCACCATCACAGTGACATTCGTTTTGTTGGCAAGGTGGTAAGCGATATTGATGCCGTTGGTCATGACAACAAGATCATGCTTAGAGTCAAGATGGTAAGCAATCTGCTCAGTCGTTGAACCTGAGTCAAGAATGACCTTATCGCCATCCGCAATAAGAGATGCAGCGTATTCACCGAGCTTAGCTTTGATACTACTGTTGAGCTGCTTCTTATCATTCAATGGACGCTCAAAAGCAAACTGGTTATTAAGCAGTGCGCCCCCATAACATCTTTTTACACAGCCTTGTTTCTCAAGATAATTGAGATCATTGCGAATCGTTACTTCAGAAACCCCATATTGCTGCGCAAAATAATTGACATCCCCTTTTTGAGTATTCTGAATAAACTTCAGAATTTCTTTGCGTCTCAAGGTCGCATTCAATTTCATATAATGTGATAACCCATAATAGAAGTAGCGTTCTTATCCACGATATTTAACAACCGATGACCATTGATATAATGCAACCTTTTACACATACCATCAATGGAAAATCTCGCCAGAACGTTGCAATAACTAGGGGCAACGGGCGAACTAACAATACGCTAAAACATAGCCGGCGTTAAATGCCCGCTAGAAAAAGGACAGGCTTGAATCCAAATCAAGCACTGACTACAATAACGCACTTTTTTTACGGACTTCAAGGTCGCAAACATGACAGATACAGCTAAACCAGCTCTACCAGATCGCCTATCAGGTAACCCACGCAGCCCTTTCTTTGTCAAAGAGTGCTTCGATCACCAAATCGGTATTCGTTTCAAAGGTAAAGAGCGCACTGACGTTGAAGAGTACTGCGTTAGCGAAGGTTGGATTAAAGTTGCTTCGCCAAAAGCAAAGGACCGTTACGGTAACCCTATGCTTATCCAACTTAAAGGCGAAGTAGAAGCGTACTACGTTTAAGCTGAACCAAGATTTACACTATAAAGCTCGAGCCCGACTCGAGCTTTTTTATATCTGCGACTAACATCGCCCGACAAAGTAGCATTGGAATCCTGCTGGCTGGGAGTTCAATCGTACCCGAACCAGTGCTAAACTCTGGCGAAATGAGTACCAACTAAAAAGGAAACATGATGAATCCGATTATTGCACTGCTAAAAGAAAGCAACATCAGCGACGCACAAATCAACGAGATTTTTCAGACTCTGACACAAAACCCTTTTGCTGCAATGGCAACTATCAGTCAATTGGGCTTACCACAAGACAAACTTCAAATGCTGATGGCTCAGGTAATGCAAAACCCTGCGCTAATCAAAGAAGCGGTTGAAGAGTTGGGATTGGACTTCTCTAAAGTTGAAGAAGCGAAAGAGAAGCTTCAGAGCCAGAATCAGGCTAACTAAGCACTTGATACAAAAAGGCCGTTAAACCCGACTAAGGTATTTAACGGCCTTTTGCTTTGTCAGCGGTTTAATGCACTGAACTGCTCGGCAGTAATGCCGTAATAGAGCTTGTCATCAAAACCGTGCTCAAGCTTATAGTAGTCTTTCTGGCGTCCCTCCTGAACGAAGCCACACTTCTCAAGAGTTTTGTAAGAGCCGACATTTTCCGCGTAGCAATCTGCACTTACCTTATGTGCGTCCAGTTCGGTGAACCCTAGCTCAGTCATCATCTGACATGCTCGGGTTGCAATGCCCAGCCCCCAGGCACAAACAGGCAGCTGGTAACCCACTTCGTAATTGCCGGTTAAAAACATCACTTGCGTTATCGCTGTCATACCCATGTAGTTATCCTGGTGGTCACGAATAACAAATGTTGGATTATCGGGCCAGAGTCCGTCTTTAATCGCCTGTGCTGTGTTGTCGATGATAGGACCAAAGAAACCCTGGTACAGGCTGTTTTCGGCTGGAGCAAAGAACAGGTACGGATTGACCTTATCATCGTTAAGCATCTCGATAATATCGGCCAGATCAGATGCTTGAATCAACTTAATATTCAGTGACTCGCTAAACGCAATAGCTTGACCTTGTTTTAGTTTTTGATATGACATGTTTTACCTCGTTATCTGCCAGAGATAGTAGCGCAGCAGTCGAGAGAATAATTGGACTTTTGCGACAATCTGGATTGGTGCGATTACTCAAAGTCTCCGTAGATATCTATGGTCAAGTCACGTCTTTTCATATAGTTACCCGGCGTTTTTCTAAGCTGCTGATAAAGCGCCAGAATCATCTGCTCTAAACGTGCCATTTTCTGGTATTGCTTGACGCTTAATCCCACGACCTGCTTAAAACTGCGCTCAAGAGTACGCCTAGAGCAGGCACATTGGCTGGCAAGCGCTTCAACATCCAACATCACGTCAGGTGTCATTACAGTTTGCTTATCCATCTCCTGAACCGCTTTCTGCACTGCGATAAACGACTTGCTTTGAGGTAGGGATAGAGACAGGGACGCAAAATGGCTCTGCAGATAGTCGACCAGTGATTCTCTGGTATTCTGTTGCCAAAGCCCTTGCTGAAATTCCGCGTTAAACAGTGGAGTCAGCCAGTCAAACCACTGACATTGATTGATTGCGCTCACCGGTTGGACGACGTTAATCGCATGCTGAAGGATAAACAGCCCCTCGGGACGAAAGGTGATACCAATACGTTTGATCGGTGGATTGTCATCGAGTAAGAGTAAGTGTTCACTAGCCGCTAGGAGATGACTGCCTTTGCCTGAAAGTAGAGTTTCCCCACTGTCATACACGTAAGGTTGCTGCTGTGGAGTAAGCAGTAGATGAGCGCGAGGATTGGGAATAAGGTGCGGTTTAGGCTCGATCACTTCCCCTGGTTCCACCTCTAAGTACCAGATTTGGTGAATCAGCCATTCATACCCTGCTAACTGCTGCTTCCAAGCGATCATAATTGTCCTTATCAATGACGAAATTAAGCTGAAGTCTGAAGCAAAATGTCGAGACTCGCTATACATTTATACAATCATAGCTTTGAAACAAGCTGTCTGTGGGGTAGGCTTTTTAGCAAGTAAAGCAAGGATGTACCAACCAATGCGCGTTGATTATAAAAAACGGCTGATCCCAGTAATTCGCTATCTGGAAAGACACTTTAACCAGCCTCTGAACCTACCAGAGGTCGCCGCCTTGGCGAACCTCTCTCCTTACCATTTTCACCGCATATTTAAAGCGGTTCAGGGTGAAACTCTGGCTGATTACATTCGTCGTTTAAGACTGGCCGCTGCTGCTGACGATCTGTTTAAGTCTAAGCAACCTGTACTCAATATTGCCCTTGAGTATGGTTTTTCCTCTTCGCAAAGTCTGGCAAAGGCCTTTAAACAGCACTATGGCGTCACGCCAACTGCGTTCAGAGACTGTGAGAACTATCAGGAGTTTTCTGAGCTGGCACGAAACAGCAAGATTGGACACACGTTGCGCAAGAATGGAAACGAAGTGCTAAACAGCGATCCATATACTGGCTCTGAACCAACAATATGGAGCAAGACAATGGAACTACAACAATTTGATGCTACTAAACTCGCTTACGTTCGTGTGACAGGCCCTTACGGTGAAGGTTACGAACAAGCAACTCAACGTCTCTATCAGTGGGCTGGAATGAAAGGTTTAGCTGGCAACACCTGTATTTTTATCTATCACGACAACCCGGAAGTCACACCAAATGACAAGTGCCGCACCGATATCTGCTTAATGGTGCCTGAAGATACTGAAGTACCAAACAATATCGAGCTGCAAGATTTTCCTGGTGGACAATACGCCGTGATGCGTCAGAAAATTACCGAACATAGCCAGTACTCCAGAGCATGGGATGATTTAATGGATAACGTGGTTGGCTCAGGAATGGAAAACGATGATCGCCCTTGTTTCGAGCTTTACCACAGCTACGACCCAGAGACTCAACACTCAGATGTCAGCTTCTGTACAGCAATTAAGCAGTAACCCACTCCGTGGAGCGAACGACAGACCAAGCCTTCATATGCGAAAGCTTGGTCTGTTCTAACCCACTATCACACCTTAGTTAACTCTACAAGCCGGGTTGGCTAACCACGAATAGCGCGACAACAGCCAAACTAGCGCCAAAGCATCGATTGATTGCCACCATCTTACGAGGTGATTCAATAAATCGGGTCAGCATCGAGCCAAAGTAAGCCCAGACCAACATACCAATCACTCCGGTCACGACCATGACGCTAATGATAAAAATCACTTGAGCCGTATAGCTTCCGGTTGGTGAGACGAATTGAGAAAATACTGTGATAGATGCGACCCAACTTTTCGGATTAAGGATCTGCACCAATATACCGGAGAAAAAGCCAGATTTTTTCACACTGGCGTCACTGTCGAGTTCCATATTGGCAATTCCCCACGCCATGTACAACAGATACGCAGCACCTAGCCATTTGAGAATCAGATACAACGTCGGATAGAGATTCAATAGTCCGGCAACCCCGACGCTAGCCCCGACAAGTATCACGATCACCCCAACCGCATTACCGATAATGAAAGGTAATGTCGCCCCAACTCCATAACGGCCAGACAGGCCAATTAAAGCAATATTCCCCGCACCTGGAGTCATTGAAATTGAAATTGCGAACAGCATAAAAGCTGTCATTAACTGAGCACTCATTGCTCACTCCCATAAAGTCATTGTTGCGATATGAGATCCAGTCTACCTATCTCTACAGGAATAAAATTGCTATCTGGGTTATGGTAATCATTAAATTGAGCAAATTATTTCCATATGAGCTATGAAAAAGAAAGAATCCACCAACTTTGAGTTAGACAGTACAGATTTTTCCATTCTTGAACGTATCCAGAAAGATGGCCGCATCAGCAACAGCAAGCTAGCGGAAGAAGTTAATCTGAGCGAAACGCCATGCTGGCGACGCTGGAAGAAAATGGAACAAGAGGGCTACATCGAAGGTTATGCCGCAAGACTGAACCGCAAGAAGCTTGGCTTTCAGGTCTCGGGCTTTACTCTGGTGACTCTGGGCAGTCATGAAGTGGAAAATACTGACCCATTTGAGGATTATGTAGCGGAATCAAACTGGATCACCATGTGTCACTGTATAGCTGGCGGCGCAGATTACATCGTTCAGGTAGTCGCAAAAGACTTAGATGAATACTTTGATCGCATCAGCTCAATAAGACGGGTAAAAGGCGTGAGCGCGATTCAGTCCAATGTATCGGTAAGAGATTAAGAGTACTTTCCAGTTGCCGTTGAGTTAAAGATAAAACCCGGCTACATTGAGTTCACCGATATCCACTTACCGAAAACTTATCAGTCCATTCGGGTAATAAAGGTTTGCTCATCATCGACAAAAGCGACAAAGCCACCGTGATAGATAAACACCCGACCACGTCCCTCAACTAGGCAGGCAAGCTGTGGGTTTAAATCTTCTTCGTTATCCTGACTTTGAAATGTGCCGGTATCGGTGATGACTCCACTCAATGTTGGCAGGTAGCCATAAGCGCGTTTTGCTTGATCAATCAGGCTCAATTCGCTGGCGCTAGAGAAGCAAGAAGGGATCGCTCCAGCGTCTTCGATAAACATGGTTTTCAGTTCTTCAAAAGCGGTAATCACCAGCCAGTCGATGCCGTTAACATGATGGATAAACATAGAGTTTCTCGATAATTCTGATGCGCAGATTGTATCACCTTCAGAGCATCAAAGGGGAAGGGCTGACGGTTTTATATTATGGCGTGTGATGAGATGGTCACCTCTATCTCGGCATCGCAATGTGCCATGATTAACTTTTGACAGAATCAAGGATAAAGGTGACCAACATGAAATATAGGCTTATTAGTATCGATTTAGCAAAAAATGTGTTTCAGATTGCTGTATTCGACCGACAAAACAGACCGGTTTCGAATTGCCAAGTACGCCGAAATAGATTGTTGGACACGTTAAGGCAATATGCTCCAACCACTGTTGTGATGGAAGCTTGTTACAGCTCAAATTATTGGGGGCGTGCAATTGAAAAGCTTGGGCATACGGTGAAGCTCGTACCTGCTCGAATGGTTAAAGCGATGCTAGTGGGGAACAAAAACGATGCTAATGATGCGATTGCCATTGCTGAGGCATCTCAACGGCCTAAAATCCATTTTGTTGCAGTTAAAACGATTGAGCAACAAGATATTCAGTCGTTACAAAGAATACGGAGTCAATTCGTTAAACAACGAACGGCCACTGTGAATCAGCTTCGAGGACTTCTGGCGGAATACGGTGTCGTCACTGAACCCAGCAGCGCCTGTTTAATAGGGTCAATCCCGACGATTCTGGAAGACCCCAACAATGAACTCTCCCATGTAACTCGTTCATTCGTTTTAAAGCTCTGGGTGCACTACAAGCAGCTTAGTGAAGAGATTGATTCGCTGACA
>NZ_QEWN01000002.1 GCF_006124995.1 Vibrio sp. Hep-1b-8
CAGCTAAAGCGGTTTTGGGCGCCAATTATTCTGGGGTTGTCGTCAGTGACCAATATGGTGGTTACAACTGGATATCACCAAATAAACATCAGCTATGTTGGTCACACGTGATCCGAAACCTACAACAGATTGCGGATTACACAGGTAAAGGACATACAGCTAAAATAGGCCAACGACTTGTTATGCTGAGCAAATTGGTCTTTCGAACGCGACATCGTTGGGAGTCCGAAACGATAAAATATAGCCTGTACCTAAACAGATTAAGTCGAATAAGACAGCGTTTTAATTACTGGCTCAATAAAGGGAGCAAGCAAATACCAATTCAACGCTATCAAGGTCGCTGCAAAAAACTGGATGAGCATAGCCCAAGCTTGTGGTTGTTCTTAACTAACCCCAAAATACCATTGACCAACAATGAAGCTGAACGCCGGCTTCGTGGCTTTGTTATTCAAAGAAAAATCAGCTACGGCACTACCTCGGATGCAGGCGACAAGTTCCGAGACCGCCTACACTCGCTAATCGAAACTTGTAAAAAGCGAAAGATATCGTCACTTGATACGCTTTCACGCATAGTCAATGCTGTTGTTCGTCAGCAGCCGTACCCAAATGTGCTCGATCTTAAACACACGAGTTTTTACCTAAACACTTAGTCAACACGGTACTGGTGAACGCTTACTTTAAAACTGGTAATTGAGACTCACCCCTGCGCCATACTGATAGTCTGAGAACTTCATATCACGTAGTTCGACACTAATGACACCTCCAAGCCTTAAGGTGTTGAGTAACTGGTATTGCAGACTGGTTATAAGATCGGCGTTCAGACCATCTAACCAACTTTCTGGCTCAATGCTGCTATGAAGCCATAGCTTGTCTGAGACTTTTATCTCACCGAAGATTGCTCCTGAAATCCCAACGTCCTCTGTTCTAAGTCGGGTTCCGGATTTTAGGAACATATACTCTCGGCCGGAATAGATCCCTACACGTAAACCAGCATTGCTGAAGTCGTTTTGGTATTTGAATCCAATCTGGGCATGTAGTTGTAGCAAATTGAATTTATTTGAATCAACAAATGTCAGCTCATGGGCTAGCATTGTTGAGGCGTATAGACCGTACCAACTGCTAGAGTCGATTCTGGCTTTGACCTGAAAAGGGATTTCGTTGCTGCTTAACGACTGCTTTGATAGCAAGCCTCGAACGTCGAAGTTATCGAACCAGTTGTCTATTGTTGTCATTTGTCCGGCAGCACTGCTAACCGGAGACAATAGCATCACCATCAATAGCACTTTATTGGCGGTAGTATTCATAGTCTGGATACTCCGAGTTGAATTCGATTAGTGGGATATAACGGATATGACTTGATGAAATCTGAATCGCGATAGCGCCATGTTGAGCTGCTGAGAAAATGCTGTCGCTGCCAACTCCTGAAGATCTCAGTGCTGCACCGCCGCCTCCTGATACTAAGTAGGTGATTCCATTACTGCCGGTTTGGATTTGTAATTGGTGATCGTGTCCTGCCAGGCAGACGCAGACACCATATTGTTCGGCTAATACTTCAATCGTATCTTTCAGGTAGGTGTTATCGTGGTAGTAGCCATAGACCCGTAAAGGGTGATGAGTGACAATGATTTTTCTCTCTGCAGTTGATGTATTGAGTTGTTGGTCTAGCCAGGCAATTTGCTCATACCGAGTGCGGTTTTTTGTCATCGGGTAGCTATCTAGAAAGAAGATTTCAGTTTCTACCCCGCTTATGCCAACATGTTTGGTGTTTACTTTGTAATAGCGAGACGGAAGCTGAAGTATCTGGCTATGTTGCTTGGAAAATTCGATCATTGCATCAGCGTCACCATAATGGTCGTGGTTGCCTAAAACCGCGTATATTGGTACTGGCTGAGAGTCGGCTTTCATTAGCTCTGGACGTAGGTAATAATCTTCAAAGTGGCTATAACCTAACGTATCATCGGGAGAGCTTAGTCCATCGGGGTAGATAATATCTCCGGTATGTATGATCGCATCTACGGGATATTGCTGGTGATAGTTGGCTATTATGTCGCTAACTTGTTTTTGTTCGTCATTGGCGACGCCAGAGTCTCCCATCACGACGAGGTTGACAGTATCGTTGGGGATTTGACTACCTGACAGGAGAGAAAATGCGTTGGTTTTCTTGAAGGGAGGGTCGCCAATCTCGATGTAACGATCGGCCGCTCGTTTACCTTGTTCCTCCAGAGGATTGCACCCTTGTAGCAGTGAAGAGGGAAGTAAGGTAAGCGGAAATGCTTTTAGTAAGCTCCTTCTTTTCATAATTGCTGAACTAACTTAATCAATGAATTTGCGTGATTATCGGTGAGTTCTGAACGCAATAATGTTATCTGTTTAATTGTTATTGATAATTAAGATAGTTCTTAGGGCTTTTTAGTCTATTGCCTACAGGTTATTACAGGCATAAAAAAACCACTCTATTGAGTGGTTTTTAAAATATCAGCTGTACAGATAATTACTTCAGGATTGCTTCATTGCCGTTTTCACGGATGTGTTTAAGCATGCCTTTAATGCCGCGCGCGCTTGACGCAACTACGTTACCAGATTTCATGTAGTCAGTACCGCCAGCAAAGTCAGTAACGATAGCGCCAGCTTCGCGAGCAATCAATTCACCCGCAGCGATGTCCCATGGCTTTAGGCCAAGCTCAAAGAAGCCATCAACGCGGCCAGCAGCTAGGTAACATAGGTCTAGAGCAGCAGAACCAGTGCGACGGAAGTCAGCGCAGTCTACGAATAGAGCAGACATGATCTTTAGGTAAGATTCAGAGTGTTGCTTCTGTTTGTACGGGAAACCAGTTGCCAGAACTGTGCCTTGAAGGTCTTTAAGTTGCTTAACACGGATACGAGCGTTGTTTAGCTGAGCACCAGCACCACGTTGAGCGGTGAATAGTTCGTTTAGCATTGGGTCGTATACACACGCTACTTCTGTTTTGCCTTTAATGCGAACAGCGATAGATACAGAAAAATGAGGTAAACCTTTTACAAAGTTGGTTGTGCCATCCAGTGGGTCGATGATCCATTGAACGTCTTGGTCTTTACCTTCGATGACGCCATTTTCTTCAGCAACGATACTGTGATCAGGGTACGAAGCCTTGATTGTATCGATGATTATAGTTTCCGCTTCTTTGTCTACGTTAGTAACAAAGTCATTCGTGCCTTTTTGAGTAGATTCGATCTTCTCAACATTTTCTAAAGATTTAGCAATATGATTGCCAGCTTTTCGTGCAGCACGAATAGCGATATTAAGCATTGGATGCATACTAATTTCCCAACGGATGTTAAAGAACAGAAAAACGGGCGGCAGTATACCAGATAAATAGCCAAATGGAAGTGGTTAGTTTTTGTACTTTCAGTTTTAATCGCGAAAAGGGTCTGACCATTTTACTCAGGTATATGGTACTATCTTGCGGCTCGAATTTTACTCTTGGAAATCATTAATGCTCAACAACGTAAAAGTTGTCCTCGTTGGGACATCTCACTCTGGCAACATCGGTTCAGCTGCTCGTGCAATGAAGGTTATGGGCTTATCGAATCTGGTTCTCGTTGATCCTCAGTGTCGCGTTGATGAACAGGCTATTGCTTTGGCCGCAGGGGCAGCCGATATTGCACAAAATGCCACAATTGTAGATGACTTAAATGAAGCGGTTGCTGATTGTGCATTAGTTGTCGGTTCTAGCGCACGTTCGCGCACGTTAGAGTGGCCGATGCTTGAACCTAGAGAATGCGGTGAAAAATTTGTCTCTGAAGGTCAAAACTCGCCGGTTGCGCTGGTATTTGGTCGCGAACGTACAGGGCTGACAAATGATGAACTTCAAACTTGTCATTATCACGTGTGTATTCCCGCCAACCCTGAATACAGTTCACTCAACTTAGCAATGGCAGTTCAGACGTTAAGCTATGAAATACGTATGGCGTATTTAGAGCATGAGCAAAGTCAGTTCGCCAAGCAAGAAGAGTTAGAGTACCCAAGACACAAAGAGTTGGAATTGTTTTTTGCACACCTTGAAAAAGTGGTAAAGGATACCCAGTTTATCAGTGAAGCACAGCCAGGTAAGGTGATGAACAAACTGCGTCGTTTGTTCAACCGAGCAAGGCCTGAAGCGCAAGAATTAAATATCCTTCGTGGTGTGTTGACTGCGATCGAAAAGCATATCTCCAAGTGATTTATAACCCCATATTTAAGATGGTTAAATACCTGACTAAAATAGTCAATTAAATACTTGACCATTTTAGTCGGGTATGACAAAATTCTTACCACATAAACGGTGTGGATATGGTGTTATATGAGACTTACATCTAAAGGAAGATACGCAGTGACAGCCATGTTAGATGTGGCTCTGCACTCACAGCAAAACCCAGTACCTCTGGCTGATATTTCAGAGCGTCAGGGTATTTCATTATCTTATCTAGAGCAGCTTTTCTCTAAGTTACGTAAAGCTGGTTTAGTTGCGAGTGTTCGTGGACCAGGTGGTGGTTACCGCTTAGGTGAAGACGCATACTCGATTGCGATTGGTACAGTAATCGCAGCAGTGGACGAATCAGTCGATGCTACTAAATGTAATGGTAAAGGGGATTGCCAAGGCGGCTCACGCTGTCTGACCCACACCTTATGGCGCGATTTAAGTTCACGCATTAGTGACTTCTTGAATAACATCACTCTTGGTGAGTTGATGAAAGATAACGAAGTCTTAGAAATTTCAGATCGACAAGATATCGATCTTGCCGTTAATCATGGGTTTGCTAATAAAAATACAAGCACCGCGCCCATCGGTGTTAACGTCCGCTCTTAAGCGGTTTGCCTGTTACATTGGAGTAGAGAATGAAACTTCCTATTTATCTAGATTATTCAGCGACCTGTCCTGTTGATCCTCGTGTAGCTGAAAAAATGGTTCAGTACATGACTATGGACGGTACGTTTGGCAACCCAGCGTCACGTTCACACCGCTACGGCTGGCAGGCAGAAGAAGCAGTAGATACTGCTCGTGAGCAAATTGCAGATCTACTAAACGCAGATCCACGTGAAATCGTATTCACTTCGGGTGCGACTGAGTCAGACAACCTTGCAATTAAAGGTGCAGCTCACTTCTACTCGAAGAAAGGCAAGCACGTAATTACTTGTAAAACAGAGCACAAAGCAGTTCTAGATCCATGTCGTCAACTTGAGCGTGAAGGTTTTGAGGTGACTTACCTTGAGCCAGAATCAAATGGTCTGATCGATCTTAAGAAGCTTGAAGCTGCGATGCGTGATGACACTGTTCTAGTTTCAATCATGCACGTTAACAACGAAATCGGCGTTATCCAGGATATCTCATCAATCGGTGAACTATGCCGTGAGCGTAAGATCATTTTCCATGTAGATGCTGCACAGTCTGCTGGCAAACTACCAATCGACGTTCAAGAAATGAAGATTGACCTAATTTCTTTGTCAGCACACAAGGCTTACGGTCCTAAAGGCATTGGTGCTCTATACGTACGCCGTAAACCTCGCATTCGTTTGGAAGCTCAAATGCACGGCGGTGGTCATGAGCGTGGTTTCCGTTCAGGCACACTTCCTACTCACCAAATCGTTGGTATGGGTGAAGCGTTCCGCGTCGCTAAAGAAGACATGCAGAAAGATTTTGACCATGCACTAGCGCTACGTAATCGTCTACTTGATGGCGTTAAAGATCTTGAAGCTGTAACGGTTAACGGTGACTTAGAGCAACGTGTACCGCATAACCTAAATGTGAGTTTCGCATTCGTTGAAGGCGAGTCACTGCTTATGTCGCTAAAAGACCTAGCGGTTTCTTCTGGCAGCGCATGTACATCAGCAAGCCTAGAGCCATCATATGTACTACGTGCTCTTGGCCTGAACGATGAGTTAGCACACAGTTCAGTTCGTTTCTCATTTGGTCGTTTTACGACAGAAGAAGAAATTGACTACGCAATTGAACAGATTCGTACTGCAGTGATTAAACTGCGCGACATGTCTCCTCTATGGGATATGTACAAGGAAGGAATTGACCTAGATACGGTTGAGTGGGCACACCACTAATCGCAGGTTATTCCCAGGAAATAGATAGAGGATTCGAGGTAAATTATCATGGCATACAGCGAAAAAGTAATTGATCACTACGAGAACCCACGTAACGTTGGTTCATTTGACAAAGAAGACCCATCGGTAGGTAGCGGCATGGTTGGTGCTCCTGCGTGTGGCGACGTAATGAAGCTTCAAATCAAAGTAACACCTGAAGGTATTATTGAAGATGCGAAGTTTAAAACATACGGTTGTGGTAGTGCGATTGCATCTAGCTCACTGGTTACTGAGTGGGTTAAAGGTAAGAGCATTGATGAAGCTGCGGCGATTAAAAATGCTGAAATTGCAGAAGAGCTAGAACTTCCACCGGTGAAAGTACACTGCTCAATCCTAGCGGAAGACGCAATTAAAGCAGCGGTAGCTGACTACAAGAAAAAACACCAACAATAAGTAATCGGTATATAATAGGAGGTTCATCCTCCTATTCCATTCGCAATATAGACAAACTAGGGTGCAGTATGGCCATCACAATGACAGAAACCGCGGCGAGTCGCGTTAAAACATTCTTAGAAAACCGAGGCAAAGGCATTGGTTTACGCTTGGGTGTGAAGACGACAGGCTGTTCTGGAATGGCGTATGTACTGGAGTTTGTTGATGAGCTTAACGAAGAAGATTCAGTCTTTGAGCACGACGGCGTAAAAGTGATAATCGATCAAAAAAGCCTAGTGTATTTAGATGGCACTGAATTGGATTACGTTAAAGAAGGCTTGAATGAAGGGTTTGAATTTAATAACCCAAATGCGAAAAGCGAATGCGGTTGTGGTGAAAGCTTCAACGTTTAATTGATAGTCCCTGTGGGCGTTCAGGTCCACAGGGTTATTGCCAAGGACCGAACTCTCCATGAATTACTTTGAATTATTTGGGCTACCAAGTCAGTTTCAACTGGATGGTAGCCTTCTTTCTTCACAGTTCCGTGAACTTCAAAAACAGTTCCATCCCGATAATTTTGCCACTGCTTCAGAACGAGATCGTCTCATGGCGGTACAAAAAGCGGCTGAAATTAACGATGCGTACCAAGTGCTAAAAAGGCCAATCTCACGCGCTGAGTACTTGTTGGCGGAGAATGGTGTTGAGATTCGAGGTGAACAACAAACACTGCAAGATCCTATGTTTCTTATGGAACAAATGGAATTGCGTGAGGAACTTGAAGAGATTTCAGTAAGCTCGGATCCTGAAGAAGCTCTGTTCGACTTTGAATCTAAAGTGAGCAAAATGTTTAAGCAGCAGCTTACAGCTGTAGAGCAGGAGCTTAATGACTCAGACTGGCAGCAAGCGGCTGACCGAGTCCGAAAGTTAAAATTTATTGCCAAACTTCAAAACGAAATAGGACTAGTGGAAGACAAACTCCTCGGCTAGTGAAAAAAAGGACCACCCATGGCACTACTTCAAATTGCAGAACCGGGTCAAAGCTCGGCACCCCATGAGCATAAACTGGCAGCTGGTATCGACTTAGGTACGACTAACTCGCTAGTTGCTTCTGTGCGTAGTGGTGATGCTGCAACATTAAAAGATGAACATGGCCAGAGTATCTTACCTTCGGTAGTGAACTATTCTGGAGATACACCTCAAGTGGGTTATGCAGCTAAAGCGAAAGCAGAAGTGGACCCTGTAAACACTATCATCTCCGTAAAACGCTTACTGGGTCGCTCTCTAGAAGATATTAAAAATCGTTACCCAAGTTCTCCGTACCAGTTTAAAGCGAGTGACAGTGGTTTACCTATCATTCAAACCGCGAGCGGCGACAAAAATCCAATAGAAGTTTCTGCTGACATTCTAAGAACCTTAGGTCAGCGAGCTGAGCAAACATTAGGTGGCGAGCTTGCGGGTGTGGTTATTACTGTTCCAGCCTACTTTGATGATGCTCAGAGAGCGGGTACCAAAGACGCGGCTAAGCTAGCGGGGTTACATGTTCTGCGCTTACTCAATGAGCCAACTGCTGCTGCGATTGCTTACGGTCTTGATTCTGGTCAGGAAGGCGTGATTGCCGTTTATGACCTTGGTGGTGGTACATTTGATATCTCCATTCTGCGCCTGTCAAAAGGTGTCTTTGAGGTTCTTGCTACTGGTGGCGATTCTGCGCTGGGCGGTGATGACTTTGACCACTTGTTTGCTGACTACCTCATCGAAAAAGCAGGTTTGACGACCCCTTTATCTGCCGAGCACAACCGTATTGTGTTAAACGTAGCAACTCAAGCAAAGATCGATTTCTCTGCACGAGAAAGTGTTGATGTTGAAGTGCTGGGGTGGACTGGGACGGTTAGTCGTCAAGAATTTGAAGCTCTGATTCAGCCGTTAGTTAAGAAAACGCTGATGTCATGCCGTCGTGCATTAAAGGATGCAGAAGTCGATAGCGATGATGTTCTGGAAGTGGTGATGGTTGGCGGATCTACTCGCGCATTGCTGGTTCGTGAAATGGTGGGTGAGTTCTTTGGTCGTTCGCCATTGACAAGCATTAACCCTGATGAAGTTGTAGCGATTGGTGCTGGTATTCAAGCGGACATTCTCGCGGGTAACAAACCTGATTCAGAAATGCTATTGCTGGATGTTATTCCACTATCGTTAGGCATTGAAACAATGGGTGGATTGGTTGAGAAAATTGTTCCACGTAATACCACCATTCCTGTTGCACGAGCACAAGAGTTTACGACCTTCAAAGATGGTCAAACTGCTATGAGTGTTCATGTTGTACAAGGTGAGCGCGAAATGGTCGATGATTGTCGTTCACTTGCACGTTTCTCTTTGAAAGGTATTCCGCCAATGGCAGCAGGTGCTGCGCATATTCGTGTTACCTACCAAGTTGATGCAGATGGCTTACTCTCGGTTACCGCCATGGAGAAAAGCACCGGTGTTCAGTCGGAAATCCAAGTGAAACCCTCTTATGGATTGAGTGATGATGAAGTCGCCACCATGCTACGAGACTCAATGACTTATGCGAAAGAAGACATGCAGGCTCGTGCTTTAGCAGAGCAGCGTGTTGAAGCTGACCGCGTGATTGAAGGTTTGATTGTTGCAATGCAGGCGGATGGTGATGAACTCCTTTCTGAGCAAGAACGACAAGTACTGCTTCAAGCGATTGAGACACTCATTGAGCTACGAAATAGCGACAGTGCTGATGCAATAGAACAAGGTATCAAAGATACTGACAAGGCGAGCCAAGACTTCGCTTCTCGCCGTATGGATAAATCGATTCGAGCTGCACTGTCAGGTCAATCAGTAGATGATATTTAAGAGATAGAGTTATGCCTAAGATTATCGTATTACCGCATGAAGATTTGTGCCCAGAGGGTGCGGTTTTAGAAGCCAAGACAGGTGAAACGGTCCTTGATGTTGCGCTAAAAAACGGCATCGGTATTGAACATGCGTGTGAAAAATCATGTGCTTGTACTACATGTCATATTGTTATTCGTGAAGGTTTTGACTCTTTAGAAGAGAGTGATGAGCTTGAAGACGACATGCTAGATAAAGCATGGGGGCTTGAGCCTGAGTCGCGCTTAGGTTGTCAGGCAAAAGTCACTGATGAAGATTTAGTTGTTGAGATTCCTAAATACACACTAAACCACGCATCGGAAGACCATTAATCGTCTCAACCCGACCACCCATCGTAACGCTATAGTAAGGAAGGTAAGTAATGAAATGGACAGATTCTCGCGATATTGCTATTGAGTTATGTGATAAGTTTCCTGATACAGATCCTAAAACCGTTCGTTTTACGGATTTGCACCAGTGGATCATGGAACTTGATGACTTTGATGATGAACCAAACCGTTCGAATGAGAAGATACTGGAAGCTGTGATCCTATGTTGGATGGATGAAATGGATTAACCCTAGCGGTAAACCCCTTTCAGTTAACAAAATTTACTAAAAAAAGCGGACCTTATGGTCCGTTTTTTTATCAATTTCACATTAAAGTGTTAACATCCAGTGGTAAATAGAAGAAGGCGTAGACAACGCCAGTAAAGACAAGGAGAAACCATGTCTAGACAGATGTCAGTATTTCTAAGCCAAGAAGCTGCAGCCCCTCAATGGGGAGCTAACGCGATCGTTTCATTTTCTGATCACGGTGCGACTATCCACCTCGTTGAAGAAGACGATCTTGGCACGATTCAAAAGGCGGCTCGTAAACTTGATGCTCAAGGCGTGGCGTCTTTAACTCTCGCTGGTGAAGGTTGGAACTTGGAAAACGTTTGGACGTTTCACCAAGGTTACCGCGGCCCTAAAAAAATTAACCAGCTTGCATGGCAAGAACTTGCACAGGCGGATAAAGTAGAGCTAGAAGCGCGTATCAAAGCGACCGATTTTACGCGTGATATTATCAACAAGACTGCGGAAGAAGTGGCGCCTCGTCAGTTAGCGACTATGGCTGCTGAGTTTATTAAATCTGTTGCTCCAGAAGGTACAGTCACGGCTCGTATCGTAAAAGATAAAGATCTGCTAGCGGAAGGTTGGCAAGGTATTTATGCGGTCGGACGCGGTTCTGAACGAACCTCTGCAATGCTTCAACTTGACTTTAACCCAACAGGTGATGAAAACGCCCCTGTATTTGCTTGTTTAGTTGGTAAAGGGATTACGTTTGATTCAGGCGGTTATAGTATCAAACCATCGGGTTTTATGACTGCGATGAAAGCGGATATGGGCGGTTCTGGTACCATCACAGGTGCTTTAGGCTTAGCCATCATGCGTGGCCTAAACAAACGTGTAAAACTCATTCTTTGTTGTGCAGAGAACATGATCTCTGGTCGTGCGCTTAAACTTGGCGATATCATCACTTACAAAAACGGTAAGACTGTTGAGATCATGAATACTGATGCTGAAGGTCGCCTTGTGCTTGCGGATGGACTAATCTACGCGAGTGAACAGAACCCACAACTGATCATTGACTGCGCAACCCTAACTGGAGCTGCGAAAAACGCTTTGGGTAATGATTACCATGCGCTAATGAGCTTTGATGACGAACTGTCTCATCAGGCACTCATAGCCGCTCGTGAAGAGAACGAAGGTTTGTGGCCACTGCCGCTTGCAGAGTTTCACCGAAGCATGTTGCCATCTAACTTTGCTGACCTGTCAAACATCTGTAGTGGAGACTACTCACCAGGTGCTAGCACAGCGGCGGCATTCCTGTCTTATTTTGTGCAAGATTACAAGAAAGGTTGGTTACATTTCGACTGCGCTGCAACGTATCGTAAAGCGGCAACAGATAAGTGGGCCGCAGGTGCAACAGGCGTAGGCGTACGTAGTTTGGCTGCTTTGCTCATGCAGCAAGCGAGCAAATAACATTAAGAGGCCGCAGAGCCTCTTCTATTAAAACAAAGATAAAACGAAAGGATACCTTATGGCTCTTGAAAGAACTTTTTCTATCGTTAAGCCCGATGCAGTAGAACGCAATCTCATTGGTGAAATTTATCACCGCATTGAAAAAGCAGGTCTACAGATCATTGCAGCTAAAATGGTTCGTCTAACCGAAGAGCAGGCGTGTGGTTTTTATGCTGAGCATGAAGGCAAACCGTTTTTCCCTGCTCTAAAAGAGTTTATGACATCTGGCCCGATTATGGTTCAGGTGCTTGAAGGCGAAGATGCGATTGCTCGTTATCGTGAACTAATGGGTAAAACCAACCCTGAAGAAGCGGCATGCGGAACGATTCGTGCTGATTACGCAGTGAGCATGCGCTATAATTCAGTACACGGTTCAGACAGTCCGGAATCAGCAGCTCGTGAAATCGAGTTTTTCTTCCCAGAGTCGGAGATTTGTCCTCGCTAAGCTAAGGACAATAGCAAAATATGAGGTGCTGCTTGTTACCGAATGAGCAGCATTTTTATTCTGAGAAAGCTTAATCAATACCAGCAAATTTACCATTTAGTTGGTGAATTAACTGCTAATATTGGTGAGACAAGTTTTTTTTACATACAGCGCACGCAAGGGTATCAGTCTTGACAGATTGTGATATACTCTGCGCGCAATTTATACCTTATAAACAGAGTAAGACAATGGCAGATTTATCAAAGTACAGAAACATTGGTATTTTCGCGCACGTTGATGCGGGTAAAACTACCACCACTGAGCGTATTCTTAAGCTTACTGGTAAAATCCACAAAACTGGTGAAGTACACGACGGTGAGTCTACAACTGACTTCATGGAACAGGAAGCTGAGCGCGGTATTACAATCCAATCAGCAGCGGTAACGTGTGAGTGGAATGGCCACCGCCTAAACGTTATCGATACTCCGGGACACGTTGACTTCACAGTTGAAGTATACCGTTCACTTAAAGTACTTGACGGTGGTATCGGTGTATTCTGTGGTTCTGGTGGTGTTGAGCCTCAGTCAGAAACAAACTGGCGCTACGCGAACGATTCAGAAGTTGCTCGTCTGATCTTCGTAAACAAACTAGACCGTATGGGTGCAGACTTCTTCAACGTTGTTGACCAAGTGAAGAACGTACTAGGCGCTAACCCACTAGTTATGACTCTGCCAATCGGTCGTGAAGACGATTTCGTTGGTGTTGTAGACGTACTAAACCGTAAAGCTTACGTTTGGGACGAAACTGGTCTACCAGAAAACTACGAAATTCAAGATGTTCCAGCCGACATGCTTGATGACCTAGAACAGTACCGTGAAGAGCTAGTTGAGACTGCTGTAGAGCAAGACGACGAGCTAATGGAAGCTTACATGGAAGGCGAAGAGCCAACTATCGAGCAGCTAAAAGCTTGTATCCGTAAAGGTACACGTGACCTAGCGTTCTTCCCAACGTTCTGTGGTTCTGCATTCAAGAACAAAGGCATGCAACTTATCCTTGACGCTGTTGTAGATTACCTACCAGCTCCAAACGAAGTTGATCCTCAGCCTCTAACAGATCCAGAAACTGGTGAGCCAACTGGCGAAGTTGCTACTGTATCTGAAGACGAGCCACTAAAAGCGCTAGCATTCAAGATCATGGATGACCGTTTTGGTGCCCTAACATTCGTACGTATCTATTCTGGCCGCCTGAAGAAAGGTGACACAATTCTGAACGCAGCGACTGGTAAAACAGAGCGTATCGGCCGTATGTGTGAGATGCAAGCAGATGAGCGTAACGAGCTAACTGAAGCTCAAGCTGGTGACATCATCGCTATCGTAGGTATGAAGAACGTTCAAACTGGTCACACTCTATGTGATCCTAAGCACGAATGTACTCTAGAAGCTATGATCTTCCCAGAACCAGTAATCTCTATCGCTGTTTCTCCGAAAGACAAAGGTTCTACTGAGAAAATGGGTATCGCGATTGGTAAGATGGTTGCAGAAGATCCATCATTCCAAGTTGAGACTGACGAAGACTCAGGCGAAACTATCCTGAAAGGTATGGGTGAACTTCACCTAGACATCAAGGTAGATATCCTTAAGCGTACTTACGGCGTTGAGCTAGAAGTAGGTGCTCCACAGGTAGCTTACCGTGAAACTATCACTCAAGCAGTTGAAGATAGCTACACGCACAAGAAGCAGTCTGGTGGTTCTGGTCAGTTCGGTAAGATCGATTACCGTATCAAGCCAGGTGAAGCAAACTCAGGCTTCACGTTCAAATCAACAGTTGTTGGTGGTAACGTACCTAAAGAATTCTGGCCTGCAGTAGAGAAAGGCTTCGCGTCTATGATGGACACTGGTGTTCTAGCTGGCTTCCCTACTCTAGACGTAGAAGTTGAACTGTTCGACGGTGGTTTCCACGCAGTTGACTCTTCAGCAATCGCTTACGAAATCGCTGCTAAAGGCGCATTCCGTCAGTCTATGCCTAAAGCGGGTGCACAACTTCTTGAGCCAATCATGAAGGTTGACGTATTCACTCCAGAAGACAACGTTGGTGACGTAATCGGTGACCTTAACCGTCGTCGTGGTATGATCAAAGACCAACAAGCTGGTACTACAGGCGTTCGTATTAAAGCAGACGTTCCTCTATCAGAAATGTTTGGTTACATTGGTCACCTACGTACTATCACTTCTGGTCGTGGTCAGTTCTCTATGGAGTTCGGTCAATACGCACCATGTCCAGCAAACGTTGCTGAGCAAGTAATCGCAGAAGTTAAAGAGCGTAACGCTAAGAAGTAATTCTTATTGTTAGCTAAATAACTTTAAAGCCCCAGTCGCAAGACTGGGGCTTTTTTATATAGGGTAACGTGCTCCTAGCGCTTAGTTTCCCAAACTACCTTGTGCTACGGCTATCAATGATGCCTAAACCTAACGAATGGCTCTTTTTTGTTGCTTAGCCTGCTATTTCGCTATGTAGCCAGTTTGCAAAAGCAGCGATTCGATTTCGTCGAGGGGACTCATCATTGTAGAACAGGTTGAATTGGATGCCTGGGGTCATACCAATATCAAATGGCTTAATGAGTAACCCTCTCTCTACATAGTCGGCGGCGAGTGAGTCTGAGGCTAAACAAGCGCCATGACCAGCCATAACCGCATTCATCGCATGATCGAAGGTACTGACATCCATCCATCTCACCGACTCTTTGTTCATCTCAACACCAGCTTCGGCAAACCAAGCGCGCCATGGGTAACCTCCTGATTCATAGTGAATCAACCAGCAACCAAGTAGCTGTTCGGGCGTCGACAAGTTGATTGTTTTCGCTAGGTGGGGAGAACAAAACGGGTAGATCGTTTCTTCAAATAGAAACTCTTTATGTAGCTTGTGGTTGTCACTGACGTCGAGAGTATCGCCTTGCCATATAGCTAGGTCGGCATCATCCTGTTTTAGTTTGGGAGCGTCGCAACTGGTAATGATACGAATAGGGATACTTGGGTATTGAGTAGAGAATTTCCATAATCGCGGTAGTAACCAACGAGACGCAAATGACGGCGTTGAACTAACGCACAGCAAGCCTTCAACAGGCTCGCTCTGGATTTGATTCAGACCACTGATAATAGTTTCGAAGCCTTGAGAAACATGTTTAAACAAGATTTTTCCTTGTTCGGTTAAACGCATTTCTCGGCCATCACGGACAAATAGCTTACAGCCTAACCCATCCTCTAATTGGCGAATTTTTTGGCTCACAGCAGCCTGACTAATAAAAAGCTCTTCGGCTGCTCGGCTATAACTATTGAGCCTTGCCGCGACTTCAAAGTAGCGCAATCCTGGCAGGTGATGCAACCTAGCATCCATATACTGTCCCTATGTATTCTTGTGGCAAGTGAGCATCATAATCGCTTTACTTTATGCCGAAAAGTAAAAAGGAGAGCGTAGGCTCTCCTTTTAAATATCAGTACAAAACTACTCTTCCCACACGACGAGCTGACCTTTAGGCCAGTTGTGCCCAATCTCGTGGTATTTTTGCTCAAGAACATGACGTTTAATTTTCAAAGTCGGAGTCAAGATACCATTCTCAATGCTCCACGGATCTTTGATCATTAAGACGCCTTTTATCTGTTCGTGAGACTCTAGCTCGGTGTTCATTCTCTTGATGACTTTTTTCGTCGTACGCTCATAACGGGCACGATCAAAATTAGGGAAATCATGAGGAACCACAAGCAAAATTGGCGCTGGAAGTCCCAGACCAATCAGACACATCATTTCTATACGGCTGTACTCGAACAGTTTTTTCTCAATTGGAACAGGGGCGACAAACTTACCTTTAGCTGTTTTAAAGGTATCTTTTTTACGTCCCTGAATGTTTAAGTATCCTTCGCTGTCTATAGAACCAACATCACCAGTGTGTAGCCACCCTTCCGAGTCAAATGACTCTTGAGTCGCGATGTCGTTCTTATAATAGCCGGAGAATAAACCTTTTCCTCGGACCATGATTTCATTGTCTTCGGCAATTTTCAGTTCAATACCGGGCCCAGCATTACCAACACTACCGATTTTGTCTGCACGGAATGGGTAGTTAAGTGTGCTGTAGGCAAACGACTCAGTCATCCCCCAAGCTTCTGTGATGTTCAGACCGACGCTGTGGTACCACTCAAGTAACGCCGGAGACACAGGGGCAGAACCACAACCTAGCACGCGTGCTTTGTCCAAACCGAGTCCATCTGCGAGTTTCTTCTTAATCAAAGAGTTAACAAATGGAATTTTGAGCAAGATGTTCAGTTTTTTCTGCGGCAGTTTATCTTGAATACGCTGTTGGAACAGGGTCCATAGTCGAGGCACTGAGATAAACAATGTGGGTCTTTGCATTTTTACATCTTCGATAAAAGTATCGAGAGACTCAGGGAAGGCAGTCTGAACTCCTCCCATGATCGAAGAACCGAAAATATAGACTCGCTCTGTAATATGAGCGAGTGGTAAATAGGAGAACAGACGATCATTCTCTTGAATACCGATGTGATTGATGAGTTGTTGGACCGACCAACTAAACGCGCCATAAGTGAGCATTGCGCCTTTAGGTACCCCCGAAGTGCCGGAAGTATAAACTAACGACATCAATTTATCGTCGTAATGTTCAGGATGATACTGGCTTGGTTCACAATCAGCGATCAACTGTTTAAATTGGTATTGGCAACTTGGTGCAGAGTCATACGGCAGAGCGATGGTGATAAGGTTAGGCATCGTGTCGATCACTTGCTGTGTTGCTGCTGCATCATCAAGCTTACCGCCAATCAGCGCTTTACTTTCACTGTGCGTCAGACAGTATTCGATGGTATCAGCACCAGCGGTTGGGAAGATCGGCACGCTGACAAAGTCACCAAGCGTCATGGCTAAATCACAGATAAACCATTCGGCACAGTTTTTTGATACCAGTGCAACTTTGTCACCTGGCTGGATACCCAAATTATTGAGTGCTGTGACTAGCTTTAGTGCTTGATCAGCAACTTCCGCGTAGGTGAACTCGATAAACTGGCGGTTGATAATCTGTTTAAGATAAACCTCATTAGGGCGCTCCGCTGCCCATTTTAGGATCATCTCGTTGGGTGGTGGGAGAGCACAGGTTGGTTTGCTTAACTCGTTAGGCTGAATCATTCTCTAACTCCGTGTTATTGGCAAAATTATGGTTATTTTTGTTGTTAATAGATTGTTAACTCTAGCATGGTAAATAAATAGGAGGAAAGCACTAAGAGTAAGTTTAGGAGTTTCTTGTGACCAGCGCGTGATTAGTGAAGTTGACGATAGACTGCAGGGCTAATCCCCGTCTTTTTTTTGAAAATGCGGGAGAAGTAAGAGACATCGTTATAGCCGCACTGGAAAGCGATAAAAGATATTTTCTCTTTGCGCTCATTGGTTAGCAGCTGCTTAGCGAGATTGATTCTTTTGAGTGTCAGGTAATCCCGGAAACTGACTCCAATCGTTTTGTGAAAAAACTTAGAAAAATACGTCACTGAGTAGTGACAGTATTCTGCTACGTCCTCTTCTCTAATCGTTCTTGAGAGGTTCTTATCGATATACCTCAGCATTTCAACCAGATCTTTGTTGATATGTTTTTGTTGATGGTTCTCTACTAACTTATGGATATTAAGGATTTCTTGGTGTTTTGAAAACTGGTAGTAGACCTGCTTATTGAGTTCATCACTCCAAGCCCGAGAGTCATCGTGATTGAGGTTAAAGGTTGAATAAACCACATCCAATTCAGCAATTTCTTGGGGGAGTCCATTGTCGTATACCACGATTAGATTTTTATCTAGGTTTTGACAAAGCTTTGCGGCAGTCAGAAGCAGTGAGTGAAAAGAGGCTTCGTAACAGAAAAAACAGAAATGTATTTCAGATTCACTAAGGACAGACACATCATACCCATAGTCGAGAATATGAAAGTATCTTTCCAGATCTCGAACGATATCTTTGGCGACGTACGTCACCGATTGTCCGAGCCAGTAACCTTTGTGCAACACATCCACTGTGTAAAGTCCTTATTTTGTTTTAGTTTTAATCACACGAACTGTACCAATTAGCTTAGTATGTTAATTGATATTAACCAAGCCTCTCATTGAGAGATTGAATGATTAGCCGGTGTTTTAATGTGACTAATATCACTTAAGTGCAGTGGTCAGCTTTCTGTCAAGTATCAAAAGTGAGAATGGGTAGCTTTAATTGAGTGGCTATATAGTAGTAACTAAAAAGTGCTTTGTAAGCGCATTAAATTAAAAAGAAAATATATGAAGGACTATTCTTTGAATAAATAGCCTAATTTTAGAATTTGCTTATTTGACGAGCGGATGTACTTATTTTTTCTGATAGTTAATGGCAAAAAAGTACCAAAGATAGCCAAAATAATCCTAACTGTTATTGCTCAAATAAATCTAAATTATCAATAAGCGAAATGGCTTAATGAACTTTGGAAGGAGACAAATCATGAGCAAGCTTATTAAAAATATTTCTGAATTTATGAAAGACGAAGAAGGCTTAACGGTTGTGGAGTACGTTGTTGGTGCAGGTTTATTGGTAGCCGGTCTAGCAGGTATTTTTGGTACTTTCAGTTCTGCACTAGAAGCACAGCTAGGTACAGTTCTTGATAATGCACCAGATGGTTCAGGTAACTAATATACCGACATAAACGCATATCCTCGTCTATAGTTGATTAAGAATTAAGTTGCCCATAACTGTGTTGTGGGCAACTTCCTTTTGTTCAACTTGGAGGTTTTTGGCTATGTCTTTCATTAGTTTCTTTAGGGATGAAGAGGGGTTAACCGTCGTCGAGTATGTGGTAGGTGCGGGTTTATTGGTGGTTGGTTTTTCGGGGATATTTATTGTGTTCGGAGAACTGTTATCTCAACAATTTGGGTCTATATTTAGTGAGTAGGACTGACTAATTTTGGGGACAGTTAGATGGATGTTTTTATTTGGATCGTGCTATTTGCTATAGCCGTTTCTGATGCAAAAGAGCACCGAATACCTAACTCATTATTATTAGTGGTTCTTTTTGTTAGCTTTATTAATAAGGCTGTTGTCCTTCAGGACTATAATTTCCTACTCTGGTCATCTGTTAGTGGCATTACATGTTTTGGCGTTGCTTTAGTTTTTTATTTTTTAAAAGTGATGGCTCCCGGTGATGTAAAACTTTTGGGTGTCGTGGGTTTTTGGCTTGGCAGTAGGCATATTTTGGGAGCGGTTTATTGGATTGCAGTTGCAAGCGTAGTTATTGGCCTCTTCTATGCCTTTCTTCGCCTCGCAGAGTCACCTAACCAATTCAAATCGTTACTAAACAAATACTCGATCTATGTCATGTATGGTTCTTCGGGCAGTAAAGCTTTAACCAGCCCAAACGGTAGCAGAGGACGATATCAAATGCCTTTTGCGCCAGTCGTTGTTGTTGGAGTAGCGCTTTATTTCTATTTTCTGAATTAATCACAAGGAGTGTTTATGGTTCAGGCAATGTCCAAGGTTCAACATCGAACAGAGTTGACGCCGCAAGCTCCGCAACCCCCTGTGCCAACAAGCTTCGACGACTTAGGAATACCCAAAGCGGTGGTCGAAAATCTGGTCATCAAACACATTGCCGCCTATCCCAAGTCTGACATTCTCCAATTGACCAAGTTGTTATGTATCAATAGTCATATGATTGAGGATGTCATCGCAGGCCTAAGAGCAAAGTCAATGGTCGAGGTTTTTCAAGCTGCTTCCTCAACGTTTTCCACTCAATCTACCGGACATGTGCGCTATGGTTTGTCAGAATCAGGCATGCAGGAAGCCGATACCGCTTTTGTAAAAGATGCCTATTTAGGCCCAGTGCCCGTCTCTTTGAATCAATATTGCGAAATGGTCAAGGCGCAGGACGTTCGAGCTCAAATGGTTAATCGAGCCGATGTCGAATATGCACTCTCAGATGTGCTGGGCGCTCATCGTATGGTCGGGGTTTTGGGGCCTGCGATTAATTCTGGTCGGGCGTTGTTGCTTTACGGCAGTGCAGGTTCAGGTAAAACCTTTGTCGCGACAAAAATTCTTAACTCACTCAACACTTCGGTTTACATCCCTCACGCTGTCTTCGCCGCGGGTAACATCATCAAAGTCTTTTCGCCTCAGCATCACAAGAGGGTATCCAGCTCAGATATTCAGTCCATCACGTTTAAAGAACAATTTGACCGCCGCTGGTGCCTTTGTGAACGACCCAGTATCCAAGTCGGTGGGGAATTAACCATGGACATGCTGGAGGTCAACCACAGCGAGCACAACAAGGTATGGATGGCTCCGCTACAGATGATGGCGAACAACGGAATTTTTATTATCGACGATTTGGGCCGCCAGCCGATGCCAGTTGATACATTGCTGAACCGATGGATCGTACCGATGGAATATTTCTACGACTATCTGAACTTGCCCAATGGTCAACAGATCTCAATACCTTTCATCCTCACTCTTGCCTTTTCTACGAACCTAGATCCGGAAAAGATCAGTGACCCGGCTTTTTTACGTCGACTTGGCTACAAGATTCAGTTTGGTCCTCTACTCGAAGAAGAGTATCGCGAACTGTGGGGCATTATTGCGAAATCTAAAAATCTGACCCTTACCCAAGGGTGTTTTGAAACTTTATTTGACTTACATCGTCAGCATGACGTGGGCTTTTATCCTTGTTTACCAAAAGACATTGTAGGGATCAGCCGAGATATCATCGTATTTGAAGAAGTTGAACCTGTTATCTCCTCTGAAATCGTAAGCCGTGCGTGGGAAGTGTACTTTACAGCTGATGGCAAAGGAGGAGGTGCTCGATGAGTCGAAATCAAGTCATATTACTCTTTTTACTCTCCATTGCGTTTGGTTTAGGAGCCGTGTTTTTCGCCAAACAGTGGATGGACAACCAATTGCAGCCTCAAACTGAAGTAGAGGTGGTCGAGCGAGAGCCGGTGATCATTGCCTCTCAGGAAATACTCGCAGGGACGGTTATTGAGGAGCAACACATTACCAACAAGTTGCTAGAAAAAGCGTGGCGCTCTGAATCTCAATTTACATCGGCTGAAGAGTTGATCGGGCAAGTTGTTGCGAGCAATGTTTATCCGGGCGAGATAATCCATGTTAGCCGTCTAGCCAATCAGGGAGAGGGTTCAACGTTAGCATCTCTAATCCCAGAGAATAAACGTGCTGTGACTATTCGGGTAAACGATGTCATTGGTGTTGCGGGCTTCTTGCTGCCGGGCAATAAGGTGGATGTGCTAAATACGATTAAATACGGAAAAAACTCGGCTAATACCGTAACAGTGCTCAAAGAAATTAAAGTATTAGCTGTTGACCAAACGGCGAGAACCAAAGAAAACAAGCCAATTATCGTAAGGGCTGTGACGTTAGAGGTGACACCTAGTCAGGCCGAAAAGTTGTTGTCTGCCCAAAGTCGTGGAGACATACAGTTAGCATTACGTAATCCTCATGAAGAGGAAAAAGTGGTCAAAAAATATGTTGCCCCTAGTGTCACCATTATTAAGGGCACTGAATCCAGCAATATCCGCGTCAGGGACTGAGGTGAGCTATGAATAAAATAATAACACTGTTTTTTATCTTGCTGCTGTGCAGTGGTGTTACCTATGCGGCTTCACAATCAGGGAAAGTGGTCAAAGTTCCCCACCATAAATCCACACACGTAACATTAGCTGGCAAAGCAAAGCGTGTTTCATTGGGTGACCCGGATGTGCTTGATATCGTGATGCTCAAATCCGATGAGCTGTTTTTGATTGGTAAGAAGCTTGGCTCGACCAACCTGATGGCTTGGGATAGCCGTGGTCAACTGATTGAATCCATCAATATTGAAGTCACTCATGATTTAAACAGCCTCAAGGCCAAACTCTTTGAGTTTTTACCCAATGAAACCATTGAAGTGCACAGTGCCCAAAACCGATTGATTCTGAGTGGGCAGATAAGCAATCAAGCGGCAATGAATATTGCTTTGAGAGTGGCAGAAACCTACTCCGCTGGACGAGAAGCAGACAAGGAAAATGAGTCTCTGAGTAAGCAAGTTGATAAAACTGGCGTGATAAATCTGATGACGATTGGTGGTGCGCAGCAAGTCATGCTTGAAGTTACCGTTGCTGAAGTTCAGCGCAGCTTAGTGCGTAAGTTTGATGCTAACTTTGCTTTCTTCCAATCCAGCGGCTCTAAGTTTAAATGGGGCGGGGCATCTACCGCAGCTGGTATCGCGGGTGCGACGCCAATTTTTGAGATACCGACATCTGGTGATTACGGGATTTTAGGCTCCTTTATTGATGGCAATACCTTATTTAGTTTCGCCCTCGATGTCGCCCGACAAAACGGCACTGCGAAGGTATTGGCTGAGCCCAATTTGACTGCGTTGAGTGGCTCAAAAGCGGAATTTCTAGCTGGGGGTGAATTCCCAATCCCAGTACCGGATGATAAAGGTATAACGATCGAGTACAAAGAATATGGTGTGGGTCTGAAGTTCATCCCAACCGTGTTAAGCGACAAAAAAATTAATCTTAACTTAGCGGTGGATGTGAGTGAAATTGCCAACAGTTCTTCGCTGACTTTGTCTCCAGGTAGTACCAATAGCACCTACGTTATCCCTCCCATTACGCGTCGCAGTGCTTCGTCTACTCTTGAGCTAGCGGATGGACAGACGATTGGTATCGCTGGACTACTGAGTGAAAATGTACGTGATGTGGCGAGCAAGATGCCCGGTTTAGGCGATATTCCGATCTTGGGGCAAATGTTTAATAGCCAAGAGTATGTTTCAGGTGAAACTGAGCTGGTTATTTTAGTGACACCAAGGCTCGCGCAGCCAATTGACCGAAACAAGGTCACTCTGCCGACTGACTCTTTTGTCGAACCTAATGATTTTAAGTACTACTTACTCGGTCGTGGTTCGTATATCGCGCCTGTCAAGAAAACACCCAAAGCAAAACCTGCCGATGAACAAGAGTATGTTGACCGAAGTAAAGGCGGCACTGAAGGCACATTTGGACATAGTTTGTAGGAGAGCGATATGAAAAACGTAATAACTATAGCGATTGTTGTTTGTTGTTCCGCTCTGCTTCTCGGCTGCGCGAATAAACCGCGTTTAGGGCACCATGTGGCCAAGGTAAAAACACAACAAACATACAATCAAAATGCATCTCAAGAAAACTTGGGAGTCATTCCTTCGGGTAGTGGTGAACGAATGGAAAGTGCCTATCAAGTCTATACAGGCAAACAGAGCTCCGACTTAGGAGGCACTGATAGTCAAGTTTTGCAGGGGTTTGCTAATTAGACCCTAAGGATGGACGCAATGAGGTTGCCAAGAGAGCGAATAGGTAAATATTCGCGACAAAGGGGCTTGGTTTTGGTCATGGTGACGGTAGCGATGCTTGCTTTGGTAGGCGTCGCTGCCTTGTCTATTGATGTAAGCCATGCTGTGCTAAATAAAGCGAGATTGCAAAACAGTGTCGATGCTGCTGCGTTAGCTGCCGCCATTGTCATGGATAGCGAAGGGACAAATGCCCAAGCGACCACCGCGGCCAACTCAACATTGAATAACGTCGCCGCGGCTACTGGCAACTCCGAAATGGACTTCTCCAATGCGACCGTCACAGTAGAGTATTCAAACGATCCCACCATATTTCCTCAGTCGAGTGGCTATAACGCGAACTTGGATACTTATGTTCGTGTCACTGTAAGTGCATACTCGCTTGATAATTTCTTTGCTTACCTATTTGGCGTCGATAAACAGTTAGTATCGAGCGCGGTGGCAGGACCAAGCCCGGGTATTGATGTGGTCAATGTTGTGCCTATGGCAGTATGTGAAGGTGATTCAGGCACTGGAGGTTCGACTGGCTACGATACAGGAGAACTCTACGCACTTAAAATTGCTGAACAGAATCAGAGTGATATGGGATCGGGTAATTATCAACTGCTTGACTTTGGTTCTGGTGCAGACACGGTGAGAAAAGCTCTCGCTGGTGGTTATGAAGGAAGTGTTGGGGTAGGTGATACCGTTATAACCAAACCCGGCAATACGATAGGTCCGGTAGGCCAGGGGCTAAACACGCGTTTTGGTGCTTATAGCGGTGGTGGGCTATCTGCCAGTGATTTTCCTTCAGACATCTACGTAAAGGAACCGGACACCAAAGCGACTTTAGATAATGATGGCAATATCGTTTACAACGATGAGAGTGTTGAAGGTGAGCCGTGGGGATACGAAGATTATAACGATGCGTTGCCGGATTGCTCAGGCGATCCTGACTGCAAAATGGACTCAGGCGGACAGCATGATCGACGTATTTTGGTCGTTCCAATTGTGGACTGCACGGGAGCCAGTGGTGGGACAAGCAGCTTTACCGTTACTGCATTAGGGTGCTTCTTTATGCTGCAAAAAGCACCGACCTCCAATAGCGGTAAAGAAGCCGTGTTTGGGGAGTTTATTTCTGACTGTACTGCGTCGGGCGGGAATCCAGGTCAAGATTCTAGTAATGAAGGTCCTTATACCATTGTCTTGTATAAGGATCCGGGAGGGGATGAATCATGAACAAACGCGATAGGAATCACTCCCGAACAACAGGATTGGCAGCAGTGGAAATGCTGATTGTTCTGCCAGTATTAATGATGATTTTAATGTCGATTGCTGAGTTTGGTAATGCGTTTGTTCAATATACAAACTTAACCAAAATGGCTCAGAGCGGAATTCGTTATGCAACCGCTGGTGTAACTGGTACATCAAGCTATGACCAAATCGCCGATGTCGATGAAATTAAAAACATGGTCGTTTACGGTAAAACTGTTGTGGGGGACGGGGCTGTATCTTTGATGAGTGGCATAGACACGTCAGACGTCACTGTATTACATGAGAATGGTTATGTCACAGTCACGATTAATCATACTTATGTTCCGGTTATTACTGAGTTTAGCTCGACGCTCAATTTTGCAGTGCCTTTAAATGCTTCGGCAATGATGAGGACTGCACCATGAAGAAGCAAAAAGGTCTATCGATCATAGAATTTACCTTGGTCTCAACCGCGTTGTTATTGGTAATTTTTGCTGTGATTGAGGTAGGGCGTTACATCTATTCATTGCAGATGGTTAATGACATGACACGAATCGCCGCGCGTTTGGCGGTTGTTTGTAAAGTTGAGGATAAAGCCAATATTCCAGCCTTAGCGGTAGTCAGCGGAGCGCCGTATGGTTTCTCTGCTAGCAATCTGACCATTGAGTATCTCGATGCTTCGGGGAATGTTATTCAAGGAACTCTGACAGATGATGCAATCTTTCCTACAATTGAATATGTGAGGGCTAAAGTCGTTGATTTTGAATATCAATTTACTGGCTTGCTCAGTTTCATCAACTTGACTGGAGGCCTGTCTGTTCCGGAGTTTGAAACGACTCGACCAAGGGAAAACCTAGGTCATCACAGAGAGACCCCCTTTAATGAAGAAAATAGCACGGACTGCTAGGAGAACGAGATGGGAGAAGCAGTGACGCTAACGACTCATGGTGACCAACCCATAAGACTGAAAACAAACTTAACTGTTTGGGTATTCTATTTATCTGACGCCTTTCACCTTCATATCAGTCATGAGCTGTCAAAGTGCCCTAGTGTCAGCTTTGAAATGATTTCGTTCCATGGTCTGGTGGTAGGTAATCTTGCACACTTCTCTCCACCTGATCTTATTTTTGTAGAGACGGGGCCGAATTGGGCACAAAAAATTGTTGAGCTTCAACAGTATGAGGGGCCAGAGCATGCTACTGGCCATGAAGCGTCATTGATTGTTTTCGGCAATGAGAATGACAATGGCGCACTTAAAATCGCTTTACGCATTGGAGCCGCAGACTTTATTTCCGACAAAGCGACCTTGGGGGATCTGATTCCGCTACTTAGGAATGTTGCTGAAGAAAAAGTGGCAAGCAGAAACCTTGGTGAGCTGCTTGTATTTATGAATACTAAAGGTGGTGCGGGTGCATCAATGTTGGCGCTCAATACCGCCATTACGATTGCAGAACAGAACCCAGATAATGTTCTATTTGTTGATCTAGATACTCAGTTTGGCGTGATAGAAGATTATCTTAACGTTTCTTGTACTTACGGTCTCACAGATGCCATCGCGAATCTTTCTGATTTGGATGAAGTCTCTCTGGGTGGGTTAGTCACTAAGCATGAATCTGGTCTGCACACTATCGGTTTTAAACGTGAAAATAGCCATGAGAATTTCGAAAAAGCCCCTCAACTCAATCAGTTAATCCCTATCTTACGTGAAAGATACCCATACATTGTGATCGATTTATCTCGCGGGCTTGATCGGATGTTTGGTTCGGTTATCTCACCCGCGACGAAACTGTTCTTGGTGACTCAACAAAACTTAGTCGCGATTAAAAATACGACGCAGATTATCAAAGTTCTGACGTTCGAGTTTGGTGTCTCTAGAGATCAAATGGAAATTATCGTCAATCGTTATGAGAAGCGACAGTCGATCAAATTAAAAGATATTCAAGAAACCATAGGTGGCATGAAAATTCACACCATACCTAATGAATTTAAAGTTGCGCTTGAAAGTGCCAACTTAGGCCGACCTTTTATTCTGTCCAAAAAAGGCAGCGCAATTTCCAAGTCAGTTCAACGATTAGCACACTCTTTAGTTCCGGATAAGGAGAGTGAGAAAGGTTGGTTTAAGAAAATGTTCTCCTAACAAAGCTTGATAATAACAAGGGGCTAATATGTTCTTTAAAAGGAAAAACATAAACCCGGAGCTACAAAAGAAAGTGGTTGAAGCTGAGGAGCGTCAAATCCAGCAAGCGAATCAACGACAAGAGGCTGTGACTACAGAGCCACAAACAAGTCAAGTGGTAGAAGAAAAGGCTGCTGAATCTTTTCAAGAAAGAAAACGTCGCGAGGCTGAAGCGAAAGGTCATGCCGTTGAAGAAGAGAAGAAGCAACTCGAGCTAGAGCTTTCGGTTAAACATTATTATCACCAAATGTTGCTTGAAACGCTCGACTTAGGCTTGTTGGCGAGCTTGGAAAAGGAACGTGCTAAGTCTGAGTTGCACGACGCCGTTGTACAGCTAATGGCGGAAGACCAAACGCACGCATTGAGTGCGGAAGGACGTAAACGGGTAATACAACAAATCGAAGATGAGGTTTTTGGTTTAGGTCCTCTTGAGCCACTGCTCAAAGACCCGACTGTGTCGGATATTTTGGTGAATGGACCTAAGCACGTCTTTGTTGAGCGACGTGGTAAGTTGGAATTAACTCCTTACACCTTTCTTGACGAGCGACATCTTCGCAACATTATTGATAGAGTCGTGAGTCAGGTCGGTCGACGTATTGATGAAGCATCACCTATGGTCGATGCTCGTCTGACTGACGGGTCACGTGTAAACGCTATTATTCCACCTCTTGCGCTTGATGGTTCATCAGTGTCGATTCGCCGCTTTGCGGTAGAGAAGTTGAATATGGATAACCTGCTCAACTATAACTCTCTGTCTCCCGAAATGGCTCAGTTTGTTGAAGCAGCGGTGCGTGGGGCGATGAATGTACTCATCTCAGGTGGTACCGGTTCAGGAAAAACCACCACACTTAATATCTTCTCGAACTTTATTCCTTCTGATGATCGTATTGTGACGATAGAAGACTCGGCAGAACTTCAATTGCAACAACCTCATGTCGTTCGACTAGAAACACGTCCCGCTAACCTTGAAGGCAAAGGGGAGATCACCCAGCGAGATTTGGTGAAAAACTCACTGCGTATGCGCCCCGACAGAATTGTACTGGGGGAGGTTCGTGGTGCTGAGGCGGTTGATATGTTAGCTGCGATGAACACTGGCCACGATGGTTCGTTAGCGACAATACATGCCAATACGCCGCGCGATGCTCTCTCTCGGGTAGAGAATATGTTCGCGATGGCGGGCTGGAATATGACCGCCAAAAACCTACGCTCTCAAATTGCGTCGGCCATTCATTTGGTTGTGCAAATGGAACGTCAGGAAGACGGTAAGCGACGTATGGTCAGCATTTGTGAGATCAACGGCATGGAGGGTGAAATTATTACCATGTCGGAGATTTTTAAGTTCCAACGTAGAGGAATGGATGAAGAAGGGAATGTCTTAGGACACTTTACGGCGACGGGAGTCGTGCCGCAATGTCATGACCAGCTCTCTAAAAAAGGCCTTCATCTTCCTTTCGAAATTTTTAATGAGTCACACTCATAGAAGGGGGCATTATGCAGCAGGATGCGACACTCTTTTTTGTCTTACTTTTCTTCGCAGTGGTGTTTATTTCGCAGGCGCTGATTCTGCCTGCAGCAGGGAGTAAAGCAAAGCATAAAGAGTTATCAGAACGATTAAAGGAGTCCCAGTCTAAATTAGATGAAGAGGCACGTTCACTGCTTCATGAACATTACTTAAAAAGCCTGACCCCTTGGGATCGTCGTTTAGTAAAAATTGAGGCACTGTCGTCACTCAAGAAAATGATTGAGCTGTCTGGATATGACTGGAGTTTAACTCAAACCCTACTCATTACATCTATCTCGTCGGTTTGTTGTTTTTTTATCGCGCTGTTTATTGGTCAACCTCTTTATGTCGGGATCGCAGCGATTATTGCGGTTTGGATGTGTCTATATTTTTGGTTAGGTAAGAAGATTTCAGATCGCTTGGCGGCCTTTGAAGAACAGTTGCCTGAAGCCCTAGATATCATGCGTCGTATGTTACAAGCGGGTCAGCCGGTCACCCAGGCCTTTAATGAGGTGGGGTTGGAAATGCCTGCACCAATCGGAGTTGAATTCAAAAACACGTTCAACTTACTCAATTACGGCTATGACATGCGGATGGCGATCATGCAGATGGCGGAGCGTACACCAACGGTTTCCATGCTCGCGTTTTCCAGTGCGGTTTTGTTGCAAAAAGAAACTGGCGGTAATCTATCGGAGAACCTTGAGAAAGTATCAAGAGTGCTGCGGGCACGTTTTAAGCTGCAAAGAAAAATCAAAACCTTGTCAGCGGAAAGCCGCCTGTCGGCGTGGATATTGGTTCTTTCACCTTTTGTTCTGTTCATTTTCCTCAGTGTGATTAACCCTGGCTATGTCGAGCCGCTCTATACCGACCCAAGGGGAATGAAACTTGTGAGTGGGGGGGTCGTTAGTCTATTTTTTGGTTCACTGTGGATCAGAAAAATCATTAACTTCGAGGTGTGATATGGACTCTGTACTGACCTTTATTTCGTCCTTTAACCTTGATGAACAGACTGTTTTTTTAGGCTTGATCCTATTGGCAACCGTGTTGATCATTTTCACTCTATCGCTGTTACTCGTCGGCTCAAAATCGCCGTTAAAAGCCAAACTTAGCCAACTTAAAAGTACTAGTGGTGTCGAAAAGCAGCGGACAAAACGCTTAGAGAATACTTTAGAGTCGCTTGCACCAGCCATGAAACCTTCCAACTCTAAAGAGAGTGAAAGCATTCGTGAAAAGCTGATGCATGCGGGCTATCTTGATGCGAGTGCGCTCACTATCTTTTATGCAATTAAAGCGTTGTCGTTAGTGGTAGGGCTACTGATGGCGGCAGGATTCTTCTTCTTTGCTCCAGATATGCCAATGCGTAACCTTGCCATGATTGTTAGCGTTGGTGTCGGCATGTATGGACCGAATATTGTGCTCGGATATATGGTTGATAAGCGGCAATCAAAGATTCGCAGTGGGATTCCAGATGCCTTAGATTTATTGGTTGTGTGTACTGAGTCTGGGTTAGGGTTTAACGCTGCTCTTCGCAGAGTCGCGGATGAGTTGACCATATCGCACCCTGAATTTGCTGATGAACTGGATACCGTATGTGTCAAAGTAAAAGCAGGGGTCGAATTGTCGGATGCGTTTAATGACTTGATTCATCGGACGGGGCTGAAAGAGATCGCTGGTCTGGTGACTATGTTGGCCCATGCATCAAGAATAGGCGGTAGCTTGTCACAAACGTTACGTGAGTATACTGAAGACTATCGAGACAAGCGTAATCAAGAAATCGAAGAGGTTGCAGCTAAGATTCCAACGAAAATGATTTTTCCTCTGTTGATCTTTATTTGGCCTTGCTTCTTTATCGTTGCAATTGGTCCGTCAATGCTGCTCTTCACTGCATCTATGGGAAAATAAGGACGGACTATGAAAGGAATTCAACTGGTTGTATTCGCTTTATCTGCGATATTACTTTCCGCATGTGCCTCTAAAGAGTCGAGCTTAGACACTTCTCTCTATGATGGTAAACCTATCGACTCACTTTCGTCAGAAGAACCACCGACGACAGAGAAAGAGGCCATCGAACGGGGTGACAAGGCGCTGAGTGGCGGAAACACCGATTTAGCCTTGTATGAATACATTCGCTCTCTTTCGTTTGAAAACGGTCAGTATAGAGATCGTTCACTGTTCAACATTGGTCGTATACACCAATCTAGAGGGAACTTAGCGCTGGCTGAAAAAGCCTATCTGATTGCGATTGAGGAGAATCCCAACAATATCCAAGTCCTTGAACAGCTTGGTATCCTCTACAGTCGCAATGGAGATATTCAGCAGGGTGCCAGCTATTTTATGCGAGCAGTCAATGCGGATCAGGTGAGGTTTAATAACAACAAGACCTTGAGTAACACTGACCTAAGTACGGTGGAAGCCGTCAATAAGCTTCAGGTTGATAGTTACTCGCCTGAATATGCCTTAATGGGGTTGGGGGTCATCGCTGACTTGGACAAAAACCACGAATTGGCTCAAGCCTTCTATAAGCAGGCGCTCAGTATTGATCCTGACTCGGTGAAAACCTTGATCAATGTTGGATACTCTTTCTATATGGCAGGGGATTATCGCAAAGCCCAGCGTTTCATTATACAGGCATTGGATAACGAGCCCAATAATGATAAAGCTTTGAATAATTTAGCGTTAATTTATCTAGCTAAAGGTGAGATTAATCGTGCTCTGAACGTATTTTCTCAGCATATGACGAAACCAGAAGCGTTAAATAATGTGGGTTATTTCCTTACCCTTCAGGGTAAACCAGAACAAGCGATTCCATATCTCCAGCAGGCGATTGATTCGAGACCGACTTACTACAAAGTCGCTAATGAGAATCTAGAAAAAGCCCTTGCTATGGTTAGGGAGGAGAAAGCTAGATAAGATCAATAGAAAAGGGGGAGCACGCTCCCCCTTTTCTCTACCCGCATTCTTGTTAAGCGATATAGCCAGTAGCGAACCCCGCCAGCATAAAGAATGCGACCATCCAAACAATCGGCAGTTTCTGTTGCTTGAGTAAATAGAAGCCAACGAGAACCAGCGAGATATCAAGTGGATTCATCACTGCGCTGGTAAATACCGGTTGGTATAAAGCGGCGACCAGTAACCCCACAACCGCAGCATTTACTCCGTTGACGGCGCCAGAAACTTTGTGATTTTTAGCCAGTGATTGCCAGTTCTTTAGTACTCCAAGTAGCAATAAAAAGCCCGGTAAGAAAACCGCTAAAGTCGCCATTAACGCACCCGTAATCGGGGCTGAAGGCATCAACTCATAACCTATGTAAGTTGCAAAGGTAAACATAGGCCCAGGAACCGCTTGTGCTGCCGCATAGCCTGTTAGGAAGGCATCTTGGCTTAGCTGATCACCGACAATGTTTTGTAGCAGTGGAAGAACCACATGGCCGCCACCGAAGACCAAACTACCTGCTTGGAAAAAGTCGCTGAATAGACCTAGTGCGGGTAATACTTGCGCCGCAAACGGCAGTCCAACAAGCAAAGCAACAAACAGGGCAAGAGGCGTAATAGAAGGCTCAAACTTGCTGGTGCTGAGCGCGTCGTCATTACCTAAATATTTTACACCGATCAAAGCAGCCATTATCAGGACACCCATTTGGGTCGCAATACCAGGTAAAAGTAAGAGTGCGACAGCCGTTATCAAACAAAGTGCCACCGATAGCTTCTCTTTGCAGAAGTTTTTGTACATCCCCCAAGTTGCATCGGCAACCACTACAACCGCAAGTAATTTCAAACCATGAACCACATTATGAAAGGTGGTGGTTTCAGTCAGTTGGCTACTTAACATAGCTAACGCCAGCATGATAAGTACGGAAGGTAGTGTAAAGCCAATAAACGCCATACACGCGCCGCCAAGGCCACCTCGTTTGTAACCTAGAGCAAAGCCCACCTGGCTTGAACCGGGTCCGGGTAAGAACTGGCTAAGCGCAACAATTTGCGCGTACTCTTTATCATCTAGCCAGTTGAGTTTTTCAACAAAGGTATTTCTGAAATAGCCAATATGTGCCGCAGGACCGCCAAAGCTAATCCAGCCAAGCATAAAGAAGGTTTTGAAAATCGACAGCATGGTTACGTTACTCTTTTGCTAGGTCAAGAGACCTTTAATACTGCCAATAATGTACGCAATGAAATAAAATGATTCAAATTGATAGTCTTAATACAGACTATGAACAAAATGGGACGGGATGAGTGAAAGAGTTTAATTGGAAAGGGGTCGACCTCAATTTGCTGGTGGCTTTTCAAGCCTTGTTTCAGACTAACAGTGTCAGCGCGGCTGCAGAGCAGTGCTTTGTCAGTCAGTCTGCTATGAGTCATACGTTGCAGAGAATGCGAGCGCTATTTGATGATCCTTTATTCGAACGAGTGGGGGCGACGATGCAGCCGACTCGGTACGCTCAAGACATTGCTCCAGTGATCGATAAGCTGCTTGGTAGCATTAAGAATGACTTATTGGTTAAGAAGCACTTTGTTCCGCAAAGCTATACTGGCGTATGGAAAATAGGACTAACAGATTACGCTGAGCAGCTTTTTGCGCCAGCGTTGTACGACGCGATCAAACACCAATCACCAAATTCACAGGTCAGTTTTTTTAACGTCAATCGCAGCAATTATGTAGATATCGTTGAGAGCGAAGCGCTGGATATCGTGATTGGAAGTATCGAAAACCTTAATCGACGTTTTCTGTCTGAGCTGCTCTATACAGAGCAACACTTGTGCTTATTCGATCCTAATACGGTTGAAGCAGGTGATACGATGTCGATTGAGGAGTTTGTAGCAGTAGAACATGCCTTAGTTAGCCCTGATGGTAGTCTGCAAACTCAAGTTGATAAATCATTGTATAAGCTCGGATATACCAGAATAGTAGGTGTGGCATCACGCAACTTTCTTACTATCAGACGCTTGTTACTAGGTCGGAAATTACTGTGTATTGTGCCGAAACGTTTTGCTGAAATGGAAATGTATTCACATGATCTGCAAGCGATCACTAGCCCGATTGAGATCCCTGATTTTGATATTCGCCTATTGTTTGCCAAAGCCAATCAGTATGAAGAAAAGAACTGCTGGATTCGACAAATCGTTACTGAGACGGTTCGCTAGTGAGTCGATGAGATATCCAACCACAGCCTTTCCAGATGAGTAACGTCAATATGATGCTTAGATAGCCATCAATCGCGTAGTGCCATGCAAGATGGACAGAGCCTATTTGGATAAAAATCATGTATGCCCACATGAGTAAGCCAAGTTTCTTGTTGTACTGGTAGCTGGCTAATGCCATCAGCATCGCAACGGAGACGTGCATACTCGGCATCGCCGAAATACCCGCTCCAATGCCTCCCTCGCGACCTAAGTAGTTAAGCCAAAGGGTATCCTGTACATCTAAGGCCCAGACGGGAAACCATCCCGCCTCAACCATGATGCGACTTTGATCGTTGAGCAAATCGATCAACGGCAAATAGTGAGTATGCTCGGGATTGAGTAAGTGGGTATAGCAAGGGCCTGCAGAAGAGAGCAGAGTGGCGGTAATACCACCTATCAAAAGCCAGCTTGACATATAAGCGATCAAGTACTGATTGCGAAGATGAGTTAGGTCACGACGAACGATAAAAAACAATGTCATCCCCCACATAAGCAGAAACCATAGGTGGTAGAGAAAGTTGATCCCATAGGTCGCAAAGGGGGAAGAGAAGATCCCATGAGTGATCTCCCAGGGTGAAACTCCGAAATGAAGCCACTTATCTAATTCATAGAAAGCCAAGTCATACTGAAATGGTTTGATGTCCGGTATCACAGACTTAAGATACGAATAGCATGAGTAAGTGAGATTCAGCGCTAATACCAACAGAATAAAGCTTATCGCCTTTGAAAGTGGATTAAAGAAACCGATCAGGGTTTTGATATAGGCTTGTATCGGATGAGGTCGACGGTGATAAAGAAGATAAAGGTAATAGGCGCTGCTCCATGTGAGAAAGGTGATGTAGCAGATTCGAATCAGGGTGCTGAGGTAAGTAAATGCGCTGTACTCGATGTGAGAAGCGTAGCTAAACATTAGCGACATCAAATACAAAGCAATGGTCGTAAACAGGACGTAACCATAAAGGAGCTTGTCTTGATAAAAGGCCTGCTTAATTTGTTGCCAGTGGCGAGTCCGTGCTTCTGACGTCAGTATTTGCATATAAAGTAATGATTTCACATAGCTTTAAGTCAAGTATAGAACATGCCTAACGACTCGATTTATCAACTTAGCCTAATGTATAGCGCGTCCAGACTTTTGAACGCCAGTGATATGACAGAACAAGCAAGTGGCGGCCGCGCACCTTGCTGATCACTATATCTGGTCTTGAGCGGGATAAATGATCCGAAAAGACGCTTTTCTGTTCGTGAAGGTCGTAGTTGACAGTGATAGACAAAACAAAAAAGGGCACCACTAGGTGCCCAAAAGGGGTTGTTATTATTATTTTAGGGTAACGGCAGGAGCGGCCTCTTGTAAGCGCTCTTGATCATTGAGTGACTTTTCGTATTGGCTGTACTTCCACCAAGCAAAACCTAGGAAGATAACAATGCCGCCAACGTTGTAGAAAATGATGGTCATGATGTCTGCGCCTGTTGGGAACGTTGACGCTAGGAAGCCCACAGTGAAGATACCGATCAGAATCAAAACCACGGCAATCCCTGTCATGCGTGAACCCATTTTGAAATCACGTTCTAGATGATCCAGTTTTAGGCGCAAGTTTAGGTAAGCCAGCATAATGAACAGCGGTGGGAGCATTGAAGCCGCTGCGGTCATATTGATCACCGTATTCATAAGATCCTGAGCTGTATTTGAGCCTAAGGTTGGGATAATCATTAGTGGGAATACGATGGCGTACTGTACCCAAGCTGCACGTGCTGGAACGCCATTTTCATTAAGCTCTACCGTTTTCTTACCAAAGATACCTTCAGGAATTTCTGAGAAGAAGATTTTTACAGGTGTTGCAGTCCACATTAGTAGAGAGCCAAACATGGCTGTGAATGAAACCAAGCCCACGAAACGGTTCATCAGGATTTCAGGTAGGCCAAAGTAACTTGCTAGCCCTTCAAATACCTGAACTGAGCCACCTGTGTATTTTAGCTCTGAGCTAGAGACAAATACGTTGATGAGTACAGAAGAGACAGAGTAAAGCGCACCAATAAAGATACCTGCAATAATGATCACTTTTACAAAAGACTTAGAACCACCTTTAACGTCGTTGACGTAAACCGCGACAGACTCAGCACCGCCCGCAGCCATAAAGATCCATGTAGTAATACCAAGGAATGCCCAACTGAAATCAGGGATCATTGCTTCAACAGTTACTGGGTCAGCCGGTTCTACGCCGCCAAGTAGCGCAGCGCCAGAAAGCAAGATGTACGAGATAGTCAGTAACAGCATTAATGATGAAGTGACGGAAGTAATTGGCCCTAGCATTTTTGCGCCGTTGGTAGACACATAAGTTGCGAACGCAAACAGGATCATACTGAGAGCAGTGGTCGCGAATGGTGTCAGAATGTACTCATAGCCGAGGAAAGCATAGGAAGCGTAGGCGATAACGCGTGGCAGTAGTGAGGTAAAGAAGAACAGGTTTACGAACCAGTAAGTGTAAGCAGAAATAAATGCCCAGCGACCACCGAGTGAGCTTTTAACCCAAGCATAAACCCCAGCTTCTGAATCTTTGTTGAGAGAAACGAACTCAGCGATGATTAAGCAGAAAGGGATGAAATAAAAGATGGTCGCTAAGAAGAACATTGGTGCCGATGCTAGACCGATTTCAATATTGTTGTTAATGACGTTGTTGAAACTGAATACGGCAGCGAAGGTTAAGGACAGCAAGCCAAACTTGCCTATGGTGTTACGTTTGGTATCAGACATTTGTTATATCTCCGAAGAGTCACGTGTTTGTAGGGTTTTATCGAGAGGCTGATGCGACAGGCATCGCCCCTCGTTGTTATTGGTATGAATGTCTTGGTTACTTGTTGAGGAAGTAGCCATCTTCGATGGTTACTTTCAGCACCACTTTGCGCACTCGGTTGTCACCTAAGAAACGATAGCCTTGGCTATTGTCAAAAATGGCCAACTGACCTGCGCTCAGTTCACGTACTTGCCCTTTACCTATCAGGTATTCACGATCCGTTTCATCGCTATACGCCTCAAGCTGTTGTAGCTGAGACTTATCCGCAAATTCTACTGATTCTTTGCCTTCCAGATAGTAGTGCACATCAAAGTAGCGGCGGTTACCGATAAAAGTGTCATTGTTCAGTGAAATGCCATCTTCAATCATGTACACCAGTGAGTCGCCAATGGAGTGCATTACGCCATCTTTGATGTTGACGCAGTTTTCAATCGCCTCAACACAGCGGTTCCATTTACGACCATTGCGGTACACTTGTTTGAATTGCTCTAAGCTTTCTAACACGATCATGGGTTATGCCTCGTTTACATCAGTTGTTGTGACACGCTTGTTCTTAAAGAAGGCGTCACCAAAGTTGTGTGCAGCCAGTGCTTGGGCGTTACAGTCACCCGCTTGCAGTGGCATTAGTGTCAGGCCATAGCAAAACTCATCCATGTAGACACGGTATGAATCGAGCACTTCACTGCCCCAAGAATTGGAACCAAGTCCCATCAATTTGTGGTCGAGATTCAGAGTGATGTAACCACTTTTCTCAAGCTCAATTGTGTGCTGAGCTTGATGTAGATTTTGGTTGGTGTAGAACCAAGCGCTGAAGTTGATCTCTTGCTGAGGCTTTACTAACAAACCGGTGCCATTGCGATTAGTCAAAGCTGCCCAGCGAACGTTTTGACGGTTGCCGTTAGTTTGAGGGAATGGGTAGTTCTCAAACATATCAGCGACGGTTGTCTGGTAAACATCAATCATGTTGGCTTGCTTGCTGTCTTGGTAGTTTTCTTCTGGGCCACGACCATAGTATTTGACCTGTTCGAACTCACCATTGATCCCAAGATCTAAACCGATCACAGGAATGACATGCGGGTAATTGCCATAGCGTTCGCCGCTCAGTTCTAGGTTGAGTTGTCCTTCAGCGTTGATCTGGTAGCGGTAGCTACAACGCATCCCGAAATCGAATACTGGTGGCGCGATGATACTGGTCGTGGTGATTTCGACTTTGCCATCAATCAGCTCAACATTGAGGGTGCGGAAGTGCTCTTGCATGATTTGAAGGTGGGCAGGTTGCCACAATCCTTCATGCTCTTGCTTGTGGTTGTCGATCATTGGTTTGAAGAAGTTGAGCTTCGGTTCAGATTTGATCAGCTCCTCACCATTGACCAACCACGAGGTTAGCTTGCCATTGACTTTCGAGAAGTTAATTGCAAAGTTATGGCCCTCAATCAAATAACCAAGACGGCTCTCCTCGATATTTAATCTGGTTGCGTTGGCGTTACTATAAGTTGTAGTGGTTGCCGTATTTGCTTTGATTGGGTATTGGTAAACCGCAATGTCGTGGTTAGCCGCGCTGTAGAGAGTGCAGCTATCTTTACGCACGGTAAAGTTAACGAAGACTTCACGTTGATCCAATTCCGGGATCGCAATCTCAATGTCTCGTTCAGAGTTGGCGGCTAAGTCAGCTACTTTGAATTGAACGGTGCGTAAAGTCTCACCTTCGGCGCGAATATCTGCGGTAATGGTGTAATCGTTGATGTCTGAGAACCACAGCTTGTTTTCAATGGCAAACTTACCCATTTGTGGGTCGATAGCGCGGATTTTTACTGGCGCGATCACCTGCTTGTACTCTTTCAAGCCTGGGCCTGGAGTTTGGTCAGGGTAGATCAAACCATCCATACAGAAGTTGTAGTTGTTAGGGTAGTCGCCATAGTCACCACCGTATTTGTAGAAAGACTCACCTTTCTCATCGTGGGCTAAAATGCCATGGTCACACCATTCCCAAACATAATGACCTTGGATGTGATCATGTTTGTAGAACACATTTTGATATTCAGTCAGACCACCTGGGCCATTACCCATAGCGTGGGCGTATTCACAGATGATGCGCGGTTTTTCGTGCGGGAACTCGCCGAAATAGTTCATCAATTGTGCACGTGAGTACATGGTTGAAATGACATCAACAACCTCCGCGTCACGGTCTTCTTCATAGTGGACGAGGCGAGTGTCATCAATCGCTTTGGTTGCCGCGCACATCGCGCGGATGTTACAGCCGTAGCCTGATTCGTTGCCCATCGACCACATGATGATGGATGGATGGTTTTTTTGTGCGTGGATGTGGCGTTCGGCGCGCTCGACAAACACAGCTTCCCAGGCGGCATCATTCGTGATTCGGCTCAAATCTCCCACGTTGGCAAAACCATGAGTTTCTACATCGGTTTCCGCCATAACGAACAGACCATAGATATCACACAGTTCATAGAAGCGAGGGTCATTAGGGTAGTGAGCTGTACGCACAGAGTTAATATTGTGTTGCTTCATCAACACGATGTCTTTCTCGACGCGATCCATTCCCACCGCGCGACCCTTTAGATGATCGTTGTCGTGACGGTTAACCCCGTGGAGCATTACATATTGATTGTTGATGTAAAACAGGCCATCACGCACCTTAATGTCACGGAAGCCAACTCGTTGTGGGATCACTTCCAAGATGTTGCCTTGATTATCACGCAGAGTGATCAGAAGTTGATAAAGGTAAGGATTTTCAGCGGTCCAGTGAACTGGGTGGGTCATTTCGATGTTAAAGCGAGCCTGAGCAGATTGGTCGATAGTCAGGTTACTGCATGAGCCTTGAGCAATAACCTGACCTTTATCCATCAGAGCGTAGTCTAGTGAGTAGCCATGCGCTTGCTGGTTACTAAGGTTCTCAAGTTCCACCTGACAAGAGAGCGTTGCTGCGACGTAGTCGTCGGCAAAGTCAGTGCGGACGGTAAAATCTTGCACATGGGTTTGTGGTCTACCCACAAGGTAAACATCACGGAAGATGCCGGCGGTCCACCACATATCCTGATCTTCGATGTAGGTAGAGTCAGCCCACTGCATCACGCGCACTGACAGAAGGTTATCACCTTGTACTACGTATTTTGAAATGTCGAATTCGGCGGTAAGTCTGCTCCCTTTGCTAAAACCGACATATTGACCATTTACATAGACTTCAAAGTAGGTTTCCACACCATCAAATTTGATGATGGTTTGTTGATCATTCCAACTCTCGCTCAGAGTGAAATTACGCTGATAAGCGCCAGTTGGGTTATCGCTTGGCACAAAAGGAACATCAATTGGGAAAGGAAAACCTTCATCAGTGTATTGAAGATCGCCATGGCCTTCCATTTGCCACATATTTGGAACCGTAATCTGGCCCCACTGTTCCATCTTGTCAGTGTAAAACTCCTCAGGAACCAAGAGCGGGTTTGTGAAGTAGTTAAAACGCCACTGTCCGCTTAGCAGCATAAAGTGGTTGCTGAGCTCGCGTTGAAAAGTTTGTGCGCTGTTGACGGAATCGTATGAGAAAAAATAGGCACGTGGTGCCATGCGGTTCTCATGTAGGTGTAGGAAGTTTTCCCAATTGTTCACGATTGCTCTCCCTCGGCTTAAAGCGTCCGATGACTGCCGACGTTCTGTTAAAAAATGCTCAGTGAGCTTATGGGAAAGATATTAGTAAAACTTTTACTAAAATAAATTAGTGAAAACGTTTTACTTTAACTGGATCACGATTTATTCGAGTCGGTAGGTGAAAGCTGTGATCACGATTAAAGAATAATGTTTAACCACATCTTATTGCTGGGTGAGGGGGGAGTAGCTGCATGGGTTTGAGTTTTAAATAATAAAAAAGGCACTGAAATTCAGTGCCTTAGAGATGCTGTTTGATTGATTTTATTTGAATCGTTGTTCAAGATGCGGAGTGAGAATGGCTAGCCACTGCTCTGGAGTCATTGAGTGGTGCCTCTTAGTTTTAGCTTGCTCGGAACATAAACCTGTAATGGTAGGGCGCGACCATCACGAACTTTTTCAATGAGAAGGTTAACGCCTTGAACTCCCATCATCTCTGAGTGAATTCGCACCGTAGACAGGGATGGGAACGTAAACTTTGCGGTAGGAATATCGTTAACACTAATAAGCGAAATGTCTTCAGGGATATTAAGCCCGTGCTCATGAATGGCTCTTAACACCCCAATCGCAATTGAATCCGAGGCAATAAATAACGCTCTAGGGAAGTCTGGTTTTGCCAGCATTTCTTTAGCAAGCTTATAGCCAGATGAGCTGGTGAACTCGCCACGATAGATATCATCAAGTGACACTACGCCTTTAAGTTGCCCATATTCAGCGAAGGCAATTTCACGAATGTCGGCACAATTGGGTTTATCCTGCCCCCCAATAAAACCAATACGTTTAAAGCCCTGGTCGATGAAAAAATCGGTGATTTGTTTGCTGATTCGTTTGAGGTCAATGTCGACAGAATCGAATTCAGAGTCACAGTCACTGAAGTCGACATAGCAAATATTGTCAGTCATCTTAGTCAACTGGGCTAAGGTGGTCGGATTGCTTCGTCCAACCAAAAGAACACCCGTTATCTTATTGCTTGCTGCGATGATTTCATTGTTATAACAATTTGTTAGCTCAATGTTTAGTTTATCGCATTGAGTTTCGATGCCGTGGCGGATAGAAAGGTAATAGGGGTCGTTGACTTCCGCTTCCTGAGGGTAGTTGTATACCGCCATAAAGTGATGATTTTGTTTTCTAGCTAGCGCCGCTTTCTTGGAGCTACTGGTTTTATACTCTAGCTTTTCTGCGATCTCAAAAATGCGGTGCTTAGTCTCTTCTTTAACACTTAATGTTGGATCGTCGTTAAGTACCCTTGATACGGTAGCTAAGGAAACCCCCGCTTCCGTCGCAATATCTTTCAATGTTGCCATTAATTATTACGTCCCTTTATTACTTGTTGCGCTTACGTAGGCAATCTAACTATGCCAAGTATTGTAAACAATCACACCGATCAAGTACCGATTTTTAGTAAAAAATAGCAAACATTGTTATCTATTCGAATGCTGAATGGAAAAAGCTTCAACGGTAATCTGTTTACTGCGGCCAATCGGTCATCAACTTTGATTAACTAAACCATTTATCACACTAATCTTGAAGGTCATTTATGGTTAATTTTGTGGAAGCGTTTACATAACGCGAAATTGATCACGGATCTTGGACGTCGTTGATTGATAGACTTTTGCCATCGAAGAGATTTGAGCATGGTATTGCTCACCGATTGATGGAGATCGAATAGTGAAAGTTCTTGTTACCGGCGGTATGGGATACATAGGCAGTCATACTTGTGTGCAGATGATTGAAGCAGGTATTGAACCCATTATTGTAGATAATCTTTGCAACGCCAAAGAAGAGGTGCTTACTCGTATCGATGCTCTGACTGGTAAAACACCGACGTTTTACCTGGGTGACATCCGTGATGAAGCATTTCTCGATTCTGTATTTTCGAAACATGACATCACGTCGGTGATCCACTTTGCTGGGCTAAAAGCGGTTGGTGAATCTGTTGAAAAGCCCCTCGAATACTATGACAACAATGTTAATGGCACTGTGGTTCTTGCTCGTTCGATGCGTAAAGCGGGTGTCAAAAGCCTTGTTTTCAGCTCTTCTGCCACTGTTTATGGCGATCCTCAACAAGTTCCTATCACCGAAGAGTCGCCAACTGGAGCGACGACAAACCCTTATGGTCGCAGCAAATATATGGTTGAACAGTGCCTCAGTGATCTGTTTACTGCTGAGCAGGACTGGAGCATCACGTTGTTACGCTACTTTAATCCTGTTGGAGCACACCCTTCTGGAACGATGGGGGAAGATCCCCAAGGTATTCCAAATAACTTGATGCCATTCATTGCTCAGGTTGCTGTCGGGAGGCGTGAGCGCTTGTCTATTTTTGGTGACGATTATCCTACACAAGATGGTACCGGTATCCGCGACTATATACATGTCATGGATCTCGCTGACGGGCATATCGCGGCACTGAACTCTGTGGGGAGTCAACATGGTTTGCATGTCTACAACCTAGGCACGGGGAAAGGATCGAGTGTATTGCAGATGGTGGAGGCGTTTAGTCGTGCTTGTGGACATGCCGTTCCTTACCAAATATGCCCTCGTAGAGCTGGTGATATTGCAGAGTGCTGGGCAAGCACTGAAAAGGCTGAAAAAGAGTTGGGATGGCGCGCGCTGCGCAGTATCGATGAAATGACAGCCGATACTTGGAGTTGGCAGTCAAACAACCCTCAGGGTTATTCCGCCTAACACCATATTTGATTTGAAAATAGTTTAAGTAGTTGAGTAAGTACGATGTCGAAGATTGAGTTTAACCCTGTGGATCATCCACACCGCCGATTCAACCCATTAACTGGGCAGTGGATTCTTGTATCGCCACATCGAGCTAAGCGACCTTGGAGTGGCGCTGATGAGAAAGCGGCTGTAGATGAACTACCTGAATATCAAGCAGATTGTTTTCTATGTCCAACAAACCAACGTATTTCGGGGGATGTGAACCCAGATTATCAGGGCACTTATGTGTTTAGTAATGACTTTGCTGCATTAATGCCAGATTCACCAGATGCACCTGAATCAGACAATCCATTGTTCAAAACACAAGGCGTTCGAGGGCTGAGTCGAGTTATCTGTTTTTCTCCTGATCACAGCAAAACCTTACCAGAACTCTCTGTGACTCAGATCCGCGGTGTGATAGATACTTGGAACCGTCAGATCGAAGAGTTAGGTGAGCACTACATCTGGGTTCAGGCATTCGAAAATAAGGGGGAAACCATGGGCTGTTCTCAGCCTCACCCACACGGTCAGATTTGGGCGAACAGTTTCCTACCGAATGAAATCGAACGCAAAGAGCAGAATCTTAAAGCCTACTACCAACAACACGGCAGCAATTTGCTGGTGGACTATGTGAATGCTGAATTGAAAGATGGTTCACGAGTTGTGGTGGAAACCGAGCATTGGGCAGCTTTGGTGCCATATTGGGCGGCATGGCCATTTGAAACCCTGTTACTGCCTAAAAAGCATATTCGCCGTATGAGTGAATTGACTGACGAACAACGCGATGATCTTGCCGTGGCGATCAAGAAGTTGACCAGCCGTTATGACAACTTGTTCCAATGCTCATTCCCTTACTCAATGGGCTGGCATTATGCCCCCTTCTTTGAACAGGGGACGGATATTGAACATTGGCAGCTTCATGCACTGTTCTATCCACCACTTTTGCGCAGTGCCACAGTACGAAAATTTATGGTTGGTTACGAAATGTTGGCCGAAAGCCAACGTGATCTCACCGCAGAACAAGCTGCACAACGTCTTCGTGACTTGAGTGATGTTCATTACAAAGAACAGAAGTAACCAACCATTTTAGCCAGCAATGCAGTGCAAGCGCTGGCATGAAAAATTTAACAGAATTCTAGAGGGCTTTATGTCAGAACTAATCAACAGTGTGAAAGCATCATTTAGCCAAGTACTTGGCTACGCAGCGAGCCATATCATTCAGGCTCCAGGGCGCGTCAATCTTATTGGTGAACACACCGACTACAACGATGGTTTTGTATTGCCATGTGCGATCGACTATCAAACGGTCGTTGCTGCGGCGAAACGTAACGATAGTATTGTGCGAGTTGTTGCCGTTGATTACGAAAACCAAACCGATGAGTTTGATATCACCCAAGAGATCACTTTTGTTAAGGATAAAATGTGGGCCAACTACATCCGCGGTGTGGTCAAGTGTTTGCTCGCCCGAGGCTATGAGTTTGGCGGTGCAGATATTTCTGTGAGTGGTAACGTACCGCAAGGCGCGGGCTTGAGTTCTTCTGCTGCGCTAGAAGTCGTGATAGGTCAAACTTTTAAAGTGCTTTATCAGCTAGAGATTTCTCAGGCGGAGATTGCGCTCAATGGTCAACAGGCAGAAAATGAATTTGTTGGCTGTAATTGCGGCATTATGGATCAGATGATTTCCGCTGAAGGCAAAGAAAATCATGCAATGTTGCTAGATTGTCGAAGCTTGGAAACCGAATCTGTCTCTATGCCTGCTGATATGTCCGTCGTGATCATCAACTCCAATAAAAAACGCGGTCTGGTGGACAGTGAGTACAACACTCGCCGTCAACAATGCGAGCAAGCGGCCAGTCTCTTTGGTGTTAAAGCGTTACGTGATGTCACTATGACTGAGTTTGAAGCGAAAGCAGATCTACTTGATGAAGTGGTCGCTAAGCGTGCTCGTCACGTAATCACCGAAAATGAGCGAACACTTGCAGCCGCTCAAGCATTGCGTGCAAACGATCTCAAGCGTATGGGGCAGTTAATGGCACAATCGCACATTTCTATGCGTGACGATTTTGAAATTACCGTCAAAGAGATTGACACCTTAGTGGATATTGTTAAAGCGGTTATCGGCGAGCAAGGCGGTGTACGTATGACGGGGGGCGGCTTTGGTGGTTGTATTGTTGCAGTAATGCCGCCTGAACTTGTCGAGCCAGTCAAAGCAGCTGTTGCTGAGCAATATCAAGTCGCAACCGGAATAAAAGAGTCTATCTACGTTTGTCAGGCCAAAGATGGCGCCGGCCTGATTGAAATGTGCTAAGGACTGTTGATGGAAAATTCTCTTTTTCGCACCATGACTGAGCAGCTTGCCTATGACGGTCAGCCCGCTCAGTTATTTGAATTAACCAATGTGAGTGGGGTTCGCATTGTGTTGATGGACATCGGAGCAACATGGCTCAGTTGTCGTTTGCCTTTGGCGTGTGGTGAGCTGCGTGAAGTTTTGTTAGGTGTAGGGACCATGGCAGACTTTGAGCGTCAGCCTAGTTACATGGGGGTAACGGTTGGCCGCTATGCGAACCGCATTGCCAATGGGCTTTTTACGCTTGATGGGCAGTCATATCAGTTGTCTGTGAACCAGGCTGGTAACTGCTTGCATGGTGGCATCTCGGGTTTTGATAAGCGGCGCTGGCAAGTGGTCGAACAGCAAACCAATACCATTATTTTTGGCTTGAGTTCAGCCGATGGGGATCAAGGTTTCCCTGGGAATCTTGATGTTCAACTGCGCTATCAGCTCCATGATGATGGACGATTCGATATTGAATACATCGCTCATTGTGACAAAGCGACGCCGATAAATTTGACCAATCATGCTTATTTTAATCTCAATGGTACAGAGAGTGAGTTGGATGCCCGTTCACATCAACTGCAAATCGAAGCGGATTACTACTTGCCGACGAATGAGAATGGTATCCCACTTGACGATTTGGTCAGTGTCCAAGGTACTGGTTTTGATTTCCGCAGAGTCAAAAGTGTCGCTCAAGACTTATTAGCGGATGAACAACAACAAGCCGCTAAGGGATATGATCACAGCTACTGGTTTGATCCACAACGTGATACCAGTGCACCTGTAGCGACGTTGACCAGTCAGGATCAGCAAGTGTCTCTTTCGGTGATAACTGACAAACCCGCGATGCAACTCTATTGCGGCAATTGGTTAGCGGGTACGCCAGCGAGAGCGGGAAAAGAGTATGCAGATTATGCGGGATTAGCCCTAGAAACGCAGTTTTTGCCGGACTCGCCCAACCACCCACAATGGCCGCAGTCAGGTGTAATTCTACGTCCGGGAGAGGAATATCGTTATCAAACGACATTCCAATTTTCCCGCTCGCGATAATCGCCAGATTGAAAAAGCCAGTCACACGACTGGCTTTTTATTATTTAAGGAAGCGTCAGCTACGCCGTTTAGAATCCTTCATGCTGGTCAATTGCAACGCGAGCTTCACTCATCGAGCAACCGGTTTCTTGCACGAGTTGACTAACGGTCATGGCGGGATTGCTGAGCAGTATTTGAGACAAATCGACGTCAGGTTCGGGCAAGGATTTGCCAATCGCTGCAACTATCCACTGTTGATCCTCATCTTTTAGAGTTTCTATCAATGAGCGCAATTGCTGTTCGTGTCCGCTCAACTGCCAATGCCTTGAACGTCGAATTCGCTTTAACTGACAACCATGCTGGTTGGCACATTTGATCACCGCTGTTTTGTCAGCAACTCGGTGGACGAAACTGTTGAGAGTGATGGACAACATGCCTTAGAGTTCCTCAAACCAATGTTGGACAAAATCGATGAAGGCTGACAGCTTGGTGCTACGACGAAGCTGAGGAGGGAAGATCAGGTAGATGTTGCTTTGAGTCATTACATAGTCAGGTAAGACTTGCAACAGTTTGCCGCTATCCAGCGCGGGCTTGACTAAATAACAGGGCATCTTGATCACACCTTTGCCTTTCAACGCCGCATCAAGCAGTAGAAGGTTATCGTTGATGAGCATATCGCCATCTGTTGCCACTTCAATCATCTGATTATCGTTTGTGGAAAATGGCCATTTACGTAGATTTGGATCAGATAAACAGTTGTGTTTAGTGAGATCTTGCGGATGAGTCGGGATGCCGTTTTGAGCCAAATAGTCTGGTGAGGCGCAGCAAATGTGTTGGTACGGCATCAGTTTTTTCGCCACCATATTCTCTGGTGGGGTATTGGTCGCACGGATGGCTAGGTCGAAGTTGCTTTTGGTGAGGTCTTCTCTGGTATAGCCAATGTCTAAGTCAAATTCGATGTCAGGGTGCAGCAGTTGAAATTGATGGCAAATCTCGATCAGAAAGCGGTGGCTGAAAATGGTGGGGGCGGTAATTCGTAGCAGTCCGCCGACGGTACTCTTGGTGTGATCGAGTTCCTTTTCTAACTCAAGGATTGACGCATTGATACCTTGCATTTTTGCTAGAATCTTTTCCCCTACGGCTGTTAAGCGAACACTGCGCGTAGAGCGGATTAATAAGCTGGTTTCTAGCTCCTGCTCTAGCTGGAGTATTTGCGATGAGAGATAGCTCCTCGAAATGCCGAGATTATCTGCGGCTTTAGAAAAGCTAAGTTGTTTGGCTACCTCGCCAAATAGTGCGTAGCGCTCGAAACGCTTGTGCATTTTATGCATCAACACAAACCTATAATTCGAAATCTGTTGTTGATTATATCGTTCAATATAGAAAATTAAAGTAAGTTAATTGTGCGTTATACCGAATTATCTTTTCGTCTTTATGGTCTTAATCGTCCTGCTGGCTAGCAGTATACTGAATCCAGAACAGCGCAAGTATCGCTGATAAATTGCATCTTTCAGGGGACAAATATGAACAAGTCACACCCGGTTTTTTCACCGATGATCCAAGGTTACTGGCGCATGGCAGAGTGGGGTATGAATACTCAGCAACAGCATGCGTTTGTACAGCAACATCTTGAGTTGGGTATCACCACGGTTGATCATGCTCCAGTGTATGGACCAGACTCTGCATGTGAGAAAATGTTTGGTCAGGTGCTGGCACTCGATAGTCGCTTGCGTGACCAGATTCAGATCGTTTCAAAATGTGGTATTTACCGTGGTGAAGGCAAGCAGGTCAATCACTACAACAGTAGCAAGGCTGCGATTATCGAATCGACTGAACAATCTCTTCGCCGTTTAAATACCGATCATCTCGACGTCTTGCTATTGCACCGTCCAGATCTGCTGATGGATGCCGATGAAGCCGCCGAAGCGTTCGCACAGTTAAACAGTGCTGGTAAAGTAAAGCATTTTGGTGTGTCTAACTTTACCCCAGATCAGTTCGCGTTACTTCAATCTCGCCTTGATGTACCACTTATCACCAATCAGATTGAAATTAATCCGGTGAACTTACAAGTGACGGAAGATGGTACGCTGGAGCAGTTACAAAAGCAGCGAGTTCAGCCGATGGCTTGGTCATGTCTTGCTGGTGGTCGAATATTTAGCTATAGCAGTGAACAGGCATGCCGTCTACGTGACACATTATCTGAAGTTGGCCAAGAAATTGGAGCCGACTGTATTGACCAAGTCATTTTTGCTTGGGTGATGAGAATGCCTGCGCGCCCAGTTCCTATCATTGGTAGCGGTAACATCCAGCGCGTGAAGACAGCGGTCGGCGCATTACAGCTGGAGTTGACACATGAACAGTGGTACCGCATCTGGGTTGCATCGAAAGGTCATGGTGTCGCGTAACTACCTGAATCAAAAGAGGGCTCTAGTTTGAGCCCCCCTAAATACCGTTACGCTTGTTGGCTACTTGGCAATTTTTGCAACCGAGTTACGACGTACTAACGTTGGTGTAAACATGATGGCTTCGTTGTTAGTTGCTTCTTGTTTGGCGAGATTTAATGCTAGTCGCGCAGCGCGCTCTGCCATCATAGCGATAGGGTAACGAATCGTCGTCAATCGAGGGCTGATGTAACGAGCAATCAGACCGTCATCGAACCCCATCATAGAGATTTGATCTGGCACTTTGATGCCATTTTCATCGAGTACAGACAGTGCTCCCGCAGCCATGTAATCGTTATAGGCGACCACACCAGTGATATCGAGTGATTTGGTGAGTAAGGTGGTCATAGCAACTTCACCACCATCGTTGTTTGGCTCACCACGTTCGATATAGCTGCTAGGCAGTTCAATATTGTTGTCTTTTAGCGCCGCGAGATACCCTGCAACTCGTTGCGAAGAGTCTTCTATTTCGTGAGCTGACGCTACACAAGCAATTTTAGTGTGTCCATGACGGATCAGGTATTCAGTCGCTAGATAAGCCCCTTTGAAGTTATCGAGTGCGATGCAGCGTTCCGCAATTTCTTCAATAAATCGGTTTATGAGCACCAGACCTTTGACTTCTTTCGCGTAGCCGATGAGCTCTTGATCAGATAAGCCTTTTGAGTGGATGACCAGAGCCTCACAGCGATTGTTGATAAGCAGTTCAATCGCTTTGCGTTCTTCTTCAGCATCATGGTAACCATTTCCGATCAGTATATGTTTACCATGTTCGTGAGCGACATTGTCCACTGCTTTGACGAGGGCTCCGAAAAAGGGATCGGACACATCACCAACCAATACGCCAACGGTATTGCTGCTCTGGCTAACAAGCGCTTTGGCGGCGGCATTGGGTCGGTAGCCTAGTTTTGCCATCGCTTTTGAGACCGATTCTATCGATGCTTTGCTCGCTTTAGGAGACTTATTGATCACTCTGGATACTGTAGCAATCGATACGCCAGCTTCCTTGGCGACATCTTTTATGGTTGCCATATTTGACCTCGAAAAATACGAATGAAGTTATTTAACCTTGTTGATGTAAATAAGGCAAATACTGTTATGAATACATTTTTAAATTGAGATCTTTACCACTTGCAATATAAGTGATTGCTGATAGTGTAAACGTTGTCTTTTAGTAAAATTTTACCGGTATATTAACATGGAAAAAGTCGCTTATTCAGATTTCGCTAAATTGGAAATTCGTACAGGAAAAATCATTGAGGTTGTCCGCCATGAGAACGCGGATAAGCTATACATTGTGCAAATTGATGTTGGTGATAAAACACTACAAACTGTGACCAGCCTTGTGCCTTATTACACAGAACAACAGCTGATGGGGAAAGAGGTAGTTGTGCTGTGCAATCTGGAAAAAGCCAAGATGCGCGGTGAAACATCAGAGTGCATGCTGTTGTGTGCAGAAACAGATGATGAATCGGAAAGTGTACTGCTGACTCCTGAGCGTTCGATGCCAGCTGGTATTCGTATTGTCTAAAGGTAGACACCAAGCTCGAAGGCTTGGTGCTCCATTTAACTTATCTCTTTTTGGCTGAGGGTTTTCAGGCTCTTACTTCAGCCACCAGAGCATCAATTTGCTTGTGGTGCTCTGGTTTTACTCCTGCTAGGTTGCCATATTTTGGTTCATGGCGATCATTTTCGAGCGGAAAATGCCAGCCTATCGTTTGCTCAATAAACTGTTTGGCAAACTGTTCCGATATTTCTAGACACCCAACGAGAACAGTACCCACATAAGTTTGCATTATTGGACTGAGTGTACAAGGTGGCTCAGGATTGTCTTTGATGTAAACCCAAACTTGATCGTTGTCGCTAAGTGGCAACTGTGACTCAACTTGATTCACTTGGACTTGAACGCGATGGTAGCCTCGTTCACGAATATCGAACTCTTTAAGACCGCATTGACTTACTTCGAGTAAAACACCATTAACGTACCCGTGTCCTTTATCGACCACCAAGGGTGAGAGCGTATAACTCTCATCCACTTTGCCCCAATAGCGTTTAAACCCCTCTACGGTTGCGGTGGTTGCCGCCGAAGTTTGCCCTGTTAATTGGCGTGATGCGGAATTCATCAGACTGCCATAACCGAAGATATAGTTTGCCACTGTTGTCACCTCATCTTGGATGTGAAATAGGAGTATTCGTTAAACTAACCAGTTTCACTGAGAATTGAAAGTCGTTCATATCGTATCTATCGTGTCTTTTTGACATTTTTAAATTGGGTTAATTTGACTTCTTTTTTGGCTTGTTTATATCACTAAGCCTTTGAGATAAAAGAGTTACAAGGGTTGGAATATTTCTTGCGATAGCCTAGGAAGATTTCAGTTTTTTATAACTTTTAGGAGTCACTTAGTGCTCAATATTACTGATAAAAAAGTAGAAGAAGCGATCCCAGCCGTTTTACGTTTAGGTTTTAGACCTTTCTTCCTATTAGGATCCATCTACGCGGTTATTGCTATTGGCTTATGGGTTTGGATGTTCCAAAGCGGACAACCCGCGATGCTTCAAGTGCCTGCATTATGGTGGCACGTTCATGAGATGTTGTTTGGTTTTGCCATGGCGATTGTGACTGGATTTGTCTTAACCGCGGTTCAGAACTGGACGGGAATTAATGGTACAAAGCATCACCGTTTAGCTGCGATAGTGGCACTGTGGTTGTTGCCGCGATTGTTGCTATGGACTCCAACGCCGCTTTGGCTGGTTTCTAGCCTTGAAGCCTTGTTTTTAGCTTTTGTCGCCTACGAAGTCGGCAGCCGAGTCGTCAAAGCGAAAGGGTGGCGTAATCTGTTTTTTATTCCGTTATTTTTGTTGGCTATCGTGGCTAATTTTGCCAGTTATGCGGCGGTAAAAGGTATGCCGCCATTTCCTGCTTCAGCGGTTTGGCAGGCGATGCTTTGGTGGTTTACTTTGCTGCTCTCTGTTATGGGCAGCCGTGTTATCCCATTTTTTACCGCTCGTCGTTTTAACTTTGAAAAACCTCAGCCAATAGTCTGGTTGGACTGGTTAGCAAACCTACCTCTGATCGGCTTATTTATATTAAGTTTTTCCCCGATGACCTTTGCTCAACTTGGTCAACCATTGATGTTGTTAGCCGGTGTGGCGCATCTGATCCGAATCATACGCTGGAAACCGTGGCTTACTTTGAGCGAACCTTTGGTTTGGTCACTGCATGCTACTTACCTGTGCATCCCAGTGAGCTTGCTATTACGTGGTTTGCTGGATAATCCATTTGCCAGCCACAACATGTTGCATTTATTTGCGATTGGGGCCATTGGCGGTGTGATTTTGGCGATGATCGCTCGCGTGACAATGGGGCATACTGGTCGTGCGATTTACCAAGGTCCAAATATGAACCTAGCCTTCGGTGCTTTGGTATTGGCTGCAATTGTACGTGGGATAGGGGTGGCGTTCTTCCCTCAGTATCTGATTTCTGCGCTAAACATCAGTGCAGCGTTGTGGATATTCGCTTTTGTCATGTATGTCGGTCTGTTTGGAAAAATGCTAGTCACCCCAAGGGTCGATGGTCATCCTGGTTGATCGCCAGTTTCGATTAGAGCTAAAAAGGCTTGGTGTCGTAACCAAGCCTTTTAATGATAAATTGCCTTACTTAGGTGGTTAGCCAGCTTCAGACAGGCTGATCACCTGCTGAGGTTGTTTCCCTGAAATGTACTTGGTGACAGCTTCAATCTCGTCCTGATTGAGGTAGAGACCAAGTTTGGTTCGACGCCACAGCAGATCATCGGCTGTGAGAGCCATTTCATGTTCAATTAGATAATCAATTTCTTGCTGATAAACGCCTTGCGCAGAGTCAGAGAACGGGACACCCATACCTTCAATACTTGTTACCCCTTGAAGTAGCTTCCACGTATAAGTACCAAACTGAGTGACATAGCGCAGTAGCAACGCTTGTGATAGCCAAGGGTACTGAGCATGGATCGTTGCAGCCAGTTGTTCTCTGGTGCAACTAAAGTTACCACCTGGCAGGGCGTGGTTGGCTGTCCATGGTGTCCCCATATTAGGTAAATATGGGGCGAGCTTTGCCAATGCCGCTTCACCAAGTTTACGGTATGTGGTTAATTTTCCGCCAAAAATTGATAGCAGAGGAGCTTGATCGTACTCAGATTCAAGTTCCAGAGTGTAGTCTCGGGTGATGGCTTGTGGAGAGTCAGATTCATCATCACAAAGAGGTCGCACGCCACTATAACTCCAGATGACATCCTCACGTGAAAGTTGCTGGACAAAGTGCTGATTGACGATATCGATCAGATAATCCACCTCTTGATCTGAGATCGCCACTTCTCTTGGATCTCCTTTATATTCAACATCGGTCGTACCTATTATCGAAAACTGATCCAAATAAGGGATCATAAACACGATTCGATGATCTTTGTTTTGCAGGATATATGCTTGTGGCTCATCGTGAATGCGAGGAATCACAATATGAGATCCTTTGATTAGACGTATATTACGTGGTGAATGGTTTTCTAACCCTTGATCAAAGAACTGCTTGACCCAAGGCCCTGCAGCGTTCACTAGCGCTTTCGATTTACGCTCAAAGGTTTCTCCTGTCATGACATCGCGAATGGTCACGCGCCAGATATCGCCTTCGCGTATTGCGCCTTCTACATGGCAGTAGTTACGAATTTCAGCATTATTTTCTTTTGCAGCCAACACGTTTAGCAATACTAATCGCGCATCATCTACCCAACAATCAGAGTACTCGAAGCCTTTTTTCATTTCCGGTTTGAGCAAGCCAGATTGAGCCAAGTCGATGCTTTCACTTGCCGGCAGCGTCGTTCTTTTGCCTAGGTTGTCGTAGAGGAATAAACCGCAGCGAATCATCCATGCTAGACGTAAGAAAGGGCGGTGTGGGAGTCGAAAGCGCATTGGTTGCGCGATATGTGGCGCTTTTTTCAGCAGCACCTCACGTTCTGCGAGCGCTTCCGAAACTAAGCGAAACTCATAGTGTTCGAGATAGCGCAACCCACCGTGAATGAGTTTTGAGCTGGCAGATGAGGTTGCAGAGGCGAAGTCTTGGGCTTCATATAAACCGACAGATAAGCCTCGGCCAGCAGCATCAGCAGCGATGCCTGCACCATTAATGCCACCACCAACTATGATTATGTCTAACGTTTTGTCTGATTGTGCAGCATTAGCTGAAATACTCATGAATTTAACCTTTTGTTGAGCGAACGAGCATTTTTGACCATAAAAGAATCCTAACGCAGCTTTCGTTTTGGATCATTATTTATTTTCGTTTGTGCTCGTTTGTGTGATTTATGCACAAAAAAACCTTTATTAAGGAATAAAGGTTTCTTGAAGGTTAAATTTGATTGAAATTACTGTGACTATTTACTGTCGTTAATTACTTCAAGCGGAATTGAGTGTTCTGTGAGGATAGACAGTATTTCTTTTGGCGGTTGTTTGTCAGTAAACAGCATATGGAGTTGAGAGATATTGCCCAGCTTGACCATCGCATTACGGCCAAATTTAGAGTGATCAACAGCAAGAAAAACACTCCGGCTATTCTCGATAATGGCTTGCTTTACACGAACCTCATGGTAGTCGAAGTCAAGCAGTGAACCGTCATAGTCGATACCGCTAATCCCCAAGATGCCGAAATCAAGTCGGAACTGTTTCACGAAATCAAGAGTGGCTTCACCGACGATACCACCATCACGGTTGCGTACTTCTCCACCAGCAAGGATGACTTTAAACTCTGGGTTTTGCAGCAAGATGGTTGCGACATTAATATTGTTAGTAACCACTCGTAGTTGCTTGTGATTTTTGTTTAGTGCTCGTGCAATGGCCTCTGGAGTGGTACCAATATCAATAAACAAGGTCGCCCCATCGGGAATGTGTTTAACCACTTCTTCTGCAATAACATCCTTCTCGTTGAAATTCATGCTCTTGCGCGCGGTGTACGAGGTGTTTTCTGAACTCAGTGGAATGGTTGCACCACCATGGTAACGGCGAATTTTATTGTCATCGGCAAGTTCGTTGAGATCGCGTCTGATGGTCTGCGGACTGACATTAAATTTCTCTACCAGCTCATCGGTGCTGACATAGCCTTGCTTTTGAACCAACGCAATTATTTGCTGATGTCTTGGAATTTGTTTCACGGGCAGCTCCCTGTGCATTGAGCCAATATGCTCATTACACTGATTTTCGAAAATAATAACTCGCGTTATTGTGCTCGAATTAGCGCATTGTGAGAAGAGAACGATGTAAGGAATAGGGGATATAACGCAAAAAGAGCGCCATAATCGGCGCTCTTGAATAGGAGTTTGTGACTTTAATCTTCCTCGTTATGCATTTCTGCCCAAACCTGCGCACACTTAACGGCGCGCTTCCATCCCTTGTAGCGGCGATTACGTTTTTCTTCATCATGATGAGGTAGGAAGGTGCGATCGAGCTCGGCTTTGTCTTTCAGCTCATCAATACTATTCCAGTACCCAACGGCAAGACCTGCTAGGTAGGCTGCACCTAAGGCGGTAACTTCCGTGACTTTAGGGCGGTGAACTTCAGTATCTAGAACATCAGATTGGAACTGCATTAAGAAATTGTTTGCCACCGCTCCACCGTCGACTCTTAAGCTAGCCAGGTTAATGTTGGAGTCCGCTTGCATTGCATCCAAAACGTCGCGAGTTTGGTAGGCAATACCTTCAAGCGTTGCTCGGATAATGTGGTTTGAGCTGACGCCACGCGTTAGACCGACAATGGTCCCACGCGCCCAAGCATCCCAATAAGGAGCACCAAGGCCAGTAAAGGCAGGTACAACGTAAACACCGTTGGAAGAGTCAACTTTGGTCGCAAAGTACTCTGAGTCTTTGGCATCTGCGAGTAGCTTCATCTCATCGCGTAGCCATTGAATTGAAGCGCCTCCCATAAATACCGCGCCTTCTAGTGCATAGGCAGGCTCGCCATTTGGACCACAGGCTAGCGTGGTCAAAAGACCGTGAGTTGATGTTACTTTCTCTTGGCCGGTGTTCATAAGTAAGAAGCAACCTGTGCCATAGGTGTTTTTCGCTTGTCCAGCCTCAACACACATTTGACCGTAAAGCGCAGCTTGTTGGTCTCCGGCAATACCTGCGATAGGAATACGAGTACCGCCTTTACCACCGATGTTGGTCTGACCGTAAACTTCCGAAGAACGCTTCACTTCAGGCATCATTGAGGCTGGGATTCCTAGTTCGTCGAGCAGTTTTTGATCCCAGCTTAAGTTATTGATATTGAAGAGCATGGTGCGAGAAGCATTGGTATAGTCTGTGACGTGTACTCGGCCTTGGGTCATTTTCCATACCAGCCAAGTATCGACAGTACCAAACAACAATTTGCCTGCTTCTGCGTCTTCACGTGCGCCTTCGACATTATCCAGAATCCACTTAATCTTAGTGCCGGAAAAGTATGGGTCGAGTACTAATCCGGTGTTTTCGCGGACATACTCTTCTAGGCCACGTGCTTTGAGCTCTTCACAAATTTCCGCAGTGCGACGACATTGCCACACAATGGCGTTGTAGACAGGTTTGCCAGTTTCTTTGTTCCATACAATGGTGGTTTCACGTTGGTTGGTGATACCAATGGCCGCAAGCTGGTCGCTACTGATTCCTGACTTGGCGAGAGTTTCGATGAGAGTTGAACTTTGTGTCGCCCAAATTTCAAGAGGATCGTGCTCGACCCACCCAGACTGAGGGTAAATTTGGGTGAACTCACGTTGAGAGATGCTAACAATATTGGCATCGTGGTCCAGTATCACCGCGCGAGAGCTTGTTGTGCCTTGGTCTAGGGCAACAATGTACTTTTGCTCAGTCATGGTAAGAATCCTTTTGTCTTATTATTACTATTTTAGCTAATCTTGGCTTGCTTATCGTTTGAGCGAGTTCGATGTGTGGCAGCAGCAGATTGGTGTATTCCCTATTTACGCAGAGTAATTTTGCATAAATAGTCGAATTCGAAAATAAACGAGCACTAAAAATGAGTGTTTGAGCATAAAAATATCAGTAAGTCGGAATATATTGTCTGACTGAAAAGGTGTAAATCTCCCCCCTGTCGCTAGTGGATATAGGGGATTGACGAGGATAATAACCTTTACTTCTGAGGAATAAGAAACAAAAAAGCCGAGCATTGAAGCTCGGCTTTATCAACTCGCCTTGGATTAGTTGTTGCTGTGTAGCTCTGAGTTCAGCTCTACCGCAGACTTGTTCGCAAGACATTCGATTTGGCCTGTCACTGAGTTGCGACGGAACAGTAGATCAGATACACCAGCGAGATCGCGAGCTTTCACTACTTCAACTTCTTGGCCAGATGAATCTAACATGCGTACTTTAGAACCTGCCGTCACATATAGACCAGATTCAACAGTACAACGATCGCCTAGAGGGAAACCAAGACCCGCATTCGCACCTAGTAGTGAGTTTTCACCAATTGATACCACTACTGTACCGCCGCCCGATAGTGTACCCATGATAGAAGCGCCACCACCGATGTCAGAGCCATTGCCGACAACAACACCCGCAGAGATACGACCTTCAACCATGCTCACGCCTGTAGTACCAGCGTTGAAGTTGATGAAACCTTCGTGCATAACTGTGGTGCCTTCACCCACATGAGCACCAAGGCGCACGCGAGATGTATCAGCAATACGAATACCAGCTGGAACAACGTAATCGACCATTTTTGGAAATTTATCGACACAGTCAACAGACAGTGAGCGGCCAGCAAGACGCGCTTCAATTTGACGGTCAGCCAGCTCAGGCAAGTCGATTGGACCTTCGTTAGTCCATGCAATGTTATGCAGCAGACCGAAGATACCATCTAGGACAGTACCGTGTGGTTGAACTAGGCGGTTAGAGATAAGTTGCAGTTTAAGGAAACCTTCAGCAACGGACTCAGGTTTCTCATCTGTTGCTAGAACCACAACAACCAGAGGTTGAGAAGACTCTGCCGCTTTTGCAGCGAAAGAAGCATTCGCTGTATCTCCGTTTGCTTCAAAGGCACTAACTAACTCAGCACTTTGAGCTGCAGAGATTTCGATAGCTTGGTTACCTTGCTCATAACCTGCAACTTTAGCAACGGCTTCAACCAGTGCATCTGATGGGTTTAGAACTGGGTTTGGAAAAAATGCTTCAATGATTTTTCCATCGCGGTTTTTAGTTGCTGTACCAAAGGCTAGAGAAAAGTAAGCCATTTTAAATCTCCATGTTTATATTCATCCAGAAAGAGCAATGATGCTCAGTCTCAAATTAAGTTAAATTCATCATAAAGAGAGCTATGCAGACTTTAAAGGGCTGAATCCGAGAAAGTCTGTAAGACGATATTTTTTGTCTCTTTAGCGATATATTGTCTTTTTATCAATATTTCGACTTTGGTAGTGAAATAAAAAAGCCCGAAGCAATGCTTCGGGCTTTGATTAAGACTTTACTTAGAACTGATTGGCGTTGCGCTTATGCGCTATGTGCTTTTATATACTTACCAACCATATACCCGTTGAGCTTGGGTATAGTAAGCAATTACTTGCTTAGGTCGTCTGCGTGCTCAGATAGGAACGCTGCAACACCCTTAGGAGATGCGTCCATACCTGCTTTACCTTCTTCCCACTGTGCTGGACACACTTCACCGTTCTTCTGGTGGAAGTTTAGTGCGTCAACCATGCGTAGCATTTCGTCGATGTTACGGCCTAGTGGTAGGTCGTTAACTACTTGGTGACGTACAAGACCGTCTTCATCGATTAGGAAAGAACCACGGAAAGCAACGCCTGCTTCTGGGTGCTCAACGTCGTAAGCTTTACAGATTTCGTGCTTAACGTCAGCAACTAGTGGGTACTTAACTTGACCGATACCGCCATCTTCGATAGCAGTGTTACGCCATGCGTTGTGAGAGAACTGAGAATCGATAGAAACACCGATTACTTCAACACCTTTAGCTTGGAAATCAGCCAGACGGTTGTCGAAAGCGATTAGCTCAGATGGGCAAACGAAAGTGAAATCTAGTGGGTAGAAGAAAACAACCGCTTTCTTACCTTTAGTGAACTCTGCAAAGTTGAAGTTATCAACGATTTCACCGTTACCTAGAACAGCTGCAGCAGTAAAATCTGGGGCTTGACGACCTACTAGTACCATTTTTTTGCTCCTAAAATATATGGTTAGTTCCAAACCAAGATAAGTGTTTTTGGTTTGGTCCGTGTTTGTACGGGACAAACTATAGTACACATTGTAGTATGTAAAAAAGCGAATTAAATAGATTAAGTTAATCGAAAAAAGCGATAAATTGGTTTTTATTAACTTGGTCAATATCCAGTCAAAAGTTATAGATAAATCTATGAATAAGTGGCCCAGCCTCAAACAGTTACACTACCTCATTACCTTACATGAAACTCGTCATTTCAGTGATGCCGCAGAGAAGTGTTTTGTCAGCCAATCGACTTTAAGTAAAGGTATCCAAAACCTTGAAGAGCTGATTGGCTGTCCTTTATATGAGAAGAAAGATAAGAAAAGTCCGCTAGTCTTTACCCTGGCGGGGGAGCAAGTGGTTCAGCAGGGCCGTGAGCTATTAGCCAAAGGGCAAGATCTGGTCGAACTTGGCCGTTTGTGTCAGGGGGACGAAATGGAAGGGCAGTTACGCGTAGGCTGTATCCCTACCATTGCTCCTTTTTTGCTTTGTGATTTAGTTCAGGAGGTTAACCGCCGTTTCCCGCAACTGAACTTACTATTAAGAGAAGACACGACAACCAATTTACTCGATGCACTTCGTCATGGTGAGCTGGATGTGTTGATCCTCGCTTTACCAGTGGACATTTTAGGCATGGATAGCCGAATTGTCGGCAATGACCCGTTCCGGATGATCATTAGTCAAAATCAGGCAGACGCGATTCAAACTCCGATCAAGTATGCTGATTTACCCAACGAATTCGTTTTTCTGTTAGAAAAAGAGCACTGTTTAACAGAACACGCGGTGTCTGCTTGTCAATTAACAGATAAAGAGAAGATTAACCCGTTTTCTGCCACCAGTTTACATACCTTAGTGCAGATGGTCGCGAATGGTATAGGAACGACCTTCATTCCCCAAATGGCGATCGATCATGGCTTGATTGATAATCAGAATCTGGTTGTTGTCGATGCTCCCGGACAACAGGCTCACCGTCATATAGGTCTGGTTTGGCGACCTAGTTCGTCGCGTGTAAACACTTTTAATCAATTAGCGGATGTAGTGTCAGAGCTACTTTAGCGATAAGTATTAGTCGAAGAAATCGATTTCGTCTTCAAAAGCACACTAGTTTTAGTGTGCTTTTTAGCATTTTATCCTGTCGGTAAACTTTATCTTGTAAAATTTTACAAGTAAATTTTGATGAAGCTTTCATTAAATTGTGAAATTTCACAGTGTGAATTTTACAACCCTACGATTTTCCATTGTTTGATAATCCGATTGCATATTACCTTCACCTCTAGTGATAAAAAGGATTTATCCCCACTGCATAGAATTAAACGCGTGTTTGAAACGATTTTACATCGTTAATTTTACTGTAATTAAATTACGTAACTGGTTACGTTTTTGTGAGTGCGAACACCACTTTTGTACGTGCGGAATAAAACTTCGAATTTAACGTTTTGTTTACTTTAGTACTTTTACTCTACTCATGTTTGGTATAGGTTAAATAAAGGCTCAGTAAGACTTATGTCTAGATTGAAATGAATGTTTTACTGATTCAATCTAACAGCCAACAGAACAAGAAACCTCTTCAGAGAATGATCAGTTAGGAAGTTTGATTGTTGTTTGATAGTTACAAATGTAATCGGGGCGTTCGAGAATCGAAATGACCCGATACAGAGGTGGGCTAGCAATGACAGTGACGAGCTCGGCAGAAGTGTTCGCAGTGTCAGATAAGTGCGGCTAACCAGTGACGGTTTCATATACAGCAGGATATTAAGGAAGAAATTATGCTTGCCAACACACCAGAAAGAGATAAAACAACAGTAGAAGCCCAAGAAACCCTACTAAAAGAAGGCATGCTTGATGTCGCTGGTACCCTTTCACCAGAGCATCAGGCGATTTTCCCTGTTGAAGCCCAAACCTTCTTATCTCTACTGTGTGAAAAGTTCGCTGGTCGAGTTGATGAACTGCTCGCTGCTCGTGAGGAGAAGCAGGCACGCATTGACGCTGGTGAACTGCCGGACTTCCTAACAGATACGCAAGATATCAGAGAAGGAAGCTGGAAAATCCAAGGGATCCCTAAAGATCTTCAAGACCGCCGCGTTGAAATCACAGGTCCTACAGACCGAAAAATGGTGATAAACGCTCTAAACGCTAACGTAAAAGTGTTTATGGCTGACTTTGAAGACTCATTAGCTCCAGCGTGGGACAAAGTGCTTGATGGCCAAGTCAACTTACGTGATGCGGTAAATGGTGATATTAGCTACACCAATCCAGTCAATGGCAAGATCTACCAGTTGGAAGACGATCCTGCGGTTCTTATCTGCCGTGTACGTGGACTACATCTCAAAGAAAAGCACGTTACTTTCAACGGTCAGATTATCCCTGGGGCCCTGTTTGACTTTGCGCTTTACTTTTACAACAACTATACCAGTCTGTTGAGAAAAGGCAGCGGCCCTTATTTTTACATTCCAAAGCTTCAGTCTCACACGGAAGCAAAATGGTGGAGTGAAGTGTTCCACTTTACGGAAGAATACTTCGGTCTCGACACTGGAACTATCAAGGCAACCGTACTGATCGAGACGTTACCCGCTGTGTTCGAGATGGATGAAATTCTATTTTCACTAAAAGAACATATCGTTGGTCTTAACTGTGGTCGCTGGGACTACATCTTCAGCTACATCAAAACACTGAAAAAACACCCTGACCGCGTTCTTCCTGACCGTCAGGTAGTGACAATGGACAAGCCGTTCCTAAACGCTTACTCCCGTTTACTTGTCCGTACTTGTCATAAACGTGGTGCTTTCGCTATGGGAGGTATGGCCGCCTTTATCCCAGCGAAAGACCCACAAACTAATCAGCAAGTGCTGGATAAGGTCTATAACGACAAATCACTGGAAGCCAACAATGGTCATGACGGTACTTGGGTTGCACACCCTGGATTAGCTGACACGGCATTGGCTGTATTTGACCAAGCATTGGGACCAAGAACAAATCAGCTCAATGTATCTCGTGAACAAGATGCACCAGTGACAGCGGCAGACCTTCTTGCACCGTGTGAAGGTGACATCACAGAACAAGGTATGCGCCATAACATTCGTGTTGCTTTGCAGTACATCGAAGCGTGGATCTCAGGTAACGGTTGTGTGCCTATCTACGGATTGATGGAAGATGCCGCGACCGCAGAAATCTCGCGTGCTTCGATTTGGCAATGGATTCAACATGGTAAATCGCTGGACAACGGGCAAACCGTCACCAACGAGCTGTTCAAACAGTATCTGAGTGAAGAGATTGACGTTGTTAAACAAGAAGTGGGTGAGGAGCGTTACCAAGCGGGTCGCTTCGAAGAAGCTGCGGACTTGATGACTGAGCTCACGACCAGTGACCAATTAACCAATTTCTTAACTATTCCAGGTTACGACTACCTGGATTAGAAATAAACTCCACAACAATAACGTGAATGTTCTAAGGCAGAGATGGATGTACTGCCAAGGAAAAAGGAAAACATAGCGCCCGTTAACTCAACATAAGAAGCGCTCATCAATAGAGGGATAGACCGATGACTAACTTAACTCGCCGCCAACAAATTGAAGCTCTAGAAAAAGATTGGGCAACCAATCCACGCTGGAAAAACGTAAAACGTCCTTACACTGCTGAAGAGGTTGTTGAACTACGTGGCTCAATGGTACCTGCAAATACCATCGCTCAGCGTGGTGCTGACAAACTATGGTCACTGGTGAACGGTGATGCTAAGAAGGGTTACGTAAACTGTCTGGGCGCACTGACTGGCGGTCAAGCCGTTCAGCAAGCGAAAGCAGGTATTGAAGCGATTTACCTTTCAGGCTGGCAGGTTGCTGCAGACAACAACACTGCATCAACAATGTACCCAGACCAATCGCTATACCCAGTAGACTCTGTACCATCAGTCGTTAAGCGTATTAACAACTCATTCCGTCGTGCGGACCAAATCCAATGGTCTAACGGTAAATCACCAGCCGATGAAGGTGCTGTTGATTACTTCCTACCAATCGTTGCTGACGCAGAAGCGGGCTTTGGTGGCGTATTAAACGCATACGAACTGATGAAGTCGATGATCGAAGCGGGCGCAGCGGGTGTTCACTTTGAAGACCAACTTGCTTCTGTTAAGAAATGTGGTCACATGGGCGGTAAAGTTCTTGTTCCTACTCAAGAAGCGGTTCAAAAACTGGTTGCGGCTCGTCTAGCGGCAGACGTTGCTGGTACAACAACACTCGTTATCGCTCGTACAGATGCGAACGCTGCTGACCTACTAACGTCTGACTGTGATTCATACGACAAAGACTTTATCGTTGGTGAGCGTACTCAGGAAGGTTTCTACCGTGTACGTGCAGGGATTGACCAAGCGATTTCTCGTGGTCTAGCTTACGCGCCATACGCAGACTTAATTTGGTGTGAAACAGCAACGCCATGTCTAGAAGAAGCGCGTAAGTTCGCAGAAGCGATTCATGCTGAGTACCCAGAGCAGCTACTTGCGTACAACTGTTCTCCATCGTTCAACTGGGAGAAGAACCTAGATGCAGAAACCATTGCGAAATTCCAGCAAGAGCTTTCTGATATGGGCTACAAGTACCAGTTCATTACGCTGGCAGGTATTCACAACATGTGGTTCAACATGTTCGAACTTGCTCACGACTACGCGAAAGGCGAAGGCATGCGTCACTACGTTGAGAAAGTACAGCGTCCAGAGTTCCAAGCTGCTGAGAAAGGCTACACATTCGTGGCTCACCAACAAGAAGTGGGTACAGGCTACTTCGATAAGATGACCAACACAATTCAAGGTGGTAATTCTTCTGTAACAGCATTGACAGGTTCAACAGAAGAAGACCAATTTTAATCCCTTAGCCATTAATACCCTGCCTAGTGAGTCAGAAATGCAGGCTTTGACTCACTAGCCTTTGGGTATAGATATTCTGTTTAGGCATAAACTTTGACATGCTTTTGAGCGGTGCAGACCGCTCTTTTTTTGCCTGTAATTTCTACATTCCTCGTTTCAAGTACCCTTTTTCGAACCCTGTATAGCGGTGCTGCACAAGTCAGTTTCAGTTTGTGAATGTGGTGTTTTTCAATGGCAGATAGATGTAGCCTGCTCTGAATTAGCGGTAAGCCAAAGAGGATGTAGCATCAGGTGCCTACTCTCAGAGAGTAAGCACCGGAAAGTGTTGAGCATAAAGGGCGATTATTCCATCTCTTCAGGTTCAACTTCTTCTTCTAATTCAAGTAAGTTAATTGCGATAGCGACAAAGTCACTGTCGGTGATAATTCCGACTAGTTGACCCTTTTCTACCACGGGTAAACAGCCCACTTTGTGTTTTTGCATGTAGATAGCGCTCTCTTTTAATCCCGCTTGTGGCGCAACGGTCATCACACCGGTTTTCATGACTTCGTAAAGTGGTGTGTTAAGAGTGAATGACTGATTTTCTGGAATCTGTTGCAAGCTGGATTCTTGAGCGGCGAGCACGTCACGTTGTGAGATGACTCCAAGTAGTTTTCTGTCTGCGTCTATGATGGGGATATGACGAATATCAAGTGCTTCCATCATGCTTTTAGCATCAGCAAGATTATGTGAGCGAAGAAGCGTATGGGGACTACGCGTCATCATGTCTTCTACTTTAATCATGGCTGCCTCCTGAAGTTGTTCTTTACCTTATAAATATAGTAATTTTCTCGCTGTGAGTATGAGAGCTAATCGCGTTTTATTGTCATAACCTTGCTTTTTTGTGGTAAATCAATTATTGAATAACTCAGCACTAAAATAACACTCTCAGAAGCTGTAATTACGTAAATGATTACAATAATTCACATCTCTTTTCTTGATATTGCTCTGATGCGGAATATACTATCTGGCTGCGAAAAACTCGTCGTCTGTTTGTGACAGAATCAGTTCGACTCACATAAAGAACCCACGACAAAAGATTAGTAACATGCAAGTATCAGATTTCCATTTTGACTTACCGGATGAGCTTATTGCTCGTTATCCTCAGCCAGAACGCACTGCGAGCCGTTTACTACAAATGGATGGTAATACGGGTGAGCTTGTTGATGGCACATTTACCGATGTACTGGAGCAAGTACAACCGGGTGATTTAGTGGTGTTCAACAACACTCGAGTGATTCCTGCGCGCATGTTTGGCCGCAAAGAATCAGGTGGCAAGCTTGAGGTGTTGGTTGAACGGGTTATCGATGAGAAAAGCATTCTGGCTCATGTGCGTTGTTCAAAGTCACCGAAGCCGGGAAGTACTATTTTTGTTGGTGAGAATGATGAGTTTTCAGCGCAGATGGTCGCGCGTCATGATGCGTTGTTTGAGTTGAAGTTCAATTCAGAGCAAAATGTTCTAGCGGTATTGGAAGAGACTGGTCATATGCCTCTTCCTCCTTATATCGATCGCCCAGATGAAGACTCTGACAAAGAGCGTTACCAGACGGTTTATAACCAAAAACCGGGGGCTGTAGCCGCGCCAACGGCGGGTCTGCATTTCGATCAACCATTGCTGGATAGAATCAAAGCGAAAGGTGCGGAGTTTGCTTACGTGACTCTCCATGTGGGCGCAGGTACATTCCAGCCAGTGAAAGTTGATGATATTCATGATCACCACATGCACGCTGAATACGTTGAAGTACCTCAGGAAGTCGTCGATGCAATTAATGCGACGAAAGCACGTGGTGGCCGAATTATCGCAGTGGGTACAACATCGGTACGTTCGCTAGAAAGCGCAGCGCAAGATGCGATTAAGAAGGGGACAGAGTTAGTTCCTTTCTTTGGTGATACCGAGATCTTCATCTACCCAGGTTACCAATATCAGTTAGTAGACTGTTTGATTACTAACTTCCACCTGCCAGAGTCGACACTGATTATGTTGGTCAGTGCGTTCGCAGGTTACGAGAATACAATGAACGCTTATAAGCACGCGGTGGAGAACAAGTATCGCTTCTTCTCTTACGGTGATTCGATGTTTATAAAAAAGAAACTAGCTACGAGTTCCTAGTCGCTAGAAACTGAAATCTAGAGACTAGAGACTAGAGACTAGAGACTAGAGACTAGAGACTAGAGACTAGAGACTTAAACAATTTACGAGTGCTAGCAGTAAGCTAGGAAGCAAAGCAGAAGGATGCTTTGTCTCTCGCATGGAAGGCGACCGCTCCTCATAGAGCTTAATGCTCTGAACTTAATGTCAGACTGTTTCTCTGACAACCGGAGGCTTCGTGAAGTTAAAATTCGATCTTAAAAAGAAAGACGGTGTTGCGCGTCGTGGTCAACTGACCTTTGAACGTGGCACAGTTCAAACACCTGCATTTATGCCAGTAGGTACTTACGGTACTGTTAAAGGTATGACGCCGGAAGAAGTAAAAGGCACTGGTGCTGAAATCCTGCTAGGTAACACTTTCCACCTATGGCTACGTCCTGGTCAGGAAGTGATGAAAATGCACGGTGATCTGCACGATTTTATGAACTGGCAAGGTCCTATTCTTACTGATTCAGGCGGTTTCCAAGTGTTCAGCTTAGGTAAGATGCGTACCATCACTGAGCAAGGTGTTCACTTCCGTAACCCGGTAAACGGTGACAAGATCTTCATGGACGCTGAAAAGTCGATGGAAATCCAAAAAGACCTAGGTTCAGACATTGTTATGATCTTCGACGAGTGTACGCCATACCCAGCAACACATGATGAAGCGAAGAAATCGATGGAAATGTCGCTACGTTGGGCGCAGCGTTCACGTGACCATTTCGACAAACTAGAGAACCCAAACAACCTATTTGGTATCGTTCAGGGTGGTGTTTACGAAGATCTACGTGATGTGTCGGTTAAAGGTCTAACTGAAATCGGTTTTGATGGTTATGCAGTAGGCGGTTTGGCAGTAGGTGAACCTAAAGAAGACATGCACCGCATCCTTGAGCACACATGTCCTCAGCTACCAGAAGACAAGCCTCGTTACCTGATGGGTGTAGGCAAACCTGAAGACTTAGTTGAAGGTGTGCGCCGTGGTATCGATATGTTTGACTGTGTAATGCCAACGCGTAATGCACGTAATGGTCACCTATTTGTGACTGGCGGTGTGATCAAGATCCGTAATGCGAAACACAAAACAGATACAACAGCGCTAGATCCGCACTGTGACTGTTACACTTGTCAGAACTACTCTAAGTCGTACCTTCACCACTTAGAGCGTTGTAACGAGATTCTGGGTGCCCGTCTAAACACGATCCACAACCTACGTTACTACCAACGCTTGATGGAAAGCATTCGTAACGCGATTGACGAAGATCGTTTTGATGAGTTCGTGAAAGAGTTCTATGAGCGTCGTGGCCGTGAAGTACCGCCACTAGCAAAAGAGCAGTAATCGACAGATTTAATGAATTAAAGCCTTTGGCATTACGCCAGAGGCTTTTGCTAATAAAGTAGGCAAACGCAAGCTATTTTTGAGAGAGTGATCGCTATTGGTCACTCTCAGACTTGAAACTAAATCGCAAATGCCCAACTTGGATATTAATAAATAATAATAGAGGATATTTTAATGTTTATTTCTCAAGCTCACGCAGCAGCTGAAGGTGCACCAGCAGGTGGCGGTTTCGAAATGCTAATCATGCTAGGTATGTTTGCGGTGATCTTCTACTTCATGATCTACCGTCCACAAGCTAAGCGTGTAAAAGAGCATAAAAGCCTAATGGCGTCGATGGGTAAAGGTGATGAAGTTCTAACCAGCGGTGGTCTAGTCGGTAAAATTACTAAGATCGCTGAAGACAACGACTACATCTCGATCGAGCTAAACACCAATAACGAAGTTGTTATCAAAAAAGACTTCGTTACAGCAGTGCTACCAAAAGGTACGCTGAAATCTCTATAAAACAGCTTAAGGATCCTCGCTGTGCTTAACCGCTACCCGTTGTGGAAGTACCTGATGGTGGTGTTTACCATCGCTATCGCAGCATTGTATGCACTTCCGAATATCTACGGTGAAGATCCGGCAATTCAAGTTACAGGGGCGCGTGGCGCCTCTGTAGATATGTCGACGCTGGATTCTGTCACTCAAGCTCTTGATAAACAGGGCTTATCTCATAAATCCATTGCTCTAGAGAATGGATCTATTCTTGTACGTTTTAACGACACTGATACGCAAATCAGTGCTCGTGATGTTATCAGCGAAGCGATGGGCAACGATATAATTGTTGCTCTTAACCTCGCTCCTGCAACGCCAGACTGGCTTGAATCCATTGGCGCTGCGCCGATGAAGCTAGGCCTTGACCTACGTGGTGGTGTTCACTTCTTGATGGAAGTGGATATGGACGCTGCGATGGAAAAGCTGATTGGTCAGCAGGAAGAAGCCTTCCGCAGTGAACTTCGCGAAGAAAAAGTACGCTATCGTTCGATTCGCCCTTCAGGCAAGAACGCGGTTGAAGTACTACTGCGCAATGAAGAACAACTAGCCGAAGCTCAGCGCATTCTTGAGAAAAACCACCCAGACATGCTCTTTACTGATTCCGTGTCTGAGGGTCGTTTTGCTCTCATTGCTACTTTTACTGAGCAACGTCTAACTGAAATTCGCAACTACGCTGTCGAGCAGAACATCACGATTCTGCGTAACCGTGTTAACGAACTGGGTGTTGCTGAGCCATTGGTTCAACGTCAAGGTGCAAGCCGCATCGTTGTTGAGCTTCCAGGTGTTCAAGATACAGCTCGAGCGAAAGAGATTCTTGGTGCGACGGCAACGTTAGAGTTCCGTGAAGTTGATGCTAAAGCTGATTTGGCTGCGGCGGCTAGTGGTCGCGCGCCAGCAGGCAGTGAAATCAAACAAGATCGTGACGGCCGTCCTGTGGTGCTTAAGAAACGCGTCATCTTAGGCGGTTCGAGCATCACGGATGCAAGCTCAAGTGTTGATGAGTACGGTCGCCCTCAGGTTAACATCTCGCTAGATAGCGAAGGTGGTAACAAGATGTCGGCTTTCTCTCGTCAGAACATTGGTAAGCTAATGGCGACCGTGTTTGCTGAGTACAAAGACAGTGGTCGTCGTACTCCTGAAGGCAAAGTGATTCTGACTAAGTATGAAGAAGTGATTAACCAAGCGACGATTCAATCTGCGCTAGGCCGTAACTTCCGTATTACTGGTATTGATTCTGCGGCTGAAGCACATAACCTAGCACTATTACTACGTGCGGGTGCCCTAATCGCGCCTATTTCTATTGTCGAAGAGCGTACTATTGGTCCTTCAATGGGTCAGCAGAACATCGACATGGGTATCCAAGCAATGGTTTGGGGTATGGTGGCAGTTATGCTCTTTACTCTGATGTACTACCGTAAGTTTGGTCTGATTGCTAACGTCGCTTTAATGGCAAACCTTGTGTTGATTATCGGCGTTATGTCGATGATCCCAGGTGCAACCATGACCTTACCAGGTATTGCCGGTATCGTTCTGACTGTCGGTATGGCCGTCGATGCGAACGTACTGATCTTTGAGCGTATTCGCGAAGAGTTACGTGATGGTCGCAGCCCGCAGCAAGCGATCCACCAAGGTTACGCTAACGCATTCAGTACGATTGCCGATGCGAACATCACGACCTTGATTACTGCGATTATTCTGTTTGCTGTCGGTACCGGCGCAATCAAAGGTTTCGCTGTGACTCTGTCTATCGGTATCTTAACTTCTATGTTTACAGCCATTGTTGGAACACGTTGTATCGTGAATCTGGCTTACGGTGGTAAACGTATCAACAAACTGTCGATCTAAGGCTGGGAATTAGTATGTTTCAGATTCTAAAAGCAGAGAAAACGATCGACTTTATGCGTTGGTCAAAATTCGCATTCTTGTTCTCTATTTTGATGATTGGTGCTTCAATCTTCACTCTATCAACCAAATGGTTGAACTGGGGTCTAGATTTTACGGGCGGTACTCTAATCGAAGTAGGTTTTGAACAGCCTGCGAACCTTGAAGATATCCGCAGTGCGCTGGAAGCAAAAGGCTTTGGCGATGCAACGGTTCAGAATTTTGGTAGTGCACGTGACGTTATGGTTCGTCTACGTCCTCGTGATGATATGGCAGGTGAGACTCTGGGCAACCAGATTATTTCTGCGATCAAACAGGGCACTGGCGAAGACGTTGAGATGCGTCGTATCGAATTCGTTGGTCCTAACGTAGGTGATGAACTCACGGAAGCTGGTGGTCTAGCGATTTTAGTTTCGCTTATCTGTATCCTGATTTACGTTTCAGTGCGTTTTGAATGGCGTCTCGCTGCTGGTGCGGTATTAGCACTAGCACACGACGTTATTATCACACTGGGCGTGTTCTCTATGATGCAAATCGAGGTTGATCTGACTATCGTTGCAGCCTTGCTGACGGTTGTCGGTTACTCGCTCAACGATACCATTGTTGTATTTGACCGTATCCGTGAAAACTTCCGCAAGATACGTAAGGGTGAACCATCAGAGATCATGAACAGCTCAATTACACAAACATTGAGCCGTACCTTGATTACCTCTGGTACTACACTCTTTGTAGTTATCGCTCTGTTTGTACAGGGTGGGGCTATGATCCACGGTTTCGCAACCGCTCTTCTACTAGGTATTACAGTCGGTACTTACTCTTCAATCTACGTTGCTTCGGCGCTGGCATTGAAACTGGGTATTACCAAAGAACACTTAATGCCACCTCAAGTAGAAAAAGAGGGTGCAGAGTTTGATGAGATGCCATAAGGTATTGAGTCAAAGATCTTAATCAAAGCCGCTGTTATTCAGCGGCTTTGTTGTTTTAACGGAGTTATGAATGCGATGGTTTACGGCTTTTATTGCCTTGGTTGTCCTTAATGTATCAGCAAATACTTTAACGCTATCCAGTCATCCCAATACCCTTGCACAAAACATTCGCGACTCATGGCAAGAGTGTGATGAGCAAACGTGGTGTGAGGATAAGCTCGCTTATTATCGAGGAAGTTACTTTGCCGAGGCGGTAGTGTCGCAGTCTGAGCTTGAGATTGAGCTATTTAGTGAATTCTCTACCCACCAGTTATCTCAGCTGCAACTCAACCTGCGTAGTGATGGCTTTTCTTTACTGAGCGTAGACATCATGGGCGAACGCTTTGATATCTCGCAACAGAGCTCTCAACATTCAGTTAGCGAGGTCAACGCAGCGTTAGTGCAATTTATCAATCGTTACCCTCAAACCGCACTGAGGAAACTGGTATGGCAATCTTCGCTGTGGAGTGCTGAGTTAATCAGTGATGGTGAGATCATTTCATTGCGCTTTATGTCTCGTGATTGAGCAGAGTAAATGTATTGGGTGAATATTGTGCGATCTTGTCGCACACTTAAAATAGAGGCTACAGACTTAGAGTAATAACTTGCTATGATGAATGAAAATAATCAATAGGAAGCAAATTATGCCACACTTACGTTTTCGAGCAGTAGAGCCGCAGACAGTACAAGCGCTATCTAAGCCGCTAATTGATGAGCTTCAGCCTTTGATGGACTGCCCTCGTGAAGATTTTACCTTTGAATATATCTATTCAACATTCTTCCACGAAGGGGAGGTGAGCAGTGCTTATCCGTTTGTTGAGGTGTTGTGGTTTGATCGTGGCCAAGAAGTTCAGGATGCCGTCGCTAAAGCGGTGACGTCGCAGATTCGTGGTGTGATTGGTGAAGATGTCGATGTCGCGGTGATTTTTACAGCGCTTGACGCCAAAGGCTATTACGACAATGGCGAGCATTACTAATTCGCTCAATTAATCACTTCAAGTAAGAGGAGAAAACAATGCAGGTTAGTCTAGACACATGGCGTAAACTGCTTTTGTTATGCTCTTCTTTACCCTTTGCTTCCTCGGTAGCCGCGACTCCGTGGGAGAATATAGACGCCCCTTCAAATGGTTCACCTCAAGCCATTGGCAGCTACGCCAATGGCTGTTTGTCCGGTGGCGCAGCTTTACCGCTACAAGGGGAGGGCTATCAAGTTATCCGTAGTCAACGTGAGCGTTACTATGGTCACCCTAATGCGATCGGTTTTATTGAGCGTTTAGCTGATCTGTCACGTAATGAGCTAAAAACTAATATCTTGATCGGTGATATCTCCTTGCCACAAGGTGGGCGCTTTTCATCAGGGCATTCTAGCCACCAAACTGGGTTAGATATCGATATTTGGCTTAAATTTGCGGATACGCCACTTTCTGAGCCACAGTTAGCGAAGCCGACGCCTCACAGCGTAGTCAACTTAGAGCAGTATCAACTACTCAAACACAACTGGGATGAACGTCATTTCGAATTAGTGAAGTTTGCTGCCAGTGATGAGCAGGTAGCGCGTATCTTTGTCCATCCAGTGATCAAAGAGAAATTATGCGCGACTGAACAAAGCAGCGAGCGAGAGTGGCTGCGAAAAGTTCGTCCATGGTGGGGGCATCATTACCATATGCACGTACGCTTGAACTGTCCTGAAGGGAGCCAGAACTGCAAACCTCAAGCTGAGCCGCCTAAAGGTGATGGTTGTGGTGCAGAGCTAATGAGTTGGAAGCCGCAGCCTAAACCCGCAGCCCCTAAAGTGAGCAGTAGCAAACCCAAAAAGAAGAAACCTAAGGTGCTTCCCAGTCAGTGTGTTGAGCTGTTGGAAAGTATAGGGAGCTGACATATTAATAACCCTATATTTCATCTAGTTTTTGTAATTTTATTTCACATATACCATAGTCAAAGTTAGGAATACTCGAAGAGTCCACTTTCACTCATCCCAATGGTTACATTTGCTTTCTTATTGATACCTTTAGCGGCTTTTTGTTGACTTTTGAGATAATTTACTCCACTCATTTCCTTCCTCAACTTGATATAAATCATTGTCAGAGATGGGCCATTTCACGGCTTTTCTCTTTGAATGAATCCAATTCGTCGATTTTTACGTAATTAAATTACAGCTTAATACTCTAAAATGTACGACGAGTCTTTGAGGACCCAAGATGTTAGATACCCTCATGCTGTCTCGAATCCAGTTCGCAGCAAATATCAGTTTTCATATTCTTTTTCCCACCATCACGATTGCTTTAGCTTGGATGCTGGTGTTTTTTAAGTGGCGCTATAACCGCACTCAGGCCCCCGTTTGGCTGGATGTCTATTACTTCTGGGTTAAGGTCTTTGCCTTGACGTTTGCATTAGGCGTTGTGTCAGGCATCACGATGAGCTTCCAGTTTGGTACCAACTGGCCTGGATTTATGGAGCGAGTTGGCAATGTTGCAGGGCCGCTGCTTGGCTATGAAGTGATGACAGCGTTCTTTATGGAGGCGACCTTCCTCGGTGTGATGTTGTTTGGTCGTGGTCGAGTCCCTGATTGGTTCCACACACTTGCAACGGTTTTAGTTGCGATAGGAACCAGCATGTCAGCATTTTGGATTCTTGTCCTGAACAGTTGGATGCACACGCCAAGTGGCTATGAAGTGATTGATGGCATTGTGCATGTCACCAGTTGGAAAGAAGTGATCCTCAATCCTTCATTGCCTTACCGTTTTGCGCATACTTTGCTTGCTTCAGCATTGACCGCCAGTTTCCTCATCGCAGGCATTTCCGCTTACCAAGTGCTAAAGCAGCCGAACCATCGAGCGGCCAAGTTGGGCTTGAAAGTGTCTCTGTTTGCAGCAGCAGGCTTCATCCCACTGCAAATATTGGTTGGCGATCTCCATGGGCTCAATACCCTAGAGCACCAACCTGCCAAGATAGCTGCGATGGAAGGTGTTTGGGAAACCGAAAAAGGCGCGCCTTTGCTGCTGTTTGCGATGCCAAATGAAGAGACGCGAAGCAATGATTTTGCTGTCGGGATTCCTAAGCTTGCCAGCCTGATATTGACCCACGATTTAGATGGGGAAATCTTCGGGCTCAATGAGTTTGCTCCTGATCATCCTCCCGTCCAACCATTGTTCTTTGGTTTTAGAATCATGGTTGGTGTCGGCGTTCTTATGTTGCTGGTTAGTTGGTTTGGAACGGTCAAACTGGTGCGAAAAAAAGCGCTGCCGAAACCTTATTTGTTTACCGTGCTAGCGATGACATTTTCCGGTTGGATTGCCACATTGGCAGGTTGGTACGTGACTGAGATTGGCAGACAGCCTTGGTTAGTGAGTGGTGTGTTGCGAACATCCGAAGCGGTCACGACGGTTGAAAGTAGTAGTGTCATGATCTCACTGGCAATGTACTTGGTGATCTATGCGTTATTGCTGGTCGCGTACATTCATACTCTGTTTTATCTGGCACGTAAAGATGTGGCAGCACACCAAGTATCACTCACGGCTAAAGAGGCTTAATCATGCTCGACTATTTACCGGAAATTTATCTTTTGTTGCTGGGTTTTTCAGTCTTTATGTATGCTGTATTAGATGGCTACGATTTAGGCGTTGGTATTCTTCTGCCGAGCGATAATGAAGCTCAACGCGATCGTATGATTGCATCAATAGGGCCATTTTGGGATGCCAATGAAACATGGTTGGTGCTAGCGGTCGGTATTTTGTTGATCGCGTTCCCTGCCGCTCACAGTTTGATTCTTACCGAGCTCTATTTGCCAACAGCGATCATGTTGATTGCTCTTATCATGCGTGGCGTTTCGTTTGACTTTAGAGCCAAAGCCAATGCTGACCACAAAAGTCGTTGGGATTGGTGTTTTAGGATTGGCTCATTGGTGACTTCGCTGACTCAAGGTTATATGGTCGGTCGTTACATTATGGGCTTTGAGCAAAGCACAGAAGCGTTGGGTTTTGCATGGTTAAGCGCATTATGTGTAACCGCAGCCTACGTGTACATTGGTGGAGCTTGGTTGGTACTTAAAACGGAAGGGGAGTTACAGATCCGATCGGCTCGTTGGTCGAGACGTGCGGGTTGGCTTGCTGCTCTAGGGATTTTAGTGGTGAGTGTTGTCAATCCAGTGGTGAGTGAACAAGTCGCTTTGCGATGGTTTAGCTTCCCTGAGGTGCTGCTGCTTGCTCCGATTCCACTTGTGGTATTAGCGACCATCTTTCTTGTCGACCGTTATTTGCGTCAAGTACCTATGGTAAATGACCTTGGTGTTCGCTGGCCCTTCTTTGGTGTTACGCTGATTTTCGCCCTTAGTTTCCTTGGTTTGGCGTACAGCTTTTTCCCTGAAGTGGTTCCAGGTGTCATGACCGCGAAGGAGGCGGCTTCGTCGCCCGCTACTTTGATGATTGTCGGGTATGGTGTGATGATCGTTATACCGATGATTTTACTCTACACCTTTGCGGTCTATCGGATCTTTAAAGGTAAAGCGACAGAGCTGAGCTATAAATAATCGACCAGAAATGAAAACGCCGCTCAGTGAGCGGCGTTTCTAATTAAGCTAAACCTTGAATAATCACGAATTTCTCTAGTAACTCTTCTTCGGTTTCAACGTGATTAGGGTCAGTAATGATACACTTTGTTATCGGGCATACTGACTGACACGTAGGCTTTTCGTAGTGGCCTTTACATTCAGTACATAAATCAGGATCGATTTCAAAGATAGAGTCACCCATAGAAATAGCACCATTTGGGCACTCAGGGTCACACATATCGCAGTTAATGCACTTGTCAGTAATGAGCAATGCCATGATTACTTACCCGTTGGGTTACGGGTATCCTGACCTGCATTTAGGTTACGCATTAACAGGCCGTATTCCAGATCCATATCTTGTGGTACTGGAATGAATACGAAATGGCCATTTCCTTTTGCGTCTTCGATTTGCTCTGATTTACGGTTTTCCATCGCTTCAAGCGTGAAGATAACGTTACCTTTTGGTGTCATTAGCTCTAAGCTGTCACCAACAACGAATTTGTTCTTCACTTCTACTTCTGCAAGGTCACCACGACGTTTACCTGTGAACTCTCCCACGAACTGCTGAGCGTCAGATACCGAGTAACCGTAGTCATAGTTTTGGTATGCATCATGAGTGTGACGACGTAGGAAACCTTCCGTGTAACCACGGTGTGCCAAGCTCTCTAGTGTACCCATTAGGCTCTCATCAAATGGTTTGCCAGCAACAGCGTCATCGATCGCTTTGCGGTAAACCTGAGCAGTACGTGCACAGTAGTAGAAAGACTTAGTACGACCTTCGATTTTAAGTGAGTGAACACCCATCTTCGTCAGACGCTCTACGTGTTGAACCGCACGTAGGTCTTTAGAGTTCATGATGTAAGTGCCGTGCTCATCTTCATACGCGGCCATCTTCTCTTCTGGACGGTGCGCTTCAGACAGTAACACAACTTCATCGGTTGGTTTTCCACGACCAATGGTCGTTTCTGGACGCTCGTCTTGGACTTCAACCGCTTGTGCTTGAGCAGGGTCGAACTTCTCAACGATATCGCCAGTGTCGTTCTCTTTGCCTTGCTCAACCTTGTATTCCCAACGACATGCGTTCGTACATGTACCTTGGTTAGGATCACGTTTGTTGATGTAGCCAGACAGTAGGCAGCGGCCAGAGTAAGCCATACATAGTGCACCGTGAACGAAAACTTCTAGTTCCGTTTCAGGACAGTGTTCGCGGATCTCTTCGATCTCTTCTAGAGAAAGCTCACGAGAAACAATCACACGCTCAACGCCGTTTGCCGCCCAGAACTTAACGGTTGCCCAGTTTACTGCGTTCGCCTGTACAGACAGGTGAATTGGCATTTCAGGGAAGGCTTCACGAACCATCATGATTAGACCTGGGTCAGACATGATTAGTGCGTCAGGGCCCATCTCTACAACCGGCTTAAGGTCGCGGATGAAAGTTTTTAGCTTAGAGTTGTGCGGTTGGATGTTGCATACCACGTAAAGCTTTTTGCCTTGGGCATGTGCTTCGTCGATACCAATTTGTAGGTTCTCGTGGTTGAACTCGTTGTTACGTACGCGAAGGCTGTAACGAGGCTGGCCTGCGTATACCGCGTCTGCGCCGTAGGCAAATGCGTAACGCATGTTTTTAAGGCTACCTGCAGGTGACAGTAGCTCTGGTACGAATGCTTTCTCAGTCATGTGTAATTCTCTTAATCTGATCTCAAGTCAGGCCGATTCCACCACATGGGATCGGGGGCGCAAATTTTACGTCAAAACGTGACTTGTGACTAGGAAAAGCTTTCAGAAAGGCAATTAAAAAACGCCCTGTGAGTCGGGCGTTTATAGAAAGTACGTTATGCGTTAGGGTGAGGTAAGCCACCTAAGCATTCATAGAGGTTGGGTAGGAAAGCGCTTAGCTCGCCGCACATCAGTGAAAAATCGGCATCGAAACGTGCCGCTTGATCTTCACGAGGAATATCGTCGTTTTGGTCTTTTAGCTCATCTGAGAACTTGAGGCGTTTGATGCTGCCATCTTCCGCTAAAATGAATTCAAGGCGCTCTTGCCACCATAAAGCCAGTTTGGTTACTACCTTACCAGCATCGATATGGCTGCGAATTTCATCCGCGGTCAGTTCTTGCTTCTTACAGCGAATGACACCGCCTTCTTCAAGCACAGATTTTAGCTCGGCCTCATCCAGCATCTGAATGCCAGCTGGAGTGTTACCTGTTTTTACCCACTCTGTTAACGTCGTTTCTACTGCGGTCTCAGGAATGGCTGGGACGACAGGTAAGCTGCCCATCGTTTTACGCAATAGAGCAAGGACATCTTCTGCTTTTTTGTAGCTACTAGCATCAACAAGAATAAAACCTTCATTAGGCAAAATAACGACATTGGTATAGTTGCTGCGACTGAAAGCGCGCGGTAGCAAATCTATGACGATGTCTTCCTTGAGGTTATCCTTTTCTTTCTTCTTGAGAGGGCGGCCTTCCTGAGCTTCCATTGCTTCAATTTTGGCATTCAGTGAATCTTTAATCACGGAAGCTGGCAGCATTTTCTCTTCTTTCTTTGCGCAGATAAGAATACGGTTTTCAGAGACATGCGTCATCATATCGCCATGTTTACCCATCGCAGTAACCCAACCAAATTTGGTTTTGTCCTGACTGCCACATGGAGTAAAGCGAAACTCTTGAAGTTGTTTCTCTAGTTGGTCAGCGTTGAATTCGATTTCACGATTAAATCGGTAAACTAGACAGTTCTTAAACCACATACTTTTTCTCTATACCTATGTTTGACGGCTCATCATAAAGACTTTTGCTTTGTTTGTCTTACAGCAAACACGCAATAGTGGAATGAAAGTTATATGAAAATTAGTTTTCAAAGGTCACAAAAGTGTCATAATTGCTAGTAATAATGCCTATGCATCAGAAGGCGGTTTCACTGCCTTACTTATTGAGAAAGCTCAACTAATATAAGGTTATACAGTTATGTCTAGAAGGATTCTAGTTGTCGAAGATGAAGCACCGATCCGTGAAATGCTCTGCTTTGTCCTTGAACAGAAAGGTTACCAAACAGTCGAAGCGCAAGATTACGAAACTGCGGTAACTAAACTAGCAGAACCCTTCCCAGATCTCGTCCTGCTTGACTGGATGCTTCCAGGCGGCAGCGGCATCAACTTCATCAAGCATATGAAGCGTGAAGAGTTAACGCGTAATATTCCTGTGGTGATGCTGACAGCGCGCGGTGAAGAAGAAGATAAGGTGCGTGGTCTAGAAGTTGGAGCCGATGATTACATCACTAAGCCATTCTCACCTAAAGAGTTGGTTGCCAGACTGAAAGCGGTAATTCGACGTGTTACGCCGACGGCGCTTGAAGATGTTATTGATGTCCAAGGTCTGAAATTGGATCCCGTATCCCACCGTGTTATGGCTAACGATCAAGCGCTTGATATGGGGCCTACCGAGTTTAAGATGCTGCACTTCTTTATGACCCATCAAGAGCGAGTTTACAGCCGTGAACAGCTACTTAATAACGTATGGGGTACCAATGTCTACGTTGAAGACCGTACCGTTGATGTTCATATCCGTAGACTGCGTAAAGCTTTGGAAAGTGCAGGGCATGACAAGTTGATTCAGACAGTACGTGGCGCTGGCTATCGATTCTCGACTAAGGCGTAAAATACAATACCGGTGGAGATGTAGGTGGTAGAACGGTTAACGTGGAAAAAATTAGCTTGGCAGTTGGTTTTCCTTTACACCCCTTGGGTGATTGTCGGCTGGATTTTCGGTTATATGCCGTGGTTGCTTTTTGCAGCCACGGTTTTGCAGCTTGTATGGCATTTAAACAATCAAATGCGTTTATCGGCATGGTTGTGGGATGAAAAACGTCTGACACCGCCCTCCGGTACAGGCAACTGGGAATCTTTGTTTAACGGCATCTATCGCTTACAACAGCGGCAGCGTAAAAAGCGTAAAGAGCTGACCAAATTAATCCGTCGTTTCCGTAATGGTGCTGAATCATTACCTGATGCGGTAGTTGTTTTTCGTAGTGAAGGCAACATTGTATGGTGCAACAAGCTTGCACAACATTTACTTGGTTTTCGTTGGCCTGATGATTCAGGACAACCCATTTCTAACTTAGTCCGAACACCAGACTTCATTCATTATCTTAACAAGCAAGATTATTCTGAACCATTAGAGATGCGCTCACCGCTTAATGTGGATCGTATGATCGAACTACGTATCGTGCCATATATGGAAGGGGAGCATCTGATGGTGGTGCGTGACATTACTCAGTTGCAGCAGTTAGAAGGTATGCGTCGCAACTTTTTTGCTAATGTTTCCCATGAGTTGCGTACCCCGATGACAGTGCTACAGGGCTATCTGGAAATGACAGAAGATCCGGATATTGTTGCCGGTCCTATGTGGAGCAAAGCCCATGGAGTTATGACTGAGCAGTTGAATCGGATGAATACTCTTGTTAATCAGTTACTGACTCTGTCAAAAATTGAAGCCTCTTCGACACTTGAACTTGAAGATGTGGTCAACGTTCCGGCGATGCTGGAAGTTCTAGAAAAAGAGGCCGCTAGTTTAAGCGGTGACCTCGGGCATAAGCTCTCTTTTGACGTTGATAGTGAATTACATGTGCTTGGTGACGATGATCAGCTACGTAGTGCCATCTCTAACTTGGTCTACAATGCCGTCAAGTATACCCCCGCGGGCGCGGATATTCATGTTCGTTGGTACAAGACATCTCAAGGAGCTCACCTTGAAGTTGAAGACAGTGGAGATGGTATCGAACCTCAACATTTACACCGATTGACTGAACGTTTCTATCGAGTAGATAAGGCGCGGTCACGTGATACTGGCGGTAGTGGTCTTGGCCTTGCGATTGTGAAGCATGCCTTGAGCCACCATGATTCGCATTTGGAAATCAGCAGTGAGGTTGGGGTTGGCAGTAAGTTTTCTTTCACTCTGCCATCGCGTTTAGTGGTTAAACGATGAGAAGCTTACTTGTCGTTGCATGGCTTTCATTGCTCAGTTCAGTACCTAGCTGGGCTGGGAGTACGGCTTTACCTAATTACAATAAGGTGGCTGGAATTACCGGTGAACTGACGACGGTTGGCTCTGACACTTTGGCCGGAATGACCACGTCATGGGTTGAAGAATTTAAATCGCTCTACCCCAGTGTCAATGGTCAGGTGCAGGCATCCGGCTCTTCAACTGCCCCTCCAGCATTGACAGAGCGCATTGCTCAGTTTGGCCCCATGAGTCGACCGATGTTAAAGCGGGAAATCGAGGCCTTCGAACGTGAAAATGGTTATAAGCCAACAGAACTGAGAGTCGCGATCGATGCCATCGGCATCTTTGTTCATCGTGACAACCCAATCAAAGGGCTGAACTTTTATCAGCTCGATAGTATTTTTTCTGCCACGCTGCGCTGTGGGGCGACTGAGTCGGTCTCAACTTGGGCTGACTTAGGACTGGATTACCAGTGGAGTAAGCGAGGGATGCAGATGTTTGGACGTAACTCTGTATCAGGGACTTATGGATATTTCAAAAAGAATGCTTTGTGTGGTGGCGATTTTAAAAATAGCGTCAACGAGCAACCCGGTTCGGCATCGGTAGTACAGTCTGTCGGCTCGGCAATCAATACCATTGGTTACTCGGGAGTGGGTTACAAAGTCTCGCGTGTGAAACTATTACCGATCGCTAAGTCGGGTGACAACTACATAGAGGCGAGCCAAGAAAACATTCTTTCTGGTAAGTACCCACTTTCGCGCTACCTCTATGTATATGTAAACAAGCACCCTTTCAAACCGTTGAGCCCCATTGAACGAGAATTTGTTCGTTTCATGTTCTCCAGTCAGGGGCAAGCTTTAGTTGAAAAAGAAGGCTATGTGCCTATTTCACCATTGATAGCCAAAAAAGAGCTTGCTAAAGTAGGTTTAGAAAACTAGTTCCCATCCTGCACTCGTCCAATAATCTTGTTCGGTCAGTAAATCCGCGTGTAGCAGTTTATTCTCTTCAAGCCATTGATCATTAGTGGAAGAAATTTTCCATTGCTCTCCATCAATCGTGATCGAAAGGTTCGGCAGGGGATCGTCGTTTCGTTGACCATTGAGCAAAATGGCGAGACGGAGGATACGAATCAGACCTACAATGTGCTTTTTCTTAAATAGAGTGAATTCTTCCATCTCATTTAGCTTGAGCGATTTACGCTGGAAACGTACCAGAGTGGCGAGAACACGCTGCTGTTCTTGGTTGAAACCAGGCATGTAAGTGTTGCGTAGAATGTATGCTGAGTGACGATGAAAAGCTTGCAGGCTGATGCTTAATCCCACTTCATGCAGTAGTGCGCTCCATTGGAGTAGGTCAAACAACTCGCTGCTTTTCTTTATGCCGAGCTGTTTGTGTACTTGCTGGAGAAATTCACTCGCGTGGCCTTTAATTTTAGCCGCGTGTTCGAGATCAACCAGATGTTTACTGGCGAGATTTTCCGTCGTGCGCATGCGAATATCTGAGCGTTTAAAACTATCTTCCATCTCAAAGAGCAAACCTTCACGTAGTGCACCCTCTGAGAAGTGCATTTCATTGATCTTCAGACTTTGGAAGACAGCGCTAAGTATTGCCACACCTGCGGCGAAAACGGGTTTTCTTTCAGGTGTTAACCCTGATAGTTCGATCTCATCAATGGTTTCCCACTGGCACAATGTTTCAGTCAGTTTTGATAGACGCTTGCTGGTAATGATGCCATCTTCATGACCAAGACCAATCAGAACCTCTTTGATCGCTTTGATGGTTCCTGAAGATCCGAACGCGACTTCCCAGCCTGTGCGGCGGTAACGATGAGCGATAGATTCAAGCTTTTGCTCAGCCAACAGCGTCGCTTTGGTGAAATTGCTACTGGATAACTTATCATCTGTGAAAAAACGTTTGGTATAGCTGACGCAGCCCATTTGTTTACTGTTGATCAGTTCGGGTTCAAACCCCTTACCAATAACCAACTCTGTACTGCCACCACCAATATCAACCACGAGTTTGGAGTCTGATTCTGGTTGAGTGTGAGCCACCCCCAGATAAATCAAACGCGCTTCTTCAACACCAGGAATGATCTCAATTGGGAAGGGCAGAACATCTCGAGCTCGTTGAAGAAAAATATGTGCGTTGTTGGCTTGGCGCAGAGTATGAGTGGCGGCAATCCGAACGTTATCAGGATCAAAGCCTTGGATACGTTCAGCGAACATTGCGAGGCATTCTAATCCGCGTTGCATTGAGGCGTTATCTAAGTTTTTAAGTGCGTCTAACCCAGCTGCAAGTCTAACTCTTTGCTTGTGGCGGCTGACTAATTGCAAATCCTGTTCAACTACTCTTGCCACGACCATATGAAAGCTGTTTGAGCCTAAGTCAATGGCAGCAACATCTCGTATTTCCGGATTCTGAGTCATTCTATTCCAACCTAAATAAGTCGCGTACACACTTGGCGCTTACCCCCTTCACTGCGTGTATAGAGTGATGGGGCCCTTACCAACATCAGCAAAGCTACTGCTCAAGTTGGGTATGTAACTGTGCTTTGCGTTTCTGATTCCTAGTTTGTCTTTCTACCTGTTTAAGATAGTCGTAAATGGCAATCTGCGAGCGTACTTTCTTGCGGTTTCCACGCGGCACATAGTGATTGCTCATCTCTTTATCGATCCATCTCGCTTTTACTGTATCGGTAAAATGGATGTTAATGATATCAATAATACGCTGTTTAAGTCGTTGGTCACGGACTGGCGCTGTGACCTCTATACGATAATCAATATTTCGCGTCATCCAGTCAGCGGATGAGATGTAGACCTGAGGATCACCAGCGTTATGGGTGATCAGCACTCGAGGGTGCTCAAGGAATCGATCAACGATACTGATGATTCTGATATTGTCGCTGGCTCCCTCGACACCAGGAACAAGTGAACACATTCCGCGGATGATCATTTTAATTTCAACGCCTGCTGAACTGGCTTCGTAGAGTCTATTGACTAAGTCTTTGTCTACCAGATTGTTGACTTTGAGCGTAATCGCAGCCTTTTTGCCCTCTTGAGCGTTGCTTATCTCGGTATCGATGAGGCGATAGAGTTGTTTACGGGAGTTCCTTGGCGAGACGATGAGGTGATTAAACCTAATAGGTCGGTACGGGTTCTCAATGTAGCCAAAGACTTTACTCACTTCGTTGGTGAGTTCTGGATCGGCGGTTAATAGCGAAAAATCGGTGTAGATTCGAGCGGTTTTCTCGTGAAAGTTACCCGTACCAATATGCGCATAACGCACAATGTCGTCCTCTTCTCGACGACTTATCAGTAGCAGCTTGGAGTGAATTTTCAGGCCTGGAACACCAAAGAGTACTTCTACGCCAGCATCCGTCAAAACGCGTGACCATTCGATATTCGCTTCTTCATCAAAACGCGCTTGAAGCTCGACGACTACCGTAACGCTTTTTCCATTGTGTACGGCATCGATAAGCGAGTTCATTAAACGCGAGTCTTTGGCGACGCGATAAATATTGATCTTTATACTTAGCACTTTCGGGTCGAACGATGCTTGACGTACCAATTCACTGATATGTTCAAAGGTATGGTAAGGGTAGTGGAGCAAAATATCTTGCGCCTTGATGGCGTCAAATTTGTTGGCGTACCCTTCAAAGTCCGCACACTCCATTGGCGGTAACGGCTTGTTTTCTAAGTAGTCTCGGCCGACGTTAGGAAAAGCAATGAAGTCTTTAAAGTTGTGATAACGACCACCGGGAATCAAACTGTCGTAGTTTGATATTTTGAGCTTTTCGCATAAGAAATCGAGCATTTCCTTAGGCATTTCTCTTTCGTAAACGAAGCGCACAGGCATCGCGGTTAAACGTTGGCTTACGCCTTCTGACATCTGTTCAAGTAGGCTGTATTCAACCTCATGACTCAAGTCGTACTCTGCATCGCGAGTCATTTTCATCGCGTAGCCATTGAGGCTCTGATATTCAAAAAATCCGCTAAAAAGCTCATCTAGACAATATCGGATGATGTTATCGAGCAAGATGATCGTTTTACGCCGTTTTCCTTTCTGCTCAGGCACCATCACAAAACGAGGCAGGTGATCGGTTGGGATTTCGATCAGTGCGTATTGGTTGAGCTCCTGTTGTGCGAGTTCAACGGCGATATAGGCATATTCATCTTTGAGAAACTGCAAAACGTCAATATCATCACGAAGCATCAAGGGCGTGATGTGGGGCAGAACCTGATGACGAAAATATTTTCGTACCCAGACTTGCTGCGCTTCACTGAGTTGAGTTTCGTTAACAAGAAATATGCGTCTTCGAGCCATATCACGAATCAAGTCCGCGTAGAGCTCATCAAAGCGCTCATTAAGGCGCAGCGCTTTGGTTTGCATTTTGGTCAATAGATGTTTGGAGTTGTCATTTCCGCCACGTTCTTGGTTGATCAAAATTCGGCGTTTGACATCGGCAAATCGTACTTTATAGAATTCATCTAAGTTATTGGAAAATATACCAAGAAATCGAATTCGTTCGACCAGGGGCACATGTTTGTCGGCCGCCTCTTGCAAGACCCGTTCGTTAAAAGAAAGCCAACTTAATTCCTTTTCAATATACAGCTTCTCTGTGCTCATGAACTTACCCTATTACCTACTTGACGGACTCGAGTGAAGCTCCTCCTCACTCACTTTGGATAGCAACTTAAGGGGTTTATATGACATTTTTATTGCATTGTTTTCAGTTGTTTATTGGGAACTGTAATATAATTGTCACCTTATAGAAATATTATACCCTAGGATAAAAATAGGTATGAGACAGGAATGACACAGGCAGAATTTTCTTTGCGAGAACGTGATCGAAAGCGATTGATAAAAGATCGATTGGTTCGTTTCACTGTATCTGCTGGTGGCGTTGGTGTTCTTGCCGCACTGGTGCTGATTTTTGTCTATCTTGCTATGATGGTTTTGCCACTGTTTAGTGACGCAAAATTCACACCTAATGTACGGTCGATAAAGATACAAGCAACGCAAGCTCTTGCGGCGGGTGTCGATGATTATGGTGAAAATGCTTTTGTCTTGTCGTCACAAGGTAAGCTCAATTTCTGGTCGTTAACCGATTCTGAACGGAAACCTGTACTCTCTGAACAACTTGGGCACTCGGGTGATCTGTTTGCTAAAACCATCCCTGTGCTTGGGTGGTTTGCTTATGCTTCCCAGCAAGGGGAAGTGACTCTGTTCAAGCCTAACTTAGATTTTGAGCTGCAAAAAGGTAACCGTAAATTCTCACCAAGCGTGACGGAGTTGTCTCTACCCTTCAATCTTTACCGCGAAGGGAATGATCTTAAAAAGTTTGCCTTCGCCAATAGTGACGACCTTACCTTGGCTGGTTGGTACGATGACCAAACGGTTATGGTCCGATGGCAAGATGGCAGCGAGGTTAAGTCGTTTACGTTTCTATCGCCTATATCCAGCCTTGAACAGTTGATACTAACTCCAGATGGTAAAACTCTTTACCTCCGTTCTGGCTCTGAATTGATTGTGGCGGTTCGTCAGTCACAAAATTTTGCCGTGCGTGAAGTGGTCGACTTGAGTCAGGGAAATCCTCAACATTCAGTGATGAATATTGACTTACTTTCTGGGGCATACTCGTTGCTGGTTACTTACCGCGATGGTTTGGTCTCTCAGTGGTTTGACGTGATTAAAGAGGGTAAGCGTTCACTTACCTTTATTCGCCAGTTCAATCTTGCCTCAGAATTACAATTTCTTTTGCCAGATAGTTATCGCAAAGGGTTTTATAGCTTCTATATAAACGGTACGGTGCAGAGCCACTACACGACCAGCGAAAAGCTGGTGATGTTTGAGCGTGCATATCAAAAAGCCCCGCAAATAGCCGCGATGTCAAACAATGAGACTTACCTCATTGCGCTAACGGACGGTTCATTAGATCTTACGGTAGTGGATAACCCATATCCAGAAATTTCGCTATCGTCACTTTGGCAGCAAGTCTGGTATGAAAGTTATGCGCAACCGGAGTTTGTGTGGCAAACCACGTCGGCGAGTGAAGAGTTTGAAGCGAAATTTAGTCTGGTTCCGATTGTATTTGGGACGTTGAAGGCTGCCGCTTTTGCGATGCTATTTGCTGTGCCGATTGCAGTATTGGGGGCCATCTATACTGCGTATTTCATGACATCTAGAATGCGTAGAATCGTTAAGCCGTCGATCGAATTGATGGAAGCACTGCCGACGGTTATTATCGGTTTCCTTGCCGGCTTGTGGTTTGCTCCTATTGTCGAAAGTCACTTAGCCGCAGTTGTTGCCTTGATGATTTTCTTACCTCTATCGACGGTAGTGATTGGTTTAGTTTGGCATGGTCTTCCTAAAGCGTTGACTGGACGATTCTCTAATGGATGGCATGCCGCAATTCTAATGCCCGCGATTGTTATCCTTACTGTGGTTATTCTGTCTCAAAGTGGTAGCATCGAGGCATTGCTGTTTTCAGGTGATGTTAGAGTTTATCTTGCCGAGCATGGTATCGATTTTGACCAGCGAAATGCACTCGTGGTGGGATTCGCGATGGGGTTTGCGGTTATACCAACGATATTTACCATTGCGGAGGATGCGATTTTCTCTGTACCTAAACATCTATCCGATGGTTCTTTGGCTCTGGGGGCGACATCATGGCAAACGCTGATACACGTTGTGTTATTGACCGCCAGCCCAGGTATTTTTTCTGCCATTATGATGGGGTTAGGGCGTGCGGTAGGTGAAACCATGATTGTGTTAATGGCGACAGGTAACACACCAATCATGGATTGGAATGTTTTAGAAGGGATGCGTACGTTATCAGCAACCATTGCCGTTGAGATGCCGGAGTCTGAAGTCGGCAGTTCGCACTATCGTTTGTTGTTTTTAGCGGCGCTGATATTGTTGGTATTTACCTTTGCGGTGAACTCTTTAGCAGAATATGTTCGTCAACGTTTACGTGAAAAGTATCGCTCACTATAACGATCAAAATTTAGGAAGTGTTCAACGTGATTAAGTGGTTTAAATCAGGCTCTCCATGGATATGGTTAACGGGTGGTGCAGTTAGCGTCAGCCTGCTTTCTGTGTTGGGCCTATTGCTGCTGATTGGTTGGAAAGGACTTTCCTATTTCTGGCCTGCGCCTTTGTATCAGTGGCAGACTCCGCAGGGGAATACTCTAGTTGGGCAAATCTATACGACTGAATATGTGTCAGTTAGTCACTTAACCGAGATGAACGTCGCACTGCCTCAGGAAACTATCGATAAGGGGGTGGTGAAGCGCTTAAATATTAAGGTGGCTAACCGCGATCTCTATGATGCGGATTTTGTTTCGTTGCTTTCTATAGATCTTGACGAACCAGTAACCCCCGCTAAGTGGGCCGTCATCGAGAGAGTTCGCGATGGTGATTTTTATGCGAATCCTATTGGTTATCTATACCCAGATGGAACAATATCAACGGATTTAACCAGTGAGATTCGCGACCGCTTGGATTTTGCCAATGAGTTACGCGAAGAGATTGAACGTCTAATTGAAGGCGATGTTCGAGTGATCAGTGCTCAAGCTGAGCGACTGAGACTAGAAAAGCGCAAACGCACTCTGAATGGAAATCTAGATGATGAGTTTGAAGCGCTTTACCGAACTCAGAGTGGTCGTTATGTTGAAGCTCTAGCAGCAGCAGAAAATAAACTCGATTACTTGCGTGGTCAGCTGGCAAATCAGGGGATGATTGTCGAAGATATGACCGGACAACAAGTGATGATTCCGCTGAACCAAGTCTTAGATATTTGGTATCCGAATCAGATGAGTACTTTGGAAAAGCTAGCTCGTTGGGCTAAGCAGGTATGGAAGTTCTTGTCAGAAGCCCCTCGTGATTCAAACTCGGAAGGCGGGGTTTTTCCTGCAATGTTCGGAACCGTGTTATTGGTACTGATCATGTCTGTTATCGTTATGCCGCTTGGTGTCATTGCAGCGATATATCTTCATGAGTATGCTAAGAACAATGCTTTCACTCGCTTGATTCGAGTCGCGGTGATTAATCTCGCTGGGGTACCATCCATTGTGTATGGTGTTTTTGGCCTTGGTTTCTTTGTTTATAGCTTAGGTGGTTCAATAGACGCACTCTTTTACCAAGAGCGTTTGCCAGCACCGACGTTTGGTACGCCTGGGCTACTATGGTCTGCACTGACCTTGGCCGTGTTAACGCTACCGGTTGTGATTGTTGCAACGGAAGAAGGTTTAACTCGAATTCCGAACTCAGTTCGTCATGGTTCATTGGCGTTAGGCGCAACGCAATTTGAAACCATGTGGCGAATTGTATTGCCGATGGCGAGTCCCGCAATCATCACTGGCCTGATTCTGGCGGTGGCGCGGGCGGCAGGAGAAGTCGCTCCTTTAATGTTAGTCGGGGTAGTGAAACTAGCTTCGAGTCTGCCGGTTGATAATCAGTTCCCATTTTTGCATTTAGAACGTAAATTCATGCACTTAGGTTTTCACATTTATGACGTTGGCTTTCAAACCACTAATATTGAAAGTGCAAGACCGCTGGTTTATGCGACCTCTTTTTTATTAGTGACAGTGATTGTAGGGCTGAATCTCACTGCGATTAGTATTCGTAATAATTTGCGCGAAAAATATCGAACATTAGGACAAGATTAAACATGTTTTCTGTCAATCAAACACTCGGCTACCACGCGCCGTTAGATGTGAACAATTTGAGCGATGAGCAAACGGCGATTGCGATCGAGGATTTAAACTTGTTCTACAAGAGTTCGCAGGCATTGAGTGGCGTCTCGATGCGAATCCCTAAGGGGAAAGTCACTGCATTCATAGGTCCGTCAGGATGTGGGAAATCCACGCTTTTGCGCTGTATAAACCGAATGAATGACTTGGTTGAAGGCTGCCAAGTGCAGGGACAAGTCAGACTTCATGGAAAAAACGTCTATGATCCAGATGTAGACGTTGCAACCTTACGTCGCCGTGTAGGGATGGTTTTCCAAAGACCCAACCCATTTCCTAAATCAATATACGAGAATGTGGTTTACGGTCTGCGTCTGCAAGGTGTTAAAAATAGTCGCTCACTTGATGATGCGGTAGAAAGAGCTCTTAGAGCATCAGCGCTTTGGGATGAAGTGAAAGATCGTTTACATGAGAATGCGTTTGGACTATCTGGTGGTCAGCAGCAGCGACTAGTGATTGCTCGCGCGATTGCGATTGAACCGGAAGTATTGCTACTTGATGAGCCGACATCGGCGCTCGATCCCATCTCTACATTGACGATAGAAGAGTTGATTAACGAGCTGAAAACTCAATATACCGTTGTAATCGTCACACATAACATGCAACAAGCCGCACGAGTGAGTGATCACACCGCATTTATTCATATGGGGAAATTGATTGAGTATTCTGATACGGATTCTATCTTCACTTCACCATTGAAAAAACAGACCGAAGACTACATTACTGGTCGATATGGTTAAGCAGTTTTAACGGAGATTCTATGAATTTTGGACGTCATATTTCAGGTCAGTTTAATGTCGAGTTAGAATCGATCCGAACTCATGTGTTAACCATGGGCGGCTTGGTTGAGCAGCAGCTCTCTTACGCGATGAAGGCTCTGTATAAGGATGACATCGAACTGGCTAAACAAGTGGTTCGAGATGATCACAAAGTGAATGCGATGGAAGTGTCGATTGATGAAGCTTGTACTCGCATCATTGCTAAGCGCCAGCCAACCGCGAAAGATTTGCGTCTTGTTATGGCGATCATCAAAACCATTACTGATCTCGAACGTATCGGTGACGTAGCGGCTAAAATTGCGCATGCAGCAATTAAATCGCCAACGACGAAAGAACGTCAGTTCCATGTCTCACTAGAACCTCTTTGCCGCCACGCAATTAGCATGTTGCACCAAGTGTTGGACGCTTTTGCTCGTATGGATGTTGATGCGGCAGCGGAAGTGTACAAGCTCGATGATAAACTTGATGCGGAATATGAAGCGGTTATTCGTCAACTGATGACCTATATGATGGAAGACCCGAAAAACATTCCTAATATTCTGCAGGTTATGTGGTCAGCTCGTGCGATTGAGCGTGTGGGGGACCGTTGTCAGAATATCTGTGAATACATCATCTACTTTGTTAAAGGCAAAGATGTTCGCCACTTGGGCGAACAAAGCATTGACGACGCATTGCGTTAAAAGTGTAAAACGACCCCGGTAGAAAAAGTGGCTGACCAGTGCGTCCCCAACAGTGTTTTGCTCTCTCAAACGCAGAAACAATGCACCAGAGAAAACGTATCGACCTAATTAAAGCACCTTTGCCAGCCCGTCAAGATGTGGAGTGATTGCGTTTGCCAACTGATGGCAGGCTGTGAGACAAACAGACGTTGCGAGGCCTTACGCATATTCAGTTCTTGCGACAGAACGAGAAATGTTCGTAACAGGTTTAAATCTAAGCTGTAAAACAGATCTTTTGCCATGCTATGCCTTAGTATTTCTCGGGAACGAAGGTTTGCTCTTCAAGTGGAGCTCGAATATAGCCTTCTTTGTTTAGTTCTGGTAGCTCGATCTTCGGGTAGGAAATTTCCTGATACTCAATTTGTTCAAGCAAGTGGCTGATACAATTAAGTCGCGCTCGCTTCTTGTCATCTGAAGGGACGACCCACCAAGGGCACGGCTTGGTATCAGTGTAAGCGAACATCTGATCCTTTGCTTCTGAATACTCTGCCCATCGGTTGCGAGACTCGAGATCCATTGGACTAAGTTTCCAGCGTTTGATTGGCGTATTTATACGTCCTAAAAAGCGTTTCTCTTGTTCTTCATCGGAAACTGAGAACCAGTATTTGAGTAGAATAATGCCCGAACGTTGCAGCATGCGTTCAAACTCAGGGCAAGATCTTAGAAACTCTTCATACTGGTCGGGAGTACAAAACCCCATCACCTTTTCAACCCCCGCTCGGTTGTACCAGCTTCGATCAAACAGAGTGATTTCGCCTGCTGCTGGTAGATGGGCAACGTAGCGTTGAAAATACCACTGAGTTTTTTCTTTTTCTGTAGGGGCCGGTAGGGCGACAACCCTACATACCCTAGGATTGAGTTTCTCAGTGATGCGTTTTATCACACCGCCTTTCCCTGCTGCATCTCGACCTTCAAAGATAACCACGACCTTGAGGCCTTCCTGCTTGACCCATTCTTGCAGTTTGACTAACTCGATTTGCAATCGTTGAAGTTCGTTCTCGTAGTATTTTTTAGTTAGTTTACCGTCGCCCATAGTGCACTCCTTTGTTATCAAAAGGTTAGCACTAGTTTTATCTGTATGAGAGTGATATGGCTAAGAACTGAGAGCTTTCACTACCTTTTCAATAGCTTCGCTACTTGTGACGGGAATAAGGTAATCATCGGTATCTTGATTGCCCATTTTGGTCTGATTGTTCTGGGTTTGCATTTTGCTAGGGCGAGTCGCTTTTCCGGATAGGTGGACTTCTCTAACTCGGGTTTGCATTGCGATGGATTGAGCATTTTCTGCGTTTAGCCCAGCGCCAGCCATGATGGAAATACGCCCATCAGCCAAGGTTACCATCTGTTTTAAAACGTCGATTCCAAGTTCGGCATTGGCTGCCAAACCTGAGGTGAGAATACGTTCACAGCCTAGTGAAACAATGTCTTCTATCGCTTGTTGCCAATCAACGCATTGGTCGATAGCACGATGGAAAGTGATTCCGAGTCCATAGATTTTAGCTTTGTCGGTTAATTGCTGAGCCGCGAGCATATCGATCTTGCCTTCAGGAGTTAGGACTCCAAGGACCACTCCTTGTAATCCTGCTTCTGCGGCGGCTTCGATATCCAGCAACATAGAGTCAATATCATCTTGCTCGTAAACAAAGTCTCCTTGTCGAGGGCGAATCATAGCGTAAACCGGAATCGAGGCTATTTGAGCCGCTTTATTCATCAGGCCGAAACTAGGCGTGAGACCACCCAAAGCGAGTGATGAGCAGAGTTCAATGCGGGTAGCACCGCCATTGATGGCGTAATGGAGGGATTCTAAATTATCAATGCAGACTTCGATATGGTATTTCATGGCTGTTGCTCATTTGGAAAGGTAAGGTCATTTTAGCAGTGCCATTGCAACATATTAGGGTAAACGTGGAAGTTTTTACTTCCCCTTAAAAAAACAAAACCCCAGCTTGAGGCTGAGGTTTCAAATCGGAATTGCTTGGTTACGCTGCGTCGTCTTGCGCTTCTTCGCTATCTTCAACAGCTTCAATCTTTTTTGATTGCTTTGGTGCTGGTTTACGCTTTGCACCAAGTGCATAGAGCACTTCTTCTTTGTTTTGTGCTAGGAACATGGCCAAGTCTTCTTGCTTGCCATCATCTTCTAGCAGTTCACTTTTACCCAATAGCTCAAAAAGCTCATCAGCCATATCGAGCATCTTGTCATATGCGTCAGCTTCCGCTTTAGAGGTAAAAGTCATTTTCTCTTCTCCGTTGCGTTCTACCACGTACTTGACGATTACAGCCATGGTTGGTCCTCTAACTCAAATTATTGAAAATATTTACTGTCTGTTTATACAGTTTTTAACCGATTAAGTCTAGGTTACTGACCAATTCTGAGATCCAAGTGGCTAGTCTTTGCGCCATTGATGACAATACTCAATAAAGGTTTTCAGCAGGGGACTTTGGTATTTTTCTTTGTGAACCAGTAGCCAGAAGCGGCGCTTCATATCGAGAGGTAACTGGAGTTCCACCACGCGACCATCTTTTAATGCTGGCTCTGCAGCCAGTTTGGAGAGGCAACCTAATCCCAATCCAGCAGAGACGCTATTGATCAAGGCTTCTGTGGTGTTGAGTTGGAATGATTCCTGCCAATGTTCAATTCTTGGGGCGATGACTCGTAGAAAAAACTCACGGGAACCGGATCCTGGCTCGCGTAGGATCCAATGGCTATTCTCTAGCTCACCAACGGTAATGACTCCTTGCTGTGCAAAAGGCATATTCGGTGCACAAATGACGCACATTTCATCGTCGCTGAACTGAGTTGAAATTAACTGAGGATGCAGTGTTTTCCCTTCAATCAGTGCCAGATCGAGTTCATAGTCGACCAGTTTTTCACAGATGAGTGCTGAGTTGGAGATAAATAGGCTTTGTGCAAGGTGATGGGTTTCGCGGCGAAAGTCGCTGAGTAGATACGGGGCAAGTTGGTTGCCTATGGTGTCACTGGCTCCAATTCTTAATTGGCCTGACAATGCCTGATTATTATCGAACAGCTGTTCAATATCTTGCGCACGCTCAATGATTTCATCCGCTAAAGGCAGTAGTTTCTGCCCCTCTTGATTGAGGATAAGTCGATTATTTACTCGATCAAATAGTGAATGACCGATCTGTTTTTCAAGTTCAGAGAGTGCCATGCTTACGGCCGCTTTAGACAAAAACAGCGCTTCAGATGCTGCCGTCAGGGTGTCATGCTGAGTGATGGCGATGAAGACCTTTAGTTGTTTCAGAGAGATGTTAGCGGCCATAAATTTGTGTTTAGTTTATCTGAACGTGTGTTCTAAATAATTAGATAGTTTCGAACATTTGGCAAGCGTAAACTGACCTCGAATTAAAGAGATTGTGAGGCAATAATGATTAAAGCAGCAAAAGCAAAAGTGATGGGTGCGCCTACTCCTATGGCGGGCTTAGCTCTAGGGATTGCCAGTTTAGGTTGGTGTTGGGAAAATGCCGCCCCTTTTAACGGTTACGCGCAGTGGTCTGGAGCCTTAATTGCCAGCGTATTGTTGTTGGTCCTCGCGGTAAAATTCTTGTTTCATCGCCACCTATTACGTGAAGATCTTGCTCACCCAGTTGTGGGCAGTGTGGTACCTACCTTCGCGATGGCGACTATGGTGGTATCGAACTCTTTGGGGCATTTTATTCCACTAGCGGGCGACATGTTATGGCTATTTGCAGTAGGGCTACATATCGTGTTTCTTACCAGCTTTGCTTACCATCGCATGCAGGATTTTGAGCTTCACCATATGGTACCAAGCTGGTTCGTTCCACCCGTGGGAATCATCGTTGCTGATGTCTCTTTTTCGGGCAATCCAGCATTGACTCAAATTGCTATGGGTGCGCTTATCTTTGGTATGTTGGCATATGCGATTATGCTACCTCTAATGATCTATCGTTTGATGTTCACGCATGAAATTCCTGATGCTGCGAAACCAACCATGGCGATTATGGCAGCACCTGCCAGCCTTTCACTTGCGGGTTACTTGACGGTCACGGCTGAGCCATCACCCGTTATCATTGGTCTTTTGTTTGGTATTGCAGTCTTGATGACAGCGATTATCTATCTGGCATTTATCAAACTACTTAGACTGCCATTTAGTCCAGGTTATGCCGCGTTCACCTTCCCAATGGTGATTGGTTCTACCGCTCTATTTAAACTCAGTGTGTGGATGGAGAGCGTCGGTATCACCAGTGAGTATGTTGCCCAAATTCACTGGCTTGCGGGTTTAGAGCTGGTGGTTGCAACCGTTGTCGTTGGCTATGTTGCACTAAGATACCTCGCTTTCTACAAACCAGTGAGTCACGCATTAGGTTTGGTCTCCCACTGATTAACGTACTCCTTGCTCTCTTAGCCGCTTATACAAAGTATTGCGGCTAATGTTCAAATCCTTAGCGGTCGCAGAGACATTGCGACCGTTTTGTTCATAAACCGCCATCCAATCTTCGCTGATTATGGTTTCTTGGCTGCGACTAGAAGGCAGACCGATGTGATGGTCTGGTGGAGAAAATACTTCGGGCTGAGACGGTTGCAAATCTTGTAAGAAATCATCAGGAAGATGTTCTACGCTAATGGTTTCATCGCCAGCCATCGCCAGCGCAATCTGAATGACACTAACCATCTGGCGAATATTTCCTGGCCAAGGGTGGGATTTGAACATCGACAACACTTCGAGACTGATGTTAGGTGCCTCACCATCTAGGGCGTATTTAGCCAGTAAAAACTTCACTAGGGCTTCTTTGTCTGTTCGCTCTCTTAGTGAAGGCAATGAGAGGTTCAATCCGGTGACTCGGTAGTAGAGATCTTGTCGGAAAGTGCCTCTTTCAACATCTTGTTTGAGGTTGCGGTTAGTGGCAGAGACCAGTTTGAAGTCGACAGGATAAGAGGTCGTAGAACCAAGAGGTGTTACCTTACGCTCTTGTAGAACACGCAACAGGCGCGCCTGAACATTCATAGGCATATCGCCCAACTCATCTAAAAACAGTGTCCCTTTATCAGCTTTGCGGATCAGGCCTATATAGCCCTTATTGTTCGCTCCCGTGAAGGCGCCTTTGTCATAGCCAAACAGTTCTGATTCGACTAACTCGGCAGGAATTGCGGCACAGTTGACTGCAATCATCGGAGCATGTTTACGTTCGCTGGATAAGTGAAGCGCATTGACGAATACTTCTTTGCCGACGCCCGTTTCGCCATGAATCAAGATAGGGATGTCGGTATTGAGAATACGGCTCGATTGAGCGATGGCTTTCGCCAGCCTTGGATCGCCCATGTTGAGTCGCTCTAAGTCTAGAGGTGCTTTGGCGTTTTTGAGATCGCTTTTGGCAGCCGATTTACGATAATCGAGTTGACGTCCTTTAGGCACTTTAGGCGGTGTAATAATGCCAAAAAAGCTAAAGCGAGAGTGGGTTGTGATTGCTGCTGGATTAAAAGGCGGGTGGGATAGTAACTGCTCCAGCCTTATATCAAAGATCTGATCTAAACGCTGAAGTGCCAGATCTTGCCCTAAGACCACTTCGGCTCGACGGTTGGCAGAAATGATCACACCTTGTTCATTGAACACCAAGAGGGAAGACCACTGGCTATCAATATTTTCCGCTGAAGTGTTAAACCACAAAAGATAGTGTTCTGCTTGAAACTTGGATGCAATTAGTTGATTTTCAATCGCCTGGGACATCAGCTTTACCATACCTAGAGTGTGCGCGGTTGGCATGTAGGCGTCACTGGATATCGAGAGCACTCCGGCCATTTTTCTGTCTGCATCAAATAATGGGGCAGCGGAGCCCGTCATAAAGCGGTTAGACGTTAAGAAGTGTTCATCGTGAAACACTTGAACAATGGAACCTGTCTCTAGTGCTGTACCAATTGCGTTGGTGCCAATCAGGTTTTCCTGCCAGTTAACGCCATTCTGAAAGACTTGAGGCTGCCGTTGCGAGAAGAAACGCTGTTCACCCCAACTGTTCAACACTTGTCCATTGGTGTTCGCTAATGTGATCAGGCAGTTGCTGTTGGCGAGTAAGCTGTCATAGAAGGGCAGGACCTTTTGCTGGGTAGTGGTTAATAGCCCTGAATGCTCTTCAAGGGTATGGCTAAAGGCCTGACCGGTCTCCATTTCAATTATTGGATGACTATTGTGAACGAGCCCCGCCTCCCGGCATCTTTGCCAGGATCGCTCAATCATAGATAGATGTGTTTTGTCCATAGTCTTGACCACTTGCAGCGTTAAATTGGCCTGAATTAAGTCATTATTCTAATTGTTCGTATGTGAACGTTAATGATCACAAACGCTCATCTAACATATCACTTCCATGAACACATTGAACATCAACTGAACACATTTTATTAACAAATGTTACAGGGGTCTCATATGCGAAATTGCTAATAAACCAAGTGCCTTACTGACTTGTTCATCAAAATATCTTTATGTTTAAAGGGCTGTAAGACGATATGTGAATTTTTTGTTGCTTATTTGTGTAAGTTGGCACGACTCTCGCTGTAGTGAGCAATATCGAAAAAGATTGTTGTTCGAATGGTAAGGAGTTTTTAGTGTCATTAACACTTGAGCAGGTAAGCAAATATGTTGACGGAGATATGCATATCTCTGATGTCAACCTCACTTTTGAGCCGGGCTCGTTTAACGTGTTGCTCGGACGTACGTTAGCGGGTAAGACCTCTTTAATGAGGCTCATTGCAGGGCTGGATCGTCCGACTTCTGGGAAGATTTTAGTCAATGGTATTGATGTGACGGGCGTGTCGGTACGCGACCGTAACATCTCAATGGTTTACCAACAGTTTATTAATTATCCCAACCTGACTGTGTTTGAGAACGTGGCTTCGCCTCTAAGACTTGCAGGGATGGCAGATAAAGAGATTCAGGAACGCGTTTATGCGACAGCAGAAATGTTGCGCATAACTGAACACTTAAACAAGTATCCACTAGAGCTATCAGGTGGTCAGCAACAGCGTACGGCTATGGCAAGAGCTTTGGTAAAAGATGCAGAGATCATTCTGTTCGATGAGCCATTAGTGAATCTTGACTACAAATTGCGTGAAGAGTTACGTCAGGAGATGCGCGAGCTATTTCAGACCAGACATACGATTGCTATCTACGCGACGACCGAACCGAACGAGGCACTTGCACTAGGAGGTACGACGACCATTCTTCATGAAGGAAAAGTGATTCAGTCTGGTCCAACCGCTTCTGTTTACCATCACCCAGACAATGTGGACTCCGCGACCCTATTTAGTGAACCGCCGATCAATCTTATTGCTGGGGAAATAACCTCGAACGAAGTGACGTTCGATCAAAGTGCACATTTCCCGTTAAATCAGTCACTAAGTAAATTGGAAATGGGTCATTACCAGTTTGGGATTCGGCCAAGTCATCTGAGCTTGCTGCCTAAAAATGATGATGATGTTGAGCTCACCGTTCAGGTTGAAGTGGCGGAAATCAGTGGCTCTGAAACCTTCCTTCACGTGCGCAACGCTCATCTCGATATGGTGCTGCATTTACCGGGCGTTCATAGCTACGACGTTGATGAGACGATCAAAATCTACATTCCAATCCACAAATTTTATGTCTTCGGTATGGATAACAATCTCATCCATGCCCCGATTCGTGATGTTAGGGGATAGCGTTCATGGTTCAAATTACACTTAATTCACTGGCTCACACCTATGATAAGAAGCCCACGTCGTCTTCGACTTATGCCATCAAAGAGATGAACCATGTTTGGAAACAAGGAGGAGCCTACGCGTTACTAGGGCCTTCTGGTTGTGGTAAATCCACTTTGCTCAACATCATTTCTGGCTTAATGAGCCCATCTCAAGGGGATGTGATGTTTGATGATGTGAGGGTGAACGAACTTCGTCCTCAAGATCGCAATATTGCTCAGGTTTTTCAGTTTCCGGTGATTTACGACACCATGACGGTGTACGACAACCTTGCATTCCCACTGCGCAATATGAAGGTTCATAAAGCCAAAATACATTCCAAGGTGACTGAAATCGCAGAGATTCTGGAGCTGACTAATGTGTTGTCTAAAAAAGCCCAGCATCTCACGGCGGATGAAAAACAGAAAGTCTCTATGGGGCGTGGTTTAGTTCGAGATGATGTTTCGGCGATTCTGTTTGATGAACCGTTAACGGTTATCGATCCACAACTGAAATGGAAGCTGCGCCGCAAGCTCAAACAGATTCATCAGCAGTTCAATATCACTATGGTCTACGTGACTCATGACCAACTTGAGGCGTCCACTTTCGCTGATGAAATTGCCGTGATGTACAACGGTCAGATTGTTCAGTTTGGAACACCGCGTGAGTTGTTTGAACGACCAAATCACACCTTCGTTGGTTACTTCATTGGTAGCCCGGGGATGAACTTAATGGAAGTCACTCCAACGGAAAATGGCGTTCGGTTTGATGATGTAGAAGTGCCACTATCTGAATCTTACCGCCACGCCATCTCTCAGGCAGGGAGCGATAACATCAAAATCGGCATTCGACCTGAGTTTGTCCACGTATGGGAGAAAGGTAATGAGTCGGCGTTGAGCTGTGAAGTGCTCCATGTCGAAGACCTTGGTACCTACAAAATCGTCACCTTGCAATTGGGTTCTAAGCAGATCAAAGCACGCTTACAAGAAGATCAGCCGGTGCCTGATAAACACGCTTATATCAGCTTCCCAGAGCAATGGACCATGCTGTATGTCGATGAATTTTTAGTCAATGTAGGGGAAGAGTAATGGATAAGGTTTCAAACAATAAAGCATGGTTTCTTGTCCTGCCAGTGTTTGCGCTGGTGGCTTTCAGTGCCATTGTTCCTCTTATGACCGTAGTGAACTACTCGCTACAAGATATCTTTGACGCCAATACGGCTTATTTCGTCGGCACGGAGTGGTATCGTGAGATTCTCAATGATGAAAGGTTGCACGGTGCACTTTTGCGCCAGTTTGGATTCACTTTTACCATTCTGCTCATCGAAGTACCGCTAGGTATCATCGTTGCTTTGACCATGCCAACCAAAGGTCGCTGGTCTGCTTTTTGCCTAATTGTACTGGCCATTCCTCTGCTGATTCCGCTTAACGTGGTAGGGACCATTTGGCAGATCTTTGGCCGTGCAGACATCGGTCTGTTTGGTTGGGCTCTCAATGGTATGGGGGTGGATTACAACTACGCAGGCAATCCAATTGATGCGTGGTTGACCGTGATTCTGATGGATGTCTGGCACTGGACTTCATTGATAGCACTCCTGTGTTATTCGGGGCTGCGCGCGATTCCGGATGCGTACTATCAAGCTGCGAATATCGACCGAGCATCGACATGGTCAATCATTCGTTACATTCAGCTACCTAAGTTAAAGAGCGTTCTTCTGATCGGCATTCTGATCCGATTTATGGACAGCTTCATGATTTACACCGAACCGTTTGTTTTAACTGGCGGTGGCCCTGGTAACTCAACCACATTCCTCAGTCAGACACTCACCAAAATGGCGATTGGTCAGTTTGATATTGGTCCGGCTGCGGCATTCTCGATCATCTACTTCCTGATCATCCTATTGGTGAGCTGGGTGTTCTACACCGCAATGACGCACGGTGAAAGCAAGTAAGGAAACAACAATGGCGATGACAAAATCAACATACACCCGATACACACAGATCGTCGGGCTAGCGTTCTACATCATCTGTTTGATGCTGCCAATTTACTGGCTGCTCAACATGTCTTTTAAAGAAAACCAAGAGATATTAGGAAGCCTGAGCTTCTTTCCTGAAAACTGGACGTTTAAGAACTATCAGACCATTTTCTCCGACTCTAGTTGGTATATGGGGTACGTCAACTCGATCATCTATGTAGTGATGAATATGGTTATTACCTTAACGGTTGCGTTGCCTGCTGCTTATGCGTTCTCTCGTTTTAAGTTCGTCGGTGATAAGCACCTGTTCTTCTGGCTGTTAACCAATCGTATGGCACCACCAGCCGTGTTCTTGTTGCCATTCTTCCAGCTTTACTCTTCGGTTGGTTTGTTTGACACCCATATCGCGGTCGCATTGGCGCACTGTCTGTTCAATGTGCCTCTTGCGGTATGGATTCTGGAAGGTTTTATGTCGAGTGTTCCCCGCGAAATCGATGAGACCGCTTACATTGATGGTTACAGCTTTCCTAAGTTCTTCATCAAAATCTTTTTGCCGATGATCCGTTCGGGGATTGGGGTCTCGGCTTTTTTCTGCTTCATGTTCAGTTGGGTCGAGCTGTTGCTTGCTCGTACGCTGACATCCGTAGAGGCCAAGCCAATTTCAGCTGTTATGACTCGAACCGTGAGCGCGTCGGGTATTGACTGGGGTGTGTTGGCTGCGGCTGGGGTACTGACCATCTTACCGGGTATTTTGGTTATCTGGTTCGTTAGAAATCATGTCGCGAAAGGCTTCGCGTTAGGTCGAGTATAAGGAGAAACATTATGGCTTGGATGGCATGGACTACACCTTCAGCACTGTTCTTCCTAGGAATAGCTCTGATCTTGCTTACGATGACGGTTCGAGAAATTCGTACACCATGTATTGAGCGCAAAGGATTCCTTCCGATCACAACCACTCGTGGTGATCGGCTGTTTATCGGTTTATTAAGCTCCGCTTTTATCCACTTGGGATTTATTGGGTTTACTGAACTGACAATTTGGGTGCCATTTACGATCTGCGTAGTTTGGCTGGGTACGGTTTTGAAATGGGGATAACAACAACTGACTGACATGTGCTCCTGACCAAGCTGACAGTAAGCCATAGTCATAGGGTCATGAGCGTAATCAATAACGTAAGAGACAGAATACTCATAACTGGAGTTACACAAGAATGAAAAAGGATATCAAAAAGTCTTACCTTGCACGTAGTTTGGCGCTGACATTTGCGCTTGCTGCAATCTCTCCTGCTGCATTGGCTGATATAGCAGCAGCGAAAAAGTGGATGAGTGAAGAGTTTACTCCTTCGACACTGTCGAAAGAGGAACAAACGCAAGAGATGCAGTGGTTCATTGATGCTGCTAAGCCTTTCCAAGGTATGGAAATTAATGTTGCCTCTGAAACCATCACAACGCACGAGTATGAAGCGAAAGTTTTGGCGAAAGCATTTTATGAAATTACCGGAATTAAGGTGAATCATGACCTAATTCAAGAAGGTGACGTCGTTGAGAAACTACAAACTCAGATGCAGACTGGCCGTAACATCTATGATGGCTACATTAACGATTCCGACTTAATTGGTACTCACGTTCGTTACGGAAAAGTTGTACCTATTTCAGACTTCATTGCTGGTGAAGGAAAAAGCGTTACTAACCCATATTTGGATTTGCCTGATTTTATTGGTTTGGATTTCACAACGGGGCCTGACGGTAAATTGTATCAACTTCCTGATCAGCAGTTTGCGAACTTATACTGGTTCCGTGCGGACTGGTTTGAGCGCGAAGATCTAAAAGCCAAGTTTAAAAAAGAGTACGGCTATGAACTCGGTGTTCCATTGAACTGGTCTGCGTATGAAGATATTGCAGAGTTCTTCACCGATAAAGTGAAGACTATCGATGGTGAGCCTGTGTACGGACACATGGATTACGGTAAGAAAGATCCTTCTCTAGGTTGGCGTTTCACTGACTCATGGTTCTCAATGGCTGGTGCTGGCGATAAGGGTATTCCAAATGGTCTACCGGTTGACGAGTGGGGCATTCGTATTGAAGGCTGTAAACCAGTCGGTTCAGATGTCGCTCGTGGCGGTGCAACCAATGGCCCAGCCGCAGTGTATGCGACAACTAAATACGTAGACTGGCTCAAGCAGTACGCACCACCAGAAGCTCAGGGCATGACGTTTGGTGAAGCAGGTCCAGTTCCGGCGCAAGGTTCCATTGCTCAGCAAATCTTCTGGTACACCGCTTTTACTGCTGACATGACCAAACCTGGACTACCGGTCGTGAATGAAGATGGTACGCCAAAATGGCGTATGGCACCTTCGCCACGTGGTCCTTACTGGGAAGAAGGCATGAAGCTGGGTTATCAGGATGCAGGTTCTTGGACATTCCTAAACAGCACACCACTTGACCGCCGTCAGGCAGCGTGGTTATACGCTCAGTTTGTGGTATCGAAATCAGTGAGTTTGAAGAAAACGCTGGTTGGTTTGACTCCAATTCGTGAATCAGACATCAACTCTGATGCTATGACAGAAGTTGCGCCGAAACTCGGCGGTTTGGTTGAGTTTTACCGCAGTGATGCACGTAAGCAGTGGACGCCAACGGGAACCAACGTTCCTGACTATCCGAAGCTAGCACAGCTATGGTGGCAATATGTTTCTGAAGCGGCAAGTGGCGAGAAAACGCCTCAGGAAGCATTGGATGGTCTAGCGCAAGCACAAGACCGTGTACTACAGCGTCTAGAGCGTAGTGGTGCACAAGGTGAGTGTGGTCCGAAACTGAATGAGAAGAAAGATCCACAGTACTGGTTGTCGCAACCTGGTGCGCCTAAAGCCAAGCTGGCTAATGAAAAGCCACAAGGCAAAACGATCGCTTACAAAGATCTCATCGCTCAATAATTAGCTCTCTAACAATGAGTTGATAATTTCTTCCTCCTACCCGCTCTTGTCTGTCTAAGGCTTGAGCGGGTATTTTGATTCGAGCCAAATCATACGCTTATAACACTCTCGAAATTTAGCTGCATGTGCTAGTCTCACCCTAGTTGCGGCATTAATAGTGTGAGTGTGTTTTGTTTACTGTCTACCATTCCAATCAAGTGGATATATTAAAATCCTTACTTGTCGAGCTTGTACGGCTTAACCCTTTGTCAAACCCATTTGAGCAAGAGCAGATCTTAGTTCAGAGCCCGGGGATGTCTCAGTGGCTAAAGATGGAGCTAGCCAAGGAGTTTGGAGTGGCAGCGAACATCGAGTTCCCTCTGCCAGCTACTTTTATTTGGAATATGTTTACTCAGGTTCTACCTGACGTACCCAAACGCAGTGCATTCAACAAAGAGTCAATGACTTGGAAATTGATGCTGATTTTGCCTGAGTTACTCGGGCGCGAGGAGTTTGAACCACTCAAACACTATTTAGAGCAAGATGATGACAAATCTAAGCTCTATCAGTTGTCTGAAAAAATAGCCGATATTTTTGATGGCTATCTCGTCTATCGTCCAGAATGGATAGCCGCTTGGGAGGCTGGGCAGACGGTGTTTGAACTCGAGGACGAACATCCGTGGCAGCCTATCCTATGGCAGGCACTTTATGATCATACGGTCGCTCTTGGTCAGTCGCCTTACCATCGTGCCAATCTTTATGAGCACTTTATTGATACCTTAGAAAGCAGCCAGGCGAGTTTTGATCATCTGCCAAAACGCTTATTTGTGTTTGGTATCACTTCTTTGCCTCCGCGCTATATGGATGCGTTAAAAGCTATTGGTGAGCATATCGACGTTCATCTGATGTTTACCAATCCTTGTCGTTACTACTGGGGAGAAGTGCGAGATAGAAAATTCCTTGCTCGTTTAGCGGCTAAGCATCGTAAGCATGTGGTATGGAATCAGGATCACTCCGAACAGCATGGCGAAAGCGAACAGTTAAAAGGCGGTCTAGAAGAGAACGTCATCGACGAACTGCATACCGACGCGGTTGGCAATAGCCTGTTGGCTTCTATGGGTAAGTTGGGGCGCGATAACATGTATTTGTTGTCACAGCTTGAATCGAACGAGATCGAAGCTTTTGTTGATATCGAACGAGATAGTCTACTTCACCATCTACAAGCGGATATTCTCAATCTGGAAGAGCACCAGAATGACCAGCAACTAGAGACCAGTACACACAAGCAAGTCATCGTTTGGGAAGATAAGTCGCTGACCTTGCATGCTTGTCATAGCCCGATGCGTGAGGTAGAAGTGCTTCATGACCAGCTATTAGCGATGTTCGATTCAGATCCGGCGCTCAAACCACGCGATATTATTGTTATGGTGTCGGACATTAATGCCTATAGCCCTGCGATACAGGCGGTATTTGGGAATGCTCCGGGCGAACGATTTATTCCTTACTCAATATCCGACCGAACCGCAGATCAAGAAAGTCCAATCCTTAATGCCTTTATGCAGTTGGTTAACTTACCGAATACTCGTTGTTTGGCGTCAGAGCTGTTGGAATTACTCGAAACTCCAGCAGTACTAGCACGATTTGAATTAAGCGAAGATGAGTTTATTTTAGCTAAGCAGTGGGTTGAGGAATCAGGTATTCGTTGGGGATTGAACGCCTCCACGAGTGAGGAATTTGAATTGCCGGCAACCGAACAAAATACATGGCAATTCGGCATTGAGCGTATGTTACTTGGTTACGCGATGCCAAATAGCGCTGGTTTGTTTGAATCTCAATCAGGAACGATCGCCCCTTATAATGAAGTTCAGGGCATGGGAGCCGAGCTAGCGGGTAAGCTGGCGCACTTTATTGAAACCATCAGCGATTATCGCCAACAACTGCAAACCACCCAGTCAATTGATCGCTGGCGTGAAGTCCTCACCTTGTTGCTCGATGATTTTTTCTTGGTCGAGTTGGAAGGTGAGGCAGCATTGAAATCGATTCGAGATACTTTGGCCAATCTTAAAGAGCAACTTACTGATGCCGCCTTTGAGCAAACCTTAGCGCCAGCGATCGTGGCTCAGTATCTACACAATAAACTCGCAGGAACGAGAGTCAGTCAGCGCTTCTTAGCTGGACAAGTCAATTTTTGTACCTTGATGCCGATGCGCTCAATTCCATTTAAGGTTGTCTGTTTGTTGGGGATGAATGATGGTGTTTATCCTCGTTCAATGCCCGCAGAAGGTTTCGATCTAATGAATGGTCGAACCAAACCAGGCGATCGTTCTCGTCGTGACGATGACCGCTATTTGTTCCTTGAAGCAATACTTTCAGCGCAGCAAACGCTTTACATTAGCTACGTTGGCCGTTCGATTCAGGACAATACTGAGCGCGTCCCGTCGGTATTGGTGTCTGAGTTAACAGAATATTGTCAGCAAAACTATTGTTTGGAGGGCGATGAGTCGTTGCCTAGTGATGCGTCTGGAGTTGGGTTACTTCGTCGGTTGATTCACCGCCATTCTATGGTGCCATTTAGTGCCAGTGCATTTGTCGGTCAACAGCCAAGCTATGCCAAAGAGTGGCTGCCCGCTGCAAATAGACAAGGTCAAAGCGGTAGTGAGTTTAACCGTCAGCTTGAGGATTATCTGCTCGATGCCACTTATCCGTTGGAATTGGATTTGGTTGAGTTGCAGCGTTTTTGGCGTTTACCTGTTCAGTATTTTTTCAATCGCCGTTTGAAAGTAATATTTGAACCGCCACTGCCTGTTATGGAAGATGACGAGCCTTTCGTACTGAATGGTCTGCAAAGCTATCAGATGCGTGATGGTCTGCTCGATAGTTTGCTGAAGCACCGACTGGCAGGTGAACAAGATTCACAAACCGTTATAAAACGCTTTGTTGAACAACAACGTGCTCAAGGCAAGCTGCCAGTAGGTGCGTTCGGTGATATTGAATTTGAAACCAATCGCGTTCAGGCTGAAGAATTGGTCGAGAAATTAACTTTCTTATGTGGTGCTGAACATGAGGATTTGGAAATTAAACTCAGCTTCGATGTGCTGGGAGAGGATAAACTCGTCAACCTTACTGGCTGGCTGACCCAACACTATCAATCTGGATTGATCCGCTACCGTAGCGGAAGCATTCGTGCTCAAGACTACCTCGCCGCGTGGATTGATCATCTCTCAATGTCAGCGATGGGTATAAATAAGCCCACTCACATGATTGGCTACGATCGTAAAGAGGGCGTGGTTCATCTGGTTTACCCAGCCGTCAATGATTCGACATATGCTAAGTCACTATTAGCTGAATTGATCCGTCTGTTCTATCAGGGTATGACGCAGCCGTTGTGCTATTTCCCTAAAACCGCCTTAGCGTGTGTTGAAGCGGGTTTTAGCCGTGGTAATTGGGTAGACGATGAAGAGAAGTCGCTGAAAAAAATGGCGGACACATTTAATGACAGCTTTATGGCTGCTGGTGAAGGTAATAATTCTTATATCGCGCGAGTTTGGCCGAACTGGAGTAACGAGCTGGCAGCACAAGTACGAATGATGAGTGCATTGGTGCTTCAGGCTCCGCGCTTAACCGCAAAAAATCGTGAAGATGTTGAGTGATTGATAGTATGAGGAAAGTAGGTGGCCGCCAGTAAATCATTATTGTGTAGGGCGTTCGCTGTACGGCCACAGGTCAGAGGGACCATGATTCGGTTGGTTGTTCACAAGTGCGGTTAAATCCAAAGTTAACGTCACTTGTTCAACACATGTCGCGGATACTAGCGGTTAGAACAATCTTCTGCCGTGAGAAAGATCCCATAAAGTCCTAACTATTTAGGCGTTTAACGTAATTACAATCATTTTTAAGTCTAGATCACACTTGGATCTTGGGTTTTGATTAGAAAGGTAGAATTTTTATGACAGCAACGTCGATGGTGACCCCGCTAAATGCCATGACTTTTCCTTTGCACGGTGCCCGGCTTATCGAGGCATCGGCGGGTACGGGTAAGACATTTACCATCGCTGGCTTATACCTCAGATTGCTTTTGGGTCATGGTGATCCAGAAACCAAGCACCAAGTCCCTTTAACTGTTGATCAGATTTTAGTGGTCACTTTTACGGAAGCGGCTACGGCAGAATTGCGCGATCGTATCCGTGCGAGGATTCATGATGCACGATTGGCGTTTGCTCGAGGGACAAGTCATGACCCTGTGATCCAACCTCTGCTTGAAGAGGTTCATGATCATAAGCAGGCGGCTGATATCTTGCTTCAAGCCGAGAGGCAAATGGATGAAGCCGCGGTCTATACCATTCACGGTTTCTGTCAGCGTATGCTGACCCAAAATGCGTTTGAGTCAGGCAGTCGATTTAATAATGAGTTTGTCACGGATGAAAGCCACCTTAAAGCACAAGTGGTTGCTGACTATTGGCGGCGAAATTTTTATCCACTGCCACTGAACTTGGCGGGTGAAGTTCGTCGACTATGGAACGCTCCTTCTGACCTGCTGCGCGATATCAGTAACTATTTAACGGGAGCACCGTTAAGCCTTTCGGTTAAAGCGATGAGTGGCACGCTGGCGGATCTGCATAAGCAAAATCTTGAACGTATTGATGAGTTGAAACAGTTGTGGCGAAGCCATCAGGATGACCTTTTTGCCATCATCAATGATTCTGATGTGAATAAACGCAGCTACACCAAAAAATCCCTGCCAGCGTGGCTGGAAGAGGTCAACCATTGGGCTGCGTCCGATACCACGGGCTACGACTCTCCAGACAAGCTGGAGCGTTTTTCTCAGCAGGTACTGTTTGATAAAACGCCAAAAGGGCGGGCGCCAGAGCATCTTGTATTTTCGGCGATCGAAGAATTTGTTGCCAATCCGATCACTCTTAAAGCGCCGATTCTTGCTCATGCAATAGAGCATTGCCGTTCTATGCTGGCAAAAGCGAAGCAGCAAAAACAGTGGTTATCGTTTGATGACCTGTTAACTAATCTCTCTGCTGCCATTGATAGCGATGAATCAGAATTGCTTGCGGAGCGTATTCGGACGCTATATCCGGTTGCGATGATTGATGAGTTTCAGGATACCGATCCTCTGCAATACAGTATTTTTAGCCGAATTTATTTGAACCATCCACAATGTGGGTTGTTCATGATCGGCGATCCTAAGCAGGCCATTTATGGTTTCCGTGGCGCTGATATTTTTACATACATCAAGGCTCGTAAGCAGGTTTCGTCTCACTTCACCCTCGGAACCAACTGGCGTTCAAGCGCAGATATGGTGGCGGCTGTAAACCAGATTTTTGAACTACCGACCAGTCCATTTATTTATGATGAGGACATTCCGTTCCTTGCGGTTAATCATAGTCCTAAAGCTCAAAATCGCACTTGGCTCATTGGTGACCAAAAGCAACCTGCGCTGACCTATTGGCTGCAAGACGCTGACGATAAACCGCTACCGAAAGGTGAGTATTTGCAAGCTATGGCCAAAGCCACGGCTGACCAGATACAGTCAGTACTAACGGCGGCGCAAGAGCAGAGGGCTTACTTCGTTGATGGCGATAAGCAGCATCTGATACAGGCCGGTGATATAGCGGTTCTAGTTCGCACAGGTAGCGAAGGTCGCATGGTTAAAGAAGCGCTAGCCAAGCAGGGCATAGCGAGCGTGTACCTTTCGAACCGTGACAGCGTTTTTACTTCTTTGATCGCACAAGATATTCAGCGTTTGCTGCAAGCTGTACTTACACCTGAAAATGACCGTGCCTTGCGTGCCAGTCTTGCTTCAGAAATTTTTGCTCTTGATGCCGGAACACTCGACAAGCTCAATAATGATGAGAATGAGTGGGAAAGTGCGATCAATGAATTCAAAGAGTATCGCAAGCTATGGAGTCAGCGTGGTGTGCTACCCATGCTGCGCAGTGTGATGAGTAAGCGTCATATTGCCGAACGTATGCTCGAAGAAGAGGTGGGTGAGCGCAATCTTACTGACTTAATGCATATTGGCGAGCTCTTACAACAGGCGAGCCAAGAGTTGGAAAGTGACCACGGTTTGTTGCGTTGGCTCGCTCAGGCAATCAGTGACGCGCAAAATGGTTTGGGAGGCAGCGAGGAGCAAATTCAGCGTTTGGAGTCAGAACGCAACTTGGTGCAAATCGTGACGATTCACAAGTCAAAAGGTCTTGAATATGATCTTGTTTTCTTGCCTTTTGCTATGAGTCATCGAGAAGCAAGTGAAGCCAAGTATTACGATGCTAAGCAAGATCAAACCATTTTAGATATCGCTAAGCAGGATTCGTCGCTTGCTCAGGCCGACAAAGAGCGTTTGGCAGAAGATCTGCGTTTGATATACGTCGCCTTAACTCGTGCGGTTTATGGTTGTTTTATTGGCACGTCTCCGTTGAGAAATGGGCGTTCAACCAAAGAGCCTACGGGGGTTCACAATAGTGCGATGGGGCATTTGCTTCAGGATGGTCAACAGGGCGGTATACAAGATTTAACCATAGCTATTCAAAAGCAAGTGGATGGATTGAATTGCGTTGTGCTTTCAGCGTTGCCCCAACAGCATTCACAACCGTTTAGCTTACTAAATGAGTCTCAACATTCACTGACAGCCAGTGAACTGAGCCATGAGATTGATCGTAACTGGCGGATTACCAGTTATTCAGGATTGGTAAAGCAGGGCTCTCATCATAGCGATGAAGCCTTCACTGATCTGATGCACCTCGATATTGATTCTTCCGATGAACAGGATCAAGACGAGATTGCCGACCCAGAAATGTCGATTTTTACTTTTCCGCGAGGAGCAAGACCTGGCACCTTCTTACATACCTTATTTGAAGAGGTTGAGTTCACTCTGCCTGCGACCAGCGTTGAAAACAGTGAAATTATTCTCCAGCTATTAGAAAGTGAGCAGTTAGACATCAATTGGCTGCCTGTCCTTCAGCAACTTATCGATACAGTGTTAGCGACACCTTTAGATGGTAAATCTTTGTTACTCAAACAAAAAGGCCCTAATCAACGACTGGTTGAGATGGAATTCTTATTACCGATTGAAGTGCTTTCGGCTCCAGCACTTAACCGAACGATTCAGCGCCATGATCCGCTGTCAGCCAAAGCGGGTGACCTCGGTTTTCACACCGTTCAAGGTATGTTGAAGGGTTTTATTGACTTGGTGTTTGAACACCAAGGTAAGTATTACGTTCTTGACTGGAAGTCGAATCACCTTGGCGATGAGGTGAGTTTCTATCACGGCGATGCATTAAGAACGGCAATGGCCGATCATCGCTACGATCTTCAATATCAGATTTATGCTTTAGCACTGCACCGTTTTTTGCGCAGCCGTATCGCCAACTATGATTATGAGCAGCATTTTGGTGGAGTTTACTACCTGTTTTTGAGAGGTATGGATGGCGCGAGTGACCATGGTGTATTTAGTGCCAAACCGAGCTTGGAGTTTTTGACCGATATGGACAAACTGATCGATGGTGAAGCGATTGATGTGAAGCAAAATAGCGCAGGCCAGATGGAGTTACTTTGATCATGATGAATCTAGTTCAAACCCTCAAGCAGTTAGCGCTGAAAGGCGGTATCCGACAACTTGATTATCAATTTGCTCGATTCATCGAGTCTCAATCTCATGACCCATATCTGGGGTTCATTGCCGGAGTGGTGAGTAGTGAGTTAGGAAAAGGTCATATTTGTCTTCCATTGAACGATGCTCAGGGACAGGTGGTTGATCTCAGTGCAAAGCTTGGTCTTTTTGGTGAGGCTGCCCATCAACTTAATCAAATCTTGGTCGGAGTGGATTGGCATCAGTGCCTTAGTTCGGCGCCATTAGTCGGAACAATGGGAGAATCGCTGCCACTAATATTTGATGGTAAACGGCTCTACCTTCATCGCTATTGGCACTACGAAGTCGCGCTAGCCGAACGCTTAAATAGCTTTGGGTCACCTATGATCCAAAAGCCTACTGAAGTACAAAAGCTCGCAGACCTGCTCGATCATCTTTTTGCCAGAAACTATCGCTATCTATTTGAAGATATTAAGAAAAGCTTTGAATCTGGAGAGCTAAATTCGGTGCTTCGTCAGCGTATGGTTTGCGATCACCTAGACGTCGTGTGTGAGGAAATCTTGGATTGGCCTACCATAGACCAAAAGCTTGTTGCGGCGAAAAGTGTCTCTGATTTGTTGGTGTTAGATGAGTTGGTCCCTATGGCTGCTTGTGTTAACTGGCAGAAGGTTGCGGCAGCGGTTGCGCTGAGCCGGCGTTTTGCGGTGATTTCAGGTGGACCGGGAACCGGTAAAACAACAACGGTAACCAAATTACTTGCAGCGCTTATCGAGCAAGCACAAAGCAATAATGAATACCCAACCATTAAACTAGTAGCGCCGACGGGGAAAGCAGCAGCCCGTTTGACGGAATCGATAGGTAAAGCGGTCGCTGGTTTGCCAGTATCGTTAGCGCTCAAGCAAGCGATTCCTACAGATGCAAGTACCCTTCATCGTCTATTGGGCGCGATACCAAACAGCGCAGAGTTCCGACACAACCAAGATAATCCACTTCACTTAGATATTCTTGTCGTCGATGAGGCCTCTATGGTTGATCTGCCGATGATGTACAAATTGATTGATGCGTTACCTAAGCATGCGCGTTTGATCTTACTTGGCGATAAAGACCAGCTTGCTTCGGTAGAGGCGGGAGCGGTGCTTGGGGATATTTGTTCGTTTAGCCATTTTGGCTTCAGTCAGTTACAAGCGACGCAAGTGGCGCGTTTAACGGGCTATACAACACTGGCTCAGACAAATAATGTTCAACCTTCGATAGCCGATAGCTTGTGTATGCTCAAAAAGAGCTACCGTTTTGATGCACGCTCAGGTATCGGTCAACTTTCTCAGGCGGTCAACGCAGGCTCGGCGCAGAAAGTCGATTGGGTGTGGCAAAAAGAGTTTGCTGATATCGCGAGATTTCCTATCGATAGTCAGCACTACAGTCAATTAATTCAATCCCTAGTCAACGAGTACAGCGACTACCTCAAACGTATGAATATTTCGCAACACGATGCTAGTACCGGTCAACTTGAAACCGCGGCTCATAAAGCGAAAGCCGTATTGGAACTATTTTCACGCTGTCGTTTGTTGTGTGCTATTCGTGAGGGAGACTTTGGGGTTAAAGGGCTAAATCTGCGTATTGAACGCGCCTTGGCTGCACGTAAACTTATTCAGGTTCAGGACGAAATTTGGTATCACGGTCGACCAGTAATGGTGACACGCAATGACCATTCGCTAGGGCTTTACAATGGTGACATTGGTATCTGTATGCTTGATCAGTCAGACAGTCAGCCAAGGTTGAAAGTCTTTTTTGAACTTCCGGATGGTAGCGTGAAATCGGTGCTGCCAAGTCGAGTTCCAGAGCATGAAACCGCCTACGCAATGACGATTCACAAGTCACAGGGCAGTGAGTTTGAGCATACTCTAATGATTCTTCCACCTGAGTTTACCCCTATTTTAACACGTGAGTTGATCTATACAGGGATCACGCGAGCCAAGAAGCGTTTGAGCTTGTATGTCGATGATAGAGTGATGAAAAGAGGCATTAAGGTTCGGACTGAGCGAGCAAGTGGATTGATAGAGCGGTTGCAAGCGAATGGATAACCTTCCGTGGTTATCGAATGCAAAAGTTAAAGTGCTTTAGTGAAAGAAATACTGCGAATGCGGTATTTTTTTTGATAGTTCAAAATGAATGCTTTTAAGCCTTCTGTAACGGGAAAGACGCAGTGAACGTCTAGATTTTCTAACAGTTCATTGTCTGCCATATCCCAAAAACTCTGGACTGAGTTACAGATAATTTTTTTCATCGACAGTTTGCTCTAAGTGACGTAGTGAGTTACCTCAAGCAATCCTTGCGACTTAACTTGCGAATAAGTTAAGCGGATAAGCGAATCCTATTTAGCTCCCATTAATTTGGGAGCTCGAATTTTAAACAATCTGACGAATGAAATAAAGTGAATAATGTAGGAAAATTCACCGCCTTAAGCGCAACTATGAGAATATCAACGTCTTACAGCTGTAAAGAGAGTATTTTCGATTTACGTTGATAGTTGTATAAGTTTTGCTTGTGTGATGGCAAAGAGTCGACACCCATTTCATGGAAACCCTGCTCTCTAAACCAGTGGAGACTATGAGTCGTCAGGACGAAAATTTGTTCGATACCCTGAGCTTTTGATTGCAATCTCATATGGTTAAGCAGCAACAGTCCTCGATTTCCATCGCGGTATTCTGGATGAATGGCCACACACGCCATTTCTGCCATTTTCTCATCAGAATAAGGATAAAGAGCTGCGCAACCAATGATTAGCCCATCTTTATCAATAATGGTGAATTGATGAATCTCTTGCTCAAGTTGCTCACGTGAACGTCTAACAAGAATGCCTTGCTCTTCTAATGGGCGAATCAAATCAAGAATGCCGCCAATATCGTCAATATCGGCAAGTCTGACTTGCTCTGCACTCGCCTCAACGACCTGAGTGCCGATACCATCGAGAGAGAAAAGCTCTTGAATCAGTGCGCCATCAACTTTGTAGCTGACCAAGTGGCTACGTGGAACACCCGCTCGACATGCTGCTGTTGCTGCTCTAAGGAAACGTAAAGTCCCCGAAGAAGAGTCATTGTCTCTGCCGCGTTCGTTTTCCAGACGAGACAAAATCCGTTCTGCGTCTTTGGGAAACAGCTCGGCGACCGCGTTGCCATTTTCATCAATGATGCCTTGTTCAGAACAGAAGCCAATCAACTTATCGGCATTTAATTTTATTGCGACTTGGGTCGCCACTTCTTCAGAGAGTAAGTTGAAAGATTCTCCGGTCACTGAACTGGCGATAGGGCCAAGTAAAACGATCGAACCTTGATCAAGCATACGGTTGATGCCTTGTGCATCGATACGTCTTATGCGCCCACTGTGACAATAGTCGATGCCATCGTCGACACCGAGCGGTTGAGCGATGACAAAGTTACCGCTGACAACGTTGAGTTGAGTACCGGCCATCGGCGTATTACTGAGGCTCATCGATAGCTGTGCGGTAATGCTCAACTGTAGTTGCCCTGCGGCTTGCATGACGTAGTTGAGAGATGTCTCATCGGTGATCCTGATACCTTTGTGGTAAGGCGTGTGATGATTATTTTGTTCAAGAAGATTGTTAATTTGTGGACGCGCTCCATGGACCAATACAATTTTCACGCCCAAGCTATGCAACAGTGCGAGATCGCTGATAATATTGGCAAAATTTCCATCTGCTACAGCTTCACCGCCGATCATGATAACCATGGTCTTGTCTCGGTGAGCATTGACATAGGGAGCGGATTGTCTGAACCCCTTAACCAGAGCTGTACTTCGAATCTTCACAATATCTTCCGTAATGAATTTATATACAGATATACTGCAATTTTATTCTTTTTTCGGCAAGCGTTTTTTAGCGTCTAGATCTATTGTTTTTAGGCTTGGGTATAAGTGTTTCTTCTAGCTGAACTTGTGAATAATGCGTCACTCTGAGCGGCGCTAGGAGATTTGGTTCGAAGTTGTCTATATTTTGAACGACACTTAGAGAGTGAATTCCATACTAGTGATGGGTAGGTAGTAAAGAAAGTGAGTAGTGTAAGTAAGGGTAAAAAGAAGCTCATAGAGCGAGCCATTTTGCTGTTAGCGATCGTCGCCGCTGTTGGTGCCGTTATGCTGGCCAATGTTCTTTATGACTTCTATCTAGAGAAAAAATACCCTAAGTCGGATCTTTATGGGACTTGGACTGAACAAGATGTAGCGACTTATGCTGCTGAAGCGTTTGTCGTGACACCTGCGGGAGTCGCTATCAATGGTGGTATTGTCGACACTCGCTATAGTTGGAATGGCACATACCTTGAATTTCAGGTCGGTAACAAGACGCGCCGCTTTAAAGTGCTCAATGAAGAGCTGACTGAGATACAGCTTATCTCTGAGCCGCACTACCAGCCTGTGTATCGATTGTCAGAAAACGATTAAAAATAACATTCCCTAACGACTGGCTAATTGCGTATTTCAGTCAAGTTTGTCATGCTCTTAGCATCGCTTGAAAGGAATAAAATTAGTGTTCAAAAAATATCTTCCTATCGCCGCAGTCAGCGTTTTGTTTGGCTGTGCGCAACCTACCGATCGTGCTCAGCAATATATCGATGATGAATTCAATTCGATTTTGAATAAATCCTCACTTGTTGAGTCTGACAAACCTCGTGACTTTACTGAGTTCCATCGTCAGACTGAATTGGTCGTCGATAACTCGCCTTCATTGGCGGCCACATACCAACCTTTGTATGAAAAACTCAATGAGTGGATTCTTCAAAGTGGTGAGCCGACAGAGTTTGCTAACTTCGGCATTCAGGCTGCACAGCTAGGTGGTGGAGATAAAAAAGGTAATGTCCTATTTACGGGATATTTTTCTCCAGTCATGGAGCTTCGTCATCAACCGAACGAGGTCTTCAAATATCCGGTTTATGGTAAACCCGCTTGTGAAAGTGATTGTCCTACTCGTGCACAAATTTATGATGGTGCGCTTAGCGGACAAGGATTAGAGCTCGGCTATGCTGCCAATATGATAGATCCATTTTTAATGGAGGTTCAGGGCAGTGGTTTTGTTCATTTTGAAGATGACGATACTTTGGAATACTTCGCTTACGGCGGCAAAAATAACAAAGCGTACGTGAGTATTGGACGCGTGTTGATTGAGCGAGAGCTCGTTTCACGCGAGAAAATGTCAATGAAAGCGATCAAGGAATGGGTTCTGGCAAACGATGAAGAGACTGTTCGTGAACTTCTAGAGCAAAATCCATCATTTGTTTTCTTTGAACCGCGCGCGGATGCGCCAGTAACAGGTTCTGCCGGAATTCCATTATTGCCTATGGCGTCGGTTGCTGGCGACCGCAGTATCTTTCCTATGGGGACGCCTATATTGGCTGAAGTACCTCTGCTGAACTCAGATGGTTCATGGAGTGGTGCACATCAGCTCCGTCTTTTGGTCGTGTTAGATACCGGTGGGGCTGTAAAGCAGAACCATCTTGATTTATATCACGGCATGGGACCGAGAGCGGGGATCGAAGCTGGGCACTACAAACACTTTGGTCGTGTATGGAAGCTGGGTCTTGAAAACTCAACGACTCAAGCGCCTTGGGCATTGCCACCGGAAAAGCGACAATAGTTGAACAAGGACTCGTCTCCTTCATCTAGACTTTTTATTGAAGAGTGCGTATAAATCGCACTCTTTGTTTTTGTACCAAGCGGAAAACCAATATGCGCGAACTCGATACTCCAGCTTCTGATAATTACAACCAACGTTTTGGTGGCACTCGCCGTCTTTACGGTAACAGTGAAGTCGAGATTTTGCGTGCTGCGCACGTTTGTGTCATCGGTATTGGTGGCGTGGGTTCATGGGCGGTAGAAGCCTTAGCTCGTACCGGAATTGGTCAACTGACACTTATCGATATGGACGATGTGTGTGTAACCAATATTAACCGTCAGATCCACGCTATGTCTGGTACTGTTGGTCAAAGTAAAATCGAAGTGATGGCAGAGAGAGTGAAGCTGATTAACCCAGAATGTAAAGTCAATCTGATCGATGACTTTATCACTCCTGACAATCAGCACGAATACTTGAGTAAAGAGTATGACTATGTACTCGATGCGATTGACAGCGTAAAAGCAAAAGCGTCCTTACTTGCCTACTGTCGTAGCAACAAAATCAAAGTCATTACCACTGGTGGTGCTGGTGGTCAGGTTGATCCAACCCAGATAAAGGTCGCTGATTTGACTAAGACGATTCAGGACCCACTAGCGAAAAAAATCAAAGATACGCTACGTCGCCATCATAATTTTCCAACCAATCCAGCACGTAAGTTTGGCATTGATTGTGTATTTTCAACTGAGCAGTTGAAATACCCTCAAGCAGACGGCACGGTTTGTGGCGTTAAGTCGACAGCGGAAGGCCCAAAACGTATGGATTGTGCGAGTGGCCTTGGTGCTGCAACGGTAGTGACGGCGACCTTTGGCTTTGTTGCCGTATCTCGCATTGTTGAAAAGCTAATCCAAAAACACAGTAAGTAACAGGTGGATTTTTCTATGTCGTCGTTTCCTCAATCTCCATTTGGCCACGATATTAGCGTTGAAGATATCATTGCGACTATACAAGGTTTCAAAGGCTGGGAAGATCGTTATCGTCAGGTTATCCAGTGGGGTAAAAAACTACCTCAGATGCCTGAAGAGCTAAAATCGCAACATGTGACGGTGGCAGGTTGTGAGAGTCAGGTTTGGTTGGTTCACGAACAGCTAGAAGACAAGTGGTATTTCTGTGCTGACTCTGATGCACGTATTGTTCGAGGTCTGATTGCACTGGTGCTGGCTGCATTCGATGGCAAAACCACTCAGGAGATCGCGAGCTTTGATACTGATGGCTATTTCGAACAGCTAGGTCTGATTGCACACCTGAGCCCTTCCAGAGGTAATGGTCTTAAAGCGATTGTTGAGAAGATAAAGCAAGTCGCCCAATAATTTTCTCCTATTCAGCCTGTCAAAAAGGCGGACTGATTATTGCTGTTTAAAATTTAATCATTGCGATATTAACGCCTTAATAAATACGTGGCTTTACAATGCTTGTTGTCGCTGCGTAAAGGCTGTACAATTCGCGCCCTTATTTAATGTTCCGTCGCTTGAGAGGCCACATGACCACTGAAAAAATCAATCTACTCGACTTTGATCGTCAAGGTATGCGTAAGTTTTTTGCTGACCAGCTCGGTGAAAAAGCATTCCGTGCAGATCAAGTAATGAAGTGGATCTACCATTTCGGTGTTGATAACTTCGAAGACATGACCAACATTAACAAGAAGTTACGTGAGAAACTTGAGCTTCGTTGTGAGATTAAAGCTCCAGCCGTGGCGGAAGCACAACACTCTTCTGATGGCACGATTAAGTGGGCTATGAAGGTGGGTGATCAAGACGTTGAAACGGTATACATCCCAGAAGATGACCGTGCAACGCTTTGTGTTTCATCTCAGGTAGGCTGTGCGTTAGAGTGTAAGTTCTGTTCAACGGCGCAACAAGGCTTTAACCGTAACCTAAAAGTGTCTGAGATTATTGGTCAGGTTTGGCGTGCTGCACGTGAAATCGGTCTACAGAAAGAGACTGGTCGTCGCCCAATTACTAACGTCGTTATGATGGGGATGGGTGAACCGCTACTGAACATGAAAAACCTGATCCCAGCACTTGAGATCATGCTAGATGATCTAGGTTTCGGTCTTTCAAAGCGTCGCGTTACTGTGTCCACTTCAGGTGTGGTTTCTGGTCTTGATCAGATGACGGGTAAAATTGACGTTGCTTTAGCGATCTCGCTGCATGCACCAAATGATAAGCTTCGTAGTGAAATCATGCCGATCAATGACCGTTGGGACATTCAGGACTTTTTGGCATCTGTGCGTCGCTACATTGCGTCTTCAAACGCTAACCGCGGCAAGGTAACCGTTGAGTATGTGTTACTTGACCATGTTAATGATGACATGGACCACGCACGTGAGTTGGCAGAGCTACTCAAAGACACGCCTTGTAAAATCAACCTGATTCCGTTTAACCCGTATCCAGGTTCACCATACAAGAAGCCAAGCAACTCTCGTATCGACCGCTTCCAGAAAACGTTGATGCAGTACGAACACACAGTCACGGTACGTAAAACACGTGGCGACGATATTGATGCAGCATGTGGTCAGTTGGTGGGTGATGTCATTGACCGTACTAAACGTACTGCGATGAACAAAGCCGCAAAAGGTGAGACCATCGAAATTAAAGCGGTTTCATAATCACGTGTAAGAATTTACTAAAGCCAGAGCCTCGCTCTGGCTTTTTTGTTACATCGTGTAGCGATATTTATGTCAAAATAACGAAAAACCTTGAGCTGCTTGTAAAATATGCACTTTCTCTATGTTGTTTCATCTATGATATCTATTAGAATTAAAGGTTAACGCTTTCGGGGTATTCCCCTGTTTATTGAGTGGAGCGTAACTTTTTATTAAATGAGGCTTTGACCTCGAATTATTTCAGGGCTTGGTTATCTCGCATTCAACGAAAAATAAATAATTAAGATGCGAATTAGCAAGGCACTAACGAGAAGAGAATTATTACCATCATGACTGCTGAACAACAAACTCCAGCTAGCGAAGAGCAAGTAGAAAAAGTACAAGCGGGTACGCTATTAAAGAACAAACGTGAGCAACTTGGTTTATCGCAAAAGCAAATTGCCGACCGTCTCCGTCTCCGTCTTTCAATCATTGAGAATATCGAAAACAACAACTTTGCTTCTGATCAGGTTGCGACCTTTACTCGCGGTTATCTACGTTCTTACGCTAAAGCGGTAGGAATTGAAGAATCCGCCGTCCTTTGCGCATTGGACGGGTGTGAAGAAACTAAGCCAGAACCTCAGGAGATGAAGAGCTTTTCACGAAAAACCAAACGTGAAGCCCATGACAGCCGTATTATGACCCTTACTTGGGGGATCTTTGCGGTCATTATTGGTATCTCTTCCGTTTGGTGGTGGCAAAACCAAGAAACGACCATGCTCGACTTAACCAGCCAAACAGAGCAGGAAATTGAGCTTGAACAGCAGGCCGCTAACCAAGAGCTCGATTTTACCACTTTAGAAAGTGCGCAGCCGCAACCAGAGGCTGCGCTCGATGCTAATGCCGATGACGTGCCAGAAGTGGAACCCGTGTTAGAACAACCAGATTCTCAAGCGCCTCTAGAGACAGAAATTGTCCCAGAAGTTGCAAAACAAGCTCAGCCTGAAAAACAGCTAGAGCAAAACGTTAATACTACGGAAGCAGAGCCTGTGTCTGAGTCAGTTCAATCGACGCAATCCGACACGGTTGTTAATCTGCTCAAACTCACTTTCTCAGATGATTGCTGGATCCAGGTTAAGGACTCTTCAGGTAAAACATTATCGACTGGTGTGAAAAAAGCAGGGCAGACGCTCGAATTAAGTGGCAATTTGCCATATAGCGTCATTTTAGGTGCTCCTGAAAACGTTTCAATGACATTAGCGAGTGAACCTGTCGACCTTTCTGGGTATACTTCAGGCAAAGTAGCAAGATTCAACTTACCTTAGAAATTACTATGCAATACGAATCTCCGATCAAACGTCGTCCATCGACTCGTATCTACGTGGGCGATGTACCTATTGGTGACGGTGCACCAATCGCAGTACAGTCAATGACCAACACCCGAACAACAGACGTTGAAGCGACTGTTGCTCAAATCCGTGCTTTGGAAAATGTCGGTGCAGACATAGTGCGAGTTTCTGTACCAACTATGGATGCAGCCGAAGCATTCAAACTGATCAAACAACAGGTCAATGTCCCACTTGTCGCGGATATTCACTTTGATTACCGAATCGCACTTAAAGTTGCTGAGTACGGTGTTGACTGTTTACGCATTAACCCAGGCAACATAGGCAACGAAGAGCGCATTCGTTCAGTTGTCGATTGTGCTCGCGACAAAAATATTCCTATTCGTATTGGTGTTAATGGTGGCTCTCTGGAAAAAGATATCCAGATGAAATATGGCGAACCAACGCCAGAAGCCCTAGTTGAATCAGCAATGCGTCATGTCGATATTCTAGACCGTCTCAACTTTGACCAATTTAAAGTCAGTGTAAAAGCGTCGGATGTCTTCTTAGCTGTCGATTCGTACCGACTACTGGCGAAGAAAATTGATCAGCCGCTGCACTTAGGTATTACCGAAGCGGGTGGTGCTCGTGCTGGCGCGGTTAAATCTTCTGTTGGTCTTGGTATGTTATTAGCGGAAGGGATTGGCGATACGCTGCGCATCTCTTTAGCGGCTAACCCAGTTGAAGAGATCAAGGTTGGTTTCGATATTCTGAAATCACTGCGCATTCGTTCACGCGGTATCAACTTTATTGCGTGTCCGAGCTGCTCTCGTCAAGAATTTGATGTCATTGGTACGGTCAACGCACTCGAAGAACGCTTAGAAGATATTATTACACCGATGGATGTTTCGATTATCGGTTGTGTCGTTAACGGTCCGGGTGAAGCTGAAGTGTCGCATCTAGGACTAGCAGGAAGCAACAAGAAGAGTGCTTTCTACGAAGACGGCAAACGTCAAAAAGAGCGTTTTGATAACAATGATCTCGTCGCGCAACTTGAAGCGAAGATTCGTGCCAAGGCTGCGATTCTTGACGAGAAACAACGTATCGACATTAAAGTACAAGATTAATCTCAACCTAGATTACGCTAAGTAATTAACCTAACGGTAGATATTGTGGCAAAGAAAATCCAAGCAATTCGAGGCATGAACGATTGCCTTCCAACTCAATCACCACTGTGGCAAAAACTTGAAAACACAGTGAAAAACGTAATCAGCGCATACGGTTACAATGAAGTGCGCATGCCAATCGTTGAGATGACCCATCTATTTCGCCGTGCAATTGGTGAAGTAACCGATGTGGTTGAAAAAGAGATGTACACTTTTGAAGACCGCAATGGCGATAGCCTGACTCTACGTCCAGAAGGCACTGCGGGTTGTGTACGTTCTTGCATTGAAAACAGCCTGATTGATCGCTCAGAGCAGCGTTTGTGGTACATGGGACCGATGTTCCGTCATGAGCGCCCACAGAAAGGTCGCTACCGTCAGTTCCACCAGTGTGGTGTTGAGGTATTTGGTCTAGATGGCCCTGATGTTGATGCTGAACTTATTATGATGACAGCGCGCTTATGGCGTGAGCTGGGTATCGATAAGCATGTACGTCTTGAGCTTAACTCTATTGGCTCGCTGGATGATCGTGCGAACTACCGTACCGCACTGATTGCTTTCTTAGAGCAGCATCTTGATGTTCTTGATGATGATTGTAAGCGTCGTATGCATACCAATCCACTACGTGTTTTGGATACAAAGAATCCAGATGTACAGGCGATTCTTGGCGATGCACCTCGCCTTTCTGATTATCTAGGTGAAGAGTCTAAAGAACATTTTGCAGGACTTTGTGAACTTCTTGACGCTGCTGGTATCGAATACACAGTTAACGAACGCTTAGTTCGTGGTTTGGATTACTACAACCGCACTGTATTCGAGTGGATCACTGAAAGCCTAGGTGCACAAGGCACCGTTTGTGGTGGTGGTCGTTATGATGGTCTGGTTGAACAGTTAGGCGGTAAAGCAACACCTGCTGTTGGCTTCGCTATGGGTCTAGAGCGTCTAGTATTGATGCTTGAAACTTTGGAATTAACTGAAGTTCGTCGTAGCGTTGACGTTTACATGGTCACAGCGGGTGAAGGCACTATGATGGCGGGTATGAAGCTAGCGGAAACATTGCGTGAGCAGGTACCAGGTCTACGTGTTATGAACCACTTTGGTGGTGGTAACTTCAAGAAGCAGTTCAAGCGTGCGGATAAAGTCGGCGCAGCGGTCGCATTGGTTCTTGGTGAAAACGAAGTTGCGGATAACACAGTTGTACTGAAAGATCTGATTGGTGGTACACAAGATACATACAGCCAAGCAGACGTTATCGCAAAACTATCTGAGCTAGTTTAAACAATTTATCTATTCTCAAAAGTGGTGATGAGTGTCGCCACTTTTTAAAGATGTAAGAGGACAGGAAGTGGAACTCTACGATACTGAAGAACAACAAGTAGAAGCGATCAAAGATTGGTGGAAAGAGAACGGCAAAGCAGTCATTTTGGGTGCGGTTGTTGGTCTGGGCGGTCTGTTTGGTTGGCGTTACTATCAAGATTCTGTAACAGCCGCTCAAGAAGCCGCGTCTGAAAGCTACACCAAAGCGGTACAATCATTAGCAGAAAAAGGCGTATCAGCAGAAGGCGATATTCAAGCTTTCATTGATGCCAACAAAGAGACTGAATACTCAGTGCTTGCTGCGTTACAACTGGCTAAAGTTCAAGTTGAAGCGGGCAATCTGGATGAAGCGTTGGCTCAACTAGAGTGGGCGAAGTCTGCAACCAAAGATGCAGCAGTATCTGCGGTACTTAACTACCGTCTTGCGCGTGTTAAAGCGGAGCAAGGTGAGTTTGATGCCGCTATCGCAGAACTCGCCAACATCACTGACCAAAGTTGGGCAGGTCGTGTTGCTGAGTTGAAAGGCGACATCTTGTTGCGTAAAGGCGATACACAAGCAGCGTATTCTGCATACACAGAAGCGCAGCAATCTGGTGATGCTAGCCAGGCTCTACAAATGAAACTGGATGACCTAGCCAAGTAAGGGCGTAGCATGAAGAATATGCTTAAAAAGGCGCTTGCAACGGCAATGTTTGTTGGCGTACTGGCGGGCTGTGCTAGTGAAGAAGACACCATTATCATGGCGCCAGTTCCTCAAGTGGACAGCGAGTTCACACCTAAATCTGAGTGGAGTAATTCAGTCAGTGGTGGTGTAGGGCAATACTACTCAAAGCTGACACCTGAATATGCTTACGACAAAGTGTTTGTCGCGGGTCGTGATGGCGTGGTTAAAGCACTTGATCCTGAAAGTGGTAAAACACTTTGGGAAGCCAATGTTGAAGCTGATGTGTCGGCTCGATTGTCTGGTGGTATTACGGCAGCGTACAGTCAAATTTTCATCGGTAGCGAAAACGGGCGTCTATTCGCCTTCAACGAAGAAACGGGTGAGTTAAATTGGCAAGCTGACGTTGATGGTGAAGTGCTCGCTGCACCAGCAACGGATAGCAACCTTGTTATTGTCCATACCAACAAGGGCATCTTGCAGGCACTGGATCAAGTGACCGGTGAAGTAAAATGGACCATCAGTACAGAGGTTCCAAGTCTGACTTTACGTGGTAACAGTGCACCTGTGACTGCCTCTGGTGGTGTGTTCTGGGGTACGGCTAATGGTCGATTGGCCGCCGCTATTGTCGAACGTGGACAACTCATTTGGCAGCAGCCAATTGGTATGCCACAAGGTGCGACAGAAATCGATCGTCTAGTCGACGTTGATGCATCTCCATTAATTTTAGGCAGTACACTGTACATTGTTGGCTATAACGGTCAGTTGACGGCCATCGATCTACGATCGGGTAAAGCGGCGTGGAAGCGCAACTATTCATCCTCAACTGACTTAGTGAGTGACGGTAGCCGTTTGTTTGTTGTGACCGACCAAGACCACATTGTGGCGGTTGATGCTCGTAGTGGCACCGAGTTGTGGTCAAACGAGCAATTAGAGCATCGTTTGGTGACAGCACCAGTCATGATTAATCAGTACGTTGTTGTTGGTGACAGCGAAGGTTACTTATATTGGATTGATCGCAGTAGCGGCGAGTTTGTCTCGATGCAGCAAGTCAACAGTAGTGGCTTTGCCGTTGCTCCAATTGCGGTTCCCGGTGGTTACGTAGCTGTGACTCGCAATGGCGATGTAAAGAAACTGACGATCAACGAGTAATCGTGTGATATAATTCACATTCGGCTCCTAGCTGGTAACAGTTGGGAGCCGTTTGTTTGTTTTAGATACCCATAGTTTGATGTGGTTATAGGTAAAGGTCTCACGACGTGATTTCTGCTGAGTCGTTACCTATAACTACATAAAGTAAAGAATATTGTAGAGGTTGTTATGGTACCTGTTGTTGCTCTGGTAGGGCGTCCAAACGTTGGCAAATCAACGTTGTTTAACCGATTGACTCGTACACGCGACGCATTGGTTGCGGATTTCCCTGGCTTAACTCGTGACCGTAAATATGGCCAAGCTAAGCTTGGTGAACACGAATTTATCGTTATTGATACCGGTGGTATTGATGGCACAGAAGAAGGTGTTGAAACCAAAATGGCTCAACAGTCACTGGCGGCAATCGATGAGGCAGACGTTGTACTGTTTATGGTCGATGGTCGTGCTGGTTTGACTGCTGCTGACCAAGCTATTGCTTCACACCTACGTAAAATTGAAAAGCCATCAATGCTGGTTGTAAACAAGGTTGATGGTATCGATGCTGATGCGGCAAGTGCAGAATTTTGGCAGCTTGGCGTAGAAAACATGTATCAAATCGCTGCGGCACACGGCCGAGGCGTAACGGCACTTATCGATCTAGCTCTTAACCCATTCGCAGAGCAACTTCTTGAAGAAGCAAAAGGTGAGATTGAAGATCTGACCGAGTTTGTCGATGAAGACGAGAAGCTCGACTACAGCGAAGAAGAGGCGGAAGAAGAGTTCAAGCGCCTTCAAGATCAGCCAATCAAACTGGCCATTATCGGTCGTCCAAACGTAGGTAAATCGACACTGACAAACCGAATTTTGGGTGAAGAACGCGTTGTTGTTTACGATATGCCAGGAACGACTCGTGACTCTATCTACATTCCGATGGAACGTGATGGTCGCAAATACGTATTGATTGATACCGCGGGTGTTCGTCGTCGTACTCGTATTAACGAAACGGTCGAAAAGTTCTCGGTAGTAAAAACACTCAAAGCAGTAGAAGACGCGAACGTTGTTATGCTGGTTATCGATGCGCGTGAGAACATCTCAGATCAAGACCTTAGCTTACTTGGCTTTGCGCTGAATGCTGGTCGTTCTATCGTTATCGCTGTCAACAAGTGGGACGGCCTAGATATGGACGTCAAAGAGCAGGTCAAGAAAGAGCTCGATCGTCGTCTTGGCTTTGTTGATTTTGCCCGTATTCACTTTATTTCAGCGCTTCACGGCACAGGTGTTGGCCACCTATTTGAATCCGTGCAAGAAGCGTATAAATCGGCTACGACTCGTGTCGGTACCTCTGTTCTGACTCGTATCATGAAGATGGCAACGGATGATCACCAGCCACCAATGGTTCGTGGTCGTCGTGTGAAGCTGAAATACGCTCACGCAGGTGGTTACAACCCTCCAATCGTGGTTATCCATGGTAACCAGGTTAATGAGTTACCAGATTCGTACAAGCGTTACTTGATGAACTATTACCGTAAATCACTGGAAATTATGGGTACACCAATTCGTATTCAGTTCCAGAACAGTGATAACCCGTTCGAAGGGAAATCGAACAAGATGACACTGTCTCAAGAGCGTAAACGTAAGCGCTTGATGAGCATGATGAAAAATCGTAAAAACTGATCTTGATGAGAAAGATCAGATTGTCGAGTTAAATGAAAAGCGCCGCATTCGTTCCGGCGCTTTTTTTATAGGAATAAATGATGCAAGTTACCCCCACGATTACCCAATTCTGCCACGGAATCTGGCAGTTAGACGCAGACATTCAACTGTTACAGCGTGGCAGTGAATATCTTTACGTTGTAACGAATAAAACGCCCTTCCACCCTGTCAGCCACATTTGGCCGGATCATCCGGCAGATAAAGGGACACTGAACCAGCTCCCCGTTCTTGATTGCCAAGTTGGTGCGCTAGAACTGGCAACGGGTGAGTTATATGTTGGGCATGAGATTCCAGTCAAGCGTGACGAATCCGGTTGGTGTTTTGTCGTCGTACACTGTTTAGCAGCAGATTGCTCTGCATTGCAGCTAGGAGAGCGAGTAACTCTCGCTGTAGACAAGGCTTACCAAGGTTCGCTAAGTCGTGGACATAGCGCGGGTCATTTATCTTACTTAGCGTTGAACAAAGTGTTAACGGAGCAAGGTTATTGGAGAAAAGACGCTGACCGCAAAGACCCTCATGGCCATTACGATTTTAACAGCTATGCTCAGGTCACCAGCTTTGTTACCCCTGATCAATGCTTAGATACCTATCGACTAGGTAAAACGTTACGTAAACGTGGCCTGAACAGCGCAGATATGCTGAGTAATCTTGAGCAAATTCAACAACAGGTGAATCACATTTTGTTGCAGTGGATCGAACTTGGTTCAGAGGTCAAAGTAGAGTGTCATGGTGAAGCATTGACCGATTCGCGTTACTGGCAGTGCGATCTCCATCAGGGGGAAATAGCGGTAATCCCTTGCGGTGGCAGCCATGTAAACTCATTGACTGAATACGCTGCTATTGAAGTACGCTTAACTCAGATAGATGAGCAAAACATTGAAATGCACACCAGTGTAAAGCCATCATAGTAGCAAATGATCTTTTTATTAAATCCTGTTTGGTTTGGATTTTGATTCATGCTTGGATTTAAATCCTGTTTAAAATTGAAATGCAGCATATGTAACTTATGCTTTCGGTGTGTGGTTATATAAATATTCTTTTTAGGGTAGATCGCTGATCAAAATGGATTTTGCCGATGATCTGTACAAGATCATCTAAGCGTGTTCCAGTTCAGATAATTTCATATGTGTATATGATATTCTCCTCATATAACTATATTAAAAAAGAATAAGGCACGCGAAATGAACACGTACAGCCTGCTCGATGCTCACCGGGCAGTGAATCGTTTGTTGCAGCAGTTAGCTTTAGGAATGGACAAGTCTCGACTAAATGAAGCCGTTATCGCATTGTCGGAACAATTATTTGGTCGAAGGCTCGCGTCTATTTTGCGACATATTGACGGACACTTGTATTTAGAACACGCCCCACATTTGCCTGAGTTTTATAATCAAGCGATTGAAGGGGTCGCCATCGGACCTCAAGTCGGCTCTTGTGGTGCAGCCGCGGCAACGGGAAAACCGGTTGTCGTCTCGGATATAAATCAGCATGAAAACTGGCGGCCCTATACGGCTTTAACTCAGCAAGCGAATCTGCATGCCTGTTGGTCTGTACCGATCATTGCATCTGATAGTAGCGTGCTTGGTACATTTGCCATTTACAGCGAAAAACCGTCCACCCCAACCACAGAAGAACTCGAAATACTTGAGATGGTCGCTTCGTTATATGCGGTTGCACTGGAAAAGTATCAGTTGGAAGAGCAACTGCACTTTCACGCAAGCCGTGACCCTCTAACACGCTGTTTCAACCGTAGAATGTTGCAATTAGAAGTGCAAAATACATTGTTGAATGATGAAAATCGCAACTTGCTGTTTGCCTGCTTTTTTATCGATATTGATAGCTTCAAATATATCAATGATCGCTTTGGTCATGATGTTGGGGATAGTGTGTTGATCGAAGTTGCCGAAGTACTCAAGCAACAGTTTCAGCTTCGTTCGGTGCTAGGGCGCTATGGAGGAGACGAATTTGTTGGCTTCTGTTGCTTCGAAAGCTTGTCCGATTTGGAAGACTTCTCTGGCTGTTTAGAACGTGCCTTTAATGATATGCGACTCATTGATGGCTATCAGGTCAAAGTCAGTGTCGGTTATAGCTACAGTCATACGCCAAATAGTGATTCGATTGAAGGGATAATTCGACGTGCGGACCAGTCAATGTATCAGGTTAAGCACGCAAAGCGCAGTCTATACTGATTAAGATCATTGCTGGTAGATGATGAAGCGAATGATACTGATGGAAAGATATTGTTAGATCAAAGAGAGTGCTATGACTGAAAATCAATGCCCTAGCTGTAATGCTGAACTGCAGTGGGATGGACAATATGAGTGCCAGAGCTGCCAAGTCAGCTACAAGAAAATAGGCTACTGCTCAGACTGTGACGCGGAACTTGAGAAGCTTCAGGCATGTGGAGCAGCCAACTATTTTTGTAACAGCTGTAATGAGTTAAAGTCTAAATCGAAAGTAAGATTTGAGTTTGTTGCTAATTGACCGTTGAACAAACTTCGCCATCAGATAAGCGGGTGACCAAGATGTCACCTGCTTTTACGTCTGTGGCTCGAACTACCACATTGCCCTGTTCTGTTTGGGTAATGGAATAACCGCGCTTTAACGTTGCTAGAGGGCTAACGGTGTCAAGTTTCTCAGCCGCCAGTGCCAGTTGATGACGTGTGTTAAGCAACTTTCTATCCATCGCATCCAACAGTTTCTGTTCGAGTCTTTGCAATGTTCCTTTCTGTTGCGATAGATGCTTGAAAGGGGAGTTGAGAGCAACTCTGTGTTGCAGACGCTCGACTTTTTGCTGGCGAACTGAAATATAGTGCTGCATCGCGCGGTGCAGTTTCACTTCTAGCTCATCAAGTTGCTGGCTTTGGCGCTGCAACTGATAGCTTGGATGCTGTCTTTCCAAACGGTATACAAGTGAGGTGGTGCACCGTTTTTGTTCATTGATGTAGTGGCGCATCGCAGCAACAAGCTTGTGTTGACGGCCAATGAGAGCTTGATCTTTATGGCTATTATCACGACTGACTAGCTCAGCGGCAGCAGACGGTGTCGGTGCACGCATATCCGCGACGAAATCGGCGATCGTCACATCGATTTCATGACCAACCGCACTGATAATTGGGATCTGACTGGCCGCAATCGTGCGGGCGAGAATCTCGTTGTTAAAGCACCATAGATCCTCTAATGAACCGCCTCCGCGACCGACGATCAGAACATCACACTCATTGCGGCTATTCGCACAACCAATCGCCTGAGCGATCTGGATTGCGGCCTCTTCACCTTGAACCATCGTTGGGTAAACAATGACTGGTAGGGAAGGATCACGGCGTTTGAGTACGTCGAGAATATCAAATAGCGCTGCACCGGTTTTTGAGGTTATGACACCCACGCGTTTCGGATGCTCTGGAAGAGGCTTTTTACTGGTTTGAGCAAACAAGCCTTCACCCGCCAGTTTCATTTTCAACTCTTCAAACTGCTGTTGCAGTCGACCATCGCCTTCAGGCTGCATGCTCTCAATGATCAGTTGGTAATCCCCACGAGGTTCGTAAAGAGAGAGGCGCGCTTTGACCAGGACCTGATTACCGTTCTGCGGTTTAAAGGTGACACGGCGATTGTTACCACGGAACATGGCACATTTTACCTGAGCACGAGAGTCTTTAAGAGTGAGGTACCAGTGACCAGAAACAGGAGCAGAGAAGTTAGATATCTCGCCAACTAACCAAACAATACCCATTTCATTTTCGAGCAAAAGGCGCACTTCTGCATTAAGACGAGAAACGGTGAAGATGTTTTGATTGGTCAGAGAAGACACAGCTAATCTCGTAGGCGTGAGTATGGAAATTAGCGGCAATATAATACATATCAAGGGGGTAATTGCAAATAAAAAATAGAAAAATGTGTAGCCAAGCGATTTCCTAAGCCGTATAATCCGTCCGCAATATCTAATCCAAATGCAGTAGATTTTCTTAAACTTGCTGCCCTCATTATGCGAAACGATGAGACCGGATTGTTCTTTTTACTCCTCTAATTGTGAGATATTGCAAATGCTAAGAATTGCCAAAGAAGCGCTGACATTCGATGACGTACTACTTGTGCCAGCACACTCCACCGTTCTCCCAAACACAGCTGATCTTCGCACTCAGCTGACGAAAAATATCACTCTAAATATTCCGATGATTTCTGCGTCGATGGATACCGTGACGGAAGCTCGTCTCGCTATCGCTCTTGCGCAGGAAGGTGGCATTGGCTTTATCCACAAGAACATGTCTATTGAGCAGCAAGCTCAGATGGTTCATCAGGTTAAAATTTACGAAGCAGGTGTTGTATCACACCCTGTAACAGTAAGCCCTGATGCAACAATCGCTGATGTTGTTGCACTAACAGAAAAGCATGGTTTTGCAGGTTTCCCAGTGGTAACAGATACTAACGAGCTTGTTGGTATTATCACTGGCCGTGACGTTCGCTTTGTAACAGACCTTTCTAAGAAAGTAGATGTTGTAATGACGCCTAAAGAGCGCCTTGCAGCAGTTAAGGAAGGGGCTACTCGTGAAGAAGTTCAAGAGAAAATGCACAAAGCGCGCGTAGAGAAAGTACTGGTTGTGAACGACGAGTTCCAACTAACAGGTATGATTACCGCGAAAGATTTCCACAAAGCAGAGCGTAAGCCTAACGCATGTAAAGATGCGCAAGGTCGTCTACGTGTTGGGGCAGCAGTTGGTGCTGGCGCTGGCAACGAAGAGCGTGTTGCTGCACTTGTTGAAGCTGGTGTTGACGTACTACTGATTGACTCTTCACACGGTCACTCTGAAGGTGTTCTTAACCGTATCCGCGAAACTCGCGCAGCTTACCCAGATCTAGATATCATTGGCGGTAACGTTGCTACTGGCGCAGGTGCTAAAGCACTGATCGACGCTGGTGTTAGTGCAGTTAAAGTAGGTATCGGCCCTGGTTCTATCTGTACAACTCGTATCGTAACGGGTGTTGGTGTTCCTCAGGTAACGGCAATCGCAGATGCTGCTGAAGTAGCAAACCAACACGGTATTCCAGTTATCGCTGACGGTGGTATCCGTTTCTCAGGTGATATCTGTAAAGCTATCGTAGCAGGTGCATCGTGTGTAATGGTTGGTTCAATGTTCGCGGGTACTGAAGAAGCACCTGGCGAAGTGATTCTATACAACGGTCGCTCATACAAAGCTTACCGTGGCATGGGTTCTCTTGGTGCCATGTCGCAAGGCTCATCAGATCGTTACTTCCAGTCTGACAATGCAGCAGACAAGCTTGTACCTGAAGGTATCGAAGGCCGTATTGCTTACAAAGGTCGCCTAAAAGAGATCGTACACCAGCAAATGGGTGGTCTACGTTCAAGCATGGGTCTAACAGGTAGCGCGACTATCGAAGACTTACGTACGAAAGCTGAATTCGTACGTATCTCAGGTGCAGGCATGAAAGAGTCTCACGTACACGACGTTCAAATTACTAAGGAAGCACCAAACTACCGTCTAGGTTAATTTTTATTGTAGTAAAAATAAAACCTATACATTCAACGGTAACGTTTGCTTTTTCCTTGAAGCATTAATAGTAGGCGAGTACACTCGCCTACATTTTAATCACTTAGCTTATAAGACTGCTCAAAATGACTAAAAATATTCATGACCAACGTATTCTGATCTTGGACTTCGGTTCTCAGTACACTCAACTAGTAGCTCGCCGCGTACGTGAAATCGGCGTTTACTGTGAACTTTGGAGCTGGGATGTTGAAGAAGCGGATATTCGTGAATTCAATCCAGACGGTATCATTCTATCTGGTGGCCCAGAAAGCGTAACAGAAGCAAACTCACCACGCGCGCCACAGTACGTATTTGACTCAGGTGTTCCAGTTTTAGGTGTATGTTACGGCATGCAAACTATGGCTGAGCAGCTAGGTGGTAAAGTAGCTGGCTCAACTGAACGTGAGTTCGGTTACGCGCAAGTAAAAGTATCTGGTGACTCAGCTATCTTCAAAGATCTTGAAGCGACTCAAGATGTTTGGATGAGCCACGGCGACAAAGTTGTAGAAATTCCAGCAGACTTCGTGAAAGTTGGCGAAACGGATACTTGTCCTTACGCTGCAATGGCAAACGAAGAGAAGAAATACTACGGTGTTCAGTTCCACCCAGAAGTCACTCACACGAAAGGTGGCTTACAGATGCTAGAGAACTTTGTTCTTGGCGTATGTGGTTGTGAGCGTCTATGGACTTCAGAATCTATCATTGAAGACGCAGTTGCTCGTATCAAAGAACAAGTTGGTGATGACGAAGTGATTCTTGGCCTATCTGGTGGTGTGGACTCTTCTGTTGTTGCTATGCTGGTTCACCGTGCTATTGGTGACAAACTAACATGTGTATTTGTTGATAACGGTCTACTTCGTCTTAACGAAGGTCAGCAAGTAATGGACATGTTTGGCGATAAATTTGGCCTAAACATCATTAAAGTAGATGCTGAAGATCACTTCCTAAAAGCGTTAGAAGGCAAATCTGATCCGGAAGATAAGCGTAAGACTATCGGTCATGTATTTGTTGACGTATTCGATGAAGAATCGAAGAAGCTGAAGAATGCTAAATGGCTTGCTCAGGGTACGATCTATCCAGACGTTATCGAGTCAGCGGCATCTAAGACTGGTAAAGCACATGTAATCAAATCTCACCATAACGTTGGCGGCCTGCCAGAAGATATGGAAATGGGTCTTGTTGAACCACTACGTGAGCTGTTTAAAGACGAAGTACGTAAGATTGGTTTAGAACTTGGTCTACCATACAATATGCTTTACCGCCACCCATTCCCAGGGCCGGGTTTAGGTGTTCGTGTTCTTGGTGAAATTAAGAAAGAGTACTGTGACTTACTACGTCGTGCGGACGCTATCTTCATTGAAGAACTGCACGCTGCTGATCTTTACAACAAAGTTTCTCAGGCGTTCACGGTATTCCTTCCAGTACGCTCTGTTGGTGTAATGGGCGATGGTCGTAAGTACGATTGGGTTGTATCACTACGTGCTGTAGAGACAATCGACTTTATGACTGCTCACTGGGCGCATCTACCATACGACTTCTTAGGTAAGGTTTCTAACCGCATTATCAACGAAGTTGATGGTATTTCACGTGTTGTTTACGATATTTCAGGTAAGCCACCAGCGACAATCGAGTGGGAATAAGATTAGGTTAATCCCTACATCTAACTCATTGTAACTTAATGATAAGCCTTGATGAATCCCACATTGTGGTGACCGTCAAGGCTTTGTTTTATCAGAAGTATTCTACAGTTTATCTCAAATATCTCTTCACCCTATGGGGGGCAAACAGGGGACTTTCGTTCAGGAAAGTAACGTTAGTCCATGTAGCATACTTTTATTGTTCTCTTAGCACCTTCAATAACTCCCCCATGCCAATTAGATCAAACGGCAAATACTTCATGTTAAGTAATAACGATAAAGCCTCGTGGTCACTCTGAGTAAGCTCAAGGTCTTTTTTATTTGTTAATGAATATTGACCATAAACAGGCTTAGACAACCAACCTTCGGACTCTAGGATGTTAATAGCTTGGTGGTCTTGATTACTTTTTAAAGCCTCTACCATTTCATTCAACTCTACTTCATAGCATCGATATTCAGCGTCGCTTAATAAGTACATAACAACGCTTGATTGCTTTCTTAACGGGAGTGATAACAGCCAATCATTTATCGGATAAGGGTTATTTACTCGGTTAGTTTTATCTCCACAAATCTTAAATTTTTGGATAAAACTGATATAGCTATCAATGGAGCTATCCGACTTCAACATCAGATTATCGGGCACATTGGGTTGAGCATAAGACAATGTCCCCCCGAAGAGTGCAAGAAACGCAATACTACATAGCCTGATAAACACACTTCCAGAATTCATGTTCTTTTCCTGACGAATTTAACCACTCCTCACCGGCAATTTTCTCTATTTTCTTTCGATTAACATCGCTAACCGAACGCATAATGCGAGCAAATTCCTGCCAATCATATGACGCAATATTGGTCAATTTTTCATGCGGCTTACCTTTTAAGAAAATATCAAAAAATGGAATGACGGCAATCACCTTATTTAAGAGATTTGCTGTCTCAATTGTGTCTAATATCTCTTGTACAGCATGGACTCCCGACACTGACAAGCGGTCAGGGTCAATTTCACACTCTGCAATATTGATCATGCTCAAGCCTCCTGGGATACTCGCCAATCGTCTACACCATATGTACCTGCTGTATGGTGTGACCATTCAATTTTTCTATGCTTGAAAAACAAATTAACAAACTGATTGAAATGCTGCGACTTTGCTTCCCTTGAATCCGGCAGCAGTACCTGAATCTTACTCAACCGTGCATTAGTAAGCACCGTTGAGAAAAACTTCTCTTGAGTTCCATCCAAAGAAATACGATACCAGTCAAGCACAACTTTGTTTAATGTCTCTCCTTGGCATAATGCGTTATAAAGTAATGGCAATGCACTAGTGATCTCACATGTAACTTTTAGAGCACCGTGAATTCTTTGTCCTGTTGGACTTCCACTTTGTCTATCAGTGGGTATCACCACATTATGAGAAACACTTTGCACCAGAATTTCATCTTTATGCGCTTCAACAAACCGAACGCCGACGGAATTACTTGCACCTGCATTGCGTGTAATAAAGCCTTGATTCAGTCCTGATACTCTTAAATAACAAGGTTGTGGCATGGGAACCTATCGTTTTAGTAGTTGAATAATCAGTTTTAAGACTCTACTACTTAAAAGTACGAGGTAATATTTTCATGTTCAGGAGGAATATTACTATGGAATGATTATCTCACTTTCAAATTCAACAAACGTATCGAACTTCAATAGGTTGAGTAACGTTGATGACTCAACCTTGGTTATACCCTTAGTTGACGTCAAGTCGGTTACGGTAAAATTTTTTATCAGCTCAGTGGCTATTTATTTGATAACGGCCACATTTCTAATTAGCTGTTATATAGGTTTTTTTCGACTCATTTATCGCTTTCGGCGAATGATAAATAACATTATTACTTTGCTCTTCGTGATCACTCGCAACCTGACTTAGTGACTATTCTAGTTATTTTTTCCTCATCTATGCTGATACAACTTCACATACACAGGAGTTGTATAACAATGAAAACCTTGCGCTTTTTAGCCGTCGTATCGGCCTTGAGTATGGGCTCAAGTGCATGGGCGATTCTTAACGGGACACACGTTTTAACCACACCAATATTAAGGCAGCGTTTCTGATAATTATTTGATAGATTCATTAATTATTAACTGGGATGTGCATCATTAAGAAAAGGAAGGGAAATCACATTATTTCCGAGTCATTAACTTCATGTCACCTGCTTAGCCGCTTAAAATAAACGGCTAAGTGATGAGGATTGATAATGAATTATAAATGGCTAGGTCTTCTCGGGTCGATTCCTTTATTGGCGGCATGCAATAGCGATATCGACATTTCCAGCAACGTGCTTTCTCAACAGCAGCTCAACACCATTATTAGTAATGTCAACAAACACTATCCAGATGCAGACAGCGAACTAAAACAAAAGATCGCCGAGGTCGCGGTAAAGTCGATTGAAAATATGGTGTTTGTCGAAGGTGGCAGTTTTATTATGGGCGACTTTCGTATGCCCTGCATGAACGACGATCTTAATCGCCCAGTCTGGACGCCGGAAGCAAGCTGTTACAGTCAGGTCTCGATCGTTGATCACGGGGCGGATATTCAGCATGAAGTCACTCTAAGCAGTTATTCGTTGTCAAAGTATGAAGCGGAGTTGCTGGATTATGATGTTTACTTACAAGCGTTTAATCGACCATTTGAGCAGAGGATAATCGATGGTCAATATCTCAAACGGGATGCTAAAGATTTTGAATCAAGAAAAGAGTATTACGAAGGCAAACCCGCTAGAAAAGTAAATTGGCAAGATGCAAAAAACTATTGTCAGTGGCTGGGGCAATTGACCGCTGTACCAGTGGACCTGCCTACCGAAGCGCAGTGGGAATATGCGGCACGCAGCCGTGGTCAAAAACTTTACTACGCAACCAACAATGGCTTTATTCAATTTAGGGGAAGGGGTTTCCATAATCCAGAATTAGGTGGTTATGAAGAGTTTACCGAAAAAACCGTTAATGTTGATACGGACTTAAACCCTGTTGGTATGTTTGCGCCCAACCCCCTCGGTATTTATGATATGACTTACAATGCAGCAGAGTGGGTCAATGATTGGTACGCTAAAGATTATTATAAAGTGTCAC
>NZ_QEWN01000020.1 GCF_006124995.1 Vibrio sp. Hep-1b-8
AGCGTATTTTACGCACGCTCAGATGATATTGACCAGCCAAGATCGCGATATGACTCAATAGATTGGGGCCCATGATGCCTTGAGGTATATCGCTCGGCTTTCTGGCCCTCGCGGTTTCGCCACACTGAGAGCATTTACCAGAAAAGAGCCGATACTCGGTAATATCCATTGTCGGTTTGGGAATTTCATGAACCTGATGTCGATAAAAAGGTTTATCACTCATCTTAAGGTTCGTATCGCCACAACAAGAACAGGCACTATCTGGGTAACATTCAACAAAGGTATCAGATGGTTTTAATTCTGAGAGTTGTCGTTTGTGCCCTGAGTGACCTTGTGTAGCTCCTCTCGGATTGCGACCACTAGAGCTTTGAGCTTTTTTCTTTCAGCCCGCTCTTTAGGCCCATCGGATGATGGTGATTTGGATGAATTAGCGCTGCTAGTTTTGAGCTTGTCCTCATAGTGGCGCAACTGCTCCCAGAGCTCAACAATCAGCGCATTCGCTTCGTTGATATCTGATGCCACGGGCGGCGAAGATGAGAATTTAGATTTTTTCTTTTTCATGCATTAAGCATGACGGCTAGAAATGATCACTCAATTAGGAATGTTGGATCAATTGCGTTAACTCACACTTTTTGTCAATGGACTGCTGGTGAACGCTTACAAAGCATGTTGTGGGCAAAAGGTTCACTCAACGGATTGAGCGAACCAACCTAACCCTGCGTTCCAGATTAAAACGTTCAGTACGTAGAACAATCGGTTTTTCCAAATCGAGAAGATGCACGATAAGGTGATCGGAACATTCATTGAACGAGAATTTTATCTTTGAATTAACCGATTGGAGTCACGACCCGTTTTTGATCTGTAGTCTCGCTCCCTTTAATCAAGACAAGCCAAGCTACCTTGGTGAACGCTTACGGTTTATATGAGAAAACTTCATGTTTTGAATGAGGGGGTTTTCTGGGGTTTGTGTTAAGTTATTAATTTTTAATGATTTAATTTTAGGGTGAAAAATGTGCTACGTTTGGTTCTTATTTTTTACTGCGATTGGTCGATCTGAAGCGTGCTAGATAAAGATATACTGAAATTCTCATCCATTGAGAACATTGTGAGCAAAAAGCAATACTGATGGTGATTCACAGAAGTCGGCTTGGTTGACGGCGAGAAGTATTATCGAGATCCAAATTTTGCCCTTCTACGGTAGACATCTTGACGACTCTGCCTACACTAGCACCTCAAATTTTCTTGAGGTGTTCGAATGTGGAGCTGGCTATCTGTTGCTCTTTCGGGATATATCAGTATTTCTGCGAGTGAAAGTAATCACGTAAGACAAGCAGCGATGTTTAAAACAATGTCGTTGCTTATGTTGTTGGTCATGCTCTGGAGCCAAAATGCTCTGGTTGGCATCGATGCGTGGTGGGTATCACTTGGTTTACTCGTTTCTATGGCGGCGGATTGGCTCTATCTTGTAAAGCGTCACCTAAAGTTGTGTTTTGTCGGCTTTATCACCGCCCAGATCTGCTATGGCGCCTCTTTTTGGGTGAAGTTGTCAGGTGATATCGTGTGGTGGTTGCCTGCAATGCTATTAGGCGTTGCAATCGTGAGCTTCTTTCTTCTACTGCCCAAAATAGATCGACTCATTTTCCCTGTCGTTATGATGGGAATCGCACTGTTACAGCTCAATTGGGCTGCCGGTGAAGTGTGGTTGCTTAATGGCGGCATTGCCAATGGTTTAGGTTTCGTTGGAACAGTGACGTTAACATTATCGGCAGTGCTACTCGCAATCAGTGATTACCGTCCCTCAATGTATCGGGGACGTTACCTTGTCTCTGGTAGCTATCTCCTTGCTCACTCACTTATCACGGCTTCTCTGATTATTTAAAATCAAAGAAAATATCGATGAAGCATGTATTCTTGATGGGTCTATTACCTTTAGTGAGGAAGTTCCATGACAACCGAAATTCATGCCCATAACGTTCTAAACTTATTGCGAGAGCAGCCTATGTCTAAATCAGACTTAGAGCAGGCGATAAGCGAAGCATTTGGTGAGCAAGCACGTTTTCGTACATGTAAGTGCAATGGATTTACGCTGGAAACACTACTCGAGTTTTTTATCGATCGCGAGAAAGTGATCGTACAAGATGGTATCTGGATGGTGAATGCAGAGAGAGTGTGCAGTCATTAATTATGACTCGATACCACCGTTAAGATAATTTCTGTCAATGTCTCCAAATCGTCTGGTGAGCTTGTTATACTTCGCCGAATTTTTAGTGCTTGATATATAACGTTTTGGAGACCTCTTATGGACATTCTTTCCGCCGCGACCATGCTGTTTCTAATCATGGACCCGCTTGGCAATCTTCCTATTGTCCTATCGATCCTAAAACATCTCGATCCCAAGCGCAGACGTAAAGTACTTATTCGCGAGTTGATTTTTGCGCTTGCGATTCTGATGCTGTTCTTGTTTGCAGGTAAGACGATTCTTAACTTCTTGCACGTTCAACCTGAAACGTTAAGCATTTCAGGTGGCATCATCCTATTTATTATTGCAATTAAGATGATATTTCCTAGTGCAGGTAGTATTACTGGCCTAGCCGCGGGTGAGGAGCCCTTTATCGTGCCGATGGCTATCCCGATGATTGCAGGGCCATCAGTTATTGCCGCTCTGTTGCTGCTTTCAAGCCAGTACCCGAACAATTTACTTGAGCTTTCTGCTGCTGTGTTGCTCGCGTGGAGCGTGACCTTCTTTATTCTAATGTTCTACAGTTTCTTCCACCGTATATTGGGAGAACGTGGCCTAAAAGCGATAGAGCGTTTAATGGGTTTGTTACTGATCATGATCTCTACCCAGATGTTCTTAGATGGTGTGAAGAGTTATCTTGCTTAGCGTTGAAACGTAAAAATAAAAATGCCGCTCTATTTGGAGCGGCATTTTTTGTTTCAGGAATGGTTAGGTCATGTGCTTACGACGAATATCAAGTAGGGCGAAGATACCAAAGATCAGTATTGACCATTTTTCCCAACTGCTCATTTTAATTTTGTCGCCAAATGCGCCAATGAAAATCGCCATTTGCAAACCATGCATAATGAACAGGAATGCTGTCATGATGTAGAGCGCGATGGCTGCTTTGCCAGGAAACGGCATAAAGAAGTTCACGATTAGAATAAACCAGACAAAGCCTATTGCGGCTTTGGCCAGAAGAATCAGTGCTTTCATCAAAATTTCCTTATTGATCTGCTTGTCTTTCGAATAGTCGATAGCTGACCTGACCAGCTGTTTTCTCACGGTGTAAGTGCCAGTGAGCAGGGATGGAGTCAAGGCTCAATTCTTTTTCAGTCTCGACATAAATCATAGCGTCATCCGTTAACCAGCCATGACTTTCAAGTAGGGCAACGGTTTCATCCAGTAAGCCTTTGCGAAATGGCGGATCAATAAATACGACATGATGAGGTGTGCCCGGCTGTTTAAGAAAGCTAATTGCATCAGTATTATGAGCTGTCAGATTGCTGGCATTTAATGAAGCAATGTTTTTCTCAATTTGTTTGAATGCGTTAGGATTTAACTCGATAAGTGTCACCATCTCTGCTTGGCGTGAAGCGGCTTCAAAACCGAGTCCACCAGAGCCGGCGAACAGATCGAGGCATTTAGCGCGGGGAACATCTTGAGCGATCCAGTTAAACAGTGTTTCTTTGACGCGATCTGTTGTTGGTCTTAGTCCTTCGGCATCATGAACAGGCAGTTTTCTTCCTCTCCATAAGCCGCTAATAATACGAACAAAGCCGGTTGAAGGCTTTTTTTGTGATGTGTTTTGCTGGCGACGTCTTACCATAGATTTTTTGACCGCTAATAAAGTGATACTATAGCCAGTCGCTCTGCTGTTGAGCGCTAACATACAGCCCAAATTTGTTGATGACAAAGTGTATACCAACACTCTGGCAGTGAAAACTTTTCACTTTGTTGTCATTTTGCTTTTTTCAGTGTGGATAATGCCCGCAGAAAAAAGTCTGAGTTAATTAAGACGATCTAGGATAGCCCCAGATGACGGAAAAAAAGAAGCGCGGATTACTCTCTTGGCTTGGCTTTGGTGATGAAGAACAAGCAAAACAATCCGTAGAAGAACAAACAACGACTGACGAACAACAAGATGAGCAGCAAGCCGTTGTTGACGAACCAATTGAAGACAAAAAGGCTGAACTAGCAGAAGCAGAAGCAGAAGCAGAAGCAGAAGCAGAAGCAGAAGCAGAAGCAATAGTTGAACCTGTTGAAGAGCTTGAAACGCCACAAGCGGTTGAACCGCGTGTCGTGGAACAGGAAAAACCGACGGAAAGTTTCTTTGCTCGTTTGAAACGCAGTCTTGCACGCACCAAAGCCAACATTGGTGCTGGCTTCTTTGGTTTGTTCAAAGGTAAGCAGATTGATGATGATCTGTTTGAAGAGCTGGAAGAACAGCTTCTTATTGCAGATGTGGGCATGGATACCACATTAAAAATCATTGAAAACCTAACAGAAAAAGCATCACGTCAGGAACTAAAAGACGGTGAAGCACTTTATGGACTTCTAAAAGAAGAAATGGCAGAGATCTTGTCGAACGTCGAGAAACCGCTAGAAGTAGACAGTTCTAAAGCGCCTTACGTGATCTTAATGGTTGGCGTGAATGGTGTAGGTAAAACAACCACGATCGGTAAACTGGCTAAACAGTTCCAAGCTGAAGGTAAAAAAGTGATGCTTGCGGCAGGGGATACGTTCCGTGCTGCGGCAGTAGAACAACTTCAAGTTTGGGGTGAGCGAAACAATGTACCCGTAGTCGCACAGCACACTGGCGCAGATAGTGCTTCAGTGATCTACGACGCGATAGAGTCCGCTAAAGCGAAAGGTGTAGATGTGGTGATTGCTGACACAGCAGGTCGCTTACAGAATAAATCTAACTTGATGGAAGAGCTGCGTAAGATCGTCCGTGTAATGCAAAAGATTGATGGCTCAGCTCCTCATGAAATCATGTTGACCTTAGATGCTGGTACTGGTCAAAACGCGATTAGCCAAGCTAAGTTGTTTAGTGATGTTGCACCGCTTACAGGTATCACCTTGACTAAGTTGGATGGTACCGCAAAAGGTGGTGTGATCTTCGCACTGGCTGACCAGTTCCAGATTCCAATTCGTTACATTGGGGTCGGTGAAGGTATCGACGATCTACGTCCATTTGAAACTCAAGAGTTCATTGACGCTCTATTCAGTCGTGAAGACTAGAGTAAACACAAAGACCAATTGAAGAAACTCAGTTAAGAGGGATTTCGGGTGATAAAATTTCAGCAAGTGAGTAAGGCTTACCGTGGTGGTCGACAGGCGTTACAGAAGGTCGATTTTCATCTTCGTAGAGGTGAGATGGCCTTTCTTGGTGGTCATTCAGGAGCCGGTAAAAGTACTCTGCTTAAATTGATTTGTGCCATTGAGCGACCAACGGATGGAAAAATCAGTTTCAATGACCATGACATTACTCGAATCCCTAATAAAGACATCCCATTTTTACGTCGCAACATTGGTATTGTGTTTCAGGATCATCGCTTGTTGATGGACCGAACCGTCTACGACAATGTCGCGCTGCCGATGCGAATTGAATCCATCTCTGAAAATGAGATCAAACGTCGTGTCTCCGCAGCCTTGGATAAGACGGGCCTGCTAGATAAAGCCAAGTGCTTACCAAGCCAACTGTCCGGTGGTGAACAACAGCGAGTCGGTATAGCACGTGCGGTGGTCAATCGTCCTACTCTGTTACTTGCAGATGAACCAACGGGTAATCTCGACCCTGAGTTGTCTAATCGAGTGTTGAAACTGTTTGAAGAGTTTAACCGTGCCGGAGTGACGATCCTACTGGCTACACACGATATTGGGTTAGTAAATACTCGCCCACAATACCGTCATCTTGAATTAAACCAAGGTTTTCTCAGTGAGGTAGAAGACTATGGCCATTAATGCTCGCAATAAAAGCACTAAAGCATCACGAACGAACAATCGCGTTAAGAAAGACAACTTTTTTGCTGTCCATTTCAAGCAAGCTAAAGCTTCGTTAGGTGAGTTTTGGTTAAGACCAATGGGCAACATCTTAACCTTGGCAGTTATCTCTATGGCATTGGCCATGCCATCGGCTCTTTACTTACTGGGTAAGAATATCTCTGCGGCATCAAGTAATGTTACCAGCCCATCGCAAGTAAGTGCTTACATAAAAGAGAACACCCCTGAAGCTAGGATCATGGTGCTAAAAGACCAGATCGAAAGCATGGAGGATGTGGCTGAAGTGAACTACATCTCACCTCAACAGGGATTGGATGATTTAAGTCAGTATTCAGGCTTTGAACATGCCTTGAGCTTGCTTGATGATTATGCACTACCTGGTGTGTTGGTCATCACGCCAAGCGAAGATGACAATCAAATGATTAAGCAACTTGTTCAGCGTATTAGCGATGAAGAGGGCATTACTGATGTTCGTTTGGATGAGGATTGGCTCGCTCGCTTAGATGCGATTAAGAACCTTGTCAGCGGAATTGTCATTACCCTATCTCTGCTGATGCTTGCCTCTGTATTCTTAATTGTCGGTAACACTCTACGTTTTAATGTGTTAGCGAATAAAGAAGAGATCCAGACAATGAAGCTGATTGGTGCAACGAACAGCTACATTTTACGCCCTTATCTCTACTCTGGCATGTGGTTTGGTTTACTCGGTGCGGTTAGCGCGTGGATTTTGACTGCGATAATCACAGTTTTGCTCAATAGCAGTGTGGAGAAATTGGCCCTTCTGTATGATAGTCACTTCAGATTAGTTGGCCTTAGCTGGGATGAGTCGCTACTGCTAGTAATGCTTGGAACCTTCTTAGGTTGCCTAGCCGCTAAGGTATCTGCGCAGCGCCACTTAAAAGAGATCGAGCCAGTTTAATTTGAACTGATTGACTTTGTGGAGGTCATACTATTGAAAAAGTAGACGCTACCGTGTACTTTTTCCCTTGTATAGACATTTTGTTTATGCATAATTACTTTCGCAGCTTGAAACCTGTTCATTTTAGGTTCAAGATTGATGGGTTAAAAAATACTCCAGATCAGAGATTGATGAGGAAATGAATGACTAACCAAGCATATCCAATGGCAGTAGTTACGCAAGATAGCTTAGATAGCTACATCCGTTCAGTAAACAGCTACCCAATGCTGACGGCTGATGAGGAACGTGAACTGGCCGAGAGACTGCATTATGACGGTGAAATTGAGGCGGCAAAAGGTTTGATCCTTTCGCACCTTCGCTTTGTCGTGCACGTCGCTCGTGGTTATTCTGGTTATGGCCTACCAATGGCTGACCTTGTTCAAGAAGGCAATATCGGTTTGATGAAAGCGGTTAAACGTTTTAACCCTGAAGTCGGCGTTCGCCTTGTATCCTTTGCCGTTCATTGGATCAAAGCTGAAATCCATGAATACGTTCTGCGTAACTGGCGAATTGTTAAAATCGCTACAACCAAAGCTCAGCGTAAACTGTTCTTCAACCTACGTAAGTCTAAAAAGCGTTTAGGTTGGTTTAATAACGGTGAAGTAGAGACTGTAGCAAGAGAACTCGGTGTCGAACCTTCAGAAGTCCGTGAAATGGAATCTCGTCTAGCTGCGCAAGATGCGGCATTTGAGATGCCAATGGATGAAGATGACTCAAGTAACTCATACACAGCTCCAATGGTGTATCTTGAAGATAAAGCGTCTGATGTTGCAGACAACATTGAAGCGGCTAACTGGGAAGCGCATACCAACAATCGCTTGAGCTTAGCACTTAAATCTCTGGATGAACGTAGTCAGCACATTGTTCGTTCACGTTGGCTTGATGATAATAAGTCTACTCTGCAAGAACTCGCGGAAACTTACAGCGTATCTGCAGAGCGTATTCGTCAGCTAGAGAAGAATGCGATGAAAAAACTGAAAGCTGCAGTTGGCGAATTTTAATTGCTAGCACGACAGCTGATAGATTGGTAAAGCCGAGGTCTTATGATCTCGGCTTTTTTATTTGTGATCGCTTTCTAAAATAATCCACTGCCAAGATGATCGTTGTGGCTTCAGTAGCCTGTGGGTAAGTCTGTGGTAAATTTCTTTGCTATCTGTCAGAAAGCAGGGTGAATCAAGTCATTTGAGCATGATTGACGGTGGGGATAATTTTTTCTTTACTCACAATCAAATAAGGATCATCACTACATATTGTGGATCCATTTTCAATAAAACACTTTATCAACGCAATCCACAGATTTATCCACAGTTGGTGAATTTATGATCACGGGTGGATAACCTTACTTCTCCCGTGTACTTGTTGAGCACTGGATAGGTTACAATGATGCTTGATAATAATGATGAAAAGAGAAAGTTTATGGACCAGTACAAACATATCGATGTCAATAGCGCACAAAGCCTTATGGAACAAGGTGAAGCTCGTATGGTCGATATTCGTGACCCGCAATCTTTTGCCGTCGCACATGCTCAAGATGCCTTCCATTTAACCAACGACACTATGGTAGCGTTTATGAATAGCGTTGAATTTGAGCAGCCAGTTTTGGTGATGTGTTACCACGGCATCAGTAGCCAAGGTGCGGCACAGTATTTAGTTAACCAAGGCTTTGAGCAGGTGTATAGTGTAGATGGTGGCTTCGAAGCCTGGCAGCGAGCTCAACTGCCCACTGAATCAAATTTAGGATAGCGTTATGCATAAACTGATCTCTCTCAACCATCCGAGAATGGCACAGGCATTTATTGATTACATGGCGTCTCGCCAAATTGATATCAAAATGATGCCCGAGGGAGAGGGGCAGTTTGCATTATGGCTAACCGATAGTCAGCATCAAGTCGAAGCGGAAGCTGAACTCCAGCAATTTCTTGATAATCCTAACGCGAGTAAGTACCAAGCGGCTTCTTGGGATATGGCTGAGACTCGTCAAAACCATTTTAAGTACCAATCACCAAGTATGTTGGCGATGGTCAAGGCCAAAGCAGGTCCGCTAACGCTCTTGGTTATGGCGTCATGTATTGCGATTTTTGTTCTACAACAGTTTGGCGCCGGTAATGCCGTTTTTGCTGCGCTTCATTTCCCTGCATTTTCAGGTCAAGAGTGGCAAATCTGGCGGTGGTTTAGTCATGCGCTGCTCCATTTCTCCGTCATGCATATTGCGTTTAATTTGCTGTGGTGGTGGCAGCTAGGTGGCGATATTGAACAAAAACTGGGCTCTGGCAAGGTGCTGCAACTGTTTTTGCTATCCGCGGCACTATCAGGCATTGGCCAATTCTGGGTTGAAGGTGCGAATTTCGGTGGTTTATCTGGCGTAGTGTATGCGTTGGTGGGATATCTATGGGTGGTGGGTTATAAAGCCCCACAATTGGGTCTGGGGATGCCAAAGCCCGTCATCGGATTTATGCTTGTTTGGTTAGTTCTCGGGTTTGTTCAGCCTTTTATGGCCATAGCCAATACGGCTCATCTTGTAGGCCTACTATCTGGTGTGCTGATGGGAGCGGTGGATGCTGGGCGGGCTAATTCACGCAGATAAAGAAAACGGCGTATGCACGCCGTCCATCCTTAGACGATTTACTGGTAGAGGTATTTTGTGAAGAGCAGATCGGCGATGATTGTTTTGCCTGTTTCTGGCAGTAGAGTCGCGTTGAGTTGTTCGACCAAGGTTTTACGTAAATCTTCACGTCCTGCTAATGACGTAATGGTCTCTTCAGACTGCTTCCCTAATAGCTCAATTACAGCATCGCGAATTAAGGGTTGATGTAATTCAATCACGGCAAGATCCGTTTGACTGGCAACCATGATGTCGATTCGAACCTGTATATAACCCAACTTTTTACCTTTAGTGAAAAAATTGGTGGTTAAATCAGGTTCAAGGGTGAAATAAGCCAGTTTGGGGACGCCTTCTTCTTCCGCTATCGCAGGGAGACTGATCAACAGACTCCAAGCGACAAAAATTTGGGCTAGGTAACGTTTAATCATATTTATAACTTTTCTTTCTTCCAATCACGATACTCGAATCGCCAGAGTCTTGTTACAATAGAGCATCTATTTGTAATGAAAATGCGTTAAGCACTCGTTGTGGTGGTTAACATCAGAGATCGAAGCTTTATTGTACGCTGATAAGGCTACTTATTGAATACTAGTATGAATCAATCGACTGCGCTTTATTTATCTGCGTTACGCCAAGTTGAATGGCAGGATCCAGAGTATTTTAGCTTCCCTACACAAAGTGCAAAAAAGTGGTTGCTAGAACAGGGCTCACTGTCACGTTTATTAGAGTCTTATTGCCAATCTTTAACTGTCGACTTACTGCACAACAAGATTGTCAAAGCGGAAAAACTGAACTCACAAGAAATTGCGCTTCTCGCTCAAGAAGAGTGCTTGTTGCGCAAGGTTGTTCTCAAAGGCGATGGCTGCGCTTGGGTTATTGGGAGAACGTTAATCCCTCATTCGTCAATGTTGGAGCAAGAGTATGACTTGGCTCAGCAAGGAGAAATCCCCCTTGGACTAACGGTATTTAGTGCCAGTAATGTCAAACGGGACGCCTTGCAGGTTGGGGTCGTTGAAGTTGATGAACAACCCTTACTCGCTCGCCGCTCACGGTTGTGGATGAATCACAAACCATTGTTAGTTGCAGAACTATTTTTGCCTACAGCGCCCATCTACTCAGGGGAGAGTGTTTGAATGACGGCGGATAAAGCGCTGGCTTATTGGCAACTTATGCGCATGGATAAGCCGATTGGAACCTTGTTGCTATTGTGGCCAACACTTTGGGCATTGATTATTTCTGCTCAAGGGATGCCAAGTTTAAAGGTTCTACTGGTTTTTGTTTTGGGTGTTATTTTTATGCGTGCGGCGGGTTGTGTGATTAATGACTTTGCTGATCGTAAGGTTGATGGCCATGTTAAGCGCACCAAACAGAGACCTTTGCCTTCTGGTCGAGTGACTTCAAAGGAAGCTTTGGCTCTCTTTGCTCTCTTGGCCGTCAGTTCATTTGCTTTAGTGTTGAGTATGAATACGCTGACAATTCAGCTCTCTTTTGTCGGTATTGTTCTTGCCTTCATCTATCCGTTCATGAAGCGTTTTACTCACCTGCCGCAGCTCTTTCTTGGGCTAGCGTTTAGTTGGTCGATTCCGATGGCATGGGCTGCACAAGCGAATGAAATACCAGTGATGGTTTGGTTTATATTCGCCATCAATGCACTGTGGACGATTGCTTACGATACTCAGTATGCGATGGTTGATAGAGATGATGACCTTAAGATTGGTATCAAGTCGACGGCAATCCTATTTGGACGATTTGATAAGATGGTGATCGGTTCCCTTCAGCTTGTCACCTTGGTGATGCTGATGTTTGTTGGCACTTGGTATCAACTTGGATCTAGCTACTACTGGAGTCTGCTGGTGGTAGGGGCACTGTTTGTGTTCCAGCAGCATCTTATTCGACACCGTGATCGTGACCTTTGCTTCAGAGCCTTCTTAAATAACAACTATGTCGGAATGGTCATCACCATAGGGTTATTTATCGCATTTTGGTAAAAGAAAGGCATCCATAGGATGCCTTTTTATTGTCACTTTATTTGTTTTCTGCGGTTTGGCAGATACTTTCTCTGATGGTCAAACGTACTTCAGGATAAAGCATAGAGTAGAGAAGGCTCGCAAGAGCTTGGCTTTTCTCTATGTCACAGTTGCCATCCACATCAAGATACGCTTGTTGTTTTAGGGTTGTGAACAGCGCCGAAAAGACACCTTTATCGAAAAATTCTGGTGCGTTGATTCCGTGCAGGCGACCTAGGCGTTGAGCAATGTCCTGACTCTTCTGCTCAAGATCTGATTTACCTAAATCAGGGCTAGCAACTAATAAATTTAGAGCGATTGCGTAGCGTTGCAGTGTTTCAGTAATCGTGCGTCCAAGTAGCACAAGCACTTGAGTATTAGCTTGATTGATCGCGACGTTTTGTTCGCTATCGATCGTAACGAGTCCCTGATGTGCAAGCTCTTCAATGTAGGATTCCGTTAGCTCATCCAACTTTTCCTGTTCAATGCTCAGGAAAAGCTCCTGCTTGAGGAATGGGTAAACCAAGGCGACATTCTGTTTGATCTGCTTCAGCGAAAGTTTTTGATGGCGAACCAACATCTGAGCGATAAGTGATGGCAGAGCCAGCAAATGAATGATGTTATTTCGATAGTAAGTCATCAAGATCGATTGATTACGATCCAGTGACACAATCTCGCCCATGCTGTCTGATTCGATAATAAACTTATCGAGTGACTCGGCATGCTTGACCAATGCTTCTGCACTATCTTCCGGTACCGTATAGGTTGTCGAGTATGGAACGTTTTTTAAGATCGACAAGTAGCAGTCAATTTGGCTAACTAAATTGTCACGAGAGAGTGCTCGCTGACGAGAAGCCAATAATGCTGTCGCACACAGAGTTAGGGCATTGGTTGCTGCTGCGTCGTTGATATGTGTCATCATCTTAGTCGCGAGATCATTCACCACAGGGTTTAGCCACTGAGGTTTACTGCTGCCCATGGCATCGATATCTTTGGTCCACTCAGGGGCTTTTTCATTCAAGTACTGGTTAAGCGGAATTGGCTCACCAAAGTTGACATAGCCTTGGCCAAAGTTGCGTAGTTTACGGATTGTGCGTAACACTAGGCCTGCGTTTTCTTTTTCTTTGCGCTTTCCGCGTAACTCTTTTGCGTAAGTGCTCACTTCCATTACATGCTCATAACCGATATAGACTGGCACCAGCGTTACTGGGCGGTTGAGGCCACGTAGCATCGCTTGAATAGTCATTGCCAGCATACCAGTTTTTGCTTGTAGCAAACGACCTGTGCGTGAACGACCGCCTTCACTGAAATATTCTACGGAGTAACCTTTGGCGAAAAGTTCTGCTAAGTACTCGCGGAAGATGGTGGAATATAGCTTATTCCCCTTAAAGCTACGGCGAATAAAGAAAGCACCACCGCGACGGAAGATAGGCCCTGCTGGGAAGAAGTTTAGGTTAATGCCTGCTGCGATATGCGGCGGCACCATGCCTTCACGGTACAGTACGTAGGACAGCAGTAAGTAGTCCATATGGCTTCGGTGACAAGGAACATAAACAATTTCATGTCCGTCTTGAGCCAATTTTCGCACCGTAGCGGCGTTGGTAATGTTTAAACCTTGGTAGATACGGTTCCAAAGCCAGCCAAGCAGACGTTCGCCATTCTTAATTAGTGAGTATGAGAAGTCTGCGGCGATCTCATCCATAATGGCGTGCGCTTCTTTACGCGCTTTCTCAATTGAGATGTTCTTTGATTTGGCTTCGTCTTCGATGGCCTTTTCAATGGCTTTAGATTTCATCAGACGATCAAATAATGCCTGACGACTTGGCAGATTAGGGCCTGATGCAGCAAGCTTTTGACGCGAAAAATGAATACGCGCTACGCGGGCAAGTTTGTGTGCGATTGAAGCATCCGTACCGTGCGAGTCCGCCATGTAGCGGAGTGAAACTACCGGGCTAATACGTACCAAGCAATCACGACCCGCGAACAAAACCGCTTTCGCTTTTTGTGGCCCATTGAGTGACTGGAGATAAGGTTTTTGTCGTGACTCTTTACCCGGTTTACGGCCCCAAAGAACGGTGGTCGGAATGACTTGAACATCGAGCTCTGAATCAAACTTATGCCGTTCCAGCAGATCGGAGAATAGAGTGATCGATTCGTTTGGTACATCTTGATCGTTGCCCATCACGGTTTGTCGGGCTGAGGTAAACACATAGCGGTTAAACTGTTTACCATTAATTTCTACAGGCTCAAGGGGATCAGGTAGGCCCAGCGCAATGACTTGTTTTTGCAGTGCAAGCAAGTCGACACCTGAGCGATACGGCAAAGCGTAAATAATCGGCTTGTTAATATCGATGCTATGATCTTCAATAGGGTTTGAAGGAATTGTTGTCCCTTTAACCAGTACTGACATAGGCAGCTTTAGCAAGGAACGCGATAACATTCGTCCAGAAGACATAAGGTTCTTAGCCTCAAAAATAGATGATTTGCATAAGCACATTTCCAGTTCTGTAACTATAGAAGTGGGGATGTGCTCAAGCGTGTATTTTTATAGGTGGCAAGGATAACAGAAACTGGTCGAACCTTTTACTTATTATTGATTATGAAAACATCAATTTTTGCGCCCATAGCTCGATTAAATAAATAGCAAAGAGAGAGAAGCTTGCAACCTAAAACCACTCATGGATTAAAACGACTCAAAAACGCGACACGCTATTCCTGTCAGGGGCTCAAGGCAGCGTTTAAAAATGAGCCTGCATTTCGTGAAGAAATATTACTGGCAGCCTTGATGATTCCAGTCGCTATTTTGTTAGGAGAGAACCAGTGGCAAAGGATTCTGCTGATTGCAACTATTGTGCTGGTTTTGATCGCTGAACTGTTTAACAGTGCCATTGAGGCCGTAGTAGATAGAATCAGAACTGAGCAACATGAAATGGCGGGTTTAGCAAAAGATTTAGGCTCAGCATCAGTAATGGTGACCATGTTGTTAACGGGGTATGTATGGTTAGACATTCTGTTCTTTTAAGCAGAACGGGGTGACCATGCTAACTTACTAAAAAACAATCAATTGGCTTTTCATTTCGCCAAATACTGGATATACTCACAGTTAACTGTATAAAAAAACAGGTGACTTATGAAGCCGTTAACGCCCCGCCAACAACAAGTTTTTGACCTCATCAAGAGTAAAATTGATGACACTGGTATGCCACCGACGCGCGCTGAAATTGCACGCGAACTTGGTTTCCGTTCAGCAAATGCTGCTGAAGAACATTTAAAAGCCCTTGCGCGTAAGCAAGCGATTGAGATTATTCCAGGGGCTTCTCGTGGTATCCGTATCTTGTTAGAAGACGCGGCTAATGATGATCAGGGTCTACCACTGATTGGTCAGGTTGCTGCTGGGGAACCTATCCTTGCTCAAGAGCATGTAGAGACGCACTACCAAGTTGATCCTAGTATGTTTAAGCCGCAAGCCGATTTCTTGCTTCGTGTTAATGGCGAGAGTATGAAAGATATCGGTATCATGGATGGTGATTTACTTGCTGTTCATAAGACTCAAGATGTGCGTGATGGGCAAGTTGTTGTGGCTCGAGTGGATGATGACGTGACAGTAAAGCGCTTAGAACGCAAAGGCTCTACGGTTCTGCTTCACGCAGAGAACGAAGAGTTTGAACCGATCAAAGTGGACTTAACTTGTCAGCAATTGACCATCGAAGGTTTGGCTGTCGGCATCATCCGCAATACGGATTGGATGTAATGACTCTTCTTGAGAGTTATTCTCACTTGTTGATTTTGTAATTGATATTCATTATCATCTGCATTCTGGCTACGGAAGGAAGATGATAATGGCCGTCAATCACGCATCAACGAAACATCGCTATCAGATCCCGACAAATTTACTGCAACCATTATGGCTTCGTAGCCGAGAAAGCTTGGTTGACAATGGATTGGTCTATGACCCTATCGCTGCGCGTGCGTGCCAGCGTTGTCATCTTGCCCCCGATTGTTTTTCTGGTGATATTGACCAAAAACAGCTGCTTCATGTCACGCTAACTCAATTGTGCGATCAGCAAGTCTCTGATTTTATAAGACGCAATCCAGATGGTTGGATTGTGAATGTGGGTGCCGGTCTCGATACTCGTTTTTACCGCGTCGATAATGGTCGGTGCCACTGGCTAGAATTAGATGTGACTGAAAATCTACTTTGGCGTCAGAAGCTGTTTCATGCTAGTGAACGTTACCACCACATTTGCGGTAGTGTTGATGAGCTGAGTTGGCTGGAACAGTTACCTATTCCAGAAAAAACACCAGTCCTGATTGTTTGTGAACATGCTTTGCTTGATTGTAATGCGCAGCAAATCGCGAAGTTTGTTCAAGCTCTAGGCTGTCACTTCGACTCTGCCCGTACCTGTATGGTGCTAGCGGGAGATCTCACTCAGTCCAAACTAGGCCAAAAGCTAGGGGCTGTTCATTATGCTCATGGGTATAGTGATCCTGGCGAGGCATTACTTGGTTACTTGCCATGGGCTCGCTGGGCAAAAACCTATTCACCACTCGAAAGAGATTGCGGACGCTGGAAACTGTGGCACCGCTGGATCACCAAACTCAGTTTTATAAAGCAGAGATTAACACCGGTAGTGGTTCAGCTTCGCTGGTGATCTCGTTACACTTGTCACTCTGATGTTTATTGAGTGACAACGTGCAAATACTCCAGATCCTATCTAATCGCGCCATCCATAAACAAGTATTGCTGCTTGCTATTCCGATGGTGCTTTCCAATATCACCGTCCCTTTATTGGGATTGGTTGATGCTGCTGTTATCGGCCACTTAGAACATGCTTGGTATTTGGGAGGTGTTGCGTTAGGCAGCACGATGATCAGTGTGACTTTCTGGCTACTCGGTTTTCTGAGAATGTCGACGACGGGGCTCACTGCTCAAGCCTATGGAGCGAAAAGCGCTCACCAATTGGGCTTGGTTTTCAGTCAAGGCATGAGTATGGCCTTGATGTTTGCTTCGCTATTTCTGTTATTTCATCAATTTGTTGCTGAGTGGATATTTAGTTTTAGTGATGCCAGCGAGCAGGTTAAGCAATATGGTGCTCAGTACTTTGCTGTGCGCGCCTGGAGTGCCCCAGCTGCGCTGGTCAACTTTGTGATATTAGGTTGGCTGCTAGGAACCCAAAATGCCAAGGCACCCATGTGGATGGTGATCATTGCTAATGTGGTGAATATCGTGCTCGACGTGCTGTTTGTGATCGGTTTGGGCTGGAAAGTTGAGGGTGCGGCGCTGGCCTCCGTCATTGCCGATTACACAGGGATGAGTTTTGGTCTCTATTGTGTGTGGCGTAAGTGGCGAGTTGAACGTTTACCGCCTGTGTGGGCTCTGCTCAAAGACACCACTCAAGGTTTAGCGCGTTTTGTAAAACTCAATCGCGATATCTTCCTTCGCTCATTATGCCTGCAAGCCGCATTTACTTTTATGACCTTTCAAGGGGCAAGCTTTGGTGATGAAATTGTCGCAGCTAATGCGGTTTTGATGAGTTTCCTAATGATGATTTCGTATGGTATGGATGGCTTCGCTTATGCGATGGAGGCGATGGTCGGCAAAGCGATTGGGGCAAAAGACAAACAGCAGTTGAGCCATTCTTTACTCGGAACCTTTTTTTGGAGTTTTGTGATCTGCTTTTTGCTGACAGTGGTGTTTGCTATCGCCGGATCGAGCTTGATCGGAATGATCACCGATATCCCTCAGGTACAGACTATTGCTCTTGAATACTTACCTTGGTTAATCGCGATGCCAATGGTTTCTATGTGGTGTTTCTTACTCGATGGCGTTTTTATCGGTGCAACCAAAGGGGCGGAGATGCGCAATAGCATGTTTATTTCGACCTGTACTTTCTTTGTGGTGTTCTATCTGCTGGCTTATCTAGAGAATCATGCACTATGGTTGGCTATGTTGAGTTTCATGGCCGTAAGGGGAATGTCGCTTGCACTGATATTAGTTAATCAGTGGCGACAAAACAGATTTCTCGCTTAATTATTCTTTTAATCTATCGCCGAGCTTAGTGCTCGGCTTTTTGTATTGACTCACTATTATTACTTATATGTAAAAATCATTTTCAAAATGACTGGATTATCATGGTCGTTGAAATGCCTAAAATAACTTCCAACAAAACAAAACGACGCAGCATTGAGACGCAAGCTCAACTACGCTTATTGCGTCATAACAAATCCCTACTTTGAAGGAAACCCCAATGGCACTTGAACTGAAACCGGGTCAAACTCATATCAAATCGAAAGCGATGGTTGCATGGGCAGCTGGCGCACCACTAAAAATGGAAGAAGTTGATGTTCAGCTTCCCAAAGCGGGTGAAGTACTTGTTCGTATTGTGGCGACTGGTGTATGTCACACAGACGCTTTTACTTTGTCTGGTGACGATCCAGAAGGCATCTTCCCTGCAATCCTCGGCCATGAAGGTGGTGGTATTGTTGAGATGGTGGGCGAAGGTGTAACCAGCGTTGAAGTGGGTGATCATGTTATTCCACTATACACAGCTGAATGTGGTGAATGTAAGTTCTGTAAATCAGGTAAAACTAACCTATGTCAGGCTGTTCGTGAAACTCAAGGAAAGGGTTTAATGCCAGACGGTACAAGTCGTTTCTCCATTAATGGTGAAACAATTTTCCACTACATGGGTTGCTCTACTTTTTCTGACTACACCGTACTGCCAGAAATTTCACTGGCTAAAGTCAACAAAGAAGCACCACTTGAAGAAGTGTGTCTACTGGGCTGTGGCGTAACAACGGGTATGGGTGCTGTCTTAAACACCGCTAAGGTTAAGCAGGGCGATACGGTGGCTATCTTTGGGCTTGGTGGTATTGGTTTATCGGCGGTCATTGGTGCTCGTATGGCTGGCGCAAGCCGCATCATTGGCGTTGATATCAATGAAAGTAAGTTCGAACTAGCAAAACAATTGGGGGCGACCGATTGTATTAACCCGCAAAAGTTTGATACGCCAATTCAAGAAGTTATCGTTGAAATGACGGATGGCGGTGTCGACTACTCATTTGAGTGTATTGGTAACGTCAACGTTATGCGCCAAGCACTAGAGTGCTGCCACAAAGGCTGGGGTGAATCGGTGATTATTGGTGTCGCTGGTGCTGGACAAGAAATCTCTACTCGTCCATTCCAGTTGGTTACTGGTCGAGTATGGCGTGGTTCAGCATTTGGTGGTGTGAAAGGTCGTTCAGAGCTACCTGAAATTGTTGAACGCTACATGGCTGGTGAGTTCGGTCTGCAAGAATTCATTACTCATACGATGGGTTTGCAAGACGTGAATGAAGCATTTGAACTGATGCACAGAGGTGAATCTATTCGTACTGTACTTCACATGGATAGATAACGTTTCACGCTTAAGTTTTAACGCCCTGAAACAGGGGCGTTAACTTTCTAATTTATCAAAATCGCTTTTCCCCATGAGGTTGTTATGACCATTGAGAATATTAGCCAAGCCAAAGTATTCGGTGGTTGGCACAAACAATACACACATCAGTCTGTCCGACTGAATTGCGCAATGCGTTTTGCGATTTTTTTACCGCCGAAAGCGTCGAAGAGTAGCCCCGTCCCCGTGCTCTATTGGCTTTCTGGATTGACGTGTACAGATGAAAACTTCATGCAAAAAGCGGGAGCATTTCGTCGTGCAGCAGAGTTAGGCATAGCGATTGTTGCGCCAGATACCAGTCCACGCGGTGACGATGTTGCTGATGATGATGGGTATGATCTTGGGAAAGGCGCGGGCTTCTATCTCAATGCTACGCAAGAGCCTTGGTCTCGCCACTATCAGATGTACGATTATGTGGTTGATGAGCTGCCTGCATTGATTGAAGCAAATTTTCCCGTATCTAAAGAGCGTTCTATTTTTGGTCATAGCATGGGGGGACACGGTGCGTTGACTATTGGTTTGAAGAACAGTGAGAACTATCGCTCGATTTCAGCGTTTAGCCCGATCAGTAATCCGATGCAATCACCGTGGGGGCAGAAAGCGTTTACTGCTTATCTTGGTAATGATTTCGAAATATGGAGACAGTACGATGCGAGTGAATTGCTCAAACAGGCGAAGTCTCAGCTGCCGATTCTGGTTGATCAGGGTGATGCAGATAGTTTTTTAGTCGAACAGCTTAAACCAGAAGTGCTGGTTGCTGCGGCACAAGAGCATGGTTCAGATGTCGAGGTTCGCCTTCAACCGGGTTATGATCATAGTTACTACTTCATATCCAGCTTTATTGATGAGCACATTGATTTCCATGCCTCTTACCTAATTCAGAAGCATAGCTAAATATTTAAGCCTGCATACAATGCAGGCTTATTTCGTTTCGGTGCTTAGAACAATCGGTTTAAACCATTGAGAGCGGCAACTCGGTACGCTTCCGCCATGGTTGGATAGTTAAAGGTGGTGTTAACGAAGTACTCAATCGTATTCGCTTCGCCTTTCTGTTCCATGATGGCTTGACCGATGTGAATGATTTCAGCGGCACGCTCACCAAAACAGTGAATGCCTAAGATCTCTTTGGTTTCGCGATGGAATAGAATCTTTAAGCTACCAATATCTTTCCCTGCAATTTGCGCACGAGCCAAATGTTTGAATGATGAACGTCCAACCTCATACGGAACTTTGGCCGCCGTCAGCTCTTGTTCAGTTTTACCTACCGAACTGATCTCTGGAATGGTGTAGATGCCGGTTGGGATATCATCAATCAAATGGCCTTCTGCTTGGCCTTTCGTTATTGCTTGAGCAACAAAACGGCCTTGGTCGTAGGCGGCACTGGCTAGGCTAGGGTAACCAATCACGTCACCAACAGCATAGATGTGTTCCACTTCAGTCTGATAGTTGCCATCAACCTTAAGTTGACCACGAGAGTCTGCCTCTAGACCAACTGCTGAAAGATTGAGTTTATCCGTGTTACCTGTACGACCATTCGCGTAAAGGATACAGTCAGCTCGCATCTTCTTACCTGATTCCAAGTGAACGATGACACCATCTTCGGTTCCTTCGATTTTTTCAAAGGTCTCATCGTTACGTATCACGACACCACTGTTCCAGAAGTGATAAGAGAGCGCATCAGACACTTCATTATCAAGGAAAGAAAGTAGGCGATCTCGGGTGTTAATTAGGTCAGTTTTAACCCCTAATCCACGGAAAATCGATGCGTACTCACAACCGATCACACCAGCACCATAGATAATGATATGGCGAGGGTCATGCTTTAGGTTAAGGATTGAGTCACTGTCGTAAATGCGTTCATGCATGAAATCGACATTGTCTGGTTGATATGGACGAGAGCCCGTCGCAATAACAAATCGATCTGCACTGTAGGTTTCTTCAGTACCGTCACTTTGCATTACCGCTATCGTGTACTTATCGATGAAACGAGCGCTGCCGAAAATCAACGTACACTGATTGCGGTCGTAAAAGCCTTGACGTAAACGCGTCTGTTTATCGATAACGGATTTGGCATGACCAAGGATATTGGAAAATGTAGAGTGCAGGCTAGTGTTGTTGTGGCAAAAAAGAGGGTTATTGTTGAATTCGATAATTCGACTCACTGCATGACGCAGCGCCTTAGAAGGGATGGTTCCCCAGTGAGTACAACCACCACCTACGCTGCTTTCCTTTTCTACAATGGCTACATTTAATCCCGCTTTGGTTAATCCCATCGCTGCCCCTTCACCACCGGGACCACTACCAATAACGATTACATCAAAGTGGTTACTCTCCGCCATAGCTTTTTCCTTGTTATATAGTCTTAACATTGCTGTAGCGAGATTTTAACTGATTCCTCAAAGGCGTAAAAGAAAAGCGCACTAGAGAGTCGGTGAGATCACGTAGAATCAAGTAAATAGATTAAAGGGTATGTCGTATGTCTCTAATTCAGGGCGAAAAGATTGAAAATTTGGCCTAACTCGGTTTAATTGCCACTCGGTTGTCAAAGCGAGAGATTATGGGTTATCTCCTTAAGCCAATCGTTGTATATTAAAGGCTACCGTTGAAAGAAAAATAGAAAAACAAATATGAAGTCCATGGGAATCCGTGCACAGCAAAAAGAAAAAACGCGTCGTTCATTAATTGATGCAGCGTTTAGTCAATTGAGTGCTGATCGTAGCTTCTCCAACTTAAGTTTAAGAGAAGTCGCACGCGAAGCGGGAATCGCTCCAACATCATTCTACCGCCACTTTAAGGATATGGATGAGTTAGGTTTAACCATGGTCGATGAGGGAGGCTTGTTGCTGCGTCAACTTATGCGCCAAGCACGCCAACGCATTGTCAAAGAGGGCAGTGTGATTCGAACTTCGGTTGAAACCTTCATGGAGTTTATCGAAAGTAGTCCAAACGTTTTTCGTCTATTGTTACGTGAGCGATCGGGTACTTCTTTTGAATTTCGTACCGCTGTCGCTCGTGAGATGCAACATTTTGTCGCAGAGATGACAGAGTATTTGATTAGTACCGGGATGACTCGGGACGAAGCTTTTACCCAAGCAGAAGCATCCGTTACCTTGGTCTTCAGCTCAGGTGCAGAAGCTTTAGATTTAGAAAGGCATGAGCGAGATGAACTCGCGGAGCGTCTTATAATGCAATTGCGAATGATAGCCAAAGGGGCTTTCTGGTATCGCAAAGAACGTGAACGTAACCGATTAAAAGGTGGGATAGATTAATGTCGAATGAAACAAACCAAGTTAATCGTGGTTCTGAGAAGAAAACACTCGTATTGGCGCTCGTCGCGGGTATGTGTGGTGATGCCATGTTGTCATGGCTAACTATGAGTGAAGTCTCTTTCTCAATTTTTCCACTGATTGCACTTGTACTATCAGTACAAGCGCTCTACCAAGAGTACCTACGTAACCCTGTCTCTGAAGATATCCCGCTGGTGGGTCTAGCGTGTTTCTTTGTCGGAGCATTTGGCCATTCCGCGTTTGTCAAAGCGCAATACCCAGACGCTGGCTCAAATATGTTGGCAATCTTCATCACCTTAGGTTTGCTACTATGGGTTGCAAAGAAACTGGGTTTTCTAAACGCAGTTACTAAAGCAGAATCTTAATCTGCCATACTCTAGAGACAAAAAACGAGCCACTTAGGCTCGTTTTTTATTTTGTCCTTATTTGAGATTACTTGCGCTCTAGCAGTACACCCGCTTCCATGTGGTGGGTGAATGGGAACTGGTCGAACAGGGCGAAACGAGTCACTTTGTGTGTTTCACAAAGGACATCCAGATTTTCTTTCAGTGTTTCTGGGTTACATGAGATATACATGATGCGCTCGTAACCTTGCACCATCTTACATGTGTCGATGTCCATACCTGCACGTGGTGGATCAACAAAAATGGTATTGCAGTTGTAGCTGTTTAGGTCGACGCCCGCATCTTTTAAACGGCGGAACTCACGTTTTCCTTCGATTGCTTGAGTAAACTCTTCAGCAGACAGGCGTAAGATCTGCACGTTATCGATATTATTGGCCTTAATGTTGTACTGAGCAGATTCTACGGAAGGCTTTGCAAGCTCAGTTGCCAAAACGCGATCGAAGTTTTGCGCGAGTGCTAGTGAAAAGTTACCGTTACCACAGTAAAGCTCAAGTAGATCGCCACTACTCTCTTGGGTGCAGTCAACCGCCCACTCTAACATCTTCTCCGCGACCTTACCGTTAGGTTGGGTAAAGCTGTTTTCAACTTGTTGGTAAACGTATGGTTTGCCATTGACATCGAGCTTCTCAATGACATAGTCACGATCAAGAACAATCTTCATCTTGCGTGCGCGACCAATGATGTTGAGATTAAACCCTTCATCATTGAGACGTTGCTTGAGGGCTTTTGCATGTTTCGTCCACTCTTCATCTAATTGACGATGGTAAAGTAGTGACACCAAAACTTCACCACTCAGTGTCGATAAGAAGTCAACTTGGAACAACTTACGGCGCAGAGATTCATTATCTTTCATCGCTTCGACGAGAAGAGGCATCAAGTCGTTGATCAGGCGGCTAGCGGCTGGGAATTGATCGACGCGGTACTTCTCTCGAGTCTCTTGGTTGAACATGATGTAGTAGAGGTCTTCGCCTTCATGCCAAACACGAAATTCTGCACGCATACGGTAGTGTTGTTCTGGTGATTCGAACACTTCCAACTCAGGTACATTGTAAGAAGCGAACATCTCATTGAGACGGTCAACCTTCTCAGCCAGTTGTTCTTGGTAGCGTTGCGGATTTACATCAAGAGTCGCCATGGGTATTACCTTTGGTTTTGTACCTGTGAATGGTGCATTTAATTCAAGAGCGCAGATTTTATTCAATCTCAGCAGTATGTCCAGTACTGTCCCCTCAATGCCTTAAAGATAGCGTGTAAAGTGGTAATGAGTGAGTAAATGAAAGCGGCCAATTTCATCTGAATGAAGAATATAGACTGGACAAATAATCAATTGCTTAATAACATCGACGCCAAGCTGGTGCTGTCTAGATGTATAGATGGCTGAAAAGGGAATCTGGTGTAAATCCAGAACTGACGCGCAGCGGTAAAAGAGAACGAAAGCTCAAATAGACACTGTATATAGATTTATGCGGGAAGTAGAGCCAGTAGGAGGCAAATGCCAAGCTCTTGAGTCCGAAGACCTGCCAGCAGCTGAGCAAAACACTGGAAGCAATAGGCTCCATGCTCAGTAGGACTGACGCGATTTAGGATTATAAAAATGAACCGATCTATATTAGCGATAGCAGTGGCATCGCTACTTCCGCACGCATCTCTTTCTTACGCCCAACAAGTTTCTGCTGATGAGACTATGGTGGTTCTTGCCAAAAGTGACTTCAACAACTCTATTGAAGACATTCCGGCTAACGTTACTGTAATTACTTCAGATGATATTGCCGCTAGCGGTGCTAAGAGTCTAGACACATTACTACGAGCACGAGCAGGTATTCAGATTTCTGACACAAACAGTGGACCAGCATTTGCTATCCGAGGTTTTACTGGTGGACAAGCGGCTAACAACACTCTGATCTTGGTCGATGGACGTCGTCTAAACAAACAAGATCTTTCTGCTCCCCAAGTCAGCTCAATTCTGGTTTCGCAGATTGAACGCGTTGAAGTTCTATCTGGTAGTGCTGGTGTTTTATATGGTGACCAAGCTGTAGGTGGTGTTATCAACATCATTACTAAGGGTGGTAACCAAGACGGTGGCAACGTATCAGTAAGCGTTGGCAGCTTTGACTCGGTCGCTGGTAGTGTTGACGTATCTAAGCAGTTAAATGAGCGTTGGAACTTATTCCTCAGCGCAAGTCAGGATAACAGTGATAACTATCGTGAGCATAACAAGCGTGAGACGGGTGTATTACTTGGTCGACTGAACTATGACCAAGACCAGACTGAGTTTTTCGCAGAAGCAAGCTATTACGACAACAACCGTCAATATGCTGGTTCGTTAACTGAAGAACAATACGAGCAAGATCCAACTCAGGCTGGTTCGTCAAACCCGACTGATTACTTTCATGAAATCACTAAAGCACTTCGTGCGGGTTATAAACGTAACTTAAGTGACGTATGGATCCTTGGTACAGATGTTATTTACGATAACACTTCAGGATCTGGCTTAGCTTGGGGAAGCTCTACAACAAGTAAAAGTAAGCAATTGTTTGGTTCGGTAAACGTAGAAAACCAATTCTCTACACAATCCGGTCAAGGTAATGTACTACTTGGTCTTGAAGGTGCAGATCGTGATCACTCATACAAGTCATCATCAACTGACAGAGCGAATGAGCAAAACAGCTACAGTGTGTTCGGCCAGCTAAACTACCCTTTAATCACGGATCTAACGTTGACAACGGGTGCTCGATACAGCTCTGTAGAAGATAAGCTCTACGATGGAGCAATTTACCCTAACACTGAGAAGCTATCTGAATCCCAGGATGCTTATGAGCTTGGTCTGAACTACAAGATTACTCCGTCTCAGCGAGTGTACGTTCGCGGGGAGACTAACTTCAGGTTTGCTAAGATAGACGAGCAAGCTTATACCTCACCAGGTGTTTTAGGTCTTAAGCCGCAAACAGGTAAATCCTTGGAAGCAGGCTGGGGTCTTTATGAAGCTGATTACAGCGTTAAAGTCGATGTTTTTAATCTCCAGCTAGAAGATGAAATTGTTTTTGATAGCAGTGCACCGACTCCGGTTGGCGGATTCTTTTCTGGAGCGAATGTTAACGCTGACGAATCTGAACGAAACGGCATCAGTGTCAGCGGTGACTTGTACGTGCATGAAAACCTTCAGCTAGGCTTGGAATACAGCCTGATTGATGCTGAATTCTCAAGCGGTGATAACAAGGGTAAAAAACTACCTTGGGTCGCACGTAATACTGGCCGAGTATTTGCGACATACGATATCAGTTACGAGTGGCAAGTTTTTGTCGAAGGTGTTTACACAGGCACTCGTTATAAAGATGGTGACACATCAAATAGCTTAGATAAGCTGCCTGCATATTGGTTAGGTAACCTGGCGGTAAGTTACATTCAAAATGAATGGTCAGCGACACTTCGTGTTGATAATGCATTCGATGAAAAATATGCAGAAAATGCGAACAACTGGGGAGCGTATTACCCAGGCGATGGTCGTAAAGTTATGTTAACTGGCACTTACCAGTTTTAATATCTCAAACCGCCTTCGGGCGGTTTTTTCTTATTGATAGATAATCACTATGCAAAAGAACGTCATTATTAGCTGGTCAAGTGGCAAAGACTCGACACTGACCCTTGAAAGGTTGATGGACAACGAACAGTACAATGTCGTTGGACTTTATACCACCTATGTCAAAGACGAAGTCCCCTTTCAGGCAACGCCCCTTTATGTCCTAGATATGCAAGCCGAACTGTTGGACCTACCTCTAATTAAAATCGAACTACCCGAATCATTTCCACCAAACGAGATCTATCAAGACACCATTATCAGAGGCTTAAAACAGAGTAACCTCTCAATAGATGCAGTCGCTTTTGGCGATATGTTTTGTAATGGCATCGAAGCTTATCGTCGTAGTTATATAGAACCAGCCGGTTGGGAGTGTGTATTTCCTTTATTGGGTCAGAGTAGTAGAGATCTTGCTGATGAAATCATTGCAAGAGAGATTCAAACATTGGTCGTTACGACAGATAGTTCCCGACTCGCAAGCCAGTATTGTGGCAAATGGTACAGCGAAGCGTTTATACGCAGTTTGCCCGACGGTGTAGATCCTTGTGGTGAAAATGGTGAATTTCACACCTTGGTTACTGATACCCGAAGCTACTCGGGCAGAATTGATATTGAAACTACATATATAGAAGAGGGGGAGCGTTTCTGTTATCAGCGTTACACCGCGAAGAGATTGCCAAATACCTAGCAGAGAGTATTATTGCCAAATCCAAATGTAGTGAGTTAATCAAGTGAACCATCAAACAGCGAAAATACTGATCTTTGATTCTGGCGTAGGCGGCTTATCTGTATATAAAGAAATACAGGCTCAACTTCCTCAACTTGATTACCTCTATATATTTGATAACGAAGCATACCCATATGGCGAACTTGACCACAATACACTGATTGCCCGCGTTGATATCATCGTCTCTTCCTTGGTTGCAGAGCATCAAATCGATTTAGTGGTCATCGCGTGCAACACGGCTAGCACGATCGTTTTACCAACGCTAAGAGCCAAATTATCGATTCCTGTTGTCGGCGTCGTTCCAGCAATCAAACCCGCATCCAATCTTGCCAATAAAGCGGTGGGTCTTATTGCGACTCCCGCAACTATTACACGCGAATACACCCATGACCTCATTCGAGACTTTTCGCAAAGCAAACCAGTGGAATTACTAGGTTCAACTCGGCTGGTGGATATCGCAGAAGAAAAACTACGAGGCAAAAGCGTTGATCTCGGTGAGTTAAAAGAAATACTCTCACCGATGGCGAGTAAGATCGACGTTGCGGTACTGGGCTGCACACATTTCCCACTGATCAAAGAAGAAATACAGGCGGTGTTAACAGACCATGTATTACTGGTTGATTCAGGAGAAGCGATTGCGAGAAGGGTGAAAGACTTATTGGTCTTTGAAGCGAATAGCGAAAAGAAAGGAAAGAGAGAAATCTATTCAAGTGCTCCCCCTTGGGAAGAAGGAGCCTTGAATCAGGCATTATACTTAATGGGCTTTAGTCCAGTTCAGTACTATCCGATTGAGATTTAGGGTCATTAGCAACACGTACTTTTAGAGTTCGTTGCATATAGTCCTTCTCATTAAGTGCATCTATAGCGGGCTGTGCATCTGTCGCAGCCATTACGACAAAGCCAAACCCTCTTCTTTTACCAGTGCGTTTATCCTTCATTAGACGAACCGCAAAAACTTCACCATGCTTGGCGAACAGGTCCTTTACATGGGATTCATTTGCCTTATATGGCAAGTTCCCGACATAGAGTGTTTTAGTTGAAGGGTCATTCAATTGATCTTGTTCGATGTTGGTGTTCGAAAGTTTAAGAATAAAAGCGGAAGCAAAAACACCTAGAACAAAGCTCAAAGCAGGGGGAATAGCTACCTGCGAAAAGATGATCCCACCCAAAACAGCTAAGGCGACAATCATTAAGGTCGATTTGTTTGAACTCATATTGGAATACAACTTTTAGGTTTGAGAAAAATTAGGTCTACCGTTAACAAAATAGACACAGGGATCTTACGTATATGGTTGTAGTTTTTCCAACCTATTGATGTGACCTGACTCAAATGTTGAAATTTTATTCTATTTTCAGCGGTTTGATTTCTTTTTGACCAAACGGAAATTAATTTCAAAAAAACACTTGTCATCCTCTCAGAGCTCCCTATAATGCCGCTCCATCGACACGGAATGAGACGAAAGTCACGCGCCGAGTTGGAAAGAGAAAAAAGAAGTTAAAAAAACTCTTGACTCTAAAAATGGGAAGCGTAAGATACGCACCCCTAGCAGTGAGGCGATAAACGCTAAGCTGGCTAGAAAAAGCTCTTTAAAAATATAGACCTATCAATCTGTGTGGGCACTCGTTGATGATAATCCAATTAGAAACTTCTCTAAATAAAGAGGGGTTTCAAATTAGGTTTCAATGAAACGAAGTGACCAAACGAGACTTCTTTTGGAAACATTAGAGGACTTGGCACAGTCAATTCATTATCGTTCTGTTGGAACGATAATAGCTTTAAAATTACATGTTTATGTTTTCATAAATATCAGTTTTGAAGTCAGTATTCATTGAGCCGACAAAATCTTAAATTGAAGAGTTTGATCATGGCTCAGATTGAACGCTGGCGGCAGGCCTAACACATGCAAGTCGAGCGGAAACGAGTTAACTGAACCTTCGGGGAACGTTAACGGCGTCGAGCGGCGGACGGGTGAGTAATGCCTGGGAAATTGCCCTGATGTGGGGGATAACCATTGGAAACGATGGCTAATACCGCATAATAGCTTCGGCTCAAAGAGGGGGACCTTCGGGCCTCTCGCGTCAGGATATGCCCAGGTGGGATTAGCTAGTTGGTGAGGTAATGGCTCACCAAGGCGACGATCCCTAGCTGGTCTGAGAGGATGATCAGCCACACTGGAACTGAGACACGGTCCAGACTCCTACGGGAGGCAGCAGTGGGGAATATTGCACAATGGGCGCAAGCCTGATGCAGCCATGCCGCGTGTATGAAGAAGGCCTTCGGGTTGTAAAGTACTTTCAGCAGTGAGGAAGGTGGGTATGTTAATAGCAT
>NZ_QEWN01000021.1 GCF_006124995.1 Vibrio sp. Hep-1b-8
ATCTTAGATGGTGCGGGATATCACCGCAGTGACTTAGTCAAAGATGCAGCGTTTGTCCTAAATATCGAACTACATTATCTTCCACCTTACAGTCCAAACCTCAACCCAATTGAGCGGCTTTGGAAGGTAATGAACGAGCAGTCGAGGAATAACGTTTACTTCAAAAATAAACGAGACTTCAAGGAAGCCATCGATCAATTTTTTACTGTGACTCTTCCAGAGATCGCAGGTTCACTGACGTCTCGAATCAATGATAATTTTCAGGTACTCAAGCCTGCATTTTCAAGTTGATTGGGTATAATCAACTTGGATGTGAAGTAGTAGAGTTAAACATACAAGTTGACCACGTGCATTTAGTAGTAAAGATTCCACCAAAGCTATCGATATCCAAGTTGATGGGGGTATTGAAAGGCAAAATAGCCTTAAAGCTATTTAGTAAGTTTCCTCATCTTAGGAAGAACAGGCTTTGGGGTAATCACTTTTGGCAAAGAGGCTATTTTGTCGATAGTGTTGGAATCAATGAAGAAATCATACGCCGATATGTAAGACATCAAGAGAAGCAAGAGCGAGTAGAGCAGCACCAGTTGGCGTTGGATTAAACAAAGGCCCCCTTTTAGGGGGCTCACACAAAGCCACCTTCTTTAGAAGGTGGTAATTTACTTGCTACTTGCAAAAAAATTGTAACTTTGTATTATTTGCATCCAGTAGTACAAATGATAATAATTAGCACTAGCAATAAAGAATAATTATTAAGCTCAACAAGGATGCTTTTCAAATGAATGTAAAATCTCTATTGGCTCAATCAGTCGCAGCGTCGTTACTGATGGCAAGTGGCTCAGTATTCGCAGCAAATGTAACCAAAGAACAAGTTGTTGAGCACTATGCTGACGTTGCTCATGCTGTGTTTGCCGATTCACTGACTACAGCGCAATCGCTAGAGAAGTCGATCGAAGTCTTTCTGGCTAACCCAACGGCCGAAAAATTCCAGCAAGTAAAACAAGCTTGGCTTGAGTCTCGCGTTCCATACCAACAGTCTGAAGTTTTCCGTTTTGGTAACGCTGTTGTCGATGATTGGGAAGGTCAGCTAAATGCGTGGCCGCTGGATGAGGGCCTCATTGACTACGTATCACCTGAATACCAATACGAACTGGGTAATGAAGGCGCAAATGCCAACATCGTTGCTAATAAGCAGCTAACGATCGGTGCAACAAGGTTAGATGTAGCGAAAATTACACCAGAGCTGATTGCTGATCTAAACGAAGTCGGTGGTTCGGAAGCGAACGTCGCATCTGGTTACCATGCGATTGAGTTCCTTCTTTGGGGGCAAGATTTAAACGGAACTAATGCAGGAGCAGGTGCGCGTGCATACACAGATTTTGTGGTCGGTGAAAACTGTACCAACGGCAACTGTGAACGTCGTGGTGACTATCTAAAAGCCGCCGCTGAGTTACTCGTTCAGGACTTAGAGTGGATGGAAAATCAGTGGTCAGCGGATGTTAAAGGCAACTATCGTGAAGAGTTGATCAACGATTCCGCAGATAAAGGGTTGCGTAAAATGTTGTTTGGTATGGGGTCACTTTCTCTTGGCGAATTGGCTGGTGAGCGTATGAAAGTTGCTCTAGAAGCCAACTCAACGGAAGATGAGCACGACTGTTTCTCGGACAATACGCACAATTCACACTACTACAATGAGCAAGGCATCTACAACGTCTACACTGGCACATACCAGCGTCAAGACGGTACATTGTTAGCTGGTCCTAGTATTCACGAACTTGTTGCTCAGAAAGACAAACAGGCAGCCAAAGAGATTCAAAAGCAATTTGATGTCACTCGTGCACAAGTGGGTCAGTTAGTGACTTCTGCTGAAAAGAACAACCAGTTCTTTGACCAGTTGATTGCTGCTGGTAACACGCAAGGTAACGCATTGGTCAATGAAACCATCATGTCGCTAGTGACGCAGACAGCTCAAATTGAACGAGCGGCAAAAATTGTCGGTATCACGAGTTTGAATCCAGACACCGCAGATCACGAGTTTTAATCGCTCGATGACTTAAACCGAAGGGCTCATTAGAGCCCTTTTGCCGTTTTTTATCTAATGTGTTTTTGAGAATTATTCCCATTTAATCTGTGCGGTTATAGCGCCTTATGAGAGCTATCAGAATGAAGTTGTACTTGAAACCAGTTTTAACCTGTTTGCTAATGCTTAGCACCTCCATGTCATCCTTTGCTTATGATGTCACGTCGGGAGGCAAAACAACGGTCGAGAAAGAAGGCCCCAATGCGTTCTCGCTGCCAGCGGGCAATTTGCCTATGTCAAAACGTCTGGACTTTAGTGTCGGAAACAGTTTTTTCCGTAACCCTTGGGTTCAGGCTCCAGCGTCTACCGATGCACGTGATGGGTTAGGGCCGCTGTTTAATACAAATGGGTGCCAAAACTGTCACATTAAAGATGGGCGAGGTCATCCGCCAGAGGCCAATGATCTTCACGCGGTCTCGATGTTGGTGCGATTAAGTATTCCGCCAATGACTGCTGAGCAGAAAAAGGCGTATATCAAAGATGGCACTATTCCAGAGCCAACTTATGGTGGTCAACTACAAGACTTTGCTCTGCAAGATCAAACGGTGGAAGGCCAAATAAGAATTACATACCAAGAGGTTCCGGTGACTTTTGCTGACGGAACACGCGTGTCATTGCGCAAACCGAATTTATCGATTGTTGAGTTGGGTTACGGAGAGATGCACCCACAAACGCAAATGTCTGCTCGTGTTGCGCCGCCAATGATAGGTCTTGGATTGCTAGAAAGTATTCCTGCTGCAACACTAAAAGCATGGGCAGATGAGCAAGACAAGGACGGAGATGGTATCTCAGGAAAACTGAATATCGTCTGGGACGTTCGTGGCAATGATTTTGCTATCGGTCGATTTGGCTGGAAAGCGGGACAGCCGAACTTAATGCAGCAGAATGCTGCGGCTTTTAACGGCGACGTGGGTCTAACTAGCTCGCTATTTCCAAATGAGAACTGTACTGCTAAGCAGACACTTTGTCGCGAGTTACCTAACGGTGGTTCACCTGAGGTCAGTGATAACATTCTTGATTTCGTAGAGTTCTATTCACAGCACTTAGCGGTCCCAGCAAGACGTAATATCAACAAGCCGGAAGTTAAATTAGGGCAACAATTGTTTGCAAAAGTGGGTTGTGAAAGCTGTCATAAAACCAATGTAAAGACGGCAACACGCGAAGAACTGCCATCGTTGTCTAACCAAACCATTCACCCATACACTGACATGTTACTGCATGATATGGGGCCAGGGCTTGCTGACAATCGCCCAGAATATCTGGCGAATGGGCAGGAGTGGAGAACACAACCTCTATGGGGTATTGGTTATACCAAAGAAGTCAATGGCCACACTTATTTTCTGCATGACGGACGTGCACGTAACCTGATGGAAGCAGTACTGTGGCATGGCGGAGAAGCTGAAGCCGCAAAACAGAAGGTGTTGCAGTTTAATCAGACAGAACGAGATGCACTGATTGCATTTCTTAACTCGCTATAGGAATTACCGATGAACTATACCAAGCTTGTTTTAGCCTCATCATTTTCGTTGTCACTCTTGGGGTGCCAAAGTATTGGAAATGATGCAAATCAGCCTCAACTGACTGATCACTATAGTCAGGCCGTTTATCAAGTCGAGTTTATGTCTGCGCAGAAGTTTAGAACAGAGGCCGATAAGCTCACTGACTCGATATCAAGCTATTGTGCTTCGACCACAGATATTGAAGCAGTCAAATCTCAATGGCATCAGACTATGCTGAGTTGGATGGCGCTCCAAGGACAAGAGCGTGGCCCAGAAGCGGCTTTGGCCCAAAGCTGGAACGTACAGTTTTGGCCCGACAAAAAAAATACCACTGGGCTTAAAATGAGTGCATTGATTAAGCAGCCTAATGCTTGGTCAGCGCAAGCGATTGCGCTTCAGAGTGTTACCGTTCAGGGACTAGGTTCAGTCGAATGGTTAGTGTTTGATCAAGCCTCTGATTTGAAGGGGAATCCTCGAACTTGTCAGACCGCGACGTCGATTGCAGAAAATCTTCAAAGTAATGCCAATAAAATTGCTGACGCATGGACGTTGAACCCATGGGTTGAGCTTAACGAGCAGCAATGGCAATCAGAGTATATTGCGCTGCTGTCTAACCAGCTCGAATACAGCATGAAAAAAATGAGCCGCCCGCTGGCGAATTTTGGTCAACCTCGCCCATATTTTTCAGAGTCTTGGCGCTCTAAAACATCGATGCAAAACCTTCGTGCCAATATAGTAGCGATAGAAAAACTCTATTTTTCCGAGGGCAATGGACTGGATGCCATACTGCGTCAGCAAGACAAATCGGATCTTGCCGATCGAGTGGCTAATCAGTTTGCAATGACCATTGAGACTTGGCCAACGGACATGAGCTTGTTCGATATGTTGCAAACCAAGCAAGGCTACCAAAACGCCTACTCTCAATACAATAAACTAGAGCAATTGCAATATCTGATTCATGAAGAAGTCGCGATTGAACTAGGCGTAATTATAGGATTCAACGCAACTGATGGTGACTGATAGTACTCGTCGTAAATTGCTAAAGGCGGCTCTATTTGCAGCGGCTTATCCGCTTGTTGGATGTGTTTCTACCAAACCGAAAATGAAGCAACCCTCTCTGGTTGGGTGCGCAATTGCAGGTCGAGATCGTTACAGTGCAGTGGTTGCAGATTCATATGGTATGCCAATCCACTCAGTATCCCTCCCGCAAAGAGGGCACGGTGTCGCCACTTTAGCGCAACTGAATCACGCCGTGGCCTTTGGACGTCGGCCAGGGACCTTCTTTCAGGTGTTTGACTTTCAGACCGGTGATGTGATCAAACTGAGAGCTGCGGACAGCAACCGTCATTATTACGGACATGGTGTCTACTCAAATGACGGGCAGTGGTTATATGCCACTGAAGGTGAGCGTGGTACCAGCCGAGGCATTATTGGTATTTATGATGTTGCTGCAGGTTACAAAAAAGTCGCTGAGTTTAGCGGGTTTGGCGTCGGCCCTCATGAAGTGATCGTGATGCCAAATGATATCTTGGTTATCGGTGTCGGCGGGGTGCACACTAATGGGCGTGAGCCGCTCAACTTGGCTACAATGATGCCGAGTCTGAGTTACTTAAATCACAATGGCGAGCTTATTGAGCAAGTGGGACTGAGCGACCACAAACTCAGTATCCGACATTTGGCCCACGATGGTTCAGACACGGTACTGTGTGGGCAGCAGTACCGAGGTGAGGCGGATGAATATCCTTCGCTGTTGGCTATGCATAAAGTGGGAGGAGAGCTTGTGCCGTTACAAGCAGAGCCTGAGCAGTGGGCTCGCTTTGATCATTACATTGCGAGTATCGCGGCAACGCAAGAGTGGATTTTAGCGACTTCTCCTCGCGGCAACTGCTACGGCATCTGGTCGAAAGAGACGCACCAGCTGGTTGAGTTGGCTCCACTGCCTGATGCCTCTGGAGTCGTCGTTGAAAGTGATCAGTTTAAAGTGAGCTCAGGTAGCGGTGGTGTGATTAGCCAGTCCGCGCCAGGCGCTAAGGAGATCGTGCAATCTGGTGTGCAGTGGGACAACCATTGGGCGAAACTGAGCGGCTAATTTCTGAAAAACTTAGACACTCCCGTCAGTCTTAAAAACAAGTCATACCGAGCGCTTTCATCTCTGCCATACTTTACCTAAACGTATGGCAGGGATGTGACAATGCGAAGATGGGCTTATTGGTTGATATTATTGTGTCTGACTCCTTCAGCGGTGCTATCTGCCCCTTATTTTAATCAGATAGGATGGTTGAAGTCGGACAGTCAACTGCACCGATTGTTGCAATACCCTGCTGTGGTTGAAGATATTTACCGCAATAACAACGATCAGATGATCTGGTTCGATCTGCAACAAAGTAGCAAGTTAGAGTTTCAGCTAGAAGTCATCGATCTCGCTGGCTTTAGCGCGTTGTTTTCCCGTCAGCTAAGCTATTTGCAGTTTTACCGCAAGAGCAATCGCTGGTACGAGTATGACTTACTTGCGACCGATACCTTACTGCTTTACATGAGTTATGCCGAAGTGGCGAAGACTCGTGGGCAAGACTGGTTCTTTGAACGCAAAATGACGCAACCTCTGCCTCTTCCTCCCAACAGTGCACTAATTGCTACCCACAGAGCGATTGGGCAGCAGCAACTGGGTGAGTTGATCGAAGCGTATACTCCTGACTCTTCAGGTTATCAGGATCTCGTTGACACTTACCTGCATATGGTCAAATACCAAAAAATCGATACGCCAGTGTATCGACAGTCAGGTTTGGTTAAGGTTGGAGATAAGCTGGACAATCGGGATGTACTGCTTCAAAGGCTAGAAATAGTCGACGTTAACCTCTTGGATGTACGCAAGGACGTGAGTTGGTATGACCGTTCACTAGAAAATGCGGTGAAAGAGTTTCAGCGACTACATGGCTTAAAGGCAGACGGCATAATTGGTCCAGAAACCATTAAGTGGATTAACTTACCGATCGAGAAGCGGCTAGCCATTTTAGCGATTAACGCTGAGCGTATTCGTTACTGGCCAGCAGAACGAGACACGATTATCGTGGTCAATGTGCCGAGCTTCCAAATGAAATACTGGAATTCGGGACAAACGGTATTCGAATCAAAAGTAGTGGTGGGTAAAAAGGCTCGTCCAACACCCCTAATGATGACGAAGTTAGATTCCTTGATTCTCAATCCTACCTGGAATGTCCCTTGGAAAATCATGGTGGAAGATATTATCCCGAAAGTGCAGCAGGACAGGGATTATCTCGTCAATCATAATATCCAGATTATTCCCAAATGGGGCTCACAAGAAGTGATAGACCCAAACGATATTGACTGGGAGAACCTCAAGCCAGAGACGTTTCCTTATCGTATGACGCAGCTTTCAGGGCGCGCTAACGCGTTAGGCCTTTATAAATTTAATACGCCTAATCGACGAGCGATATATCTGCACGATACACCAAGTAAAAACCTGTTTGCTGAAACACAACGAGCGTTTAGCTCAGGATGTATTCGAGTTGAGAACGCTGATGTGTTTGCGGATACCTTACTGCAAACACAGGGTTTAGTGATGGATGAACAAGCTCAACAGACACCGAGACCCAATCAGTCGATCCCTCTCAAAAATCGTATACCAGTCCATATCATTTACCAAACGGCATGGTATGAGGAAGGCAATGTCCACTACAGGGAAGACATTTACCGCCTCGACAGATTTAGTTACACAAAGGGATAAACTTGACCAAACCTTTACCGAGGCAATTCGAAACTATTTTTATCAATAGGTTCAACAATTAAGCAAAAAGATCGTGCTCAAGTGCCACCTTGAGCACGTTTTATGCATTTGCACTTCACAACAGAGTTAGGTAGTGTCACCAGTCGACACGTTAGAGCAACAATTATTGTGAAGGTATTTGAAAGTGGCATTATCCCGACGAGATTTTATTAAGCTGGCCGGAAGTGGTTTGGTAGTAGCGAGTTGTATTCCTAGTATCGCTTTGGCGAAATACCCAGATCAACCTCGAACTCTTGCACTGACAAACCTCCATACACGAGAAGCGCTTGAAACATGTTACTTTGATGGTACCCGTTACGTTTCACGAGAACTTAACCGACTGAATCACCTTTGCCGCGATTTTAGACGTGACGAAGTCTATCCAATGGATAAGAAACTGTTCGATCACATTAGCTTGATTCAGAAAGCGCTAAGTGTCGAAGCTGAAGTTCAGATTATCTCAGGCTACCGCTCTCCAGCGACGAATGAATCATTGCGCGGTAAGTCAAAGGGTGTGGCAAAGAAGAGCTATCATATGCTGGGTCAAGCGATAGATTTTCGTCTTGACGGTGTCAGTCTGAAGCGCGTGCGAGACGTTTCTAGAGAGCTACAACTTGGTGGCGTAGGTTACTATCCAAGTAGTAATTTTGTTCATATTGACACTGGTCCAGTTCGCTATTGGTCATAGCTTTATCACTAGGGCGCGGGTCGAGTGTTGTCAAAGCGCTTGGCAAATGTCATAGTTCAGCGAGTTAAGACGTTTATCAAGGTTTATTTATGTCACTTAAGTATCAAGTCGTTCCTGTCACTTCGTTTTCTCAAAACTGCTCTATTGTTTGGTGTGACCAAACAATGGAAGGTATCGTTGTTGATCCAGGCGGCGACGTGAAACAGCTCGCGATGCTAATCAAAGAACTTGGTGTCAAAGTGGTTAACCTTGTTTTGACCCATGGTCACTTAGATCATGTTGGCGGTACAGAACCGTTGGCTGATGAGCTAGGCGGTGTAGAAATCGTTGGTCCGCATAAAGATGATAACTTTTGGCTACAAGGTCTTGAAGGCCAGAGCCAAATGTTTGGTTTCCCTTTGACTCAAGCGTTTGAGCCAAATCAATGGCTTAATGACGGCGATAAAATTGTGTTTGGTCAACAGGTTATGAATGTCATTCACACTCCGGGACACACTCCGGGCCATGTTGTGCTTTACAGCGAAGAAGCGAAACTGGCTTTTGTTGGTGATGTTCTGTTCAATGGTTCTGTGGGGCGTACCGATTTCCCGAAAGGGGATTTTGATACCCTAATTAACTCGATTAAGAGCAAGCTATGGCCACTAGGTAACGATGTGTGCTTTGTCCCTGGTCATGGGCCAGAGTCAACGTTTGGTCGTGAACGCGCTTCGAATCCATTCGTTGCGGATGAAATGCCTCTTTACTAACGGAATACACAGAAAAGGTCGCTTATGCGACCTTTTTAATGGGCAGGAGATTGCCGACTAGCCATTCCATTACTCCTCAGGATCGGCAGCGGCTAAATAACGTCGAGCAAGGCCGACAAAGTCTTTGGCATCTCTATCAAGGTCATTTGCTGAGATAAAAATATCGTAATCGAAATACTCACGCTGATATCTCATTCGATTAGCTAACATCGCTTGCAATCCCTTAAATTCCTTACCACTTGAGTTTCGATAAGATTGTGAGTCTAAAACGATCTCTTCAAAACGTTCACTTTGATGATGCTGGCGAGCGCCCAGATAGAGCAGGGCGCGTTGACTGAGCAGAATTTCAGTCGCTATTCGCGGGCATATGCTCTCTAAGTAAGGGGAGTAGTTTTTAATCTTAATTCCAATCCAAGGAAGAGGCTGTTGCCATCCCTCCTGATCATAATGGCAGATACCTATCTTTTGAATGTTGTTCCACTTGAGTACCCAGCCACCTTTAAACAGGTGTTGCTGAAAGTGACTGGCTGTCAGGGTAAATTGAACGGTACTTTTTAGCACTAACAAGTAGCCGAATCCGAGCAGACAAAGAACCGCAATCACGGTTAAAACGGCTTGTTGCCATCCTGGTGCATAGAGCATAAGAAACAGGAAGCCGATGACAAAAAGTCCGACTAACCAGCGACTCGTAATCGGTGAAATGAGGAAAGGGTGATTGGTTAAGTGTACCGTTTGCATATTCCACAACCCGTAAGTGTAATACCTCTGTTTATATACTCAGTAGTGACGAATTTGATCACTGGAGAGACTGATTAAATTGTAGTCTGATCCAAGCATATCGCGCATTTTTGTGGCATAAAACCCCCCATGCTCTGTAAATGGGTGCAAAATTTTGGTATAAATCGCGCTTCAAATTTTCACCACTGCTCCGTATGCAGTGAAATGGAGAGATACTCGATGAGACTTGCTCACAAGCGCAAAGTGCAGGCAAAACTGCAAAAACGCATCAAAGCGACAGTTGCAAATGTACAAGCAACAAAGAAAGCTAAGCCTGCAGTTGAGAAGAAAGTAGCTGTAAAACCAGCAGCGGAGAAAGTAGTCGTTGCTGCAACAGCAACAACTGACGTTGCGCTTACTCCAAAGCAGCAACAAGTTCTAGAAATCGTTGTTAGCAACGCAGAAGGCATCAACCCTAAAGGTATCGGTCTGGCAGCGGGTCAAGACGATGCTAAAGCAGCATCTTGGGCAACGGGTGCGCTGAAGAAACTATTAGAAGAAAATCTAGTAGTCAAAGAGCAACTAGCGGGCAACAAAGTTATTTATAAAGCAGTTTAATTGCCGCTGGAAAAATCACTGCAAGCCTAAGTGCTTTGCTGATTAATGTGTATTAGCCTCGACTTATGTCGGGGCTTTTTCATATCTAGTGGTAATTTTATCTGTCCAAGTCACACTTTTTATCAATATATTTATTTTCTATCGCGTACGACTTACTAAGTATATCCTCATAGTGCTGAGTTGATGCCTCAATTTAATACTATGTTTTTAAAGGTATTTATTTGTTTATGGACTTTTGGCTACGTATTAATACGTAATTCTTTAGTCGAATTTTACGTGTCGCTGTTAAATTTTATCAGTGTTCTCGCTGATTTTATCTTGTTAATAGATGACTCAATCTATAAGTGAAACAAAAGGTACCTAGATGGGTATGACCGTTAAACAAAGGACGTGAACATGAGTCTTATTAAACAATCTCTAAAAAGAGTATTAAAAGTGACGGCGATGGCAGCAGCTCTCGCGGTTATGTCGACTTCAGTATCCGCAGCTGAAAAAGTTTATCGCTTAAAGCTTGCTGAAACTTGGGGACCAAATTTCCCAGTGTTTGGTGACGCAACAAAGAATATGGCGGCAATGGCTGAGAAAATGTCTAATGGCCGTTTGCAAATTCGTATCGACTCAGCGAACAAACACAAAGCGCCGTTAGGTATTTTCGATATGGTTAAGTCTGGTCAATATGACATGGGTCACTCAGGCTCTTACTACTGGAAAGGCAAAGTACCTAACACTCTTTACTTCACTTCTATGCCTTTCGGTATGACACCAGCAGAGCAGTACGCGTGGTTCTACCATGGTGGTGGTATGGAACTGATGGATAAAGTCTATTCCCCTCACAACTTACTCTCGTTCCCTGGTGGTAACACTGATATTCAGATGGGCGGCTGGTTCCAGAAAGAGATCAATTCAGTCGAAGATTTGCAAGGTCTTAAAATGCGTATCCCAGGTTTTGCTGGTGAAATCTTAGCTGAATTGGGCGCAAAACCAACCAACATCGCACCTGGTGAACTGTACACGTCGCTTGAACGTCGTACGATTGATGCGTTGGAATGGGTTGGACCTTCACTAGACCTACGTATGGGCTTCCACAAAATTGCACCTTACTACTACACGGGTTGGCATGAGCCAGGTTCAGAACTTCAATTCCTAGTGAACAAACGTGTATGGGAGGGATTGCCAGAAGATCTACAAGAAATCCTACGTGTGGCTATGCGTACAGCGGCTTACGATATGTACACGCAAGCAACGCACGAAAGTGGCAAAAACTGGGTTTCTATCAAGTCTGAATATCCTGATGTTCAGGTTAAAGACTTCCCACCTGAGGTAATGAATGCACTGCATGAAGCGAATGACCGTCTACTGGCTAAGCATGCTGAGTCTGACGACCTTGCGAAAGAGATTCAGAAATCTCAAGCAGATTACCTAAAACAAGTTCGTTCATGGACAGATATTTCACACCGTGCTTACCTGAACAGCCAAGCACAATAATAATTAGAATTGCCATGCGTGACGGTGTCACGCATGGTGCTAAGCCCAAGAAAAACCTCTAATAAACGCCATGCCAATCAGCATGGCGTACATTCAAAATTCCATGGAGTAGGGAATGAGAAGCCTAATTTATATCGAGCGAGTATTTAATCGCTTTGGTGACTTCCTCGGATGGTTATCAAGTATATTGTTCATTTTGTTATTGGCTAACGTCGTGTATGACGTAGTAATGCGCTATGCCTTTAATGATGTTTCAATTGCCTTTCAGGAAATGGAATGGCATCTATTCTCAGCGGTTTTCCTACTCGGCATTCCTTATGCCATTAAAGCGGGTGGCCATGTTCGAGTAGACCTGTTCTATGAGCGCTTGTCTCATAAAGCTCAGTCAATCATCGATATGCTTGGAACACTCTTTTTCTTACTACCATTTTGTATCCTTGTGACTTACTACGGTATCGACTTCGCCAAAGAGAGTTACGCACTGGGAGAAACATCGGGCGATCCGGGTGGCTTACCTTACCGCTGGATTATCAAGGCTATGATTCCATTGTCTTTCTTGTTCATGGCTATTAGCGGTATTGGTCTATTTCTTCATTCATTAAACAAGATCGTTAACCCGCATCTAATCTACGCAGAAAAACAGAAGTAAGGAGACAGGAAAATGGTTGGTATTGTAATGTTTTTTGTTGCCTTGTTTGCTCTGCTACTTGGCTTCCCTGTCGCGTTTACCTTTGGTGGTATCGCTCTTATCTTTGGTGTTTGGGCTGAAGGTTGGGATATGTTTGCCTTTATGCCTTACCGCGTTCAGTCGATAATGGAAAATACGGTTCTGATGGCCGTTCCGCTGTTTGTTTTTATGGGCTTGGTTCTGCAAAAAACACGTCTAGCAGAACAGTTACTTGAGTCCATGGGCAAACTGTTCGGTGGGGTACGTGGTGGTATTGCGATTTCTACCGTTTTGGTTGGTGCCTTACTTGCTGCGTCTACTGGTGTGGTGGGTGCTTCCGTGGTGGCAATGGGCTTAATCTCTCTCCCTGTTATGCTCAAGTACAATTACGACAAAGGGTTAGCATGCGGCACCATCTGTGCGTCTGGTACTTTAGGACAAATCATTCCGCCATCTATCGTATTGATTCTATTGGGTGATGTGCTCGGTGTCCCTGTAGGCGACTTGTTTCAAGCAGCGGTTTGGCCTGGTCTCGCCCTCGTAGGTGCGTATGTGGTCTATATCTTGATTTACGCCAAGTTAAATCCAGAAGCGGCTCAACCGATTCCGAGTGATGGTGATATCAGCCGCAAAGAGGAAGTCATTAAAGCGTTAAAAGCGGTTGTTCCGCCGCTCGCTCTAATCGTTGTCGTGTTAGGTTCAATTTTTGCTGGCATCGCGACACCAACAGAGTCTGCGGCGCTAGGTGGTGCGGGTGCTATCGTACTGGCTCTACTATACCGCCAGTTCAGTTGGTCTATGGTCTACGAAGCGTCAAAAGAGACGGTGAAAGTGACGGCGATGGTATTTGCGATCTTGTTGGGTGCGACTGCATTCTCTATGGCATTTACTTACACTGGCGGTGACTATTTAGTCGAAGAGTGGATGCTGCAATTACCTGGAGAGAAGTGGGGCTTCCTCATCATTACCATGCTGGTTATTCTGATCCTCGGCTTCTTTATCGACTTCGTAGAAATCTGTTTCATTATCGTACCGATTCTTGCGCCTGTTGCAGAAATCCTTGGCATCAATATGACTTGGTTTGCGATTCTGATTGCGATGAACTTACAGACATCCTTCTTGACGCCACCCTTTGGTTTCAGTCTGTTTTATCTCAAAGGCGTTGCGCCAAAAGGAGTGACGACAAGAGATATCTATCGCGGTGTAATGCCATTCATCGGCATACAAATCGCGGTATTGATAACCCTACTTGTCTTCCCACAATTTTACGGAATGTGATCATTTAATTACAGTTAGTCTACAACTCCTGTTAAAGTTAGGTTGCTTGCCCACTAGGGTAAGCAACCTATGTTGTTTTAAAGGGGGAAGGGAATGCCTCTACAAGCCAAGCTGATTGTACTCAGCTTATTGCCACTACTCCTAGTTACGGCTTTGACCAGTTGGATCTCCATTCATCAAGCAAAAACATTGGGTGAGAAAGAGATCCAAATATTTGAAGATGGACTGATTCGTTCAAAAGAAACGGCACTTAAAGACAAAGTGGACTTGGCGTTTGACGCGATTTCGCACATCTACAATGATGAAGAGTTGCCAGAAGAAGCAGCGAAACAACAGGTTAAAGAAGTCTTGACTAAGCTTCGCTACGGTAAAGATAAAGACGGTTATTTCTTTGCCTACGACGAAAGCGGTACCAATCTTGTTCATCCTGTTATGCCAGACCTCGTTGGACAAAATCTATTGCATATTCGAGATAAGAATGGCGACTACCTGATTAAAGCGCTGTTGGCTGAAGCACAGAATGGTGGCGGCTTTCATCAATATTTGTGGCAAAAACCTTCAACAGGGGAAAATGTCACCAAGTTAAGCTATGCCGCATGGTTAGATAAATGGAATTGGATGGTCGGCACTGGGCTTTATATCGAAGATATCACCTATGAAGTCGCCAATCTGAAATCTGAAGTTAACCGCAATATAGAGACGACCTTTTTCTCAGTAATTGTGATTGTGGTGGTTACCGTGGGTGTCATTGTGGTGATTACCTTGGCGGTTAATCTGCATGAACACAAACTGGCTGATAGAAGCTTAAAACAGCTAGCGCACCAAACAGTGATGTTCCAAGAGGATGAGAAGAAACATTTAGCACGGGAGTTGCATGATGGCATCAATCAGCTTCTGGTATCGAGCAAATGCCATTTGGAGTTGCTGGCGAGCAAAATTGACGATGCTGCATTGCAGCAACACCTTCAAAAGTCTCAGCAGTCGCTGACCACAGCAATTAATGAAGTTCGCCATATTTCTCATAACTTGCGTCCTAGCGCCCTTGATGATATTGGTTTGGAAGCCGCACTTAATAGTTTGTTGCTCGATTTTAAATCACACTCTGGCGTCGAAATCGAAGCGTCACTATCGACTCAACCTGGTAAGTTACAATCCGATGCTGCAACGACGTTATACCGTGTGGCTCAGGAATCACTGACTAATATAGAAAAACATTCACATGCCAATAATGTCAGTGTGATACTGCAGCAAATGGGCAATATGTTGCAACTGATTATCCGTGATGATGGCGTTGGCTTTGATGTCGGAAGCGCCCTTAGGAAAAGCGGTATCGGGCTGAGAAATATGCGCGAAAGGGTTGAATTTATTGGCGGTGACTTCGAAGTAGAAAGTGAGCCGGGGTTCGGAACGGAAATAACTGTGTTACTGGAATTGGACGGATTAGTTTATGGATAAACCGATAAAAGTGGTGATTGTCGATGATCACCAAGTTGTTTTAGATGGATTTATCGCTCGTTTAGAAACTGAAGATGATATTGAGGTGGTTGGTTCTGCCAGCAACGGTGTGGAAGCGATAACAGTGGTCAAAGCTTTAATGCCCGACGTTGTATTGATGGACGTGAGTATGCCACTGATGAATGGGATTGATGCGACAGCTCTAATCAAAGAAGAGATGCCTGATGTAAAGGTGTTAATGCTCACAATGCATGACAATCGTGAGTACATTATGAAAGTGATGCAGGTGGGAGCTGTCGGTTATATGCTCAAGGAAATCTGTGCACGTCGAATGGTCCAAGCGATTAAAACAGTCTATCAAGGATCGACCTACTTTTGTGAATCAGTAACTCAGACCTTGTTTTCTCAACAAGTGATCCCGAGTAGTAAGAAACCCAATCCACTTAGCCGACGTGAAGAGGCGATTTTGAAGTTGGTGGCGGAAGGCAAGAGTAGTAAGGAAATTGCCTCTTTGTTGAACATTAGCTATCGAACAGTGGAAACCCATCGTCAGAATATAAAGCATAAGCTTGACCTGCATAGTACGGCGGAGCTGGCTAAGTACGCTTTTGAGAAGGGTATTGTTGCCTGATTTGTAATGAACGTAAGTATGCGCGACTGTGGCGAAGTGCAGTGTTAAGGTAAATGTCGATTTTTTCGGTAAGTTTTACCGATAAAGATTTCAACAACCTCATTCCTTGGTTAGATCAACAACGCAACGGTCACTCAATCTTAATACATGGTGTGACGGGCGATGATTTAAAAGATCACACCGATTATGCCGACTGGCTAGGCGATGCGATTGATCTGAATCTTACGATTTTTGCTCTCGACAAATAGGGCTTGTCTATTCGGTAAATAACCTGAGTTGTTCCAATGGCGCCGCTTGTGTAAAAGCGTTGACTTATTTCATCATTGGGCAGAATTGGCAATGGAGCAACTCATCGATGCGTTGTTTACGCACGGTTATTATGTATGGGACGATTTTTTAAATGAAGATGAAGTTGCACAGTTAAGGGAATGTATTCCAGCAGATTGGAAAAACGCTCGAATTGGACGTAACGAAGAAAGGGCACTAGAACGTAAGATTCGTAGCGACAAAATTCAGTGGTTACAGCCTACAATGGGATTTCCAGTCAAATGTTGCCTACAAACGCGGATCGTTACAGTATTGCTGGATGGTTCCGCGTTAACGGGGTTAAAGACAACCTGCTCGATATTGCCCGTTAATCCTCTAAAAACAGAAGTGACAATTGTCTGCTGTTAACCCATGAACACCTTGTCGACTCGCAAGGTGTTCTTCGCCTTGTTTCCGTCCCATCGTATACCCCTCATCGCGCCACCTTCTACAACAAGTGCTCTCATAATGTCCTCAACTCAAAACGATCGATAACCGGAGTCTAACCAGCTGTAGCGCAGGAGGATAATGGATGGTCTATATCGTTGTGATAGCTTCAATCTATCAAGGTGTAGCAATACATTATGCGACTTTAAGTTGTGCCTGTTTTTTTATACAGTATTTTCTTGACGTAGTGAATTGAGTATCTATACTGTTTATAAATACAGTTGTATAGGAGGCTAGTATGTTGTCAGAAACCATCGAACGCGTTAACCGCCTACGTCAACAGGCTTTGTGTGATCCAAAATTCATTCAATCAGCCAAAGCACATGAAAAGGCGCTCAAAGCTCAAGAGCAGCAGAATAGTGCTGCGAAAAAACTCAAATCTAAAGTGAGAAGAGACAAGAGTCTCGCTGAGATCTATCATCAAGCTGAGTTTGGTCAGCGCTCTGATAGCTCGACACACTAACTGAACGCCGAAGCAGCCTAACTGGCTGCTTTTTTGCGCAAAAAAATGGCCGCTTTACAGCGACCGCACAAACAGGAAGTAATGGATATAATAGGTAAGCAATGCGCATTCAGCCATTGATACCTTTATTGAGTCTAGTCCATGATCTTAGTTTGGCGAGCTGTCGTTCTATAAATTGCGTCAATTTCTGATTGGGGCATTGATTTTTCTTCTGAATTTCAATGGTTCCAATACTGTATTTACTATATTTTTCAGGCTATATATCTGTAGTGTAGTTATGAATCCAACGATTATTGTTGTTGATTTGCATTTATTTGGACTAATTCACTGCTATTGATTCCAACCATTGATCGATGACAATGAAAGGTGAGATTTGTTTGCTATGTATGCGATATGCCTCGCATTAGGTCTGCCTATTCAAAGTTAATCGTCGTAAAATCCCTTCCTTCTGATTGCGTCCCGTGGAAACAACATGGATAACAAACTTGGCTTGAGCTCCCTGACCGCCATCGTCATCGGTTCGATGATTGGAGCTGGTGTGTTTAGCTTGCCACAAAATATGGCTTCGGTAGCTAGCCCTGCTGCTGTAATGATTGGCTGGACAATCACTGGCGTGGGTATGATCTTTCTTGCGCTCTCTTTCCAAACGCTTGCCTCACATCGACCAAATGTCGACAGCGGTGTTTTTGGCTACGCAAAAGCGGGATTTGGGGATTTTGTTGGTTTTTGCTCAGCATGGGGCTACTGGCTAAGCGCAATGTTGGCCAACGTCTCTTATCTGGTTATCGTATTCAGCACTCTAGGGATGCTATTTGATACTCCGGATAACGTTATTTTTGGTCAAGGCAACACGGTAATTTCGATTATTGGTGCATCTTGCTTGCTGTGGATGGTGCATGCGCTGGTGTTGCGCGGTGTCCAAACTGCCGCATTGATTAATATGGTGACAACGTACGCAAAACTGGTTCCGCTGATGGTGTTTATTGTCTGTGCGATGCTTGCCTTTAGTTGGAACACTTTCACTCTTGATTTTACCGGCGTTCATTTTGGTGAGGAGCACAGTCTATGGTCGCAAGTGAAGAGTACGATGCTTGTGACGGTATGGGTGTTTATCGGCATTGAAGGCGCTGTTGTCGTCTCAGGTAGAGCTCGAAACAGAAAGGACATCGGGCGAGCGACGATTCTAGGGCTACTTACCGCGTTAGCAATCTATGTATTCGTCACCTTACTTTCAATGGGTGTGGTAAAGCCGGTTGAACTGGCTCAATATCAAAACCCATCTATGGCGCGAGTATTGACGGTCATTTTAGGTCCATGGGGACAATACATCATCAGTATTGGGTTACTGATCTCCGTGTGTGGTGCATTTCTTAGCTGGACAGTTCTTGCGTCTGAAGCGCCTTATCTATGCGCTAAGGAGAAGATGTTTCCTAAAAGTTATGCGCGACTGAACGAAGCGGGGAGTCCGGTTAAGCCGCTGACCTTAACGAATATCTGGATTCAGGTTTCCCTAATCTTTGTCATGTTCGCTGGTAGTACTTACGACACCTTGCTGATTATCGCTTCAGAGATGATTTTGGTACCGTATTTCTTAGTCGGAGCATTTGTCCTAAAAATCGCCATTGAAGAGAAGAATCGAGGCAGCCTACTTTTTATCGGTCTCGGTGCATCTGTTTACGGACTATGGCTGTTGTACGCGTCTGGTCTCAACTATTTATTGTTGTCCGCAATACTCTATCTGCCCGGACTGTATTTCTACATCAAGGCCAAAAGTGAACAAGGCGTGAATCCATTCGCAGGAAAGGAAAAGCTTGGAGCAAGCATGCTTGGAGTAACAGCGCTCTTCTCGATGGCTCTTCTGTGGCAAGGCAGCCTTAGTCTCGGATTTTGACACTTTCCCCCGCGTTATTGCGGGGGATTTTTTTATCGGCTCTTGGCTGCATAGCGGTATCGTGCGCTTTCCAGCACAGTGAATGCTAAACCCACCCAAATAAGCCCAAAGCTGATGAGTTTTACTTCATCGAAGAGTTCACCAAATAGATAAACGGCAAGAAGAAACTGGATAGATGGTTCGATATATTGCATCAAGCCAATTGTTGTTAAAGAGGTCAGTCGTATAGCGATCGAATAGAAGACCAAAGGGAGTAGCGTTGCTGGAGCTGAACCAAGATACAGCATAAGAGTCGTCGTATCTGAGTGAAGGGATACGGCCCCAAAAGTAATCTCTTTAACCAGCATGTAGATCGCTGCGATAGGCAGTAAAACCAAGGCTTCGACAAACAGACTCGTAGCCCAATCGAAACCGATTTGCTTTTTCAGCCAGCTGTAGAGTGAGAAAAACACAGCGATCGAAATGGCAACAAGGGGGATCTCACCATAATGAATGATTTGATAAATAAGCCCAATGCATGCCAACAGGAGCGCGACTTTTTTGCCTAGTGACAGGCATTCGCCAAGCAAAATTACCCCAAGCGCCATTGTTACAATCGGACTGATGAAAAAGCCCAGACTTGATTCCATGACTCTTTCATTAGTTAACGCCCAAGTGAACGCAAGCCACGAAAAAGACATAACAATAGCGGCAGCAAAGGTATATACGAGAGAGCGTTTATCTAACCAGATAGCGGTTAAATTAGGTAAGTGTTTGGTAGACATGAGGACGATGAGCACGCCGAGAGGAACAGAGGCGATCAACCGTATCGCCAGTAACTCATCGCTCGCAGCGTTGGGTAGGTATTGATAGTACAAAGGCAACAACCCCCATACTACGAAAGAAAAGGCTGCCATTCCGTTGCCTAGACGATGGTCAGACATAATGACCTCATGTCAATTAATCGTTAGAAAAATCTATTACCTCTAAGCTAGAGTGTAAAGAAATTAGTCACTCAGTGAGTAATGTTTGGAGCATTGTTCTGTTGTCATACAAGGCTGGTAGAATAATAAGTAATAAAAATGTTAAATTTCAGTGGTGTGGTCAGCAAGACACTCAGCTGCCGACTGAGAAACGGGGATTCGCTCTCAGTAGAGAGAGGACAACGGCAATAGGTCTGTAGATGTAAGTCCTTGTATGTTAGATTATTATCACCTTAAGTACTGACTAAATAGGAAGTACTATAATTAATGTATATAGCTGGATGCTGAGTTGTAGGGAGCAAGAGCATGAAGGACTTAGATCAGAAACGGAAATATTACCGTTTAAAATACCCAAAGCGAGCAAGGCCGTTTGTAAAGTTTGCAGATGAAATGTTTCAAGTCACAGAGGTGTCCGAGGGTGGGATAAGAATGGTGATGAACAACTTCACCTCTATGTACAAGGGCTTAACCGTCAAAGGTGTTCTAAACCTCCATGATGAAAACTCAGTCGACATAGAGGGAGCGGTACTGCGTTTTGACAGCGACGAAGTGATAATTCAACTTCGCGTTGGCCCAACCTTCAAAATTATGGTTGATGAACAGCGTCATATTAAAAATAAATATCCAGTCTTCTTCGCACGTTTAAGAGAACGAGTTGCGTAACATTAGCGGCATGACTTTTCTCTCTTTTAAGAGATCACACTCTGTTTAATCATCAATCCAGCCATACTGAACCTTGCAACAAACGTTCTCCTATTCAAACCGACCGTCTATAGTTCAAAGCGTTAACTAGATAGAATTATCTGTTCTCGCAGTGAATCGTCATAGAGATCAAGAGCGTGTCATATATTTTAATTAAGGTGCTCAACTTCGGACTGGATTGCCCGTTTTCAATTCTACAAATATGAGAAGGGGAAGTATTACACAGTTGAGCCAAGTCATCTTGAGTCATTCCAAGGAGCTGTCTCTTATTTCTTATAGTACTAATTAGTTCTTGTTCATTCATAAATTATCAAACTATGTATCGAGTTGCTCAATATCGATATGCTGAGTGATCTTATCTTCTTTCTCAACAATAGTCTCAAACTAGACAATGGAAACTGAGATTCTTAGCCCACTAGTCACTGTTGATTCCTATTTGAAACACAATTAATTATTTTTGATAAATCTGATTTTATTATTTTAGCTTGAATGAACTAACAATTTAGATGCTTGGTTTTCTAATCTAAAGTTTATGATGCTTGTGGGTGGATTGGAATATTCTGACAAATTTTTAATAAAATCAATTGAATTTTACTTAATGCTCTAAATGGCAATTTGGCTGGGATTCTGCGCAATGTATGGGGTATTCGCCACTGATGGAATTTCGGCTGGCGACATAAAATTGCTTTTAACTTCAATGGCTTGACGTCAATTCTTTATGCCGATAGAGGGTCATCTAGTTGTTGTTACTATATTGATACAAAATAACAGAGGCTTTTGGTAATATTGTGTCGAAATTACCTAATATGATAAGACAGCCCAATGAAACTTAACTTTCGAAATCTATCCACTAAAACGAAATCTATCCATTAAAGCATGGTTAATCAGTCTGTTTTCACTAGTATTTCTGACCATTTCACTACTATTTTCCATGTATTGTCAGTATGTAGTGAGTTCGAAGAAAGCAACGCTAATCGCCAGCATTCACTTGATTCGACTAAAAAATATATGGGAAGGATGTTATCGCAACATACAATATCAGATTGATGTTATTGAAAGCCTCTGCGAGGGATATCGATGAAGTGGACTATACAGATAGAATAGACCGATGGTATGAGAGTAGTCTGAAAAATCTTACTGACATTGCTGGTAATGCTGATCAACCTAATTAGTGTTTCTGTAACCGAACTGTCTTACACCGCACAAGAAGTCAATAACAACGCGAATTATGGGCAAAAAGCGCCTGATGATGTGAAAAGCCAAGTCGTCATTGGTCAGGTTGGCATGGATAGATCAAGAGAGATCACTAAGATGATTTCTTTATCAATCAACAAAGCGGCGGAACTGGTTTTGGAGCTAAAGAATAGCTCTTGAAACATTAGCCAGGTCACCGAAGTGATTAATAACATCTCGGAGCAAACGAATTAAATGTCACTCTTCTCCTTAATATATGCAACGTGTGTAATGAAACAACCTATATCTTAGGTAAGATAAGTCTGAAAATTATGTGTTACTGATACATAATTGTATGACTTTGTTACAATAAAGACATTAAAAGGTAAACGGGTATTTTGTCAGAAAATACTTAACTAAATTGTTGCCTAAGAGTGTATGTTGAATGGTTTAATCTTTGTTTGGTCAAAGTTGTAAACATTCAATGGCCGATAGTTCTGATTGATGGTTTATAGATAACTTTTGATTGGACAGATTTAAGGCGTCTTCCTTCCGATTTTATTAATCGTAAGGCCTCTTAGTAAAATTAAGACAGTGGTGCTACTTGCATTTCAATAGGGGAAGAGTCTTGAAGCGAATCCTATTATTAGAAGATGACCTATTTACTTCTAGGCTAATAAAAGGAGCATTGGAAAAGGTTGGATTTATAGTTGTACAATCATTTGATGTTTCCTCTGCTTTTCATGCTGCGGTGGGGAATCATTTTGATCTTGCTATTTTTGATGTTCAGTTACCTTCTGGGTCAAGTTTGGATTCATTTTCTCGGTTAACGAAAATACTCGATTGCCCGGTAATCGTCTATACCGCCAAACAAAGTACCAGAATCGAATTAAAAAGCTTTGAGATGGGGGCGTCTGATTTTTTATTAAAGCAGAGAGGAGTGGATATCCTGATAAGTCGAGTTAAGCGACTTGTCAATATGGAAGATACTGAGCACTTTAAGGCTTATCACGAAGAGGCCGATACTCCTTGTTTTGAAATTAATAAGGATCAGCGTACGTTCGAATATAACGGTACTGTATTGGAGTTGACAAAAAATGAAGCCAATATTTTGTTCTTTATTTTGTCACAGGATAACTTCTTTGCTGACCGGGAAGAATTAAGTTATTCAACAAAAGGGCATGGCTATGATGGTTGGAGTCGGGCGCTCGATCTTGCGATTAGTCGCCTGAGAAAGAAAATCAGTCAACAAACCTGCGGCAAAGTAGAGCTACAGTCAGTCAGGGGCAAGGGATACAAAGTGAATTTCAATAGATAGAAATAAATAGTGAAAAGGCCCAATGAAATACCGATGCGAGGAGCTAACCTACTTAATTGACAACGTCTGCTTTGGTAATAAAGCGGACGCAATGACACTCATCCAAAGTTTAAGAGAAGAGATTTTAAAGTTGGGGCGATGTTGCTCGTTTGGCCACTCATCGTTTGTTCTCATTGATGACATGAGCCGCAGAAGACATAAGTTGGTTGGTAGTTCAGGTTTGTTGGGACTGTACTCACTTTCCAATCATCTGAGACAAATGGTCTTTATCGACGAAAAATATGAATACAACTATCTGATAATAATGAGTTCGTTGAGATTTTCAATTTATTATCTAGATGAGCTTATTTTCTATCTTCGCCGAGAGATCATCTGAGTACATATGTAATCAATCATGAATTTTCAAGATATAAACGTCCTAATTGCGGAGGATTATCCTCTCAATGCTATTGTGCTAATCAAGATGTTGACACATCTTGGCGCGAAATTTATGCATTTTGAGGATGGAGAAAGCCTCGTTTTGCACTATCGAAATAACCGTAACTACGATCTGATTTTTATGGATCTAGAAATGCCTTATCTAAATGGATTTGAAGCCAGCGATTTGATTAGAGAGTTTGATATCGATATTCCTATCATCGCATGCAGTGCACATTGTTACGATGATATAAAAAATGAACTCAATAATAGTCAAATGAATGGTTGCTTGAAGAAACCTTATACCATCGGAGAATTGGTTGACGTCATTGTTAGGGTTTGCTGATTGCTTATAGATAGGTATTAAATTCGGACTTAACTATTTTGGATGTTTTTAATTTTCGACATGAACTGTTTTTATTAAATGAATGGAATGGTAGTTGGTGTTTAATATGGACATGTTGCAATTATGATACACATCTCTAATTTTAATTCCTATTGTTACATGAATGATACCTTGGTTGGTTAATGGTATGTGAATATCGTTAAATCATTGGCCTAGTTATTTAAATTGAAATTACTCACTTACATCAGTTTCAAGGTTTTATAGATGTCTCTATTGTTAAATATATTTTTTCTACTAGCTAGCGTGTCATTGATTAATACCGCTTATGCCGCCTCTATGGACCCAATGTCACAGGAGGATTATCAGTACATAGAAAGCCTAGGAGATGTGAATATCGCTGTGCTGTCCGAAAAAGGGCGGCCAGTTTATCCGACATCTGGACACGGTGAGTTTTATAACCTTAACGTGACCTATCTGAAAAAAATTGCCAATGAACTCGGTCTGAAGATCGAATTTGTCGAGTTTGAAAATACCTCGCAAGTGATGTCTGCTCTGTATGCAAAGGAAGCGGACTTGATACTCGATTTTAACGATAAAGCGATTAAAGATAAGCAAGGATTGTTCTACTCAGCACCTATATTTAAAAGCACAGTTGCCTATTGGAGTAATAGTTATGTTGACCAAGAAAACTTAGAAAAGCGACCATGGGTGTGCGTTGTTGGAACGGTATATTGTAATATTTTGGATAGCCGTGGAATAGAGAATGTGACTCGCGTGGCTAACTTTAGACAGGGTACGCAAAGTGTTCTCAAGAGTGACGATAAGATATTTATTGATAGCTATATTAGCTTTGCCGAGTATCTGAACGCGACAGATAATGTCTCCAGCTCTATTTCAACGCCTCCTTGGGGAGGATTTGTTTACGCGCAGATTGTTTCACTCGACGAAAACAAGCGTCTAGTCGAGATCATCAATAAGATTATCAAGCGTTCGATTGAAAGTGATCACCTCATAAACAGCATCAGTCCTTATTATTTTTCGGACATGATTAATAGGGCATTTCGTAATAGCAATTACAGCAATATCATCAAGTACTCATTCGACGACGATACGTTTCCTCTACTTTTTAGGAATCAAGATGGAAGTCTTTCTGGCTATCTCAAGGATGTTCTAGACCTGATATCATCAAGGACGACGCTCGAATTTGAGTATGTTCCCTTAAGGCAGTCTGTGTCAACTTACGATATGCTGGCGTCAAATGAGATTGATCTCGTCCCTTACTCATCGATAACCATGGGCTCCAACGAGAGTGTTGAGTTTACCGACACCTTCATGTCGTTTACTTATTACACTGTCAGCCTCGCACATTCGGCTGAACCCAAAAAAGAGTCGAAAGGCGTTCTGTTATCTGAAAGCAAAAAGCATGTTGACGTTAAAAATCAGTTATTTGGCGAGAGCACCAAAGTGTTTAGGGATTCTAAAAAAATCCTAAGGGCGTTAGAAACGGGTGAGATTGACATCGCTTACATACGTGAAGATATCATTGAGATGATTATATCGTCTCATGCTGACGACGAGTACTTTGTCGATCGTACCAAACCGATTGTCGTGAATCTGGCAATGGCCGTTTCGTCAGATAAGCTTTCACTCATTAATGTGCTGAACAGCATTTTCAGAACCTGGGATCAAAACGAATTAAACAAAATTAAGAATTCCTATGACCCGTTTAATGTCGTCTATGGCTATGAAGAAAAATACCTCTATCAGGTGACGTTTGGTTTTGTGTTTGTCTTTCTGTTTAGCGTCGTGATTTTCTATTTGTTGCAGAAGAATATGAAGCTCAACGTTATCATCAAGGAAAAAGATGCCGCTGCAACGAGAATCGAAAATGAGTTTTTAAACTCTGTGATTCGTCAGATCCCTTCAATTGTTTTTATCTACGACGGCAGATCCAATATCCGCTACACAAACTGCAGCAAATATTTGAGTAATGAGTGTAATGCTTGCCACATTTCCGAAAGCGGTATGGGCTACAAAAATAAGAAAGTATTTGACGACATGTTCCACAATGATCTGACGATCAGTGATGTTTGCCGCACATATAACTGTCCGCTAGACATGGAAATGATGGAGTATGTCAGTAAGAAAATCACGCTCAACGACAAGGAATACATCCTAACGGTCATTAATGATATTACCGAGAAAAACCAACGAGAAAACGATCTGAAGAATGCCAAGAAAAAGGCGGAATCGGCGATTCAGGCACGCGATAAGTTTCTCGCCTCGATGACGCATGAGCTAAGAACGCCAATCGCTGGCATGGTCGGGTTGATTGAAATGCTAGGGGCAAAAATCGAAGATGAAGAGGAAACTTTGCTCATTAACAACATCTCGTCATCAGCAAGACAACTGAATGTTCTGGTGAATGATATTCTGGATTTCTCGAAGCTGGAGGCTGACCAACTCAAGCTTTCCCCTTTTGATTGTGATGTCTTGCGAGAGACCAGTGAGGTTCTGCGCGTCCACAAAATTGCCGCAGATAAGAAAGGCATCCGCCTACACTATGACTTTAAACCTACCAATGTCAGGTTGGTCTCTATTGATGGTCTCAGGTATTCGCAAATACTTAACAACCTCCTGTCCAATGCGATTAAATTTACCGATATAGGCACGGTGACATTAGAAGTTGAACTCAGCGATACATCAATTAACTTTTTGGTGACAGATACTGGCTGTGGTATGTCGACAAAAGTTCTTGCCACTGTGTTTAGTCCATTTGTTCAAGCGGATAGCTCAATTGCACGGAAGTACGGTGGCACTGGGTTAGGTTTGTCCATTGTTTCTGAGTTGGTCGAACTCATGAATGGGCAACTTAATGTTGAGAGTATTGAAAATCTTGGTACTAAGATGTCGGTTTCGCTACCGCATCAGCTCGTTAGCACCTACAAAGGACAGCTCAGCAGCTTGGATATTCAGTTCGGTGACGTGAGTGACAACATCAAAGAGTGGGTCGCTATCTGGTCGACGCTAACCGGCTACCGAGAGTTAGAAATTCCAGATAAGGGACACAGCATTCTGATCACTTCTGACTACAGCAATGTCGACAGTGAGATACCTTTCGAAAGACGTATTGTCTTCAAGGATGGTGTTGAGGGGTTTAAGCAAGTGGAGCAACAACAGATTGTTTTGTCTAATTCGCCGATATTTCCAGACTTACTATTTGAATGCTTGTATCAGCATACAGAAAAAGCCTCGACATTAACGCCCTTAAGATTCGAGCAATTGCAAGGAACGGTACTCGTTGCGGAAGATAACCCTATCAACCAACTTGTGATTCGTAAGCAGCTAGAGCAGTTGGGGCTGACGGTCAATATGGTTGACGATGGTGAAGCCGCTTACCACGCGATCATGGAGCATCCTGATGGCTTTGATCTACTTATTACGGATTGCCATATGCCCAATATGGATGGGTTCGAACTCTCTAGCAAACTGCGCAATGAAGCCAATCTAGATAAACACCTAACCATTATTGGCTGTACAGCAGAGGATTCGAGCATTGTTCGAAGTAAGTCTAATGAATCGGGGTTCGATCATATCTTGTTCAAACCTTATGGAATAGAGAAACTAAGGAATCTATTGGAGGCATGCTTGTTAGATAATGGAACTAAAATCGCCCCTATCACGCACTGGTTAGACAAATATAGTGAAGAGGAGGTTGAGCAATTAAGGAAGATTTCGGTAGCGTGCCTATCAAGCGATCTCAAGTTATTAGAAGAGCAGCAAGAGGATATACCCGCGCTCCAGAAAACGGTACACAAGATCAAAGGTGGTGCGTTAAGTTTGGGCATCGATGATCTTGCCAAGATTATTTACAAGGTAGAACGCTCGATTAAAGAAGGGAGAAAAGTCGAGCTTAAGTCACAGCTAGAGATTCTGGCCGATGTAATGCAGAAAAACATTGCGCTTATCGAGAACTATCAAAGGTCGAAGAAATGAACATACTTATCCTTGACGATAGTCCTCTAGAGCTTATCTTACTTGGCTACAAACTGAAAAATATTGGCTGCAAGAATGTCCACTCTGCGACTTCGGTAGAGAAGGCTATGGCGTTACTAAGCAGGATCCAATTCGACTTAATCATTAGTGACCTCGACTTGCCTGATAAAGACGGACTGATGTTTTTATCGGAGCTAAAGAAAAACCATTATAACAATGCTGTGTGTATCTCCAGCTGTGTTGATGAAGGCATTATTGCTTTAGCGAGCAAGATGGCGACAACTCTTGGTCTTAATGTGGTCGGAACCTTAGTTAAACCTGTCTATGAAGATAGCCTGTGTAATCTTATACAGATGACAAGTGAGTTATTGTCTTGCGCACCAGTGAAAAAGGACCTCGATTTCTCTATAAATGAAGTCTTATATGGTTTAGAGAACGAACAATTTCACAATGTTTATCAGCCGCAAGTTTGTTTTAAGACGAACAAGCTTATTGGGTTCGAAGTATTGGTGCGCTGGCAGCATCCCCTCAAAGGAACACTGACCCCCAACTACTTTATCCCGCTACTAGAAACGAACCAACACACGGACTTGCTTCTTGATGCCGTCATGAATCGACTCAAAGTGGATTTTGTCTATATTCCTGATGGTATGAAAATATCCATAAATCTGACCGCAGACAACTTTATGGAACCCGACCTCGTCGACAAATTGGTTAGCATGGTAGATGAAGTCGGCATGGACATATCTCTATTGACCCTTGAAATCACGGAAAGCCAAATTTTTCAGCCATCGACAACAATGCTAAGTAACATCGCTCGGCTGAGGATGCTCGGTGTAAAAATATCCATCGATGACTTTGGCACTGGTTACTCCAGCTTCGGTAATCTCGTGGACATCCCGTTTACTGAACTCAAGATCGATCGCCAATTTACTAAGCGTTACTTTTCGGACTTGAAGTCGAGGCATATCGTCGATTTAACGACAGAACTGTGCCGCAGAACCGAAATAATAGTTGTCGCGGAAGGGGTAGAAACAAAAGAAGAATTTGAAGCACTGCGTATGTTAGGCGTGGATGTCTGCCAAGGTTTTTACATTGGCAGGCCATTAGCGATTGAAAAACTCAAATCGTTTAAAGTTCTTAGCTAAGCCTATCTAAGGTAAGTTTGATTCTCATCGCTCTATATGGCTGGCGGCGAGAATCAACCCATAGCGTCGTTATCCCGTCATTTGAAATGCATGCGTATATAACTCAACCAATGGCTGAGCTGATTAGGGGGAGGGGAGTTATTAAGAGATGGAACCTTGGAAGGAGATTATTTCGATAATGGAATTGGCATTGTATTTATTTAATATTCTAGATTTGTAAGTACTTACCGTTTTATTGCTCAAAGAGAGAAGTTCAGATATTTTTTTATTAGAGTATCCTTTCGCCAAATAGGACAACACCAACGCCTCTCGGGCAGATAGGTTCGAAGTTTTTTGGGCAGGTATTGCTACACTGGATTCGAACGCGTCTTTGCCCTGACTGACGAGTAATATCGCAGCTCGAATTGTCTTTATATCTTGCGTTTTGTACACCAATCCATTGGCTCGGTTGGTACGAGCGATCTGCGAGTACATTTTTGAATTACATGAAGATATGAACAATATTGCACCTTCAAAACCCAGTGAGCGCAATCTTTTGGCATAGTCGATGCCGCTACCGTTGCTGATTTCAGTATCCAAAATCACAGTTTCGATACGTTTGCTGCGTATGACCTGGCTCGATTTCGCTGCGCAGCTCTCTTTGTATACAGTACAGTTTGGGTAGATGGTTCTAATTAAACTTTCTAACGCTTTTTGAAATAATGGTTGAGCATCTATTAATAGGAAATTCATTTTGCAAAAAATCCTTATTCACTATTATTTTTACTAAAAAAATAGCTCGCCTAGCAGGGAGGCCGTTTAGCGAGCTTAAAACGTGAAAGCTATTGGGTACTTTCACAAACTGAATATCTTTTTAGATACTAGTAAGAACGTGATAGGCTTTTGTAACAATAGTGAATCAATAGTGTTTTTATTAAGATTTATATGAATAAGCGTTAATATCGTTTTGTCAATTTCGCTACATTTCATTTTTGTGTTTTGTATAAAAAGCACTCTTTGAGGTGACTGTCCTAATAAAAATAGTGAGCTCGGAAGCTCGTTTATGCGCCGCTAATATTGTGGTTGAATCAATATAGCTAACACCCTCGCGCCAAATAGCATAAGATACACGGCCTTTAGCCAGTATTGAGCCACTCATTGTAATGATAGATAAAACACAGCAAACGACTTTTGCCGACCTTGGCCTGACTTCAACCCTAGTCGAGCGACTAGATGAATTAGAATATCACCAGCCAACTCCAATCCAATCGCATGCCATTCCTCATGTGCTTAATGGAAGAGATATCATTGGTGGTGCCAACACGGGATCTGGAAAAACTGCCGCGTTTTCGTTGCCAATTCTGCAAAAGATTCTTGAGCAAGATTCCTCAAATCCTCGTCGTGGTAATTTTGTTTCTCACCTGATTCTAGTTCCAACCCGTGAGTTGGCGTCTCAGGTGGCCTATAGTGTAAAATCATATTCATATCATCTTAGAGATAAGATCAAAACAGTCGCTGTATTTGGTGGTGTATCAGTAAACCCACAAATGCTCGCACTTCGTGGTGGTAGTGACATTATCGTTGCGACTCCGGGTCGACTACTTGATCTGATCTCGAGTAACGCTATCAAGCTAGACCAAGTAAAAACGCTCGTTCTCGACGAAGCCGATCGTATGCTGAGCCTTGGATTTACCGACGAGCTAAATAAGATTCTTGATCTACTACCAAAGAACAAACAGACCTTGCTCTTCTCTGCGACTTTTCCTGAAAAAGTAACGACTTTGGCTCAGCACTTGCTCAGTGACCCAATTGAAATTCAACTTCAAAGCGCTGAAGCGAGTACTTTGGTCCAGCGTGTATTTAGCGTGAACAAGGGTCAAAAGACAGCAGTACTTGCACATCTCATTAAACAGCATCAGTGGCGACAGACATTGATTTTTGTTAATGCTAAAAATGCTTGCAACCATCTGGCTCAAAAACTATCGAAACGTGGCATCACCGCCGAGGTTTTCCATGGTGACAAAGGACAAGGAGCGCGCACGCGTGTTCTTGACGGCTTTAAGTCAGGCGAGATTCAAGTACTTATCGCTACCGATATTGCCGCGCGTGGTCTGGATATAGAAAAGTTACCAGTGGTCATCAACTTCGATCTTCCGCGTAGTCCTGCCGACTATATGCATCGAATTGGACGTAGTGGTCGTGCAGGTGAAGTCGGTTTAGGCTTATCTCTGATTGATTACGATGATTATCACCATTTTAAAGTGATCGAAAAGAAGAATAAGTTCCAACTTGAACGTGAACAGGTAGAAGGTTTTGAGGTGGAAGACGACCAGAGTGAAGCGTATTTTCAACCGATGAAACCGCGTGCAAAGCCAGCCGGAACAGGAAAAAAGAGCAAAAAGCGTAAGCAGTAACTAGTAGGTAACTGGATAAGAGGGCTATCAGCTCACCTATCCACTTGCGATTTTTTAGAGCCTCATTTGAAAGGTCAAATGGGGCTCTATTGCCAATTCACGCGTTGTATTACCGGCGTGAAGGACGTCCTCTAGGGGAGCGCTGTTTAAATGCAGAGGCTGCTTTGGCCTGTGATTTAAGAATAGAATCAACCGTTAGCTGCATTGGCTCTTTAGGCTCAAGCCCATGAGGAAAAGTACGAGCTCTTGGTGGTAGGTCATATTCCTCTGCACTCGCTCTTGGCATACGCTTAAAACGATATAGGTAAAAGTTCTCTAATTTTTCTCTTGCCCATTCAGTCTTCTTTAAATACTTTACGCTACTTGCAATCGAAGGTTTGGTATTGAAGCAGTTAAAGCGCATTGCTGCATCTAGAATGTCCCATCCATAAAAATCCACCAACTCCTGCAACATTGTTTCTAGCTTTAGCCCGTGCAGTGGGTTGTTTTGTTGCAGTTCGATTCTTTCTTCGTCAGTCATCATTTAATTTTTGGGTCTCATTCTTTAAAGGGCTGAGTTTAACAAAGTATCTACCGCAGAGATATCTATAGAAAAATATTTTCAATACAAGCCATAGAAGCCCAACAATAGCAGGACGGGCACGAGTAAATCACTCACCGTGATTTCATTCTTTGGGGTGACTGTCCTCTTTACCGGTCCTCTTTACCGTTTTACCCTTTACCGCGTGAATGGTAGCCATGATTTCTTGTTTGAGGGTGAAAAGGTTACCATTTTAATACAAGTTCTCCATGTTGGAGTCACGACCAAAAATCAAAACAGAGATAAGATTTATATAAAGTGGGTTAATACTTAAAATTTGCGACAATATTTTTTAGTTTGTCACTGACTCCTGCAATTTCATCACTGTATTTCACTGAATTAGTGACAACTTCAAAAGTGTCACTAGCCAAATGTGATATTTGAGTAATATTATGATCGATTTCGCTCGACACTTTTGCTTGTTCTTCTGACGCAGTCGCGATTTGACTGTTAATATCAGACATTTCATTGACGCGGTCGTTGATTTTTTCAATCGCTTTGACCACTTGTTGTGTATGGCAGTTAGATTCTCTCGCTTGCTCAGCATTCATATACATTTTGGTCGCAACCTGAACAATGTTTTGTGACAGCTCTTTAATGGTTGACTCAATCTGTTTGGTCGATTCGTTGGTTTGATAGGAGAGTTGGCGCACCTCATCGGCAACGACTGAGAATCCACGCCCGCTTTCACCTGCCCGAGCAGCTTCGATCGCTGCATTCAACGCGAGCAAGTTGGTCTGTTCAGAAATACGCTGTATGGAATATACCACTTGATTAATATTTTTACTTTGCTCTTCCAGATCCACAATGGTGGCTTGTGATTGCTCAATATTTTCTGCTAATGACTCAATATTACTACCATTAATGTAAATCATATCCAGTGCGCTTTTAGTTTCTTCCGTCACCAGTTGAGCATTATTGGCCGCAAACTCAATGTTGGAGGAAATTTCTTTATTACTCACAACCAGTTCATTGGCTGAAGTTGCCACTAACTCAGATTCCAATTTTTGTTGTTCAACATTATCAATGCTTTTCAGTGCTGACTGCTCAGATTTATCCGAATTATCACTGAGTATAGTAATCACCGAAGCTAGCTCCTTAATATGTTCATGTAGAGAACTAATAAATAAATCAAACGAGTTTGCTAAAGCTGTTAGCTCATCATTACCTTGAGAATTCATTCTAATCGTTAGGTCACCATTTCCTGTGGCGATTTGCTGCATACGAAGATTAATGACATTGATGCGTTTTAAAATAGTACTGCCAATCAAAAAAAGTAGCCCCGAGACTGATAATACCAATATGATACCAAAGGTATTTAGATCCCTATTAAGAGCAACCTTATCCTCTTCGATAATTTCATGAATATCATTTTGTAAACTCGTGATCGAACGCTCTACATCATGAACATTTGCTCTTAGCTCCTTTCTCATGCCATGATTAGCAGTTAAACCAAGTGACTGTACGAGCTCTATATGATTATTCGCTATTTGACTATATTGGTCGAAAGCAGTCTGTACATCATCGGTTAATGCTTGCTGAGTAAAACGATCGAGGCTCTGTTGAAATCGCTTTATGGTGTCCTGGTTTGGGTTGGCTAGATAGCCTAAGTCAGCCTCGCCTAATTCTAATCCAGATAACTCAAGCAACATATCATTTTGCTTAGCAATAACCTGCTTCAATTGTTCTCTTTGTGCAGTAAGTTGAACACGTACGCTACTGGCCTCAGTTTCACCATCTAACTGTATTATGGCATTAGCTAACTTGTGAAATTGCTTTTGGTACTGTTCGAGCTTTACTAGGACCTGGTTGTTATCATTTGCAAGGTTTATTTTATGTGATTTAGCCACTTGTTGAAGATTGTCAATACGAGTGGTTAACTGCTCAAAGGTCTGGTCAAAGCGAGTTATATACTGTTCATCTCTGCGTTCAATAAAATCTTTTTCGTTACGTCTGAGAGTGAGTAAATCAATGACACTATTTGTATTCTCTCTTTCTACAAACTCGAGGTATTCGATTTTATCTTGATTGTATTCATTGTATAGGTAATATCCACCAACTCCAATATAAATAACAAAGTTAATAAGAAGTAACTTATTTTTTATACTCAGTGAGTGAATAATATTTCTTTTACTTAAAAAAACAATCATAAAATACCCCATGCTCTCACTTGGTAGTAAACCAAGTCTTAGATAATCAAATAATATTAAATAAAATACATATAAGTTTACAAGATGTGGGGCGTAGGATTATTCTTTTAATTAACCATTTATACCCCTGATCATTGAAGATGCTTGATTTTCTTTAGAATCAGGATCATGCTACGAACCATGAAAATTACACTGACTCCTCAGCAGAAACTGCAACTCGAACAAATGCACGATTCTACTCGTGAT
>NZ_QEWN01000022.1 GCF_006124995.1 Vibrio sp. Hep-1b-8
TGTGTATGCTATTAACATACCCACCTTCCTCACTGCTGAAAGTACTTTACAACCCGAAGGCCTTCTTCATACACGCGGCATGGCTGCATCAGGCTTGCGCCCATTGTGCAATATTCCCCACTGCTGCCTCCCGTAGGAGTCTGGACCGTGTCTCAGTTCCAGTGTGGCTGATCATCCTCTCAGACCAGCTAGGGATCGTCGCCTTGGTGAGCCATTACCTCACCAACTAGCTAATCCCACCTGGGCATATCCTGACGCGAGAGGCCTAAAAGGTCCCCCTCTTTGAGACCAATTCCGAAGAACCGGGCTATTATGCGGTATTAGCCATCGTTTCCAATGGTTATCCCCCACATCAGGGCAATTTCCCAGGCATTACTCACCCGTCCGCCGCTCGACGCCGTTAACGTTCCCCGAAGGTTCAGTTAACTCGTTTCCGCTCGACTTGCATGTGTTAGGCCTGCCGCCAGCGTTCAATCTGAGCCATGATCAAACTCTTCAATTTAAGATTTTGTTCGGCTCAATGAATACTGACTTCAAAACTGATATTTATGAAAACATAAACATGTAATTTTAAAGCTATTATCGTTCCAACAGAACGATAATGAATTGACTGTGCCAAGTCCTCTAATGTTTCCAAAAGAAGTCTCGTTTGGTCACTTCGTTTCATTGAAACCTAATTTGAAACCCCTCTTTTATTTAGAGAAATTTCTAATTGGATTATCATCAACGAGTGCCCACACAGATTGATAGGTCTATATTTTTAAAGAGCTTTTGTTTTGAGGTCTTCTCAAAACGGACGGCCATTTTATCGAGATAACTTTCAGTGTCAAACACTTTTTTCGTTATTTCTTCGAAAGTTATTGATTAACTTTCACCGTCGTTATTGCCAGCGCTTATTAGCTCGGTATCCCGTGGCAACGGAGGCGCATTATAGGGAGTTTCCAAATGAGTACAAGAGCTAAATTCAAAAAAATATCGTTTTTCGCATCGTTCGCTCACATAACAAACAATAAGCCTAAAAACAGAGCAAAAGGGCCTTAAAAAAGGCCCTTTTGCAAGTACTGTAATAGCTGTAATTATTGGTGAGCAATAATCTGATCGTTGTTCACCAGCAATTTAACTGGCAGATCCGGGACAACTTTACCTGCCAAAATGGCTTTCGCCAGCGGGTTCTCAACACTTTGCTGAATAGCTCGTTTGAGTGGTCTTGCGCCATATACTGGGTCAAACCCAACTTGAGCAATAAGTTCCAACGCTTTGTCTGAGACTTCTAGCGAATAACCTTTCTCTTCCATTCGTTTAGATAAACGCGCTAATTGAATAGAAGCAATCGCTTTAATGTGGTCTTGACCCAATGGGTGGAACACCACACTTTCATCAACTCGGTTTAGGAACTCTGGGCGGAAGTGTTTGCTCACTACATCCATTACTTGCTGTTTCATACCCTGATAATCGACCGTTCCAAAGTTTTCTTGGATTCGAGTCGAACCTAGGTTAGAGGTCATGATCACCACAGTATTGCGAAAATCGACCGTTCTACCCTGCCCATCAGTTAAACGCCCATCATCAAGCACTTGCAGCAAGATGTTAAAGACATCAGGATGCGCCTTTTCAACTTCATCCAACAAGATTACTGAATACGGTTTGCGACGAACCGCTTCTGTCAAATAACCACCTTCTTCGTAACCGACGTAACCTGGAGGCGCACCTACCAACCTTGCTACTGAGTGTTTTTCCATAAATTCAGACATGTCGATACGAACCATCGCATCTTCACTATCGAACATGAATTTAGCCAGTGTCTTACATAGCTCGGTTTTACCTACCCCTGTTGGGCCTAAGAATAGGAATGAGCCAATTGGCTGGTTTGGATCCGACAAGCCTGCACGGCTACGGCGAATGGCATTGGAGACTACCTCTACCGCTTCCGTCTGACCAATGACGCTCTTATGCAGTACATCTTCCATGCGTAGCAGTTTTTCTTTTTCTGCTTCCAGCATTTTCGATACCGGTATCCCCGTCTGCTTAGACAGAACATCGGCAATTTCATTGTCTGTGACCTTATTACGCAGTAGGGTCATTTCCTGCATTTCAGCTTGAGTCGCAAGATCTAGCTGTTTTTCTAGTTCAGGGATACGCCCATATTGCAACTCAGACATTCGGTTAAGATCACCAGCTCGACGGGCAAACTCCATATCCATGCGTGCTTGTTCTAGTGCTGACTTAATATGCTGTGTTCCCGACAGAGCCGCTTTTTCTGCGTTCCAGACTTCTTCCAGTTCCGCAAAATCTCTTTCTTTATCCGCTAACTCTTCGTTTAAGATAGTTAGTCGTTTTTCACTGGCATCATCATGTTCATTAATCAAAGCCTGTTGCTCGATTTTGAGCTGAATGATTTTACGCTCTAATTTATCTAAAGATTCCGGTTTAGAGTCGATTTGCATACGGATGCTGGAAGCCGCTTCGTCAATCAAGTCGATGGCTTTATCGGGTAGCTGACGATCTGATACGTAGCGATGCGATAAACTCGCCGCAGCAACAATCGCTGGGTCGGTAATTTCAACGTGGTGATGAAGTTCATAACGCTCTTTAAGTCCTCGCAAGATCGCCACGGTATCTTCAACACTTGGCTCATCAACGATGACTTTTTGGAATCGACGCTCCAACGCTGGGTCTTTCTCTATGTATTGTCGGTACTCGTCAAGTGTCGTCGCACCAACGCAATGCAACTCACCTCTCGCTAATGCAGGCTTAAGCATGTTGCCTGCATCCATAGAGCCTTCTCCCTTGCCGGCACCAACCATCGTATGAATTTCGTCGATAAAGAGAATAATGTTGCCCTCTTCTTTAGACAGTTCATTGAGAACCGATTTCAGACGCTCTTCAAACTCACCACGATACTTAGCACCTGCCACCAGCGCTCCCATATCGAGCGAGAGCACGCGACGACCGCGCAAGCCTTCGGGTACTTCGTTATTAACGATACGCTGCGCTAAACCTTCAACAATCGCTGTTTTACCAACCCCCGGCTCACCAATTATGACAGGGTTGTTTTTGGTACGACGCTGCAAAACTTGAATGGTGCGGCGAATTTCGTCATCGCGGCCAATCACTGGATCGAGTTTCCCTTGTTCAGCACGCTCTGTCAGATCAATGGTGAATTTTTCCAGTGCTTGGCGAAGCTCTTCCGCATTCGGATCATTCACTTTCTGTCCACCTCGAACCTGATCGATGGCGTCAGATACTTTAGTTTCAGTTAAGCCTAGCTCTTTCAGTAGTGAGCCCAACTGGCCTCGGTCTTCCAATGCCGCTAATAGAAAAATCTCTGATGAGATGTAGGCATCTTGACGCTTCTGAGCCACTTTGTCGCACAGGTTAAACATGGTTCCCATAGCGCTAGAGAGCTGCACATCGCCACCAATACCACTCACTTTCGGTAAACGGTCAAGGATCTCACTCAATTTCGAGCGCAAATGTGTAATGTCTACATTTAGCATGGTGAGCAAGGGACGAATAGGACTGCCATTCTGATCCATTAATGCCACCATCAGGTGCACTGGTTCAATGTATTGATGATCGCGGCCCAATGCCAACGATTGAGCGTCAGATATGGCGATTTGGAATTTGCTTGTGAATCTGTCAAGACGCATATCTACCTTCCTATCTCAACTGAAAAAAAATAACTAATCAGTATGAAAGATGGATACGCCAATAGAGTTTTTCAAGGGGAGGAATAGAGTTTACGGTAGGAAATAAAGCGATTATTTTTCTATCCAGATAAAGGTCGCTTGTCTGCCTGTGATGCCATCTCGGCGGTAGGAATAGAATCGTTCAGAGTCAGAGTAAGTACATAAATTACTATAAAAGATTTGCTCAACACCGACTCGACGCAGTCGTTGGGTAACAAGTAGGTTCATATCCGCTAGCCATTTCCCCTGTTGAATTCGGGGTTCAAAGGCATCAATGGCTCGTGGTTCAATACAAGTAAATGCCTCTACGACATCTTGACCAACCTCAAATGCACGCGGTCCAATGGCAGGACCAATCCACGCCATAACCTCACCCTCAAACTTTTCGACAGCATTTTCGATAATGCCGTGCGCTAGTCCTCGCCATCCGGCATGAACCGCGGCGACTTGAGTGCCTGACACGTTGGTCAGTAGTACTGGTAAGCAGTCAGCTGTCATTACCGAGCAGACGACGCCTTGGTGCTCAGTAAACGCTCCGTCAGCATCCAGTACTTCATTGGTTGGAGCATCTAAGTTAACCACCACTGTTGAGTGGGTCTGATTCAGCCATACTGGCGCAGAAGGCATAGACGCTTTCTGCGCCAACCAATGACGATTTTTCTCAACGATCGCATAATCATCACCAACATGAGTCCCAAGGTTAAGTCCTTGATAAGCGCCAACAGAAAAAACTTCTCCTCGAGTAGAAGAAAACGCTTTTATATGTTTCGCAGCTGGCCAGTTGGGGATGATCATCTCCATGATTAGATCTCGTCGCCTAAACCATGTTCACGAACGTCTTGTCGCAGAGCTTCTGCCATGGCAACCATGTCATCTGGTACAGGCGCATGGAATTCGACTTCTTCGCCTGTAATTGGATGTTCAAACTTTAGCATCACAGCGTGAAGCGCTTGACGGTCGAATGAACGAATCATTGTCGCCAACTCTTCTGTCGCGCCCGCCGGAATACGCGCACGTCCACCATAGGCAGTATCACCTAACAGAGGGTGCTGTAGGTATGACATGTGCACACGAATCTGGTGCGTACGACCAGTTTCAAGACGTAGACGGATACGGGTATGTTCGCGGTAGTGTTCTGCCACTCGGTAATGCGTTACGGCGGGTTTGCCCATTGGGCTTACTGCCATTAGAGTGCGCTTCGTGGAATGACGACCAATAGGTTGTTCAACTCGCCCACCTGCGGTCATTCGACCAATAGCAATCGCTTCATACTCACGAGTAAAGTGACGCTTTTTCTGCAAAGCACGAACTAATCGTGTCTGTGCCGGAACTGTTTTTGCTACAACCATCAAGCCCGTTGTGTCTTTATCTAGACGGTGAACGATACCTGCACGAGGTACTTCGGCAATATTTGGGTAATGATGGAGTAAAGCATTCAGCACTGTACCATCTGGCGTGCCTGCTCCTGGGTGAACAACAAAACCACGTGGTTTATTGATCACTAGAATGTCATCGTCTTCATAAACGATGTCTAATGGAATATCTTGCGCTTCCCAACGCTGCTCATCTTCAAGTTCCGCTTGCAGAATAATCTCTTCACCGCCCATCACTTTGGTACGAGGCTTGGTGACGACTTCACCATTCACCTGAACTTTCCCGTCTAATAGCCACTCTTTGAGGCGTGAACGAGAGAAATCAGCGAATAATTCCGCAATAGCCTGGTCTAGGCGCTGCCCTAGTTGGCTATCTTTTACTGTGTTTGTTAACTCAATCTGCTGGGCCATATCGAACTTTTTTAAAAACTGTGAGACTAATTGTCACTACTGTGGAAAAATGTACTATTGGACATTGTATCTGTTACGGAATAGAAAGTAACGGAAGCAACAGAAATATTTATCTCAAGGAATCGAATCCTGACATGAAAAAGCATACTTTATCTGGCTTGTTGGCATTATCAGTACTGGTAGGCTGCTCTAGCAGCGAAGAGGTTGTTCCAGATGTGCCACCATCTGAGCTTTACTCAGAAGCACAGGTTTCGCTTCAAAGTGGTAACTGGCTTACTGCCATTGATAAGCTTGAAGCACTCGACTCTCGTTACCCATTTGGTGCTTACTCAGAACAGGTTCAGCTAGACCTAATTTATGCGTACTACAAAAATGATGACCTAGCATTAGGTCTCGCGACGATTGAACGCTTTACACGCTTAAACCCAACTCACGAAAAATTGGATTGGGTTCTTTACATGCGTGGCTTGACACACATGGCACAAGACCGCAACTTTATGCATGACTTGCTTAACACTGATCGTAGCGATCGTGATCCTGAGCCTGTGAAAAAAGCCTTTGCTGACTTTAAGAAACTGCTTGAGCGCTACCCAGATAGCCCTTACGCAGAAGACTCACAAAAACGCATGTATGCGCTAAAAAATCGTCTTGCTCAATATGATTTAGCAACGGCCGACTTTTATCTACACCGTGAGGCTTGGATTGCCGCGATTAACCGCACCCAAGAATTGCAAAAAACCTATCCAGATACTGAAGCCGCTCGCAAATCACTTGAGATTCAATTGGAAGCCTACAAGCAACTAGGACTTGAAGATGCGATCAAAAGAACTGAGCAACTGATTGAGCTTAACCCTCAGTAAGCGTCTATTAAATAAAGCAAAAAAACCTCCGACATGGAGGTTTTTTTATTGGCGAACTTTGCGCATGTTGAACTAAAGAACTACATTTTATTCAGTGTATTGTTGAGGTGTTGCATGCTACGAACCGTTGCTATTATTTCTTTACTGTGCTTTTTCAAGGACCGATATTTCAATGACGACAATATCCTTCCTGATGATCAGGTCTACTTTACATTAGCCGCGTACAATGCAGGGCCAGCCAATATTAGGAAAATGCGACGACTCGCTGAACAGAATGGTTATGACCCGAACAAATGGTTTCGCAACGTAGAAATTATGGCTCGAAGAAATATCGGCAGAGAGCCCGTTCACTACGTATCCAATATCAATCGCTACTTTGTCATCTACAAACAGCTCAAATCTCTAAAGCAGCTGAGGGAGCATCAAGCGGCACAAGCCCAATTAGTGACCATTGAATAGAGCTCAAGAGTTATTTGAAGTTAGTTAGAGAAATAAAGCTGAAGAAAATCTGGGATTTAATTCACAAATGCTAGGTGGCTAAATGATAGGCAAAGACTTTTATTAGGTCGAACAACGTCCCTAAAAAGCATTGAATTTTTAGCACGTTACCCTTACCAATCTAATCGGTTTTTCATCTAGCACAAGCTTTTTCATACTAAAATTCACGTACTCTTTGAGTTGGATCACGTTTAGTTTTAAGCACGAAAAACACCTACCAATAAGCGAACTAGATCACATTATTTTATCTTTGGATAAGTAATCTGGAGTTAACCCATGAGGGATTAAACAGAGGAAAACATCTATGAAAGTAAATATCACTGGTAAAAATATCGACATCACCTCTGCAATCCGCACTCATATTGAGAGCAAGTTTAAGAAGTTAGAAAAGTGGCAAGTAGACATCATCGGTTGTCAGGCGACCTTCAGCGAGGAGCCAAATAAACAGAAGAAATTTGAAGCTGTTATCACCGTGCCTAAAGGACAACTAGTTGCTTCCGCTACTCACGAAGATTTATATGCTGCCGTTAATGAGGTAGAACAAAAGTTAGAACGCCAGCTAAACAAACTGCGCCACAAACCTGAAGCGCGCCGTACCGATAAGCCAGAGCTTGAAGAAGAAACGGAATAAAATCGAATTTTGTACCAGCAATTAAAAATAGCGCCTAGGGGCGCTATTTTTTTGTTGACGCTCCATACTCCGTTGCTTATTGTGTTTAAAGATTCACAACAAAGTAAATTGTTATGCACCAACTCACTCTGTTCTTTTTTGACTTCTTTTTTCTCCATTAAACTTGGGGGCTCTCGCGTTTTCGAAAGATAAGTCAAAAACGAACAGAAAGCCTCCCACGGGAGGCTTTTTTTTATGAGGAATACTAGGATGACTGACCAAAAATACTCACTTGAAGAAATACGACTGCGTTTAAACGAACTGGATGATCAGCTGCTAAGACTGTTATCTGAACGTCGTAAAATGAGTATAGAGGTCGCGAAAAGTAAAGTGCAGACCTCAAAACCTGTGCGAGATGCCGATCGAGAACAACAGCTATTAGTTAAGTTGATCAATAACGGACAGGATAAGTACCAACTTGATGCTCAGTACATCACCAAATTATTCCACACCATCATCGAAGACTCTGTTTTACTACAGCAATCATACCTGCAAAATTTGGCCAACCCAGAGCTGAGCCGCAAGCCTCTAGCTCGTGTTGCTTTCCTCGGTTCAAAGGGCTCATACTCACATCTCGCCAGTCGAGAGTACTTCAGTCGCAAGAACACAGAACTCATCGAACTGAACTGTGAACACTTCAAGCAAGTCACTAATACTGTTGAGTCAGGTCATGCAGACTTTGGTGTACTTCCTATCGAAAACACCAGTTCAGGTTCAATTAACGAAGTATATGACCTACTGCAACACACTACTCTATACATTGTCGGCGAGCTAACGCTGCCTATCGAGCATTGCTTAGTAGCGAACTCCGATCTACGTCTTGAAGAGATCAAAACGCTCTACTCACACCCGCAACCACATGCACAGTGCAGTGAGTTCTTGAGTAAACTCGAAGGCGTTAAGCTTGAATCTTGTGCCAGCACCGCCGACGCAATGAGAAAAGTAAAGGAACTAAACCGCAATGATGTCGCAGCGATTGGCAATGCGTCTAGCGGTAAGCTGTACGGTCTACAGCCTATCCAAAGTAACATCGCCAACCAGACAGAAAACCATACTCGCTTTATTGTCGTTGCTCGTAAGCCTGTCGAGGTATCTGCGCAAATCCCTGCGAAGACCACTTTAATCATGTCAACGTCACAAGAAGCGGGCTCACTGGTTGAAACACTGTTGATACTGCAACGTTACGGCATCAATATGACTAAACTGGAATCACGTCCAATCATGGGTAATCCGTGGGAAGAGATGTTCTACGTCGATCTCGAAGCTCATTTAGACTCTCAACAAATGCAGCATGCGTTGAATGAATTGACTAAGATCACTAAACATCTGAAAGTGTTGGGGTGTTACCCAAGCGAAAATGTGAAGCCCACTCAGGTTAAATTACAATAATTAGTCTACGTAGCTCAAAGAAATCTTATCTAACAGCTGACACTTTTCACTAATATTCTTAGTATCTAACATTTAGTTGCATATTAGTGTTGTATCAGCTCTATTCAGCTGATCGTAAGTACTCTTTTAAGGTATCGCCCAGTCAACATGAGAACTTCGTTGTTATCCCTAGTGTTTCTGATCAGTTCTTCAGTTTGCGCTTCTTCATTAAGCGTTTACATGTGGGAAGACTCTCTCTCACCAACCGTACGGAACAATTGGGAAGCCCTGTCAGGTGTGCCACTACATCTCTCTCATTTCGATAATGATGACGAGCGTAGTCTATTGATGATGAAAAGTTTCCAGCTACCATTTGATGTCGTGGTACTTGACAATGTGTCGGCACAAATTTACGGAAGAATTGGCGCTTTTGAAGAGTTAACCCAGCTAAAAAACAGAACGAATAATGCAGAGAGTTGGAACCAAGCGTGTGGTGACTACGCCGTTCCTTACTTCTGGGGTTCGGTAGGCATCGCTTACCGCAAAGACCGCATCTCTTTACCACCAAAAACTTGGCAAGGGTTTGTGACTCCTCCACCAGAGCTAGTGGGTAAAATCGGGATGATCAATGACAGTACTGAAACGTTCTTACCCGTTCTTTATAGCCTAAACATGTCACCGACAACCGCTAACCCTGCTGAGTTGCAAGAAGCCTACCCTAAACTGCTCGTTTTCAATCGAGCCGTTCACACCTACGAATATGTTCTCAGCCATATCAGAAGCCAATCAGACGATGCCCCTTTAGAAATGGCCTTAGCGTACAGTGGCGATCAGCACTCGTTGAACCGCTATCTTGGTCAAAATCTATGGGAATACGTCATCCCTGAAGGGGAGATGTTTATTTGGGTAGACTGTCTGGCGGTAAGCAGCCACTCTGAGAACAAAGCACAAGCAGTGGAATTTTTAGAGTATTTAATGACGCCAGATGTCGCCGCAACAAATGCAATCGATATAAAAGCTGCGACTCCGAATATTAAAGCAACGGAGCTCTTACCCGACTGGTACCTAAACGATACAACATTATTTCCACCAGCCAACCGGTTAGAGCATGCTCTTATAGATAGCGAACTCTCGGCAGAAAACATCAGTCTAAGAGCAAAGATAATTAATAGGTTACTAAGTCAACATGAAGTTAAACACTAGAGTCCTGCTACTCGTTGCGCCCGTCATCCTATTAAGTGCGGCTATCTCTAGCTATAGCATCTATATGAATCAAAAGGACGCATTCATAAAGCGTGAAAACAGCTACTTGCAGTTTTCTATGGAGAAGCTTGCCAGCCATTTTCGTCAATCTATCTCATTGATCAATAGTTACTCGCTCACCTTAACTAAGAGCGACATTATTCGCCGTTACTTCGGTCAGCCGGATAATCCTTATCGCGAGATGAGAATGATTGAAAACCTGCAAGACACCATAAAGAGCCTGCAACCCAATCAAGAAGATGACATTGCTGTTGCCATTATAGATGGTCAACAGAATGTTCGTTTTTATGCGGACAATCAGAGTGATCCTTTTGCCAAGCTCGATGAGAACGTCTTAAAGTATGTGCAGCATTTCTATCAAAACACTGGTGACAATTCTCACACTGGTTTCGCCAAAGGTTATCAAGGTCAAAGTATCCTGATTCGCTATGATGTGCTTGATGCTCATACTCTTAGCTCACCCTTGAGTTACAACAAGGATCAAGTTTTCTTTGTTGTTGTGTCTCTTTCATTGAGCAAGTTTGATCAGCTCAAAAGTAGTCTGGAATTCGACAACGACAGCAGTATTTTCTTTTCTTCGCAGCCAATGACCAAGTCCGGATTAACGCAATCTATTGAGCTTAAAACAGGGCTGTACGCAACGTTAGATCCCGCACAATATCTAATAACAGAAAAGCTCGCTAAAGTTGAACAGCGTTTGCAGCTCTCCTTTGGCGCCTCTTCCGCGGCCACGGTGCTAATCCTACTGTTCTTACTTTACCGTCACGTCATCAGTCCGATCACCCACCTTGATCGTCAACTGAGAGAGGTCGAACTGCGTCAACGGGTTAATATCGAGAAACTCACTAGTAAAAATGAAATTGGTCGCCTTTCTGTTCGTTTCTACGATATGTATAAAGAACTCAATTCAAGCTACCAAAAAACCAAAGCGATGGCTGAAAATGACCATTTGACTCAGCTTGCCAATCGCTACCAATTCCAAGTGTATGTTGAGCGCACACTGGCAAACAAACATCGCTATACTCACGCTTGGATTCTGTACATCGATTTGGACAATTTTAAATACGTCAACGATAAATATGGCCACCATATAGGGGACTCATTGCTGGTCAATTTTGCCGAGCACATTCGCACACTTAGCCAAAGTAAACAGCAACACCATGGCATTGAATGCATGGCATCTCGTCTATCTGGTGATGAATTTGCCATTTTCATCGCCGCCGGCCACGACGGTCAATATGCTGATCACATCGCACAAGCGGTATTAGAACCGATTCAGAATTATGCGGATCCTAAACTAGGTCGCTTCCCGATTACCGCCAGTATCGGTATCGCTTCATACCCAGATGACGGTATGGTGCTTGCAAAACTACTTTCAAACGCCGATACGGCGATGTATCAAGCCAAGCGAGCAGGTAAAAACCAAATCGCTCACTATTCGAAGGAGCTTGATGATATTGTCCAACGTCGAACTCAGGTAGAACGAGCGCTGCGCAACGGTGACTTAGACAATGAATTCACGTTGCTCTACCAACCTTACTATGATCGCCTAGGTGAAAAGATAAAAGGTGTCGAGGCTTTATTACGCTGGGATTCTCCGAAACTCGGCAAGGTGACACCAACTGAATTTATCCCAATTTCTGAACAGATTGGGTTATTTGGCATGATAGACCGTTGGGTTATAAAACAAGCTTTCAAAGATTTTTCCAAATTGCAGGCTTGCTTTGACGAGCCGATCCAGCTATCAGTCAACCTTTCTTCTGCGGAGCTTGATTCACTACAGTTAGCGAACGACATTGAAGAGCTGATGTCCTTGTATCCGATTCAGGCTGATTTGATTGATTTTGAAATCACAGAAACATTTGCATCCGATTCACAAAGCTATAGCTTGCTCTATGCTTTGACGCAGATGGGCTTTAAGTTGACGATTGATGACTTTGGTTCCGGCTACAGTTCTATTACTCAGCTAGTCGAATACCCTGTACAGAAAATTAAGTTTGACCGCGAGTTTTTGGAAACCTTAGTCAAAACCGATAATCAACAAGTTGTGAAACCACTGGTTGATCTTTGTCATTCTCAATCTATGATGGTGACCGCGGAAGGGATTGAATCACCAGAGATGCACCGCTGGTTAGCAGACAATAAATGCGACTATATGCAAGGCTACTATCTCTCTGCTCCTCTGCCATTATCCCAGTTACAGTTTGCTCAAACTCAATCCAAAGGAAATCGAGATGTCGAAAAAGAAGGTGATTGTAGCATCGCTTAATCCTGCCAAAATCAATGCGGTTAAAAGTGCCTTCGAAGCCACTTTTCCAACTGAGAAGCTTGATTTTGTCGGTACAAGTGTTCCAAGCGAAGTCGCAGACCAACCGATGAGCAATGAAGAAACGTATACCGGTGCCATAAACCGAGTCCGCAACGCCAAACAAGTTGTCCCTGATGCCGATTATTATGTTGGTTTAGAGGCGGGTATCGAAAGTAATGTCACGTTTGCCTGGATGGTCATTGAATCGGCGACTCACCGTGGCGAGTCGCGCTCTGCCAGTTTGATGTTGCCACCATTGGTTATAGAGAAGCTCAAAAACGCGAATGAATTGGGCGATGTGATGGACGAGGTATTCGCGACTGAAAATATTAAGCAAAAAGGGGGGGCAATCAGCTTACTTACTCATAATCTGCTGACCCGCAGCTCCGTATATCATCAAGCGCTGATTCTCGCCTTGATTCCTTTTGCCAATCCTGACCACTTTCCAGCGAATCTGTAAAAAATAAGGATGCAAATGCATCCTTATTTTTTATTCAGCAACTGAGCAATCGCCTGTTTTTCATCAGGACTTTTTGATTTTAGTTCATTGGAGCCACGTGTGATGGTTGCAATGCCAACACCCAGCATCTGGCTTATCTGTCGCTGTGACAACTCCCCTTTCAGTAACTCACGGAAGATGTTGACTCTCGCCACTAAAGCCTCTCTCTCATCAGGAGTCAGTAGCATGGTTAGTAACATTTCATGCTGTTGAGATTGAGTGCTTTGGTCAATCAGGTCTAAGATCTGCTGCCACTCTTTGTATTCTGGTTCCAATGACATTTGATAAGGTGCTCGCTAATATTTCGCGTTCAGCTCATGCTGATTCAAGAACGCCCCATCCACTCCTAAGACTTCGCGATAATAAGTTTCAAACATTAAAATGTTCTGCACATATCCACGTGTCTCATTGAATGGTATCGCCTCGATAAATGCATAAGCGTCTAGTTTTCCCTGGGTCTGACTTCGCCAGGTTTTCACTCGATGAGGTCCTGCATTATACGCGGCTAACGCAAAAATTCGATTGTTATCGTACTGTTTTAGCAGTCCATCAAGATAATGGCTGCCAATTTCGATGTTCTTACCCACTTGGTACAAATCATCTTTGCCCTGATACGTCAGCTTATACTTTCTCGCCGTGTACTTAGCGGTTGAGGGCATAATCTGCATAATTCCACGAGCACCAACGGGGGATTTTGCTTCGATATCCATCGCACTCTCTTGGCGAGCCAGAGACATCAATGTTATTGGGTCGATGCTGTGTTTATCTGCATAGAAATCAAACCACCAGCGATGAGCGACTGGGAATCGAATCTGCAAATTATCCCACATTTGTGCTTTGATGCTCGCTGCAACGGTTAAATGGTGCCAGCCTTTGAAAGAAGCAAATGCAGCCAACATCTCTTGCTGTTTTTTATCTGCTCGTTCAAGTAGCCAACGCCACTCACTTTTCGCTGCGGTAATCTTATCGCGATCAATCAGTTCTTCTATTCTTATCAGCTCGGTAGAAAACCCTTTAAGCAGACTCTTATCGAGTGAAATTTCTGAGGTTGGATACTCGACCGAACGCTTAAGCTCTTTCGCAGCAGCCACGCTGTAAAAGTTACGCTGACCAATTAATCTCTCTAAGCGCTGATGGCCTTGAGCTTTCTGACCTGACTCTATCTCACTGCGCCCTAACCAATACTGCCAACGGAGAGTTTCCTGAGAAGGCTGAGGTAACTTGTGAATCCATTTATCAACACTTGGCCAATCTGCCATTTGGATAGCGAGCCGTACACGACGCTCTATCAATGTGACGTTTGATGACTTTACTATCTGCTTATCACGCCATTTAGCTAATGATGAAGAGTCCGTATTAATGAGTCGAAACGAGATGTAGTCCGCCAATGATTGCTGAGTATCCTCCGTCAGCTTTTGTCCTTGAGCCACCAAGCTGAACTGCTGCTGAGCTTGTTCGACATCTTTACGGGCAAGTTTCTTCAGAGCCAGTTCAGCCAGTTTCTGATTAACAGGCGTTACCTGCTGTTTTTTTGCAAACGCTCCGACTCGTTCGGGGTTCCCAAATAGATCCTGCATCTGTTCCGCTTGGCCTGTCGCCTGCGACGACTTGACCTGTTTCTTCAGGTAGCTCATCAAGGTACCATTGCGTGCTTCAAAAGCGAGAAGCATGCGCTCAACGACCATTTGATCACTTTTCAGCCCGGCTTTGTCCCATGCCTCAAACAAAGGATCACAAGCATCCGCAATACTGTGCCCAGATAACCAGAGTTTTTCTGCCCCCTCGAATGCTATCTTTTCATTTCCTTGTTGAGCATGTGCATTGTAATAATGGCATTGATACGTTTCGCCACGAGGCTCACTCGTTTGGAACGCTAATATGGTCTTCCAATCACCTTTTTTTGCCAATTCATCCAGATACGGGGCTCGAATCCGAGCTGAAAAAGGGAAACTGTGATGCTGTTGGATAAATGACTCAACCTCCGTTGGCGAGCGCTGTGCAATGTCAACGAGAAAGGTACGGTAATCGATGTAAGGCGTCAGCGGGTAGTCAGCGATTTGTGGACGAATTTTAAGATACTGAGCGACTTGCTTGGCATCTAAAAACTCTTGAGCTTGGTCATACAAATCTCTTTGCTGTTTTAAATCAGCAGCCACCACAGATGTGGCAAAGGTTGCGCTGCATATCATCGAAGAAACAAGAGCTAGCGATGAAGAGATGCGATGCAGCGACTTTCGGAAAGTCTGCGTCATAAAGGCTCGTCCTAGAGAATAGAAAGCTATGATGTTCCTTATTAAGACTCATTGTAATCAGACCTGTAAAGCGCGGAGATGTAAATAATAATAAATTCACATAACTGTGACATTTGGCTTGCTTTAAGTGAAGCAGTGCGCGTTAAATCACCAATAAATGACACCGACAGCGAAGCACACCGTTTATCTAGTAACAAACTGCTCGCTCTTAGTATAAAATAACCATTTCCGTGAATTGACTATTTAGGAACGATCGGCAATGGCTGAATACGTATATACCATGTCGCGCGTGAGCAAAATTGTGCCACCAAAGCGACAAATTCTTAAAGACATCTCTCTAAGCTTCTTCCCAGGCGCAAAAATTGGTGTTTTGGGTCTAAACGGTGCGGGTAAATCAACCCTACTGCGCATCATGGCTGGCATTGATACAGATATCGATGGTGAAGCACGCCCACAACCAGGCCTAAATGTTGGCTACCTTCCTCAAGAACCTGTACTGGATGAGTCGAAGACTGTTCGTGAAATCGTTGAAGAAGCGGTTTCTGATGTAGCCGGTGCAATGAAGCGTCTTGACGAAGTATACGCTGCGTACGCGGAGCCAGATGCCGACTTTGATGCGCTAGCAAAAGAGCAAGGTGAACTTGAAGCACTGATTCAAGCAAAAGACGGTCACAATCTAGATAACGCGCTAGAACGTGCTGCGGATGCACTGCGTCTGCCTGAGTGGGATCAAAAGATCCAACACTTATCCGGTGGTGAGCGCCGTCGCGTAGCGATCTGTCGCCTACTGTTATCAAACCCAGATATGCTTCTTCTTGACGAACCAACTAACCACTTGGATGCAGAATCTGTCGCGTGGCTAGAACGCTTCCTAGTTGATTATTCAGGCACTGTTGTGGCAATCACCCACGACCGTTACTTCCTAGATAACGCTGCTGGTTGGATTCTAGAGCTAGACCGTGGTGAAGGTATTCCATGGCAAGGTAACTACACTTCTTGGCTAGAGCAGAAAGATGCTCGTCTACAACAAGAAGCTTCACAAGAAAAAGCTCGTCAAAAGACGATTGAGAAAGAACTTGAGTGGGTACGTCAAAACCCGAAAGGTCGTCAGTCAAAATCTAAAGCACGTATGGCTCGCTTTGAGGAACTACAAAGCGGTGATCGTCAGAAGCGCAACGAGACTAACGAACTATTCATCCCGCCAGGCGAGCGCCTAGGTGACAAAGTTATTGAAGTGAATAACCTGACTAAGTCATTTGACGGCCGAGTACTGATTGATGACCTTTCATTCAGCATCCCTAAAGGTGCGATCGTTGGTATTATCGGTGCTAACGGTGCCGGTAAATCGACGCTGTTCAAGATGCTAAGTGGCACTGAACAACCAGATTCAGGCACGATTGAAATGGGTGAAACGGTTAAACTTGCTTCTGTTGACCAGTTCCGTGACTCAATGGATGACTCGAAAACCGTTTACCAAGAGATTTCTGAAGGCGCGGATATCATCAAAATCAACCACTTCGAAATTCCTGCACGTGCCTACTGCTCTCGCTTTAACTTCAAAGGTTCAGACCAACAGAAGATCATCGGTGAGTTATCAGGCGGTGAGCGCAACCGTGTTCACTTGGCTAAGCTTCTCAAAGCTGGCGGTAACGTGCTGCTACTCGATGAGCCAACCAACGACCTTGACGTTGAAACGCTACGTGCACTGGAAGAAGCTCTACTTGAGTTCCCTGGCTGTGCAATGGTTATCTCGCACGACCGTTGGTTCCTAGACCGTATCGCGACTCATATCATTGACTACCGCGACGAAGGTCAGGTTAACTTCTACGAAGGTAACTATACTGAGTATATGGATTGGTTGAAGAAAACCCTTGGTCCAGAAGCTGCGGAACCGCATCGAATCAAATACAAGCGTATTGCTAAATAATGTGATACAGCTTGAAATTTGTGCAAAGGCCGCTAATATAGCGGCCTTTATTATATAGCTCACAATACGGATAATTGTCCGTGTTGCGATCGCGAAGAATGCGAACAAGCGCGTATAGTGGCCACTTTAATTTTGATACTCTTACGAGTTGCAATTAAGAGAGAAAGTTATGATCGAACGCCGTCGTTTTTCGCGTATTGTTTACCAAGCTCAAGCAGTACTGACACAAGAGTCCGTTGAGGTGATCGCCCTTGTCAGCGATCTTTCGCTACACGGTTTATTGCTTACCAGTGACCAATCGGATTTACTCGATGTAGGTAAACAAGTTGATGTTGAATTTTCGCTTCCAGGAAGTGATGTTACGATCCAACTTGTAGGGAATATTGTTGGCCTTAATAACAATGTGATTCGTCTGAGTATTGATCACATTGATATTGAAAGTATCGGGCATTTGAAGCGGTTGGTCGAACTAAACGTAGGTGATGATGAGCTCTTACATCGAGACATCGAACACTTATCTGATTTAGGTGAGTACACCTAGCCTAACTAGCTTATGTCAAAAAAAATTACTATTTCTATCCCTGACTCCTCAGGGGTACAACACTTCTATATCTCAAGAAAAAACTTCGTTGTTTCCTCTATGCTACTGATCGGTACGCTAGGTTCTGGTGGGGTTTATTTCTGGCAACAACAGCAGAAAACGCAACAAAACTACAATGCTCTGCTCGATCAACTCAGCTCAGTAGAACAGGCTAAAAACGAACTCGAGATGCTCTACGAAGAGCAAGTGGACACCACCCATTCACTGTCTCAGGAGTTGGAAGATAAGCGTAACCAGATTCAAGTTCTCGGTAAACGTGTCTTTGACGTAGAGTCTGTATTGGGACTCGCTGATGAAACACTCAGCGATGAACAGAATCTTGAAGACCGACTTGATGCCGCAGCGGTTGACTCAGCAGTACGTGCGACCATGTTCCGTATGATCCCGAACGATTCGCCGCTCAACTACCAGCGCATATCTTCTCCATATGGCAGACGTACGAACCCAATTACCGGCAAACGTCATACTCATACGGGCATCGACCTGACATGTAAACGCGGTGAAGAGATTTATGCTCCTGCGGATGGTGTTGTAGAAACCGTGCGCCCGAGTTCAAAAGGATTTGGTAACTTTCTCACCGTTCGACACTCGTTTGGTTTTATGAGCTCCTATGCTCACCTCGCCAAGTTTAAAGTTCGCAGTGGTCAGTTTGTAAGTAAAGGGGATCTGATCGCCACTTGTGGTAACTCGGGTAATTCAACAGGGCCTCACTTGCATTACGAAGTACGCTTTTTAGGACGAGCACTCAACCCGCAATACACCATGGATTGGACGCCAGAGAACTTTAACTATCTTTTCGAAAACGAGAACGGAGTCAAATGGGCTCCACTGGTAAAAATCATCGATGAAACAGTGCGCTTACAGGTCAATCTGACCAATACACCGTATAGTGATAACTCGGTGAGCACGGTGAAAAACGAACAGGCTTCACAAGCAGAACCTGTGGTGATTCAATAATAGCGATCAAAAAGAGCGACGTTCAGTCGCTCTTTTTGCATCCCTAACTCTATCCTCTGTGGATGGAGTCATTGGCTTGCTTCAACAAATTTTGGCTCTCTTCAAGGAACTGCTGCGAGTAGTCACCGAACCAGTCACTGACTTTGTCAAAACTCTCAACAAATGCCTGTTTGTCCTTGCCATCAAGAATCTCCAAGGCTTCACCAAAACAACGGTGAAAACGCTTGATCATGTCGATATTCTCTTGAGAAGAGAGAATGATGTCACCGTACAAATTAGGATCTTGACCGAATAGTCGCCCAACCATAGCGAGCTCTAAGCGATAAATAGGTGAACTCAGCTTGAGTAGCTTATCGATATTGGGGTTTTCACAGCTAAGGTGAAGACCGTATGCAAATGAAGTGAAGTGGCGTAGTGCCTGAATCAAGGTCATACCATGATCATGCTCACTCGCATCAATCTGACATAAGCTCGCACCCCAAATAGAAAACTGTTGCAGCAACCATTGGTAGCTCTCTTCGCCTCGGCCATCACAGTAAACAATCACCTGCTTAGCCAAACTTGGAACATCAGGACCAAACATTGGATGCAGACCAACCACCGGCCCTTGGTGCACGTTAAGCATCGCTTGCAGTGGCTTAGACTTAATCGAGGTTAAATCACACAATATACAATCTTTAGGTAACTGACCCAGTTTCTCAATCACACCTTCGGTAAGATGAATTGGAACCGTCACCACAACCATCCCAGCATTCTCAAGCATTTCATCAGCTCGATCCCAGTCTTTGCTCCCAAGCACTTTAACGTCGTAACCAGAAAGCTTAAACATACGACCAAACAAGCCTCCAAGCTGACCGTGACCGCCGACAATCACCACAGAGCGAAGCTCAGGATTAAGGCATTTGAAACCAGAATCTTTCTCACTGGCATAAGATTCACGCATTGTGCGGCGAAGAATATCTTCAATGAGTTGAGGGGGCACACCTTTCTTCTCTGCTTCTTGACGACGTGAAGCCAGCATTGCCGCTTCACGATCTGGGGCATAGATAGGTAAGCCGTGTTTACTTTTCACTTCACCGACTTTCTCGACTAACGCAAGTCGCTGGGCTAACAAATCCAAAATCTGTTTATCTACTGCGTCAATCTGATCACGCAACTCATTCAATTCAACGGCCATTGATGTTCCTTGTGCTCTTCTACATTAGCCTTTCAAACGATTCTCTAGGAAAGGGACTAGCTCTTCATGTGCATGGCGTAATAGTGCCTCAGTTGTATCCCAATTGATACAAGCGTCGGTGATAGAAACACCATATTGCATCTCACTTAACGGAATATCAGATGACTGATTGCCCTCGTTAATATGACTTTCGATCATTAGGCCAATAATCGATTTGTTCCCTTCACGGATTTGGTGGATCACATCTTCTGCAACCAAAGGTTGACGACGGAAATCTTTACGTGAGTTGGCGTGACTGCAATCTACCATCAGCGAAGCTTCCAAACCATGCTTGGCCATATCCTGCTCACACTCAGTCACAGAAACTGAATCGTAATTGGTCTGCTTACCACCGCGCAGGATCACATGACCATTTGGGTTGCCTTGAGTCGTCAGTAAAGCAACCTGACCTTCACGGTTAATACCCATAAAGCGGTGGCTTGAAGAAGCAGCTTGCATCGCGTTAATTGCCGTTGCTAAGCTACCATCTGTACCATTTTTAAAACCAATTGGCATGGAAAGACCACTCGCCATTTCACGGTGAGTTTGCGATTCAGTGGTGCGAGCACCAATCGCAGCCCAGCTGAAGGTATCTGCTAGGTATTGTGGGCTGATTGGATCCAGAGCTTCAGTGGCTAATGGAATATTCATTTCAGCCAGGTCGACAAGTAGCTCACGACCAACATGAAGACCGTGCTCAATATCAAAAGAGCCATCTAGATGTGGGTCATTGATCAAACCTTTCCAGCCAACCGTTGTACGTGGTTTTTCGAAGTAAACACGCATAACAATATACAGTTGGTCACTCAGTTGTTCTGAAAGTGCTTTAAGACGCTTAGCGTATTCCTTCGCAGCATCGATATCGTGGATTGAACATGGCCCGCATACAACAAGCAGACGGTGATCTTTCTTGTGGATGATATTCGCGATGGTTTGACGTGATTCTTGGATAGCACGACGAGCTTTGTCACTAAGAGGTAATTTTGCCTTGAGCTCTTCTGGCGTAATCAGAACCTGTTCATCACTAATATTGATATTGCTCAATTCACTTTTTTGCATAACCTAAACCTGTATATTTATTTTTACACCAAGATTCATCCGTATCACTTGGTCTTGAATAAACATAAAATAACAGCCCAAATTTAGATTGCAACATGTAAACTAAAAAAAACACCAATGTAAATTTAAATTTACATATGAGGTTTTAGCTGGTTTTAGCGAAGAATGATGAGATAAGCATGTTTTCTCTGCGGTTTGTTATCTAGAATAAGGGATAAATCCACACCTAATTTTATTGCTATGGATCTGATTCTTTCCCTACTACAGCAGATGTGTGTCTATTTAGTGCTGGCTTACATGCTTAGTAAGACCCCTATATTTCTGCCATTGCTGAACATATCCAACCGACTTAGCCACAAGTTGAGCGTCTACGTGCTGTTCTCTCTATTCTGTATTATGGGGACTTACTTTGGTTTACAGATCAATGATGCCATTGCCAACACCCGAGCGATAGGCGCGGTAATGGGTGGACTCTTTGGTGGGCCTATTGTTGGTTTTTTTGTCGGACTAACCGGAGGCTTACACCGCTACTCACTCGGTGGCTTCACCGACGTGGCTTGTGCAATATCAACCACTGCCGAAGGATTGATTGGTGGCTTACTGCATATCTACCTACTTCGTAAAGGAAAGTCTGAACAACTCTTTAATCCGAGTGTGGTTTTTGCCGTTACCTTAGTGGCAGAAATCGTCCAGATGCTGATCATCCTGATCGTCGCCAAACCTTTTGATCAAGCGTATAACTTGGTATCTGCTATTGCAGCTCCGATGATCATTGCTAACTCTGTCGGCGCAGCCTTATTTATGAGTATTCTGCATGACAGGAAAACCATCTTCGAAGAGTATTCAGCCACGTTTTCACGGCGTGCACTCAACATAGCTGAACGTTCAGTGGGTATCCTGGCATTAGGATTTAACAGCCAAAATGCAGAGAAAATCGCTCGAATCATCTACGAAGAAACCAACGTTGGTGCTGTTTCTATTACCGACGATGAAAAGATTCTAGCCTTTGTAGGCATCGGGGATGATCACCATAAACCTAATACCCCGATCTCTTCACAAAGCACATTAGATGCGATTCAACAAAATGACATTATCTACCTCGACGGTAAGGAAAAGCCTTATCAGTGTTCTTTGTCGTCTGAATGCAAGCTTGGTTCGGCACTGATTATTCCCTTACGTGCGGGAGAACGAGTGATTGGAACAATCAAGTTGTACGAACCCAAGCGAAAACTGTTTTCTACCATCAATATGTCGATGGCTGAAGGGATTGCCCAATTACTCTCAAGCCAAATTCTATTTGGTGACTACCAGCAGAAACAAACCTTGTTATCTCAAGCGGAAATCAAACTACTCCATGCTCAAGTCAACCCGCATTTCTTGTTCAATGCTCTAAATACTATCAGTGCAGTTATTCGCCGAGACCCCGCGAAAGCAAGAGAGCTTATTCAGCATCTTTCTCATTTCTTCCGTAGCAATCTCAAGCAAGATATCGAAACCGTCACCCTCAAAGAAGAGCTTGCCCATGTGAACGCCTACCTGACCATCGAAAAGGCGCGTTTTACCGACAGGCTTGAAGTAACGATAGACATCGAAGAAAGTTTACTCAGTCGCAAAGTGCCAACATTTACCCTTCAGCCACTAGTAGAAAACGCCATCAAGCATGGGATATCAAATCTGCTATTCGGAGGCGTTGTTCGCGTCTACAGTCAGGTCGAGCAAGAGGGTTATCGTATCGTTGTTGAAGATAACGCGGGCAGTTACTCTCCCCCTGCTGATGACCATCTAGGATTAGGTATGCAAATCGTAGACAAACGTCTCACGAATAAATTTGGTCGTGCTTCGGCTCTCACTATTGAAGTAGAACCGGACAGACTTACGCGAATGAGCTTTATCATTCCCAACGAACACTCTCATTAAGGAACACCATGCTTTCAGCATTAGTCATAGATGACGAACTCTTTGCTCGCGAAGAACTGACAGAGTTGTTAGAAGAAACTGGGCATATTCAAGTTATCGAACAAGCCAGCAACGCAATCGAAGGATTAAAAAAAATCAATCAGCTTAAACCTGACGTGGTGTTTCTCGATATCCAAATGCCACAAATAACGGGAATTGAGCTGCTGGCGATGCTCGACCCCGAAACGATGCCAAAAGTCGTGTTTGTTACGGCTTATGATGAGTTTGCCGTTCAGGCATTTGAGGATAATGCCTTTGACTATCTGTTGAAGCCAGTTGATACCCAAAGGCTTACTAAGACAGTTAACCGACTACTGAAAACACAACGAGTCAATAAGGAGCAAATTGCCGCTATCGCTCCTCCTTGTTTGGATCAGGTGCCGTGTATTGGGCTCAACAGAATCGTTATTATTCCGACTAAAGATGTCGAGTTTGCTTATAGTGACATTAGCGGTGTTCATGTTCAGACCCATGAACAGAAAGCGACGTCTCAGTTAACACTTAAAGTGTTAGAAGAGAAAACACCTCTTGTTCGCTGTCATCGACAGTTTCTCGTCAACATCAGTGCCATTAAAGAAATTAAACTACTGGAAAATGGCTTGGCCGAAATTATCACAGTCAGCAATCACCCTCTTCCAGTGAGTCGTCGTTACCTTAAAACCCTCAAGGAGAAACTCGGTTTTCACTGACTGAGCAATCAATCAAAGAGCCGCAGTCGCGGCTCTTTCAGTTAGGATTCTAAAATACGTTTCATCGCATCTGACGCTTGTCGCCACTGCTCACTGCGTTGCAGATCTTCCAAGGTAAAACTTTGCGTCTTCAACAGATTAACCGCTTCAGGCGTTTCCATGATCGGCAGATTGTCTAACACCTCAATCTGACCTTGTCGATTATTGCATAACAGCAGCATGTCACAGCCTGCGACCAATGCTTGATGAGACCGCTCTGCTGGCCCCCCCATAATCGCCGCACCTTCCATATTTAAGTCATCAGAAAAAACGATGCCTTTAAAACCTAGTTGGTGACGCAGTACTTGTTTGAGCCAGTATTCAGAACCACTCGCTGGCTGGTCATCGTAATGGGGAAAAACAACATGAGCTGGCATCATTGCATCAAGAATGCCGGCTTCGATTTGCGCTTTAAATATCGCCATATCCTGTTCGAAAATGTTATCGCGATAATCAAATGGGGTTTCTAGATGTGAGTCAGCAATCACACCACCATGACCAGGGAAGTGCTTGCCGGTTGTCGCCATTCCTACCGATTTCATTCCTTTCATGTAAGCGAGACTATGGCAAACGATGGTATCCATATCCTCACCAAACGAACGGTCTCCGATCGCTTTACACTCATGCCCCTGATCCAACACAGGCGCAAAACTAAGATCGATATCATGGGCCACCAGCTCAGCAGCCATCAGCCAACCACCTTGCTGAGCTAACTGCTCACTGTTTTCAAACTGGGCATATCTCTGCGCAGCGGGAATTCGGGAGAACCCCTCTCTAAAGCGCTGTACTCGTCCACCTTCTTGATCAACACCAATCAGAATAGGTCTCTTAGCCGCGTGACGAATCGCTTTATTTAACGCCAATAATTGCGCACTATCATGGTAGTTGCGAGAAAAAAGAATCACACCACCTACGGTTGGGTGTTCAAGAATTTCTTTATCTTCTGCAGTCAGTTCACAACCAGCCACATCGATCCATAACGGTCCCATAATTTCTCCACATCCAACTGAATTTCGCTATGCTCCCGAGGTTATTAGGATTATTCTCTGTTTACAACGGTTAAACTTCACTGTTAGCGAAAATTGAGCATGACCACAAAAGAGTTATACATTGGCATTATGTCAGGCACTAGCCTTGATGGAATCGATACTGCACTGGTCGAGATTGACGATTGTCATATTCGCCTGTTGGAAAACCATGACCATGCCATTCCAGAGCAGCTTAAACAACGAATCCTAAATGTGTCACTGGGTCAATCAACTACGCTTCCAGAAATTGGTCACATAGATCATCAACTCGGCAAACTTTATGCGGAAGCAGTACAAGCGCTGTTGGCCAAAAGCGGACGAACAGCAAAAGAAATCACTGCCATCGGCAATCATGGTCAAACCGTCTTCCACCAACCTAATGGGGACGCGCCTTTTACCATCCAGCTTGGTGATGCCAATATCATTGCAGCCCTAACGCAGATAAATACGGTCGCCGATTTTCGACGCAAAGATATTGCACTGGGGGGACAAGGTGCCCCTCTGGTTCCTGCTTTCCACCAATCAATTTTCAAATCGAATGGCTCAAGCGTTGTGGTACTCAATATCGGCGGCATTGCCAACATTTCGGTGTTAAGACCAGATCACCCCATCATTGGTTACGACACAGGCCCAGGCAATATGTTGATGGACGCGTGGTGTTATAAACATCAAGGTATCGCGTTCGATAAAGATGCTCAGCTTGCTAATCAAGGCAAGATTGATACTGACCTACTGTCAGAACTCCTTGATGAGCCTTACCTAACACTTCCAGCACCTAAAAGCACCGGACGCGAACTGTTCAACTTGCCTTGGTTAGAAAACATCCTCAACCGTTACTCAACGAAGGTTGCTGATGTGCAAAGAAGCTTGTGTGAATACACCGCGCAAACTATTGCTAATGAAGTCAAAAAATTCAAACTAGGCGATACGCCAGAGTTATTAACCTGTGGTGGCGGCGCTCATAACCCACTACTCATGCAACGCTTAGCCGAGCTATTGCCAGATTGGCAGGTGATGCGAACCGATGACAAAGGCGTCGACAGTAATAATATCGAAGCGATGGCCTTTGCTTGGCTGGCCTATCGCCGCATTCACAATCTGCCAAGCAATCTGCCTGAAGTCACCGGAGCCTCCAAACTGGCTAGCCTTGGTGTGATGTACTTTGCTGATAAATAAGGACAACTATGACTAATGATGCGCTTATCGCTGCACTTTCACATTTAGTTTCTGAAGGGCGTAATCCTGAGACCATGGATATCGACCTCTTGCCTTCAAGTGAAATCGTCAAGCGAATCAATCAACAGGACCAACAGGTTCCTCTGGCGGTCGAGAAAGTGTTACCTGAAATCGCTCAAGCCGTCGATAAAATCACAGAGGCATTTAAGAGCGGAGGGCGTTTGATCTACATGGGGGCAGGAACCAGTGGTCGTTTGGGTGTTTTAGACGCCTCAGAGTGCCCTCCTACTTTTGGCGTATCCGATCAGATGGTGATTGGACTTATCGCTGGTGGACCAGAGGCGATTTTAAAAGCGAAAGAAGGCGCGGAAGACTCATTTACCTTAGGCATCGAAGACCTTAAAGCGATCAATTTTGCTCACCATGACGTGGTGGTTGGTATTGCTGCCAGCGGCAGAACACCCTACGTGATTGGAGCGCTCGAATACGCAAACCAAATTGGCGCAACCACCGTTGCCCTGTCCTGTAATCCTGACTCTCCCATCGCCGATATTGCACAAATAGCGATTAGCCCAATTGTGGGGCCAGAAGCTCTTACAGGATCGACACGATTAAAATCCGGAACAGCGCAAAAACTTGTGCTGAATATGCTAACGACAGCATCAATGATTCGTTTAGGTAAGAGTTATCAGAACCTAATGGTTGATGTGAAAGCGACCAACAAAAAGCTGGTTGCACGCGCTGCACGCATCGTTATGCAGGCAACTGATTGTGATAACAGTGAAGCGATTGCAACGCTCGAACAAACTCACTATGACGTTAAGGTAGCCATTCTGATGATTCTCACTGGAATGGACGCTGCTGAAGCAAAAAGTAAACTCGATAAACAAGACGGTTTTTTGCGCAAAGCGGTTCAGCTTCACCACAACGATTAATTGAATAACTAGGGGAGCAGAGGCTAACTTGCTCCCCTCTGTTATATGCGATTAACAATGGCTAGTTCTGGTATTCATTCCAGCCACGCTGCCATTCCATTCGAAACTTTTGCGCACTCTCTGTACCTTCACACACACCTTCGTAATATTGACCAGACAATCCTATCTGATAGGCGAAATCTGGGTTGCAGTATTGGCCGATACCTTCCGAGTAACCCGTTTCATAATCTGCCTGCTTAACTGCGCCTAAACTTGTCAGCTCTTTATAAGAACGCTGAGTGTGACCACTGACTCCATCTTGAAAACCAATTTGATACCAGTCTCCTTGTTTTGCGAGTTGCTCAGGGCTACTCACACACGCAGTCAGAACCGTCATTATGGCTACGACAATTATCTTCCTCATTGTTTTTCCTTGACTTTATCTCCAGTGATTAATCAAACCACTAAACTTCAACAATTGCCACTTACTGACAGAAAAAACCACTTAATAGCTCAGAAAACCACTCATTTTTCTATACGACCACTCACTTCAGAAGCGAATGATGATTGCCCGAGAAAGACTTAGTATCCATGGTGAGCTTAATTAATTTCACTAAGGAACAAGTGCTATGTTGTGGTTTCTAACCTGTGTCGCGGCCCTGATAGGTGGCTACTTTCTCTACGGCGCATTCGTAGAGAAGATTTTTGGTATTAACGAAAAACGTCAAACCCCTGCGCATACTATGCAAGATGGTGTTGACTACGTTCCAATGTCGACGAAAAAAGTCTACTTGGTTCAACTACTGAATATTGCTGGTGTGGGTCCTATCTTTGGCCCAATCATGGGAGCCCTTTACGGCCCAGCAGCAATGCTATGGATTGTGGTCGGCTGTATTTTTGCTGGTGCGGTACATGACTACTTCTCAGGTATGCTATCTGTACGTAATGGTGGTGCTTCAGTGCCGACCATCACAGGCCGCTACCTAGGCAATGGCGCAAAACACTTTATGAACATCTTTGCCATTGTTCTTCTGTTGCTAGTCGGCGTGGTATTTGTTTCAGCACCTGCGGGAATGATCACTAACCTAATTAACGATCAAACTAGCCTGAACGTTAGCATGACGACCATGGTTATCGCGATTTTCGCTTACTACATCATCGCTACAATTGTTCCTGTTGATAAAATCATTGGTCGCTTCTACCCACTATTTGGTGCCCTACTTATCTTCATGTCGGTCGGTCTAATGACAGCGATTGCTTTCTCTAGCGAACACACTGTAATGGGTGATTTCCAAGTCAGCGATATGCTAACTAACCTTAACCCAAATGATATGCCTTTATGGCCAGCGCTATTTATCACTATCGCATGTGGTGCCATTTCAGGTTTCCATGCAACCCAGTCTCCGCTGATGGCTCGCTGTATGGAAAATGAAAAGAATGGTCGCTTCGTCTTCTACGGTGCAATGATCGGTGAAGGTGTCATCGCGCTAATCTGGTGTGCGATCGCTCTATCTTTCTTTGGCTCACTAGAATCACTCTCTGAAGCTGTGAAAAACGGTGGTCCTGGTAATGTCGTTTACAGCGCATCATTTGGCCTACTCGGTGTCTTTGGTGGTGTAATCGCTTTCCTCGGTGTCGTCATCCTACCTATCACTTCTGGTGATACTGCATTCCGCTCTAGCCGTTTGATCCTAGCTGAATACTTCAACATGGAGCAAAAAACACTGCGCAACCGACTATTGATGGCAGTTCCACTATTCGTTATCGGTGGTATCTTGACTCAAGTAGATTTCGGCATTATCTGGCGTTACTTCGGCTTTGCTAACCAAACGACCGCGGTCATGATGCTATGGACTGCATCCGCGTACCTACTACGCCATAACAAGCTGCACTGGATTACCACTATCCCTGCAATGTTCATGACGACAGTGTGTGTTACCTTCATTCTCAATAACAGTTCACTAGGTTTTGGTCTGCCAATTCAAATATCAACGATTTCTGGAGTACTGTTTGCTCTAGCCGTTACCGCTTACGTGATTAAGAGATCCAAAGGTAAAGGTGAAACTGACCTTGCTGACGAAGAGAAACCACAAGCAGTCACAGAAACTGCGTAGCTCAAAACAAAAACGTAATGAAAACTAAGGCTCCTTCGGGAGCCTTTTCTATTGTAAAGCGCGTAAAAAAGCCAGTATGAGAAGACGAAAGCTATCAGCTGAGTTGGTCGTTTGGCTGCTAGTCGGTATTGGTTTGCATCGCGACAGACCTATTACTGATGTGTTTCAGGTAGTTGATCTGATAGCGAAGGGCCATAAGATAATACAATCCCTCTTCTGCATACCCTTGCGCGGATGCGGTTCCACCAATAATTTGTTCGACAAATTGCTTAATGTCACTGCCCAGCATTCGCTGGGCATAGAAAGAGTCACGATTTAATTAAACATAGTGCCGACTTTTTCAAAGAAGCCTTTGATTTTCTTATCGTTGAACAGTTTTTCCCAGTTCTCTATGCTTTGTTGCACGCCATGATAAGCCCAGCCTCTGCCATTATTAAGCTTAATAGCGCGGTCATACTTTGCTTTTAATTCAGGCGGTAGCTTATTTTCGTTATCGCCAAAGCGTATATATTCATCTAAGGTAGTTCTAACTTTCATTTCTCGTCGCATTAAGAAGTACATTAGTTCATCATATGCGACCAAATTTCCAAATTTTGCCAAGTTATCTAATAAGATAAGGTTTTCCTCTGCAGTCAGACATATATGATTAAATTCATTCGCCAACTCTATATCGTCAAAGCATAATGAATAAGGAACACCAAGGCTTCCCCAGTTATTTCCTTTTAGCAGCCATTTTTTAGCAAGATTATAATAATAATTTACCTCACTATCGTTTCCTTTAGTTTTGCCTTCTTCTGCATTTATTTTCATATTGTATAAGGATGACGAACTAATATAACTACCAGCATCTTTTCCCTCTTGTAAAATAGCTTCCCCTTCAGCAGTAAATTGTTCACGATAATCACCGATATAGCCGCCATCCGGAGAATTTCTGAAGGCACCAAGATACATATTGGGAATTAACGGATCTTTTCTCGCCCAGGCAAGATAGGCGCGCTTCTTTACTTCATTAAAGCCAGACTCGTCACAGATATCGCGGTACTGTGTAAGCGAGCAGACTCGTTCTTCGCCGTATGTTTCCAACGCATAGGGGTAGCCTTCGATACTCAGCTCGCGCAGGTTTTCAATCGCCTGGTTAATATTTCGACTTGCTAACGCTAAGGAATAGATGTATCGCGCTTC
>NZ_QEWN01000023.1 GCF_006124995.1 Vibrio sp. Hep-1b-8
TCATAGAACAACCCTTACATCAACACTTTGATAACAATGGCTGATTAAAACAGCAATTAAATTGGTCAGACCAATTACAATTTATAAACAGATGGGCATGTAACGTGCTAGGGGTCACGGTTTATCTTTTTAGTTTTAAAAGAATATGAATGGGATGTGTCGCGAAAAGACAGCGAGAAGCGAGAAGCGAGAAGCGAGAAGCGAGAAGCGAGAAGCGAGAAGCGAGAAGCGAGAAGCGAGAAGCGAGAAGCGAGAAGCGAGAAGCGAGAAGCGAGAAGCGAGAAGCGAGAAGCGAGAAGCGAGAAGCGAGAAGCGAGAAGCGAGAAGCGAGAAGCGAGAAAATCTTGGAAGGTTGACGTGAAAGCGTCAACCTTTTTTTCTGGATTTTAGACGTAAGTCCCTAACAATAAACTCTGTATCAGATACCTACTCAGCATCTATAACGTGCACCTCTCGAAGGGCGCAGCCCGTTCTAAATTCTCGTAGGACGAAGTCCGTTCTCGAAGCGCAGCGTTCTAATTTCTCGATTCTCGGAGCGAAGCGTTCTCACATCTCTAAGGGCGTAGCCCGCTCTCGCCCTACTTCGCCTCGATATGATCTATCATCAACTGCAGCGACTGATTACCACGAAACTCATTGATATCGAGCTTATAAGCTAATCGAACCGTTTTAACTGATGCATCAGGCCAACGACGTAAGTCGACATTAAAGGCAATACCATCGATCAGAATATTGGTCGGATGGCCTTTGTGCAAAGGCTCGAGCATTAGTTTGAGGTGTTTCTCCCCCACCAGCTTTTGATGCAAAACTTTAAACTCTCCATCAAAAACAGGCTCGGGAAACGCCTGCCCCCAAGGACCACCTGAGCGCAGCATTTCAGCAATATGCATTGAGAACTCCTCTGGCGCCAATTCGCCATCGGATAAAATCACACCTTTGAGCGCTGCATCATCTAAGTCCTGTTTTACCGCCTCATCGAATAACTGAGAGAAACGTGCAAAGTTTTTTTCCTCGATGGTTAAACCTGCCGCCATTGCATGGCCGCCAAACTTAATGATCATTCCAGGATTCTGGGTATCAATGCGATCCAATACATCTCTCATGTGCAAACCGGGAATTGAGCGACAAGATCCCTTAATCGTCCCCTCCCCTCCATCAGCAAACGCGATGACCGGACGGTGAAACTTCTCTTTGATACGTGAAGCCAGAATACCGATCACGCCCTGATGCCAGTCTCTTTGAAACAACACCAAACCATGTGGCATATCAGTTTCACCGAATTGCAGACGCTCACAGAAAGCCATCGCTTCCTGTTTCATGCCTTCTTCGATCTCTTTTCGTGTCTGATTCAGACCATCCAGTTCACTCGCCATACGACGAGCAGCATGAATATTGTTACTCAACAGCAACTCAACGCCAAACGACATGTCATCCAAACGTCCAGCCGCATTGATGCGCGGTCCTAGAGCAAAACCGAAGTCAGACGCAACCAGCCGACGAGCATCACGCTTGGCTACCTCGATTAAGGCTTGAATACCTGGTCGCGCTTTACCGGCGCGAATTCGCTGCAAACCCTGATGAACTAAGATTCTGTTGTTTTCATCCAGTGGCACCACATCGGCAACCGTGCCTAATGCCACTAAATCAATCAGTTCCATCAGCTTTGGTTCAGCCATTCCTTGTTGGGTAAACCAACCATTTTTGCGCATATGTACACACAGCGCCATCATCAAGTAGAAGGCAACACCAACGCCCGCCAAAGCTTTAGAGGGAAAAGCGCATTCCTGCAAATTGGGATTGACCATTGCGTCAACATCTGGCAGTTCGTGACCAGGCAAGTGGTGATCAGTCACCAGCACCTGCAACCCCTGCTGCTTGGCGTAACGAACACCTTCAATTGAAGATACACCGTTATCCACCGTCATAATGACTTCAGCGCCAATTTCAATCGCCTGGTCAACGACCTCTGGGCTGAGGCCGTAGCCATCTTCAAACCGGTTTGGTACCAAGTAATCAACATTGCTTGAGCCAAGCATACGCAACGCCAGTACAGATAACGCTGAGCTTGTCGCGCCATCGGCATCGAAGTCTCCCACGACAATGATGCGTTTATTGGTTTGCAGTGCACTAAACAGAAGATCTACTGCTTTATCGATTCCATGTAGCTTTTGGTATGAGTGCAGAGCACGAACTGTCGTTTCTAACTGCTCAATGGTACGAATTCCGCGAGAGATATAGATACGTTTAAGTAACGGTGCAATGGAGTCGGGAAGTAAGCTTAAATCAGCTTCAGGTCTGCGTTGAATTTCTATCATAGGAAGTATCAGAGCCTCAATGAAGAGGCTCTTTTCAAATTACTGAGTTTGTTGAAGACGTTGGAGTAACTGTGCAGGAGGAAGATACCCACCGACCATTTCACCATTTGGAAGGAAAATCGCTGGTGTACCGCTAATACCTAACTCACGTCCCAGTGCAAAGTGCTGCTTGATGATTTGCTGGTATTTCGCATAGTCCTCGCCTTGCTCAGGAAACTCACGATTCACTTTTCCGTTATGCATCGCTGACTGAGGATCTTTTGCGCCCCAGATTGCCGCCATTTGATCAGCAACAGAACCCGTCGCACCTTGGCGAGGGTATGCCATGTAGCGAACAGTAATACCAAGTTCGTTGTAACCCTTCATCTGGTTGTGCAGGCGAACACAGTAACCACAAGTAATATCAGTAAATACGGTTACAACATACTTCTCGTTATCCGCCTTGAACTCAATCATACTGTCTTTGAATGCTTCAATCTTCGCCGCATTTAGGGGCGCCTGACGCTTAGCAAGAACATCTTCATATTGACCTTCTGCATCCAGCTTATACAAGGTACCCGCTAAAAAGTAATCACCCGATGGCGTTGCAAATAAAACACCACCACTGGTTTGAACTTCAACCAAACCTTCAACTTCAGCAGGAACCACATCTTTGACTTCAAGACCAAGCTTGGCAAAACGCTGCTCAAGCAGTTCCTTGTCAAACTTAACTTCAGCGGCAGAAACGGTCTGAGTAGCCAAAATAAATGGTAATGTCAGTAACGTCATTCGGCGTAATACGCTCATTCAATTCACCTTAAATCAATCATGTTATAGCCAAGAGACACTATGCTCTTGGGTGGTGTTCACTATGCAGCTGCTTCAATCGCTCCGTCGCTACATGAGTATAAATTTGTGTTGTCGACAAGTCACTATGCCCCAATAGCATCTGCACGACACGCAGATCAGCACCATAGTTGAGCAAATGTGTCGCAAAAGCATGTCGTAAAACATGAGGAGAAAGCTGCTCAGTATCAATCCCGGCTAACACAGCATAGTGTTTGATTCGATGCCAAAATGTCTGGCGCGTCATTTGACGAGCTCGCTTACTCGGAAAAACGACATCCGAAGTTGTTTCTCCAAGTAATTCAGACCTACCTTGCTGCAAAAAAGTTTCAATCCACTCGATAGCATTTTCACCCAGCGGAACTAAACGTTCCTTGCCACCTTTACCTGTGATTCTTACCACCCCTTGTCGCAGACTGATGTTTTCCATTGTCAGACTGACGAGTTCAGTGACACGCAATCCAGTAGCGTACAATAACTCAAGCATCGCTTTGTCACGTAACTCCATTGCATCATTGGGATCTGGCGCACTGAGAAGTGCTTCAACTTGTTCTTCACTTAAGTCTTTGGGTAGTCGTTTTGGCAGTTTGGGACTGATGAGTAGTGCACTGGGATCATCACCGCGAATTTTTTCTCTATGTAGATACTGAAAAAGACGACGAATCGCTGATAGCATTCTTGCTCGCGAGGTTTGTTTATAGCCTGAGTCAGCAAGCCAAGACTGATAGTCTTGAAGTCCAGAGAGGCTGATAAAATCGAGACGATAGTTGTTTGCTGCCATCCACTTCAATAGTTTTACCAGATCATTACGGTATGAATCTAAAGTGTTTTCTGACAACCCTCTCTCCATCCACATTGAATCTAAAAACTGCTCAACTATTCCTTGATCAGGTGACATTTGTTCAGACACAGCAAACCTCTTTATTTCGTTATGCGCTCAAATGTAAGTTCCTAAGAGTAATAAAGCTATAAAAATTCATCCTACCGACGGATATTCGCTGCAAAGCTCGCCATTTTGTGTTTAGAATTCACCATCAATTCTCCAATACAGAAAAGAATACTATGAAAATCGGTCTATTTTACGGCTCAACCACTTGTTATACCGAAATGGCAGCAGAGAAGATCCGTGCCATTATTGGTGAAGACCTTATTGATATTCACAATGTTAAACAAGCGTCTCTGTCTTTAATGGCTGACTATGATTTTCTGATTTTGGGGATTTCAACATGGGATTTTGGCGAGATCCAAGAAGACTGGAACGAACTTTGGGATCAAATAGAGAGCCTGCCACTGACAGGAAAAACCGTTGCTCTGTTTGGTCTGGGCGATCAAGAAGGTTACGGCGAATGGTATTTAGATGCCATGGGCTTTCTGCACGATGAAGTGAAAAAAGCGGGGGCTAACGTCGTTGGATATTGGCCAAACGATGAAAACTATCAGTTTGAAGCTTCGAAAGCTCTCACTGAAGACAAAAGCCATTTTGTCGGCCTTGCACTAGATGAAGACTCACAATATGAGTTAAGTGATGAACGTATCGCTACTTGGGTTGAGCAAATTCTGGTTGAATATCAAGAGACGCTGTAGCGTCGAGCGTCGAGCGTCGAGCGTCGAGCGTCGAGCGTCGAGCGTCGAGCGTCGAGCGTCGAGCGTCGAGCGTCGAGAAAAGCTTGAAGGGTTGGCACACTGCGTCAACCCTTTTCTTTTAAGTAAAATAAACAACAATGTCCGTAAACGGAGGTTCACGCTCAATAACCGCCTCTCGAAGGACGAAGTCCGTTCTCGACTCTCTAAGCGCTGCGCTCTAGCTATCTATAGAGCGCAGTCCGTTCCTAAACCTAGCCCAATCAAACACTAGCCCAGGGTCTGTCTTACGCAGTGGCGCTATATACTGATGTCCTGTGATGCGCGGAAGTGTGATTAAAGGATACTCGTGCTGAATCTGCTGAGTTAGTTCAGTCAATGCTTGATATTGCGCATCGGTGTAGGCGACAAAGTCACTGCCTTCTAGCTCAATGCCTATCGAATAATCGTTACACTTTTCACGCCCAGCAAAGCTCGACTTTCCCGCATGCCAAGCTCTAGCTGTAAATGGAACAAACTGTACGACCTCACCATCACGACGAATTAAGCAGTGCGCCGAAACACTCATTTGATGGATGACCTTAAAGAATGGGTGCTGCTCAGGATCCAACTTGCCAGTAAAAAACTGCTCAATATAAGGACCACCGAACTGCCCAGGCGGGAGGCTGATGTTATGTACCACCAGCAAAGAGATGTCTTGTGGCTCGCTTCTTTGATCGAAGAATGGAGATTCAACTCGTCGCGCTTTACTGTACCAACCCTGCTCATCAATCATTTTGCTGCTCGTCATATTATCAGTCCTCACGATTTTATCTGTTTGACCATGAAATGCGAGATTAATGGCTGAATTTCACTCTCAGTCAGCGTATCATGCCCACCTCTTGTCCAACTGCGTATTAGATTTGCGATGAAAAACACACACAATAGCCAAGAACGTCTCGAATACTTGAAACAACAACTTCCCCTAGAGATCTCCCGAGCAGTCGCGGATACCATCAAAGAAGATCTTGGTGGCACACTTGACCCTGCTGCTGATATTACCGCAAGTCTAATTCCCGCAGATGCCCACAACGAAGCAACCATTATCACCCGCGAACACGGTGTCTTCTGTGGCAAAGCTTGGGCTGATGAAGTGTTTAAGCAACTAGGTGGCGAAGTCACCATCGAATGGAATGTCGAAGATGGTGACAAAGTAGAGCCAAATCAGGTTCTTTGTACTCTTTCAGGTCCTTCTCGCGCGCTACTTACAGGTGAACGTAACGCGATGAATTTCATCCAAACACTTTCTGGCTGTGCAACTACCACCGCTCAATATGCTGAAAAGCTGGAAGGTACTGGCTGTCGTTTGCTTGATACCCGCAAAACCATTCCAGGTCTACGCAGCGCACTAAAATATGCGGTAGCTTGTGGTGGTGGCTTCAACCACCGCATCGGTGTTTTCGACGCCTACTTGATTAAAGAGAACCACATCATCGCCAACGGTGGTATCACACAAACAATCAAAACGGCTAAAGAGCTAAATCCAGGTAAACCTGTCGAAGTTGAAACAGAAAGTCTTGCTGAGCTACAAGAAGCGATTGAAGCAGGTGCAGACATCATTATGTTGGATAATTTCACAACCGATATGATGCGCGAAGCCGTGAAAATTAATGCCGGTCGTGCCGCACTAGAAAACTCCGGTAACGTCACTTTAGAGACTCTACGTGAGTACGCGGAAACGGGTGTGGATTACATCTCTGTTGGAGCATTAACTAAACATATCAAGGCGATGGATCTTTCCATGCGCTTTAAATAAAAACATCAGCACTAACTGATCACAATAGAGGCCTTCAAGCCTCTATTTTTTCCCACAACGTCAAATCCTTCTGACACTTATGTGCAAAAAAGGATTATTTTGCTCTCTTCTTGTCCAGAACAACTCACTGCTACATACCTTATCCATTCTCTCCCTCGTATTCTTTTGCCACACCCCAAAAAAACTAGAGATGAGAAAGATGGCAACGAAGCAAAAGAATAAAGGCTTTACCTTAATCGAATTGATGGTCGTTGTTGCGATTGTGGCGGTACTTGCAACATTAGCGATCCCCAGTTATCAAAACTACGTAACCCGCGCTCATGCCAGTGAAATGCTCAATGCATCCATGACCATCAAGACTGCGGTTTCCATTTGTCTCATCCGAGGGGAGCCCAATTGCACCTCTGGTAATGGCGACGTTCCTTTAGCACAAGATCTTGGCGACTTTTCAGTCGCGTCAATTACCGACGCAACAAGCGGGCGACAGAGAGTGCGAGCGTCAATCAATCCCTCAAAAACAAAAGGTAGGTTAAAAAATGGTGATATGGTGGACTTAATCCCTGAAGTGTCTTCTGGGGGAGTGATATGGAGTGTTGTATGCACATCGATTGATGGTACTGCGGATAACTGGTGCCCTAAAAACTAATGCTAACCACATTGCCTTCAATATTAAGACAAGCAAGTATTCTTAATCACCAACAAGAATCCTTACTACTTAATCACATCAAAGCTTCTGGTCAGTCGGCACCCGAAGCTTTGATATCATTGAAGTTATTGAGCTCTGGTCAGCTAACTAAAGTGCTCTCCCAACTTTTCGAGCAACCAGAAACCAACCTCGAACAATTTGAATATGCGAAGTTATGTAACACGCTAGGCTTAAGGGAACTGATCACACGATTTTCTGCGTTACCAATTGAGCAAAGTGGACGAGTTCTAACGGTCGCCGTCACCGATATTACACATAGTGAAATTGAAGAGGAGTTTCGTTTTGCTACCGGATTTCAAATAGATCTCGTGTTAGCCGACTTCCAGCAACTTCAAGGCGCTATACGGCGCGTTTATGGAAAAGCAGACGTCACTCTGCACGCTAATTTTGGACGGGACATTAATGAGCAGGAACTGGCTTCATTGGTTGACATTACTCAGGAGGAAATGGCATCGGTTGAAGATCTTAGCCAAGATGACGCGCCTGTAAGTCGCTATATCAATCAGATCCTTTTAGATGCGGTCAGGAAAACCGCTTCAGATATTCATTTCGAGCCCTATGAACAATCATATCGTGTCCGTATGCGTTGTGATGGGCTACTGGTAGAAAGTCAGCAGCCACCTCATCATTTAAGCCGACGACTCACCACCCGACTCAAAATACTTGCCAAGCTCGATATTGCGGAGCGACGACTTCCGCAAGATGGCAGGATAAAACTGAAGCTAAGCCAACATGCAGCAATAGATATCCGAGTGTCTAGCTTACCGACATTATGGGGAGAAAAAATTGTGGTTCGTCTGCTAGATAGTCGTTCTACGACCCTCGACCTTGATTCACTGGGATATACGTCTCATCAAAAGCAGATCTATCTTCAAGCCCTCAACAAACCTCAAGGACTCATTGTGGTTACAGGACCGACAGGAAGCGGGAAAAGTGCCTCCCTGTATACTGGCTTAAAAATTCTCAATACCCCCCAGATTAATATCTCCACAGCAGAAGACCCGGTAGAGATCAACCTAACGGGTATTAACCAAGTTCAGATTCAACCGCATATCGGTCTCGACTTTTCTAAGACTCTTAGAGCATTTCTGCGCCAAGACCCAGATATTATTATGGTGGGTGAAATACGAGATCGTGAGACAGCAGAAATTGCCGTTAAGGCCGCTCAAACGGGCCATCTGGTATTAACCACGCTTCATACCAATTCCGCTTCCGAAGCCGTTTCTCGATTAAAAAATATGGGGATTGAATCTTATAATCTTTCTTCATCGCTGAGTCTGGTGATTGCACAACGCCTCGCTCGCCGTCTATGCCCTCACTGCAAACAACGCCTCAATCCGTCAGCGTCTATAAGAAAACAGTTTGAACTACCAGACGACACCACTCTCTACCAAGCTCACGAGCAGGGATGCAGTGAATGCAACAACGGTTATTCCGGCAGAGTAGGACTCTATGAGTTGATGGCATTCAACGAGGCTTTACTTAATGCGGTCGGTGCTGAGAGAAGCAGTCAAGAAATTGAAAACCTTGCCAGAGAACAAGGCATGATGACTCTGAAACAAGCGGGTGTGGAAAAGTTGCTCTGCGGAATTACAAGCTACCAAGAACTTCAACGTGTGCTCTATTTATAACGTGGGGAAATGATGACGCTTAAACACCGACCTCAAATAAAAGCCTTTATCTGGAAAGGCATCAACCGCTCTGGGTCAAAAGTTACGGGGCGTAGTTTTGCCTATAGTGACTTCGAGGTAAGACGTGAACTCAAGCTGAATCATATAAACGAGATTCAAATAACCGTACGTCCATTATCCATGGTCGAACGCTTCACTCAGCAAGTAAAAGCGAAAGATATTACGATTGTGACCCGTCAAATCGCGACTATGCTCTCCACTGGCATGCCGATTATCTCAGTCCTTAAATTGGTCGCGACGAACCAGAGCAAAGGAGAAATGAAATCGATACTCATGAAACTTTCCACAACAATTGAAGTCGGCGTTCCTCTGTCTCAGGCACTGGGGATGACCAGCGTTCATTTTGATCCAATGTATCGCGATTTAGTGATAACTGGAGAGCAGACCGGCAAACTCACTGACGTATTTGAGCGATTGGCCAGCCATAGAGAAAAATCCGATCAACTCAAATCCAATGTGGTTAAAGCATTAATATACCCAAGCATGGTAGTGCTAACCGCGCTAATCGTCTGTTACTTAATGCTGACACTGGTTATTCCTCAGTTTGAATCTATATATGCTGGCTTCGGAGCCGACCTTCCTTGGTTAACTAAGCAGGTACTGCACATATCTTCGCTCAGCCAAGATTATCTCTGGGTGATCTTGCTACTCTTCTTTCTAATCTGTCTGACTTTCAAGTCTGTTAATAAGCGCTCTACGCGCTTCACCTTACTATGGAATCAATGGCTACTCGCTGCACCTATACTTGGCAAAGTACTAGGACAAGCCGCCATCGCTAGATTTAGCCGCACAATGGCGACAAGCTTTAGCGCTGGCCTACCTATTCTTTTATGTTTGGAAACGGCGGCGCGAACAGCGGGAAATCTCTACTATCAAAAAGCACTGGAGCGTGTCACGACAAACACTGCATCGGGTATGCCGATGTATGTCGCGATGAGACAGTGTGAAGCATTTCCAGAAATGGTTTTACAAATGGTCATGATTGGTGAAGAAGCAGGAAAATTGGATGATATGCTCAACAAAATTGCGGATATATACGAGGCTAGCGTAGAAAGTAGTATTGACACCCTTGGCAAAACGCTAGAGCCACTTATCATCATTTTCCTTGGCTCGACAGTCGGAGGGCTAGTTGTGGCAATGTACCTACCAATCTTTAACTTAATGAATGTCTTAGGGTAGTATACTCAAGATATAATATGTGAAATTGAACAGTTGACTCCTATATGGACATTTTTGACTTCAATCCTTGGCTTTTCCCTATTTTGGCGACAGTGTTTGGTCTGATTATTGGTAGCTTTCTCAACGTGGTTATTCATCGCCTGCCGCTTATTATGGAACGGGAATGGCGTCATGAATGTGCTGAAAGCTTTCCTGAGTACAATATCGAGCCACCACAGGGGACTTACAATCTGAGCGTACCACGCTCGAGCTGCCCAAAGTGTCAAACGCCGATTCGTTTCGTTGATAATATTCCTATCGTCAGTTGGCTGATACTCAAAGGTCAATGTCATCAATGTCATGCGAAAATTAGCGCACGTTATCCATTGGTAGAGCTGCTCAGTGCTGCGCTCTCATTCGTGGTTGCCTATCAACTTGGCTTCAGCTATTTCACGATTGCCCTAATTTTCTTCACCTTTGTTCTGATTGCAGCCACATTCATTGATCTCGATACCATGCTGCTTCCCGATCAACTCACCCTACCTTTGACTTGGGCCGGTATCCTACTCTCTCTGCTCCAGATTAGCCCTGTATCACTGCAAGATTCAATTATAGGCGCGATAGCTGGTTACCTATCTTTATGGTCTGTTTATTGGTTATTCAAATTGATAACTGGCAAAGAAGGCATGGGGTATGGTGACTTCAAACTTCTTGCGGCGCTGGGGGCTTGGCTGGGATGGCAATATCTGCCAATGGTTATACTGCTATCTTCTGGCGTAGGACTCATTTTTGGTTTAATCCAACTCCGACTGAAACAACAAGGTATCGACAAAGCATTTCCATTTGGCCCGTACCTAGCTATCGCAGGCTGGATTTGTATGATGTGGGGAAATGACATTTTGGATTGGTATCTGAGCAATTTTCTAGGAATTTAATATGACACTCGTCATCGGACTCACTGGCGGCATCGCGAGTGGAAAAACAACCGTCGCAAATATTTTCCACCAAGAATTTGGAATTGAAATTGTTGATGCAGATATCGCCGCTCGTCAGGTCGTAGAGCCAGGTAGTGATGGATTACAGCAGATTGCGCAACATTTGGGACCTGAAGTTATTCAATCAGATGGTGCGTTAAATCGTGCTAAGCTAAGAGAAATTATCTTTGCCGATCCCACTCACAAGGAGTGGCTTAACAACCTACTCCATCCAATGATCAGACATAAGATGCTAAACGATCTTGAAAATGTCCGCTCTGAATACGCACTGCTTGTCATTCCATTAATGGTAGAAAATAACCTGCAAACCTTAGCTGATAAGGTGATTGTGGTGGATGTCGACCCTGAAACTCAAATTCAGCGTACGGTTAAACGTGATCACGTAGACATCGAGCAAGCCAAAGCAATTCTTGCCTCTCAAGCGACACGCGAACAGCGACTCGCTATCGCCGATTACGTGATTAAAAATAATACAAAAAACCAAAAACTTTTGTATCAAATCACAGAATTACATAAAAAGTTTCTAGAAATATGTAGGGTAAATCTGTGAGAATAAAGGATGAAGAATCCAGAGCTGCCGATTAATGACAACGCATTATTTTGAACATCCACTGAACGAGAAAACCCGTATATATTTGAGGGTTGAGGCTTTACTCAACCAACTAAATATTGCCGCTCAGTTCAGCGATAATATGCAGCATCTGATCTTCTACCGTTCACTGTTTGACTTACTGGAAATCTTTGAACAGATTCAGTTGAAAAGTGAGTTGGCTAAAGACATCGAAAAGCAGCGCCTCGCTTACCGTTCTTGGTTAAATGTCGAAGGCGTCGATCAAGAGATGCTGCGAGAGGTTCTGAACGAAGTTGATAGCGTTCACAGTGAACTGATGGCCGCCGAGCGTTTTGGACAAAGTCTCAAAGAAGATCGCTTTCTTAGCACCATACGCCAAAGGTTTAATCTTCCTGGCGGCTCATGCTGCTTTGATCTTCCGGCTCTCCATCATTGGTTACACCTACCACTTGAGCAGAAAAAAACTGATGCTCATCAGTGGTTGAGTACCCTTCAACCCCTAGCAAAAGCACTGAATCAGTGGCTAAAACTAACCCGAGAAGCTGGCCATTTTAGAACCATACATGCCAACTCTGGTTTCTACCAAAGTGACGCTGACGAAGCCAATATCTTACGCCTTGAAATACCGATGCATTTCGGCGTCTATCCTATGATTTCGGGCCATAAGAACCGTTTTGCGATTAAATTTATTGAATTCAAAACAGGCCAAGCTTCCATCGCGAACGTTGAATTTCAACTTGCCGTTTGTTGCTAAACACAATCACTAGTTAACGCGTTATACTACTTCAATACTATTTTGGGTATTTAGAGAACCATCATGTCAAAAATTACTACCGTACCCTGCCCTCAATGTGGCACCAACGTTATTTGGGGAGAGCAAAGTCCTTACCGTCCATTTTGCAGTAAACAGTGCCAAATGATTGATTTTGGCGAGTGGGCTGACGAAGAAAATACGATTCCCGGCGCACCGGATATGTCAGATGCTGACGGTTGGTCGGAAGACCAATATTAAGTAGCGAGTAGTGAGTAGCGAAAATACTAAACATTGAAGAGCTGATGTGAGAACATCGGCTCTTTTTGTATCCAACGTATTACTGAGGTTGCCAGTAAATGAGCACCGATGACAACGGTAGAGAGGAAAATGGCAAGTTATAAGCAAAGCATAAAAAAGCGGAGGCCTAAAGGCCTCCGCTAATACTATGAGAACGCTAGTTATAGCATTACTTCTTAGCAAGTTTCTCTTTGATACGAGCTGACTTACCAGAACGCTCACGTAGGTAGTACAGTTTGGCACGACGTACTGCACCGCGGCGTTTAACTTCAATGCTATCAACCATTGGAGAGTGTGTTTGGAACGTACGCTCTACACCTTCACCGTTAGAAATCTTACGTACTGTGAATGCAGAGTGTAGACCACGGTTACGGATTGCGATTACAACGCCTTCGAAAGCCTGTAGACGCTCACGCTCACCTTCTTTTACCTTAACTTGAACAACAACTGTGTCACCAGGTGCGTAGTTAGGTAGGTCTTTTTTCATTTGCTCTTCTTCAAGAGCTTTGATGATGTTACTCATTTTCAATATTCCTAGAATAAACTGATACTAAATTTAATAGGTTACTAAGTTCGAGATTCAGAAATGAATTCGGCTAGTAATTGTTCCTGTTCGTCAGTCAGAGCTAGGTTTTCCAGGAGCTCTGGTCTTCTTAACCAAGTGCGGCCTAACGACTGTTTTAGTCGCCAGCGACGAATATCCCTATGGTTTCCAGATTTGAGTACCGCTGGCACTTCTTTACCATCTAGAACCTCAGGCCGCGTATAGTGAGGGCAATCTAACAAACCATTTGCGAAAGAATCTTCTTCCGCTGACGCAAAATCTCCAAGCACACCCGGAACAAACCGAGAGACTGAATCAATTAGCGTCATGGCTGGTATTTCACCACCCGTCATCACAAAATCACCAATCGACCATTCTTCGTCGACTTCAGATTGAATGACACGCTCATCTACCCCTTCGTAGCGACCACAAATCAGAAGCAAGTTCTCGTTTGTTGCCAGCTCTTCGACACCTTTTTGGTCAAGTTTTCGACCTTGAGGTGACAGGTAGATTACCTTCGTCTTACCTGGTGATGCCTGTTTGGCTGCGTGGATAGCATCGCGCAAAGGCTGAACCATCATAAGCATGCCAGGACCACCACCATAAGGTCTGTCATCGACAGTGCGATGTTTGTCGTGCGTGAAATCACGAGGATTCCATGTCTCAATCGACAAAAGACCTTTTTTAACCGCTTGACCTGTTACTCCGTAATCAGTAACGCTGCGGAACATCTCAGGAAATAGGCTAATTACGCCAACCCACATTGTTCAATCGCTCCGTTACTTGGAGTTAGAATCCAGGATCCCAGTCAACTTCGATCCGTTGAGCTTCGCGATCAATATGTTTGATCACTTGCTCTTCAAGGAACGGAATTAGTCGTTCCTTTTGCCCAAAAGCATCTTTTAGATTTGCTTTAATCACCAAAACATCGTTGGAGCCAGTTTCTAGCATGTCAGAGACAATGCCTAGATCGTAACCTTTATCGGTTACTACTTGCATACCAATCAAATCACGCCAATAGAACTCGTCTGATGGCAATTCTGGTAATACAGCAGGGTCAATAGAGATTTCAAAGTTAGTCATCAGTTGCGCGTCTTCACGTACATCAAGACCTTCCAGCTTTACCACCAAACCTTTGTTATGGCGCTTCCAGCTTTCTACTTTGTACTCGACCCACTTTTCACCTTGCTTGATAAACCAAGGAGTGTAATCAAATATGCTTTCGGTATTGTCTGTGTAGGAAAAAACCTTGAGCCAACCACGAATGCCGTAAGTAGCACCAAACTTGCCTACAACAATCTTTTCGTCACTCATTGTTTCTTTACCTTTCATCGACATAAGCTAATTTCTACTTCTAAAAAGAATTAAGCCGCTTTTTGAGCGTCTTTAACTAGCTTAGCTACGCGGTCAGATAGAGATGCGCCTTGACCAACCCAGTGGTTAACGCGATCTAGGTCTAGACGTAGACCTTCTTCTTGACCTTGAGCTGTTGGGTTGAAGAAACCAACTTTCTCGATGAAACGGCCAGTTGCTGCATTGCGGCTGTCCGCTACTACGATTTGATAAAATGGACGCTTTTTAGCGCCGTGACGTGCCAAACGAATGGTTACCATGTCGTCCTCTTTGCTTTCTCAAAAATAAAATTAACCCCAGAAACCATTTATCTCTAAATAGTTTGGGGCTCGTGCCAAAATAAAGCTCCGGAATTTTACTCTTATTCCGGAGCAATGCAAGGTCTTTAGCTACTTTTTCACCAACATAAAACGAGTTCTAAGTTTGTGACACAGCTAACACCTTGAAATATTGTTGCTGACTAAGTTTAGCGACCAAATGGGTTGAAGCCACCGCCCCCCATGCCACCCATCATGCCTTGCATGTTACGCATCATGCCCTTCATGCCACCTTTTTGCATTTTCTTCATCATCTTCTGCATCTGGGTGAACTGTTTCAGCAAGCGGTTAACGTCTTGTACCTGAGTACCTGAACCCGCTGCGATGCGCTTTTTACGTGAGCCTTTAATCAATTCTGGGCGTTGACGCTCTTTCATCGTCATAGAGTTGATGATCGCTTCCATCTGTTTGAACATCTTGTCATCAACTTTATCTTTGATGTTGTCTGGTAAGTTGCTCATACCTGGCAACTTATCCATCATTCCCATCATACCGCCCATGTTTTGCATTTGACCTAACTGTTCACGGAAGTCTTCGAGATCAAAACCTTTTTTCTCTTTAAACTTCTTAGCGAGCTTTTCGGCCTTTTCTGTATCTACGTTGCGCTGTAGGTCTTCAATCAAAGACAGTACATCGCCCATACCCAAAATACGAGAAGCAACACGATCAGGATGGAACGGTTCTAGTGCATCGGTTTTTTCACCGACACCTAAGAATTTGATTGGCTTACCTGTAATATGACGAACAGAGAGGGCCGCACCGCCACGCGCATCACCATCAACTTTTGTCAGGATGACCCCCGTCAGAGGCAATGCATCACCAAATGCTTTGGCCGTATTCGCCGCGTCTTGACCCGTCATTGCATCAACAACGAATAGGGTTTCTACAGGATTAATCGCAGAGTGGAGGTCTTTAATCTCCGCCATCATTAGCTCATCTACCGCCAATCGACCCGCAGTATCGACAACAAGAACGTCGTAGAACTTTTTCTTTGCGTGATCAATTGCAGCATTGGCAATGTCAATCGGCTTCTGGTCAGCAGAAGATGGGAAGAAATCAACACCAACATCAGCAGCAAGGGTTTCTAGCTGCTTAATTGCCGCTGGACGGTATACGTCGGCAGAAACAACCAAGACTTTCTTCTTGTCTCTTTCTGTCAGTAGCTTAGAAAGTTTACCTACCGATGTGGTTTTACCCGCACCCTGCAAACCTGCCATTAAGATAACAGCAGGTGGTTGAGCCGCTAAGTTTAGCGCTTCATTTGACTCACCCATGACACCTTCAAGTTCATTTTGAACAATCTTAATGAACTCTTGGCCAGGAGTGAGCGATTTCGACACTTCTACACCAACGGCTGCTTCTTTAACGCGTTTAATAAAATCACGTACAACAGGCAATGCAACGTCCGCTTCAAGAAGTGCCATTCGCACTTCGCGCAACGTATCTTTAATATTATCTTCGGTCAGGCGACCTTTACCGCTGATATTTTTCAGCGTTTTGGATAAGCGATCCGTTAAATTATCAAACATCTTAGTCTCTTTACCTAGACGGTTTGCAAGGAGTTTCGCCCTTTAAAATGGCGACAAATTACTATGAGTATACCTTAGCCAACCCATGCTTGACACTGCCTAGATGAGTTTTGACCTCTCAAGTCACGCAAATGAACGAGATAAGTCATAGCTCAAGCCGTTGATGCAGGGTATAATTTGTTAAAAATCCACCAGCTTATAGAGAATAATGGACAACCTAATCGCCGTTGTTGCTGCAATACTCTATCTATTAGCGATTGCAACTATAGTCCCGGGCCTTGTTCACCAAACAGGCATCCGTGTCAAAACTGTCTTTGTCAGTGCATTTGTTGCGTTGGCATTTCATGCTTGGCTGCTTAGCGATCTCATTTTAGGTAGTTCGGGGCAGAATCTTAGTATTCTAAATGTCGCCTCACTAATCAGTTTTATCGTATCGCTGGTGATGAGCGGAGCGATGCTCAAAACTCGCCTGTGGTTTTTATTGCCAGTCGTCTACAGCTTTGCTGCGATTAATCTTATTGCCGCCGCTTATCTACCGAGCACCTTCATTACTCATCTTGAACAAGATCCAAAGCTGCTGATACATATCTCGTTCGCTTTGTTCTCCTATTCAACCTTGACCATTGGTGCACTGTACGCTCTGCAATTAGCTTGGCTTGATCATAAATTAAAAGCGAAGAAAGCGTTGGCGATTAATCCAAATCTGCCACCTTTACTTATGGTGGAGAGACAGCTCTTTAATATCATTTTAATCGGAAACCTGTTACTCACCGGAACACTTCTAACCGGTTTTGTCTTCGTGCAGGATATGTTCGCACAAGGTAAAGCACACAAGGGCATTCTTTCCTTCATTGCTTGGATTGTTTACTCAGTGCTTCTATGGGGCCACTATCGTAAAGGTTGGCGTGGTCGTAAAGTTACATGGTTTGCCGTCGCTGGCGCAACTTTACTGACCCTTGCCTATTTTGGCAGTCGCTTTGTTCGCGAGATAATCTTGAACTAGTTGATTAAGAAAGGTGCATCTGATGCACCTTTCTTTTACAATGTTCAGTTCTTTTTTTGAAATTGACTTCACTGACAAACTAGGTCATAAATTAACCAAACATAACAAGGAAAAGATAAGCTTTGGACGACATATCAACGGGTATCTTATTTGCGCTACTCGCGTGTCTTATTGTTATTTCAGGATATTTTTCAGGTTCAGAGACAGGGATGATGTCTCTAAACCGCTACCGACTCAAACACCTTGCCAACCATGGTCATAAAGGTGCTAAACGCGTAGAAAAACTGCTTGATCGCCCTGATCGACTGATTGGTTTAATCTTAATCGGCAATAACCTAGTAAATATTCTTGCCTCAGCGATTGCCACTATTCTCGGTATGCGTTTATTTGGGGATTTAGGCGTCGCTATTGCGACCGGTGCCCTCACCCTAGTCATACTCGTCTTCGCAGAAGTGACCCCAAAAACCCTTGCAGCTCTGTATCCCGAAAAGGTTTCTTACGCTAGTAGTATCTTACTCACGATTCTAATGAAGGTGCTGTCACCTCTTGTTTTACTGGTCAATTTTATCACCAATGGTTTTATCCGCTTACTTGGCATAAAGGCAAACCACGGTGCCGAAGATCCGCTGAGCTCTGAAGAATTAAGAACCGTTGTAAATGAAGCCGGCAGTTTAATCCCTCGCCGCCACCAAGACATGCTGATATCGATTCTCGACCTCGAGCATGTCACCGTTAACGACATTATGGTACCTCGCAATGAGATTACCGGTATTGATATCAACGATGACTGGAAATCTATCGTACGTCAGTTAACCCACTCTCCGCATGGTCGAGTTGTTCTATATCGCGATAAGATAGATGAAGTGGTGGGTATGTTACGTTTACGTGAGTCTTACCGCCTGATGTTGGAAAAAAATGAGTCGACGAAAGAGACACTTTTGCGTGCGGCGGATGAAGTCTACTTTATTCCAGAAAGTACGCCTCTCAATGTCCAATTACTCAAGTTCCAACGCAATAAAGAGCGCATCGGTTTAATTGTCGACGAATATGGCGATATTATCGGCTTGATTACCTTAGAAGACATTCTTGAAGAGATCGTAGGGGAATTTACCACCTCTATTGCACCAAGTCTGTCTGATGAGATCAGCCCACAAGGTGATGGTAGCTTCCTGATTGAGGGCAGCGCCAATATCCGAGATATCAATAAAGGACTTAAGTGGTCTCTACCGACTGATGGACCTAGAACCTTAAACGGTCTAATCCTTGAGCATTTAGAAGATATCCCAGAAAGTCACCTCAGCGTGCAAGTATCTGGACACCCGATGGAGATCGTCGAGTTGGAAGAGAACCGCATCAAGCAGGTAAAAGTCTTTCCAAAACTGAAGTCGAAATAAATCGATTTCATTGAACCACATTCAAGATCAAAAAAGCCTTGGACTGACCAAGGCTTTTTAATACTCAGAGGAAAACGTTAGTCTTCAGTAACACTGAATAAGTTTTCCATATTCAGACCTTGCTTGATAAGAATTTCTCTTAATCGACGTAGGCCTTCTACCTGAATTTGGCGCACTCGCTCGCGAGTTAGATTAATCTCACGTCCTACTTCTTCGAGCGTTGAAGGCTCATGCCTAGTAAGCCGAAACGACGCGCTAGCACTTCTTTCTGCTTAGGATTCAGTTCATCTAACCAATGAATAAGCGAGCTCTTGATATCATCATCCTGCGTCGAAACTTCAGGGTCAGAATTGTTAATATCAGGAATGATATCCAGCAAGGCTTTTTCGCCATCCCCACTGATCGGTGTATCAACCGAGCTTATACGCTCATTCAAACGCAGCATCTTACTGACATCATCAACTGGCTTATCGAGTTGTATTGCAATCTCTTCAGCGGTTGGTTCGTGATCGAGTTTCTGTGATAGTTCACGCGCTGTGCGCAGATAGATGTTTAGCTCTTTGACAACATGGATAGGTAAACGGATAGTGCGAGTTTGATTCATCAAAGCACGTTCAATGGTTTGGCGGATCCACCAAGTAGCATAAGTAGAGAATCTAAATCCACGTTCTGGATCAAATTTCTCAACCGCTCGGATCAAACCAAGATTACCCTCTTCGATAAGATCTAATAGAGCAAGGCCACGATTGCTGTAACGTCGGGAAATTTTTACAACTAGACGCAGATTACTTTCTATCATGCGTTTACGTGCGGCCTCATCGCCACGAAGAGAGCGCCTCGCGTATAGAACTTCTTCTTCTGCTGTGAGTAGTGGAGAAAAGCCAATTTCGCCTAAGTAAAGCTGTGTCGCATCTAAGCTTTTGCTTGATGCATCAAACTCTTCTTTGGAGTCCTCAGTTAAATCTAATTTAGTGGATTCGGTAGTTTGAAACGTATCCATCGTTTCGTCACTAACTTCGAATGGTTCGACTTTCGTTGCTGTATTGCTGATACTCATAGCGCCTCCCCTTGGCGAGCTAGCAAGACATTACTACGTCTAATGTCGCTATTTTACTCTAATAGTAAATTTTATGGTAAGTAGCGTTTTGGATTGACTGACTTACCTTGATAGCGAATTTCAAAGTGCAAACGAACACTACTGGCTCCGGAGCTGCCCATTGTTGCAATCTTTTGGCCTGCTTTTACACTCTGTCCTTCGTGTACTAGCAACCGATCATTATGTGCATATGCACTGAGGTAATTGTCGTTATGTTTAATAATCACGAGATTACCGTAACCGCGTAGCGCATTGCCTGAATAAACGACGGTGCCACCTGCTGTTGATACGATAGATTGACCACGCTGTCCTGCGATATCAATACCTTTGTTCCCTTGATCTCCAGCAGAGAAGTTTTTGATTACTCTCCCTTTTGTTGGCCATAACCACTTGGAAATTTTGTTGTTGTTTGAAGTTGATTTACTGGCTGTGTTGGTCACTTTTTGTTTGTCGTTAGAACCAACATACTCCTTTGATTTCGATTGATCAACCTTCTTAGGAGGATCTTTTTTAACCTGTGTTTGATTGTTTTTTGTACTACTTGGAGTAACCTTTTGATTCGAGTTTTTACTCGACACTGTACTCGTTTGTGGTTTCGACGGTACTGCTGCAACCGCGATTGCAGCTCCAGCACCTGTACCACCATAGGCTGGAGCATTGTATGCAGGTTGCCATAACTTAAGCTTCTGACCAGGGTAAATCGTGTAAGGCGCTTTTAATGAGTTGTAGCTAATTATCTCATTAACATCCTTATCAGTAACATAAGCAATGAAATATAGCGTGTCGCCTTTTTCTACCTGATAGTAACTGCCTCGATAACTGCCACGAGAAACAGAGCCATAGTCTTTTTGAAGACCAGCTACTGGTGCAGGCGAATGAGCAGCACATCCAAATAACATACTGCTTAATCCAAGAATGAGAAGTAAGACGATACAACGCTTCATTACTATGCGAGGTCACCCGCGACTAAAGGAACAAAACGCACCATCTCAATGATCTCTGAACTGAATTGATCATCTTGGCGAGTGATCTTTAACAGTTGCTGCTCTTCTGTTCCAACCGGGATAACCATAATACCTTTATTATTCAGTTGCTCTAGTAATGCAGAGGGCACCGATTCGGCTGCCGCTGTGACGATAATGGCATCAAACGGTCCCTTAGCTGGCCAGCCTTGCCAACCATCGCCATGCTTAGTCGATACATTATATATATCTAACTGTTTAAGGCGCCTTTTCGCTTCCCACTGCAATGCTTTAATACGTTCGATAGAGTAAACATGATCGACAAGCTGCGCTAACACCGCAGTCTGATAACCCGACCCCGTTCCTATCTCAAGAACACGACTGTCTCTGCTTAGCTCTAACATTTCTGTCATTTTAGCGACAATGTAGGGCTGTGAAATTGTCTGTCCCTGACCAATAGGCAACGCGTTATTATCATAGGCTTGGTGCATCATCGCTTGAGAGACAAATTGCTCTCTAGGAAGGCGATAAATAGCATCAAGTACCTTTTTATCTTGTATGCCACTCGCGACAAGAAAGTCGATTAATCTGTCAGCATGTGGATTGACCATTGTTACTTATCCTTTAACCAATTATCCATACTCGCAAGAGACTCATGGGCCGTAAGATCGACTTGAAGCGGAGTGATGGACACGTAACCGCGTTCAATGGCAAAAAAGTCGGTACCTTCACCCGCATCTTGTTCTTTGCCTGGAGGACCAAGCCAATAAATATCATGACCACGCGGATCTTTCTGCTTAATCATTGCTTCTGCGTGATGGCGCGCACCAAGTCGAGTCACCACAGTGCCTTTCAGCTGTTCAGGCTTCACATCAGGAACATTAACATTCAGTAAACGGTTCGTTGGGATCGGTGATCGAGCATGCTGAGCAACCATTTGACGCGCAATATTGGCGGCAGTTCCAAAATGATGTTTGCCAACTAAAGAGAAAGCAATGGCTTGGACACCAAGAAAATGACCTTCCATCGCTGCCGCAACCGTGCCTGAATAGAGCACATCATCACCAAGGTTCGCACCATGATTAATGCCCGTTAAAACAAGATCAGGCAGTTGATCTTTCATCAATTCGTTGAGAGCAAAATGAACACAATCCGTCGGCGTACCTTGCACAGAATAGACCTGTGGAGCTATTTGATTCACTCGCAAAGGCTGCTCTAACGTCAGAGAGTTGGAAGCTCCTGAACGGTTACGGTCAGGGGCAACAATCGTCACCTCTGCCATATCGCGTAGCGCATCTGCCAGAGTATGAATGCCTTCCGCATGCACTCCATCATCGTTACTGAGCAATATTCTCAGACGTCTATCGCTCATTGGTATTGGCGCTCCACTTCGATCTCTTCAATGAGTTCTCGAATAATCGCTGTCGCGAAACAACCAGCGTCCAGAGAGAAGGTTAGCGTTACATTATCTCCCTCGACTTCCCAACTCAGATCTTGAGGCATCAAGCCAATTTCACGACGATCATGGCGCATTCTATTACCACGAATCAATGCCATCAGATCGGGTTCCGCATCTAAATGAGGTTGCTCAAGCGTTAAAGCCTGATTATTGGTAGGCAGTTCATTGTCACCGGCCAAAGCCGCTGTAAGCTGGACATCCCCTTGCATCAACTGGCTATTGACTTGATCTAAGCTGTCAAGTTCAACGGTTTGTAATGCTTTATCTTGTAGGATCAAATCACCATCGACAGCTTGCGTGAATAGACCTTTTTCAATCCGCTCAGAAACAATGCGGTTAAAAATCCATGAACGTGCCGCAGAAAGGTACATACTGCGTTTGTTTTGGTTGCGCGTGCGAACATTTTCACGTCCCCAGCGTCTTGCCTCGCTAAGGTTGTTGCCTTGATTACCAAAACGCTGACTACCAAAATAATTTGGCACACCGACTTTACTCACCGCTTCTAGGCGCTGTAAAACATCAGCGACATCGGTGACTTCCGAGAGAGTGATAACAAATTGGTTCCCAACCAGATCGCCTGGACGTAACTTCTTGTTATGTCTATCTGTCGCCAATATCTCTATGTTCGGATATTGAGCAAGGAACGAAGAGAAGTCAGGTGTATCACCTTTAGGTAGATGAATGCTCAACCACTGCTCTGTAACAGCATGGCGATCTTTTAGACCAGCCCAACTGACATCCTTAGATTTTACACCACATACCTTTGCCAACTCGTTAGCGACAAAGCTGGTGTTTTCCCCGCTTTTACGGATGCGCACCATTAGATGCTCACCACTGCCAGTAAACTCAAAACCAAGATCTTCATTAACTTGGAAATGTTCTGGTTTGGCTTTTAGCTTACCTTTAGACGTTGGCTTACCATTTAAGTACGCCAATGAAGATAGAATATCAGACATAGTATTTTCCATACTGAACGAAGGATTGCTGTCGCATCCCCACGTTCAATAAGCTTTGTTATTCTTTAACAAGCAACACAACTGCTTCAGTTGCGATGCCTTCTTTTCGCCCAGTAAAACCAAGGCGTTCTGTCGTTGTTGCCTTGACATTAATATTAGTCAAATCGGTCTCAAGGTCTTGGGCTATAACTTGACACATAGCGTCGATATAAGGCGCCATTTTAGGGGCTTGGGCAATAATCGTAATATCCACATTACCTAAAATATAGCCTTGCTGACGTACTCTCCGGTACACATCACGCAGCAAATCTCGACTGTTGGCGCCTTTCCATTTGTCATCCGTATCTGGAAAGTGTCGACCAATGTCCCCAGCAGCAATCGCACCAAGCAATGCATCACATAAAGCATGTAAAGCCACATCACCATCGGAATGAGCAATCAACCCTTGTTCATAGGGGACCTCGACACCGCCAATAGCAACGGGACCTTCTCCACCAAATTTATGTACATCAAAGCCGTGGCCAATTCGAATCATGAGTTATCCTTTATTTCTCGTCAGATAAAACTCGGCTAACGCTAAATCTTCAGGTTGAGTTATTTTTATATTGTCAGCTCGGCCATGAACCAAAGCTGGCTTCTCCCCAAGCCATTCAATAGCAGACGCTTCGTCAGTAATTGGGCCCCCTTGGTCTAGTGCTTGCGACAAAGCATATCTAAGCGGTTGAGTTTTAAAAAGTTGTGGTGTTAATGCATGCCACAATGCTTCCCTATCAACGGTGTGGTCGATATTTTGTTGAGCATTCGCTCGTTTCATCGTATCTCTGACTGGCGTAGCAAGAATGCCACCGAGTTGATTGGTAATCGCTACCTTAATCAGATTATCGATGTCATTTAGGTCAACACAAGGTCTCGCCGCATCGTGAACCATTGCCCACTGTGCTAACTGATTACTCTCGATGTAATCAAGGGCTGATAGCACAGAGTCCGCTCTTTCCTTGCCTCCAGAGACTCTTATCACCTCTGGATTATTCGCCAAATTGAGTTGAGGAAAATATGGGTCATCATCACTGATGGCGACAATAACTTTGTCGACTAATGTGTGAGTTAAGAGCTTCTCAACAGTATGCTCGAGAATGGTTTTTCCTGATATTTTAAGATACTGCTTTGGACGATCTGCCTGCATGCGACTGCCGACACCCGCGGCAGGAACCACCGCCACAATGGAGAGTGAAGAGGTGAACGTCATTTAATTATTCTCTCCAACGATACGATAGAAAGTTTCACCTTCTTTAATCATACCTAGCTCATGCCTAGCACGTTCTTCGATAGCATCTAGGCCTTGGCGTAAATCGTCTATTTCTGCGAACATTTCATTGTTTCTAGCTTGAAGATTGTTATTCACTTGATGCTGAACCTGCGTTTCAGCGTTCACGGCTTGAAAATCTGAAATACCGTTTTTGCCAAACCACAGTTCAAATTGTAGCCAGCCAAGAATCAAGCATAAGGTCAGTGCAAAAATTCGCATATGATTAATCAAAGAAGAGAAAGATCAAGACCACATATATACCACAATGTCGCTGCTGGCGCGAGATTGGGCTATGTGGTCTTAGTTAAGGTCATGTTGAAAATGAATTCGTTAGTTCAGTGTCAAAAACGCAATAAGTCCGACACCAAGTAGCAAACGGTAAATCACAAATGGGGTCATTCCCATACGAGAAATTAATTTCAAGAAGAAGTGAATACAAATATATGCACTAATAAATGACGTAACGATTCCCGTCATCAGGAAGCCGAAATGAATGGGCTCACCACTAGTTACTAATTTGAGACCTAAGTAACCACCCGCAAGCAGAATAATTGGGATAGACATTAGAAATGAGAAACGCGCTGCCGCTTCTCTAGTAAATCCGAGATAAAGTGCGGCGGTAATTGTCGCACCTGAGCGAGAGGTTCCAGGGATCATTGCCAAAGCCTGGCTGATACCGATAAACAGAGCTTTCTTCCAATCGGCACTATATTCATCATCCACTAACTTGGCATTTTTATCGACAAACCACAGCAGCAAGCCAAAAACGATGGTTGTTGTCGCAATGACCCATGCGCTACGCAAGTAGATTTCAATAAAGTCCTTCATCAGTAGGCCAAAGACACAAGCCGGAATCGTCGCTAAAACTATCATCCATGCCAGTTTTGACTCTTTGCTTCGCTCTCCCTTAAAAATGGAGGCAAAGAAAGCAGAAAGAAGACTAACAACTTCATTGCGGAAGTAAATCACCACCGCGGCTAACGTACCAACATGGACGGCAACATCAAAAGCCAGGCCTTGATCTTCCCAACCTAAAATTGCCGAAGGTAGAATTAGATGCGCTGAACTCGAAATGGGCAAGAATTCCGTCAAACCCTGAATTAGAGCCAGAATAAAGGCTTCAAAGTAACTCATTAAAATCTCATCTTTTTATTAGCTAAACCACATAGGAACAGGCTCTAGAACAACATCAAAATGGGACTGCTGCCAGATTTGTTCAATCGTCCGCCCATCTTGAGGCACAACCAGCTGTGGACAAAGCTCTACCAAAGGCTGGAGAACAAAAGCATATTTAAAAATATCGCTGCGTGGTAATTGCGGCTTTTCGCTGGAAACCTGTTCACCAAACAAAATAATGTCGAGATCGACCGTTCTTGGCTCAAACTTACCCGCGTCCACCGCGCGCCCCCATTTCAGCTCAATATCTCTCAATTGACGTGAAAATTCTGTCAATGTAAGTGATGTTTTGATCTCTGCCACTAAGTTGTAGAAGGCATGGCTTTCAAAACCAACGGCTTCGCATTCGAAAATCGTCGAAAGACGAATATCCTGCCCGAGAGCGCTAAGCTCTTCAATCGCCGCTTGAATATGCTTGCGTCGATCGATATTCGATCCTATGCCAACATAAGCGGTTATCATGCAACGCCTCGTTCGATGATAACACCCACTCCTTTAGCTTGCGGTACAGCTCCTGGTTTGGTTAAACGAATCTTAATCCAAGGCACATTGAAACGCGTCATAATCAACTCAGCAATCTCTTCTGCAACACGCTCAACAAGCAGGAAACGTCCACCTTCAATATACGATAGAACGGCGGAACTCACCTGAGCATAATCGAGAGCATCAACAACATCATCGCTTTTACCTGCCGGACGATTGTCATGAGCCATTTCAATATCAAGCACTAACTTTTGCTTAATCTCTTGCTCCCAGTCGTATACACCGATCGTAGTAATTACTTCCAATTGCTCGATAAATACTTTGTCCATCTGTTACTTCCTTAGAGGTCGGATACCCAAATCAGGTAAAAAGTCGTACAATTTCTGCCTCAAACCTCGTACATGTGTAGTTTGAGAGCGTCAAGCGCGATATGATATCAGTTACTTGCTTGGCTAACACCTGTTTCGGACGAGTTCTCTACTATGACCCCACTAGCACTGGTTATGATCATTTCAGCCTATCTACTAGGCTCGATCTCGAGTGCGGTTTTAATTTGTCGTATTTTGAGATTGCCGGATCCACGAGGAGTGGGTTCGAACAACCCGGGCGCAACGAATGTTCTTCGAATCGGTGGCAAGAAAGCCGCGGTTGCTGTCTTACTCTGTGACATGCTGAAAGGCACCATACCCGTTTGGGGTGGTTACTTTTTAGGTATTGATCCCATTATGCTAGGCGTGATTGCCATAGCGGCTTGCTTAGGACATATGTACCCTATTTTCTTCCATTTTAAAGGCGGAAAAGGCGTAGCAACTGCACTGGGCGCGATCGCTCCTATTGGATTAGATCTGACCGCGATGATTATTGCTACGTGGATCGGTGTTGCTTTTTTGTTTCGATATTCTTCACTCGCGGCACTTGTCACTGTATTGCTCGCACCGTTCTACACTTGGATGATAAAGCCACAATATACTCTGCCAGTCGCCATGCTCTGCTGTCTGATCATTTTCAGACACCATCAGAATATAAAACGCCTATTGGAAGGTACTGAACCTAAAGTCGGTGAAAAGAAGAATGGATTAAATAAAGCCTCATAACGAGGCTTTATTTTTGGATGGCGAACAACTTTAAGCGTGTATTCTGTCTAGGAAATTTTTAAGCATTTCTGTGACAAACTCCGGCTGTTCAAGATTCGAGATATGCCCAGCCCTCGGGATCTGAATGAGTTCTGAACCACTAATGCAATCGTGCATAAGATAAGACTCTAACACTGGGCGAGGTTTATCCTCCTGCCCAACTGCAATCAGCACCGGCAGAGCAAACTTCTCAATATCTTCAATCTGATCTCGACGACCAAACACCATTCGCCCTACGCGTGCGACCTCTACAGCTTTCTCACCTTTCAATGCCAGCAGAGATTGAACGAACTGATCCACCAATTGAGGGTTATCTTGTTGAACATTATTGGCAAAAAATAGCGGCGTGACGGCTTCGGCAATCGGTGCAGGCACCGTTTGTGCCTGACAGATGGCATCGAGCATCGCAAAATACTTTTTATGGGTAACTTCAGGCTCCAAGCCAACAAATGTATCCATCAGCACTAAGGCATTCACACGCTGCGGCGCGAGTGAGACAAGTTCAGTCCCCCACATTCCCCCAACCGATAAACCAACCAGTGAGAAAGTTTCAATATCTAGGTGATCCATCAACGCAAGAATTTGCTGAGCGTAGTCAGTCAGTGAGCGTGTTGAACTAGGAGCAAAGTCAGAATCACCATGTGCCCACAACTCAGGGACAATACAACGATAGTGTTGGCTCAATGCCTCAACCTGCGGAGCCCACATTTGGCTGTCCCACAAGTAGCTGTGACCAAAAACAATCACAGGTCCTTGACCTACATCCTGATAGGCCATTTCACAGCCATCAATGGCAAACTTATTCATCTTTTGTATTCCAGATATTATTTCCAAAGTGCAGCCTATCATTATTTGGGTAATGAAGAGCTCGGAGCTTAGATATAGCAAGGTCGCCCAATGAGGCGACCTTTTTTATGCATCGTTAGATTATGCAATAGACTCAAGTTGGTCGATCGGCCAACGTGGCACCGCTTGAACGGAAAGATCGGCGACTTCACCATTTTTTAGACGCTGCATACCTGCGTAAGCGATCATCGCGCCATTGTCGGTACAGAACTCGGTTCTAGGGTAGTAAACTTCGCCGCCGATTTTCTTCGCAAGCTGTTCTAAATCGGCACGTAATCTGCGGTTAGCACTAACGCCACCAGCAATTACGATACGCTTGAATCCCGTTTGTTCCAGTGCACGCTTGCACTTGATAGTTAAGGTTGCACACACTGCCTCTTCAAACGCAAGGGCGATATCTGCACGCGTTTGCTCATCATCGCCATTCGCTGCAATGGTATTCGCGGTAAAAGTTTTTAAACCAGAAAAACTCATATCTAGACCCGGACGATCTGTCATTGGTCGTGGAAACTTGAAGCGACCAGGCGTGCCTTTTTCGGCCAATTTCGATAGCAGTGGACCTCCAGGATAATCGAGCCCCATCAGTTTCGCGGTTTTGTCGAACGCTTCACCTGCTGCATCATCAATCGATTCACCCAGAATCTTGTATTCACCGATGCCTTTAACTTCAACCATCATAGAGTGTCCACCCGATACTAACACCGCAACAAACGGGAAAGGAGGTGGATTATCTTCCAGCATCGGAGCAAGTAGGTGGCCTTCCATATGATGCACAGGAACCGCCGGAACTCCCCAAGCATAAGCAAGGCTGCGACCGATTGTTGCGCCGACTAACAACGCCCCCACAAGACCAGGGCCTGCCGTGTAAGCAACGCCGTCAATATCTTTTGGAGTCAGATTTGCCTCAGCCATAGCGGCCTTGATCAACGGAATTGTTTTCTTAACGTGATCACGAGAAGCCAGTTCAGGAACGACACCACCGTAATCGGCGTGAAGTTTTACCTGACTATAAAGCTGATGAGAAAGTAGCCCCTTCTCATCATCATAAATAGCAATTCCCGTTTCATCACAAGAGGTTTCGATACCAATAATGCGCATGGTTTACCCTGGATGTCTTTGTCTCAAATTCAAAATTGGCGCAATCTTACCGCGCCTTAGCTTCTCAAACAAATTTTGTGCAAACTCTACCCAACAAAATACTTTACAAAGCCAGTGTGATCGGATTAAAATTCCGCACCATTTTTGATCAAGCTGATTGTAGACCTAGCGACTAAGTTAGGTACTGTGAAGTCAGCATTAACGAATTAACCCCTGAGGTGAAAGGCATATGCCAGTAGTTAAAGTACGTGAAAACGAACCGTTCGACGTTGCACTACGTCGTTTCAAACGCTCTTGCGAAAAAGCAGGTATCCTTTCTGAAGTGCGTCGTCGTGAGCACTACGAAAAACCAACTACAGTTCGCAAACGCGCTAAAGCAGCAGCTCAAAAGCGTCACGCTAAGAAGCTTGCTCGCGAAAACGCTCGTCGCGTTCGCCTGTACTAATAACTAAGTCCTAAAGGATTCTAGTTATGGCTCTGATTGAAAAACTCAAAGAAGAGCAAAAATTAGCGATGAAAGCCAAGGACAAAGCGCGCCTTGGCACTATCCGTTTAGCTCTGTCAGCAATTAAGCAACGTGAAGTAGACGAACAGATTACTCTGAACGACGACGACATTCTTGCTGTTCTGACTAAAATGGTTAAACAACGTCGCGACTCTGTCGCTCAATTTGAAGCAGCTAATCGTCAAGATTTAGCTGATGCAGAGAAAGCTGAAATTACCGTACTTGAGGAATTTATGCCTCAACCACTCACTGACGATGAGGTAGCAGCATTGGTTGACAATGCGATTACTGAATCAGGTGCTGCGGGCATGCAAGACATGGGTAAAGTAATGGGCGTTCTTAAACCTCAAATTCAAGGGCGTGCAGATATGGGGAAAGTAAGTGGTTTAGTTCGCTCTAAACTGGCTTAATCTCCCAAATCAATTGCAACAAGCCGTGCTATCCTTCGGAATGCGCGGCTTGTTTGTATCTACTCTTTCATTTTTTGTTAGTGCGTTTTTCTAAGGTTTTATGGCAGGACACATCCCTCGTAGTTTCATCGATGACCTCCTCGCTCGACTCGATATTGTCGACATTGTTGACGCTCGCGTAAAACTTAAGAAAAAAGGCAAAAACTACGGCGCTTGCTGCCCTTTCCACAACGAAAAAACGCCGTCTTTCAGCGTCTCTCAAGAAAAACAGTTCTATCATTGCTTTGGCTGTGGTGCACACGGTAATGCCATTGATTTTATGATGGAGTATGAACGCTTAGAGTTTGTCGAGGCGATTGAAGAACTCGCCTCTTACCTCGGATTGGACGTTCCTAGAGAACAAAGACAAGGCGGTGGTTTTCAATCCAACCAACCGCGAGCCAATACAGAACAAAAGCGTAATCTATACGACATTATGGGCAGCATTGCTCAGTTTTATCGTGATCAGCTCAAACTGCCTAAAAGCAAAATAGCCATTGATTATCTGAAAGATCGTGGGTTGTCCGGCCAAATTGTACAGAAATTTGGTATTGGATATATAGCCGATGAATGGGACTTAGTACGCAAGAATTTTGGTCAAACACAGCAAACGCAAGATATGTTGGTTACTGGCGGTATGCTGATCGAAAACGATAATGGCAATCGCTACGACCGTTTTCGTGGACGTGTGATGTTTCCAATTCGAGATCGCCGTGGACGAGTGATTGGATTTGGTGGCCGTGTTATTGGCGACGGCACACCTAAATACCTAAACTCTCCAGAGACGCCGATCTTCCATAAAGGCAAAGAGCTTTACGGCCTTTATGAAGTCATGCAGGCATACCGAGAGCCACCACAAATCTTAGTGGTTGAAGGCTATATGGATGTGGTTGCTTTGGCCCAGTATGGTGTGGATTACTCGGTTGCTTCCCTTGGTACCGCAACTACTGGTGACCAATTGCAGTTGCTACTACGCAGCACTAATCAGGTTGTTTGTTGTTATGATGGCGATAAAGCAGGACAGAACGCAGCGTGGAAAGCGATGGAAGAAGCTGTTACATATTTAGGTGGTAACAAAACCATCAAGTTTATGTTTTTGGACGAAGGCGAAGACCCTGATTCATTTATAAGAAGACACGGGAAAGAAAGGTTTGAAGAAGAAATACAGCGCGCCCTCTCTCTTCCTGCTTTCATTCTAGATCGACTTTTTAAAGCTGTCGTTGATAACAGCAGCCGTGATGGAAAACTACGGGTTGTAACTCTCGCTTCCACTATAGTCAGCAAAGTAAAAGACAATACACTGAAAGACTATTTAATAAGTGAGCTTTCCAGAAGGTTAGGAATCGGTTGGGAAGAGAATAAATTAATTAAAGCTATTGCAGATATTAATTCCAAGAATAACTCTCAAGTTTCAGTAAATCGGATACCTCAGCCACATAAAGAGATCAAGCGCACACCAATGCGTGAAGTGATCGCTTTGCTTATTCAAAATCCGAACTATGCTGATATGGTACCGGATCTCTCAACTGTGAGAGAGCTAACAGTGCCTGGTCTAAGTTTATTTGTCGAAGTGCTTGAATATTGTCACCAGCACCCCAATATAACTACGGGCCAGCTACTTGAGCGCTGGCGAAATAGTAGCCATGAGGCATTGTTGTCACGTCTAGCTGGGTGGGAAATCCCCCTCGACGAAGACAACGAAAAAGATATATTTTTAGACTCGCTGGACAAAATTCTTGCCCAGTGTGTTGAAAAGCAAATTGAAAATCTGCAGGCCAAAGAAAGAAGCGTCGGTTTATCAACCGAAGAGAAACGGGAGCTACTAGCGTTAATGCTAGATTTAAAAGCGTAACCCTATTCAGATAGTCAGCAATCAATTAATTTGTTAAGATGTGTGGTTTGCAACTCGCATACTAATTCCTTCACCAGATACTAAGTTGGATACCGTCTATGGATCAAAATCCGCAGTCACAGCTAAAACAACTTGTCATTAAAGGCAAGGAACAAGGCTATCTGACCTACGCAGAAGTAAACGACCACCTGCCAGCAGAAATCGTCGACTCAGAGCAGGTCGAAGATATCATTCAAATGATCAACGACATGGGCATCCGAGTAGTAGAAACTGCTCCTGATGCTGATGATCTTGCACTGAATGATGACGATACAATCACCGATGAAGATGCGGCAGAAGCCGCAGCGGCTGCGCTATCTAGCGTAGAAAATGAGATCGGCCGTACTACAGATCCTGTTCGCATGTACATGCGTGAAATGGGTACTGTTGAACTATTGACTCGTGAAGGCGAGATCGATATTGCTAAGCGTATTGAAGATGGTATTAACCAAGTTCAAAATGCAGTGGCAGAGTATCCGGGCACTATCCCATACATCCTCGAGCAATTTGATAAAGTTCAAGCTGAAGAGCTACGTCTGACCGACCTTATTACCGGTTTCGTTGATCCAGATGCAGATGAAACAGCAGCACCAACTGCCACACACATCGGTTCTGAGCTTGCAGAGTCTGAGCTTGAAGACGAAGACGCGGAAGATGAAGAAGAAGATAGTGATGACTCTGAAGAGGAAGAAGAAGATACAGGTATCGATCCTGAACTTGCTCTAGAGAAGTTTACTTCGCTACGTAACACTTTCCAAAACTTCCAGCTAGCGTGCAATGAATACGGTGGTGAAAGTTCAAAAGCACAAGCCGCTCACGAGCTTGTGTTAGATGTGTTCAAAGAGTTCCGTCTAACTCCAAAACAGTTCGACTACCTAGTTGAAGAGCTACGCACTTCAATGGAACGTGTACGTACTCAAGAGCGTCTTATCATGAAGGCAGCGGTTGAGTATGGCAAAATGCCGAAGAAATCGTTCATCACGCTATTCACGGGTAATGAATCAAGTGATGCATGGCTTGACGAGATCTTAGCGTCTGATAAACCATACGCCGAAAAAATTCGTCGCAGTGAAGAAGATATTCGCCGTTCAATTTCAAAACTGAAAATGATCGAAGAAGAAACTTCTCTGACAGTTCAAAGCATCAAAGATATCAGCCGTCGTATGTCTATCGGTGAAGCGAAAGCTCGTCGTGCGAAGAAAGAGATGGTTGAAGCGAACTTACGTCTGGTTATTTCTATCGCTAAGAAATACACCAACCGCGGCCTACAATTCTTGGATCTTATCCAAGAAGGTAACATCGGCCTGATGAAAGCAGTAGATAAGTTCGAATATCGTCGTGGTTACAAGTTCTCAACTTACGCCACTTGGTGGATTCGTCAGGCAATTACTCGCTCGATTGCAGACCAAGCTCGTACAATTCGTATTCCGGTTCACATGATTGAAACCATCAACAAACTGAACCGTATCTCTCGTCAAATGCTACAAGAGATGGGCCGTGAGCCTCTGCCAGAAGAGCTAGCAGAGCGCATGCAAATGCCTGAAGATAAGATTCGTAAAGTACTTAAAATCGCTAAAGAGCCAATCTCTATGGAGACACCAATCGGTGACGACGAAGATTCGCATCTAGGTGATTTTATCGAGGACACTACGCTAGAACTGCCTCTAGACTCTGCAACCGCAACCAGTCTAAA
>NZ_QEWN01000024.1 GCF_006124995.1 Vibrio sp. Hep-1b-8
GCTGAAAGCATCTAAGCGGGAAGCGAGCCCTGAGATGAGTCTTCCCTGACCCCTTGAGGGTCCTAAAGGGTTGTTCGAGACTAGAACGTTGATAGGCAGGGTGTGTAAGCGCTGTGAGGCGTTGAGCTAACCTGTACTAATTGCCCGTGAGGCTTAACCATACAACACCCAAAGGGTTTTGCGGACTCGATGTAAGAACATTGAATGTGTAAGAACTTTAGCAGCTTTCCAGATTAAAGAATTTGCTTGGCGACCATAGCGATTTGGACCCACCTGATTTCCATTCCGAACTCAGAAGTGAAACGAATTAGCGCCGATGGTAGTGTGGGGTTTCCCCATGTGAGAGTAGGACATCGCCAGGCTTACATTTCGTTTTTAGATTTTAGACCTTTTTATTAAGGGAAAATCTAAAGGCAAAAACTTAGACTCAAGAGTCTAACCAGTGCGGAGCGGTAGTTCAGTTGGTTAGAATACCGGCCTGTCACGCCGGGGGTCGCGGGTTCGAGTCCCGTCCGCTCCGCCACTTATTCCAGACCCCAGCAGAAATGCTGGGGTCTTTTTGTTTTTATCCGAGTACGTTTCTCATCGACCAAGGCATGTTTATGGCTTGCCGTCCCGACCGTCCATCTCTGATTCATACAGCCGAGCCTGACGCTAGGCTTTGGTTGTTTTAAAAGCCCGTCGCTTACGCCACGGGCTTTTTGTGTATTAGGGAGAGGAGTGCTTCAGGTGTGGAAATCGGGTACGGGCTGTGGATTACGCGCTTTGAGATAGGGGACAATACGAGCGCAGTGCCTTCGGACAATGGCAGCGGGACTTACGCTGAAGGTAAGGTTTGGCTGTAAACTGATGAGATACTGGGCCTAGAAGATGTTGATAGGACTTGTCCCTGAAAAGAGAAATACTTTAGCCTACACCCATAAAAAAGCAGCCATTTGGCTGCCTTTGAATGTCTTTCTGAGTATCACACTTATTCTTGGGGGGCTTGTTCAAGATCGCACTCTTCGTCGATCTTCTTCTGTTTGAGTTTCGCTTTTTCAATCATAGGAGTGATGGTCGAGCCTTGGACAAGGATAGAAAATACCACTACTGAATATGTCATGACCAACACGATCTCTTTTACATCTATCAGCTTATCCTGAATGACCCAGATACCCGATGGAATTGATAGCGCCATCGCTAATGCCAGTCCACCACGGAGGCCACCCCAAGTGAGTATCCTGACAGACCAAGGGTTGTACTTGCGGTAGCGTTTGAAGCCAATGTAAGAGAAGAATACGCTCAGGTAGCGAGCTGCGAGTACTAATGGGATGGAGAACGCCATTAGGATCCAGTCTTCTTTATGGAACTCAAATAGTAACATAGACATACCAATGAGTAGGAATAGCACGCCATTTAAGAATTCATCTACCAGCTCCCAGAAGTGGTCTAAGTGGTCTTCACTTTCTTTAGAGAAACCGATAAAGCGAGTCCAGTTCCCTATCATGATACCTGACACAACCATAGCTAGCGGGCCTGAAACGTGTATCACTTCAGCAAACGCATAACCGGCCGTTGGCATACCAATCGTGAGCAGCAGTTCCATAGAGTGATCATCTGTAGCACTAATTAAGTAGTGAAAAAGTAGTCCTAGAGCAAAGCCATAGGCAATACCACCGATGGCTTCTTGAATGAACAGTAATGCCACACTGCCCACCGTTGGCGTTTCTGTGCCGAATGCGATGGTAAAAATAGTAACGAAGATTACTAAGCCGAAGCCATCGTTAAACAGAGATTCACCTTCGATTTGGGTTGAAATACGTTTTGGTGCATCAAGTTTCTTTACGATCGCAAGAACAGCGATAGGGTCGGTTGGCGAGATCAGTGCGCCAAATAACAAGCAATAAATGAGATTGAATTGAATGCCGATTAGTTGACAGAATCCATACAGTACAAAGCCTATAAAGAACGTCGAAAACAGGGTCGCGCCGAGAGCAAGCACTGTGATTTCCCATCTTTGATCTTTTAAATTGGGAAGTTTGATTCCTAATCCGCCCGCAAATAACAGAAATCCAAGGATCCCTTTTAGAAGAAAGTCTTCAAAGTTAATGCTGGATACCGTGTTTGAAGCGATTTCAGTCAGGTGGAACCAATTATTCTGACCCGCAATTAAGATAAGTAGCGAAAGCATCATCGAACCAGCGGTAATCGCGATGGTGGTTTGCATCTTACCTATCTTGCTGTTTATAAAAGCAATCAACATCGCTGCTGCAGACAGGAAGCACAGTGTGTAGTAGACCGACATTAGAATCTCATTATGTAACAAATTATGAATGAAGATTTTCTGCCTACTATGTTCAAATAGCAAACACTTTTTGTCATAAGTAAGTCATCAATTTGATCTTTTAGACGTCTAGACTCCTTTAATAACTGTGATAGGATGGAGGCATAAATAAAGGAATGAGGCAGTACCGTGGGAAGTAATGTAAGGCAACAGATTGAAGCTCAATTAAAGCAACGTATCTTATTGATTGATGGTGGTATGGGCACCATGATCCAAGATTACAAATTGGAAGAGCAAGATTACCGAGGCGAGCGCTTTGCAGATTGGCACTGTGATTTGAAGGGTAATAATGACCTGTTAGTGTTGTCACAGCCAACGTTAATCAGAGATATCCACGCAGCGTATCTTGAAGCAGGGGCGGATATTCTTGAAACCAACACTTTCAATGCGACGACTATCGCTATGGCTGACTACGATATGGAAAGCCTCAGCGAAGAGATTAACTTTGCCGCAGCAAAATTGGCAAGAGAAGTCGCTGATGAATGGAGTGCGAAGACGCCAGATAAACCTCGCTATGTTGCCGGTGTTCTTGGTCCTACTAACCGCACATGTTCTATCTCACCGGATGTAAATGACCCTGGTTATCGAAATGTTAGCTTTGACCAGTTAGTTGAAGCGTATTCTGAATCGACTCGCGCCCTGATCCGAGGTGGGTCTGATCTTATCCTTATTGAAACCATTTTTGACACTTTGAATGCCAAGGCTTGTGCCTTCGCGGTTGATAGTGTGTTTGAAGAACTGGGTTTTAGCCTACCTGTTATGATCTCAGGTACCATTACCGATGCGTCGGGTCGGACATTATCCGGTCAAACAACCGAAGCCTTCTATAACTCTCTACGTCACGTTCAACCAATCTCATTTGGACTTAACTGTGCCCTTGGCCCTGATGAGCTAAGACCATACGTTGAAGAGCTTTCACGTATCTCTGAGACGTTTGTTTCAGCACACCCTAATGCGGGTTTGCCGAATGCTTTTGGTGAGTACGACCTTTCTCCTTCGGACATGGCGGTTCATGTCAAAGAGTGGGCTGAAAGTGGCTTTCTTAATTTAATTGGCGGGTGTTGTGGTACTACGCCTGAGCATATTCGCCAAATGGCAAAGGTGGTCGCTGGAGTAAAACCAAGAGCACTTCCTCAATTGACGGTGGCTTGTCGCTTATCAGGTCTTGAACCGTTAACGATTGAGAAGGAAACTCTGTTTGTTAACGTCGGCGAACGAACAAACGTTACTGGCTCTGCTCGCTTCAAACGATTGATCAAGGAAGAACTCTATGACGAAGCGTTAGAGGTTGCCCGCCAGCAAGTAGAGAACGGCGCACAGATCATCGATATCAATATGGATGAAGGCATGTTGGATGCGGAGGCGAGTATGGTTCGTTTCCTAAATCTATGTGCATCTGAGCCAGAAATCTCGAAAGTCCCTATCATGGTCGATTCATCCAAATGGGAAGTCATTGAAGCGGGTCTAAAGTGTATTCAGGGCAAAGGCATTGTTAACTCCATATCTCTTAAAGAGGGTAAAGAGAAATTTGTCGAACAGGCTAAGTTGATTCGCCGTTACGGTGCGGCTGTTATTGTCATGGCATTTGATGAAATCGGTCAGGCAGAGACACGTGCACGTAAACTAGAGATATGTACGAATGCCTACAATATCTTAGTCAATGAAGTCGGTTTCCCACCGGAAGATATCATTTTCGACCCAAATATTTTCGCTGTTGCAACGGGCATTGAGGAACACAACAATTATGCGGTGGACTTTATTGAAGCGGTAGCAGACATCAAACGCGACCTCCCTTATGCGATGATATCTGGTGGCGTTTCGAACGTCTCCTTCTCTTTCCGAGGTAATAACTACGTTCGAGAAGCGATTCATGCTGTGTTCCTCTACCACTGTTTTAAAAACGGCATGGATATGGGTATCGTAAATGCAGGGCAGCTGGAAATATACGACAACGTACCCGAGAAGCTGCGTGAAGCGGTTGAGGATGTGGTGCTCAACCGTCGCGATGACAGTACTGAGAGGTTACTGGATATTGCTGCGGAGTACGCAGACAAGGGGGTAGGTAAAGAAGAAGACGCGTCGGCACTTGAGTGGCGTACTTGGCCTGTTGAAAAACGTTTAGAGCACGCCTTAGTAAAAGGTATTACCGAGTTTATTGTTGAAGATACTGAGGAAGCGCGCGTGAATGCTGCCAAACCGTTAGAGGTGATTGAAGGCCCTCTCATGGATGGTATGAACGTCGTCGGTGACCTGTTTGGTGAAGGCAAAATGTTCCTACCTCAGGTGGTGAAGTCAGCACGTGTAATGAAGCAGGCAGTTGCCCACCTAGAGCCATTTATCAATGCGGGCAAACAGGCGGGATCTACTAACGGTAAAATTTTATTAGCAACGGTGAAAGGTGATGTTCACGATATTGGTAAGAATATCGTAGGTGTCGTTTTGCAATGTAATAACTATGAAATTATCGATCTCGGGGTGATGGTTCCGTGTGACCAGATCCTTAAAGTCGCCAAAGAAAAGAATGTCGATATCATTGGACTTTCCGGCTTAATTACCCCTTCACTCGACGAAATGGTTCATGTTGCCAAAGAGATGGAACGTCTTAATTTCGATTTGCCGCTTTTGATTGGTGGTGCAACCACATCTAAAGCTCATACCGCTGTTAAGATAGAGCAGAACTACAAACATCCCGTTGTTTATGTAAACAATGCGTCTCGAGCGGTTGGTGTGTGTACCTCGCTGCTTTCAAATGAACTGCGCCCTGATTTTGTTGAAAAGCTTGATGCAGATTATGTACGTGTACGTGATCAACATAACCGCAAAAAGCCACGTACTAAGCCTGTTACTCTTGAACAAGCACGAGCGAACAAGGTTGCCATTGACTGGGAGAGTTACACACCACCAGTTCCTGCTAAGCCGGGTGTGCATGTATTTGACGATTTTGACATCGGTACCTTGCGTAAGTACATCGATTGGACGCCATTTTTTATGACATGGTCTTTGGTGGGTAAGTATCCCACTATTTTCCAACATGAAGAGGTAGGTGAAGAAGCGAAATGTCTCTTTGAGGACGCGAATGAGCTACTCGATCGTGTTGAACAAGAAGGTTTGATGCAGGCGCGAGGAATGTGTGCACTTTTCCCTGCTGCAAGTGTTGGCGATGATATTGAGGTCTATACTGATGAATCTCGTACTGAAGTAGCTAAAGTTCTGCATAACTTACGTCAGCAAACCGAGAAACCTAAAGGCTTTAACTACTGTTTGTCTGATTACATAGCACCTAAGGAGTCGGGCAAAAAAGATTGGATTGGTGCCTTTGCTGTAACAGGTGGTATCAATGAACGGGAGCTGGCTGATCAGTACAAAGCGCAGGGTGATGACTACAATGCGATCATGATTCAAGCGGTTGCTGACCGATTGGCTGAAGCCTTCGCTGAGTATCTGCATGAGCGGGTACGTAAAGAGATCTGGGGTTATGCCGAAGATGAAAACTTATCCAATGAAGAGCTCATTAGAGAGAAGTATCAAGGTATTCGTCCTGCGCCTGGATATCCGGCTTGTCCTGAACATACCGAGAAAGGCCCATTGTGGGAGTTGATGAAAGTCGAAGAGACGATAGGGATGACCTTAACGTCCAGTTACGCGATGTTCCCTGGGGCGTCTGTCTCGGGCTGGTACTTCTCTCATCCAGATTCTCGCTACTTTGCGATCGCACAGATCCAACAAGATCAAGTTGAAAGTTACGCGCAGCGCAAGGGATGGGATATGCTTGAAGCAGAGAAATGGCTGGGCCCTAACATTAACGGCTAGAGCCAAAAAGCGCAGCTCAATGAGCTGCGCTTTTTAATATGTATCTGAGACTAGATCAGGATTGTCGCAAGTCCGAGGAATACCGACAAACCAATGACATCGGTGACGGTTGTTAGAGCCATTCCCCCTGCCAGTGCTGGATCGATATTCATTTTCTTGAGTAGGATCGGAATGGTTACACCGGCAACACCAGCAACAAACAAGTTGGTTAACATCGCTGCCGAGATGATTCCACCCAACATCCAGTTTCCTTTCCAAGCAACGACAATACCACCGATAATTAATGCCCACATGATGCCATTGAGTAGGCCGATGGCCGCCTCTTTCATCAGTAGTTCACGCTTGTTGGAATCACCGATATGGCCAAGCGCTAGACCGCGGATCACCAGAGCGACGGTTTGGTTACCAGCAACCCCGCCCATCGAAGGCACAATGGTCATCAACACGGCGATCGCGGCCATCTGATCGAGAGTGGCTTCAAACATATTTGAGACCGATGCCGCAGCAAGAGCAGCAAGAACATTAGCACCTAACCAAATACTGCGTTTTCGTGCTGATTTTACCACTGGGGCGAAAGTATCTTCGTCATCATCCATACCCGCCATACTCATCATCGAGTGTTCTGCGTCTTCACGAATGACATCGACAACGTCATCGATAGTAATACGTCCGACAAGGTGCTGCTTGTCGTCGATTACAGGAGCTGAAATCCAGTTACGACGTTCAAACAAGCTCGCTATGTCTGAGTCGCTCATCGTCACATCGATAGCTTCGTCGGCATCTTCCATCACATCACTGACTTTGACGTCTGGTTGCGTTGTGATGAGTGTTGTGATCGGAAGTTCGCCGATCAGCCGGCTCTCTTCATCGATAACGTAGAGTGCGTCAGTTGCTTCCGGCAACTCGCCTTTCATGCGTAGATAACGTAATACAACGTCGACATCGACATCACCACGAATAGTGATGACGTCGGTGTTCATTAAACTACCGGCGGTGTCTTCTGGATAGGAAAGGGCAGTTTCAACTAATAGACGCTCAGCAGCGTCCATTTGAGATAAAACTTCTCTTGAAACATCATCGGGTAGGCTTCGAAGAACGTAAGCGACATCATCGGTCTCCATACCTTCGGTTGCTTCTGCCAGCTTTTCTGGTGCCATTCTAGACACTAGATCGTCTTTCACATCCTCATTCAGTTCATCGAGGATTTCACCATAATCTTCTGGGTCGGTGAGCTGCCAAAGAACTTCACGGCTTTTACGAGGTGATGCTTCTAATAGATGGGCAATATCTTCCGGTTCCATGTCCTGCAATTGACGACGGACATGGACAAAACGGCCATTTTCTAGCGCTTCAGTAACTTCTTTCAGGGCTTGGTGAGCTTGATCGAACTCTATTTGCTCTGCCATTGATTCCCCCTGACTCTATATTCCTACAATACTATGAATAGTAACCGAATTTTAGGATGGATTTAATAAGTTAATGTGAAGGAAGGTCATTTAGTTAGAGCATTTACGAGGATTACTCCTCTTCATCAAACTTATCTTCAATAAGATGACAGACTGCTTCTAACGCGGGATGAGCATCGTTTCCCTCGGCACTAATGGTAACGTGCTCTCCCTGAGCTGATTCTAGCATCAGCAGCCCCATGACACTATCGGCTGTGGCTTCTTTGCCTTCATGGTTTTGGATCGTCAGAATGGCGTCGTAAGATTGGGCAAGTTCAACCAGTTTTACAGCAGCACGAGCATGAAGCCCAAGACGATTTTGAATTAACACAGTACGACTTTGCTGCTGCATAAACTTATTCCTTATGATTTTTCTCTAATGAGGCATGGCGTATTTGTACTTGGTGTCCCATTTCAGCAAAGTACTCGCCAATTTGCTGAGTAAGATAGACGGAGCGATGTTTTCCGCCCGTGCATCCAATCGCTACGGTTAGGTAGCTACGATTATTTTTCTCTAATAAGGGTAGCCAGTCTTCAATAAATTTTTGGATCTGACGTTTCAGCTCCATAACCTCTTGGTGACCTTCTAAGAAAGACTTAATAGGGGCATCTAATCCTGTTAGGGGGCGTAAATCTGGCTCCCAATGTGGATTGGGTAAGAAGCGAACGTCGAAGACATAGTCTGCATCACTTGGGAGTCCATACTTAAAACCAAATGACTGGAACACCATGACTAGGTCTTTACGCTCACGACCTTCAACTCTCATGCGCACGGTTTCGCTGAGTTCGTGCAGAGATTGGTTGCTGCTGTCGATGACCAAATCGGCATGTTCTTTCAGCGGGGATAGAATACATCTCTCTTTTTCGATCGCTTGTTCGAGTGAAGTATTGCCCAAACTCAATGACAAGGGATGGATTCGACGAGTTTCGCTGTAGCGTTTAAGCAATGTGTCTTTGTTCGCATCTAAGAATAGAACGCTAACATCCGAGTCTTGCTTAAGTTTAGCCAGTACGTCTTCGACAAGATTCGGCTCAGTGGGCAGATTACGAATATCAATGCTGACAGCAACGTTTTGCTTACTGGACTGAACTGTTTTGACGAAGACTTCGAGTAAATCGACGGGGAGGTTATCAACGCAGTAATAGCCAAGATCCTCGAGAACTCGCAATGCGACGCTTTTTCCAGCGCCTGATTGGCCGCTTACAACGATGAGACGCATTATTGATTGACCATGATGTCGTAAAGCTCTTGATCAGACTGAGCTTTGCGAAGCTGTTTTAGGATCTGCTTATCGTTTAAACGCTCTGCCATACTAGAAAGGGTTTTAAGGTGCTCTTTACATTGCGCGTCAGGCACGAGAAGAGCAAAAAGTAGGTCTACAGGGCGGTTATCGATAGAATCAAATTCAACCGGAGATTCACATTGCAGTAAAACTGCAACTGCTTTATCGCTGGACTGCATACGAGCATGGGGAATGGCAATTCCATTTCCAATGCCAGTACTGCCGACTTTCTCGCGACTTAGCATACATTCAAATAATTCAGTTGAGTTTTGGCCAGTCTGTTCAGCAACGAGTTCACTGATCAGCTCTAGGGCTCTTTTTTTACTAGTACATTGAACTGCACTTTTCGTGCAGTTCAATGTAAGGATTTCGCTTAGTTGCATGGTTTTAGTGGGCGTTTAGCTTTTCTTTGTGCTTGTTGAGCTGTCGAACAAGTTTGTCGACGAGCGAATCTATGGCTGCATACATGCTTTCATCGTCAGAAGAGGCATGAATTTCACCTTGGTTAACGTGAAGGGTAGCTTCTGCGATTTGACGTAGTTTTTCAACTTTTAATACAACATGTACGCTGTTGATGTGGTCGAAAAAGCGTTCTAGCTTTTGAAACTTTTCGTTTACGTAGTCTTGCATTGAATCGGTTAGATCAACGTGATGGCCATTAATATTGATTTGCATAGACTTTCCTTCTCGGTTTTTAGGCCTTATAGCAGGCGTTTGCGCTGACTTGATGGTGCAATACCTAGTGACTCTCGGTATTTAGCGATTGTTCGTCTAGCGACCTGAATCCCTTGGTCAGCGAGTAGAGCAGCAATCTTGCTATCACTAAGTGGTTTGGCACTGTTTTCGGCAGCGACAAGCTTCTTGATGAGGGCACGAATTGCAGTTGATGAGCATTCTCCGCCATTGTCAGTACTGACATGACTTGAAAAGAAGTACTTCAATTCAAAAATGCCACGAGGGGTATGCATGTACTTTTGCGTTGTCACCCTTGATATGGTGGATTCATGCATGTCGACCGCGAGAGCGACATCATTCAGCACCATAGGTTTCATGGCTTCTTCTCCATACTCAAAGAAATCGCGCTGATGTTCAACAATACACTTAGCAACTTTGAGCAGAGTCTCGTTTCTACTTTCTAAACTTTTAATCAGCCATTTTGCTTCTTGCAAATTGCTGCGGATATACTGACTGTCAGCACTGTTGCCTTTGCCTAAGGCCGCATATTGCTGATTTACTTTCAGTCTTGGAACTGAATCTGGGTTGATCGTTACAACCCACTTACCGTGATCTTTGTAAACTGAGACATCAGGAATGACGTATTCAGCGTGCTCTGAAGCAATACGGCTCCCCGGTCTTGGATCTAGCTGCTGAACGAGTTTGAGAGCTTCGCGTATCTCCGCTTCTTTCAGTTTAGTCTCTTTAATGATCAGTTTGTAATCTCGATTACCTAACTGATCAATGTGATGGGTAAGAATTAATTTCGCTTCTGCGAGCCAAGGAGTGTCTTCAGGATAAGTGGCTAGTTGCAGCAGTAGGCAGTCCTGCAAATTAACGGAGGCTACACCGAGAGGATCAAATTGCTGGACACGCTTGCGTACAGCTTCAATTTCTTCGATCTCAATTTCTTCGTTATTGAAATTTTCTAAGATCTCTTCAGTGGAAACGGTTAAGTATCCGTAGTCATCAATGGCATCAATTAAGGCGAGAGCGATGGTTCGATCTGTTTCACTAAATGGCGTCAGGTCAAGCTGCCAAATGAGATAGTCTTGCAAAGACTGGGTGGTTTCACCTTGATAAACAGGAGTATCATCGTCGAGAGCAATGCCTGTACTGCCGGTATTTGCGCTATAGACATCATCCCAAGTGGTATCAATTTCGAGGTCGTTACTAATTTCAGATTTTTCGATGAGTTCAGAACTGTCTTTGACGTCGGGTTCCGCGGTATCTGCAAGTTCTACCGTAGGCTCTTTTTCCTCACTGCGGGTATTGTCTTCAACCGTAGGTTCGTCATGGGCCTCTTCTACCTCAAGTAGAGGGTTTGAATCCAATGCTTCTTGAATTTCCTGTTGAAGATCTAGCGTTGACAGTTGCAACAAACGTATTGCTTGTTGCAATTGAGGAGTCATCGCTAACTGCTGTCCTAGCTTGAGTTGTAATGAGGGTTTCATTCAGTATTGCTTGCCTTCATGCTGGAGAATCTTACCGTTCTTCCCTTTAATCATAGACGGAATTGCTCGCCGAGATAAACTTGTTTCACTTGTTCGTTGTTAAGCACTTGCTCCGGTGTACCTTCTGCAATCAGATGTCCTTGACTTACAATGTACGCTTTTTCACATACATCAAGCGTTTCACGAACGTTGTGGTCAGTGATCAAAACGCCAAGGCCACGATCTCTCAGGTGTTCAATGATCTTTTTGATGTCGATGACCGAAATAGGGTCAACGCCAGCAAAAGGTTCGTCCAACAAAATAAATTGTGGATTGGCTGCGAGTGCCCTTGCTATCTCAACTCTTCGACGTTCACCACCAGATAATGCCATACCAGCGCTGTTGCGTATGTGCTGAATGTGGAATTCTTCCAATAAATCTTCCAACTTGTCTTGGCGCTCTTCTCGAGTCATCTCTTCACGAGTTTCGAGAACCGCCATGATGTTATCTTCCACTGAGAGTTTGCGGAAAATAGACGCCTCTTGTGGAAGGTAGCCTATCCCCATACGTGAACGGCTGTGCATCGGTAAGATACTGATGTCTTTATCATCGATAGTAATTGAGCCTTCATCACGAGCGACCAATCCTACAATCATATAGAAGGATGTTGTTTTCCCTGCTCCGTTAGGACCAAGCAGGCCAACGATTTGGCCTGATTCTACTTGAAGACTTACATCCGTTACGACGGTTCGATTGCCATAGGTTTTCGCTAAGTGCTCAGCTTTAAGTATTGCCATAACTATTCTTGTACTGCTTGTGGCTGAAGAACGGTAGATACGCGGTCGCCTTTCTCTTTACCGTCAGCAATCAGCTTTTGAGAAGAGATTTTGTAGCGAATCTTAGTACCGCGGATAACACTATCGTCTTGAGATAGCATCGCTTGATCTATCATGGTTAGTTGGTCATCGATCATGACGTAGTAAAGCTCTTTTGCTTCACCATACAGAGTTTTGCCATCGTCAGTGAGCTGCGAGAAAGTCGCTAGATTGCCGTAGCCTTCAATCTCTTGGATTGAGCCATCTTTCGGGTCACGAGTCACTATCACTTTGTCTGCGTTAATGTTGATACTGCCTTGTTTCAACTTAACGTCACCGATAAATGTGACTTTGTTGCTTTGCATATCGAGCTGTTGACTGTCAGAGTCGATATAAACTGGCTGTTCCTGGTCTGTTGATAGCGCCAATGCTTGGCTAGACAGAAATAAACAAGAAATCAGACTAAGGTGTGAGAGTTTCATATCTACCTTGTACGTGCTTGTATAGGGTTGCGTGATTATCGGCAAAATTGCCTGTCATCGCTTGTCCCACTGTTTCAAATTGAGGCCCAACCATAATGACTTGGTTGTCTGCCCAAAAGTCTCTGCTGTCCAACTGAATATTCATGATATCGGTGGACAAAGTGTCAAAACCTGATTCTGGAAGTAAATTGCTTGCTAGGACGTTCTCATAAAGCGTTAAGACATGCTCTTTGGTCAATACGCCACGCTCAGCCGTTATCTCCCACTCTTGAGTGGTACCTTCTTTGTAAACCTTCAAAACCGGTTGGTTAAAAATTGTGTCACCACTTTTTGCGTAGTGGTCGAGATTTACCGATGTAATCACGTAGCTGCGGATACCACTTTCAGTATAAGAGGTATTTTCTAAACCTTTTCCGCTAAACATCGGTAGCTCTGTATCTGGCTCTACCTGAATATCATAACTCTGCTGTTGGTCGAAAAGATAGTAAGCAGACCAGCATATTATGAAAGTTAGGATCAGATAGCCAATACGAGAAAGACTCATATACTTAGACCTTTATGAACATCAAGTTCGTTTCGTGCTTGAAGGATGAGGTCACAAACTTCTCTTACTGCACCATGCCCACCTTTAATTACGGTGACATAATTTGCTCTTTTTGCCAGTAGCGGATGCCCGTCAGCGACACAAACCTTGAGTGCGACTTGCTCCATTACGGGCCAGTCAATCAGGTCATCGCCAATATACCCAGTATGCTGTGGCAAGATATTGAGTTTATCGCAAATGTCTCGATATGCTTTTACTTTGTCGTCTTGACCTTGGTATATCAGCGAAATACCAAGCGCTTTCATTCGATTTTCGACGATTTGCGAACGGCGACCAGTGATGATGGCTATTTTGATACCAGCATTCATTAGTGATTTTACGCCATAGCCATCTCGAGTATGAAAAGTTTTAAGTTCTTCACCCTCGTTGCCCATATAAATTAAACCGTCGGAGAAGACGCCATCAACGTCACAGATAAGCAATTTAATTTGTTTGGCAATTTCTAATGTGGATTGTTCCACTGGTTGATATAAAGTTTCAATCATTTTCGACATTACATCACTCCGGCTTTTAGTAAATCATGCATGTTAAGGGCGCCGACAACTTTGCCGTTTTCGCATAGCACCAAACCATTAATGCTCTTGTCTTGCATTAGATTAAGTCCTTCGGCCGCAAGCATATTTGGTTCTGCAATGGTTGGATTAACCGTCATAACATCGCCGATCAGAGCGGTATGAATATCAATGCGTTTGTCCAGAATTCGACGTAGATCCCCATCGGTAAAAATACCGATCAGCTGCTGGTGGTCATCAACCACAGCGGTCATTCCTAGACCTTTCTGACTGATTTCTAGTAATGCCTCACGGACAACGGTACTGGGAGTTACCAGAGGAAGGCTATCGCCAGTGTGCATGATGTCTGCCAGTTTTAGCAGCAACTTGCGACCCAGCGCTCCACCTGGGTGTGACAGCGCAAAATCTTCAGCAGTAAATCCGCGAGCCTGCATTAATGCCATCGCCAACGCATCGCCCATAACTAGAGTGGCGGTTGTGCTTGAGGTTGGAGCAAGCTGAATAGGGCATGCCTCTTTTGGTACTGTGATTTGGAGATGAATATCTGACAGTTTTGCCATATTTGAGGCTGGCTTGCCTGTCATACTAATAATTTTAATGCTGAGTCGCTTCAATACTGGGAAAAGACTCAAGATCTCAGAAGACTCGCCTGAGTTTGAGATAGCAAGAACCACATCACCAGGTTCAATCATACCGAGGTCGCCATGAGCCGCTTCACCCGGGTGGACGAAGAATGCCGATGTGCCTGTACTGGCCAATGTTGCGGCAATCTTGTTGCCAATATGGCCAGATTTACCCATCCCCATGACAACGACTTTGCCTTCTTTATTCGCACGGATTAGCTCACAAGCATTGATAAAGTCGTTGTTGATGTATTGGTCGAGTTGTTTTAGGGCCTCAACTTCGGTTTGTAAAACCTCTAGGGCAGCTGAGCGATAATCAAACATAAATACTCCGAGATGAGGTTAAGCAGTCATATTCATGATGAGGTAGGCTTGGTAGCCAATGAAACAGCAAAACAGCACTGCGCCTTCAGTACGGTTGATGCTACGAGATTTACCCAGTGCCATTGCAACGAGCAGCAAAGATACGCCAAGCATGACCCAAAAATCACGGCTCATGGCAAATTCACTCAAGACTGAAGGATTGAGGATACCTGGGATCCCCATAACCGCTAAAATATTAAATACGTTTGAACCGATGATATTACCGACGGCCATATCGTCTTCGCCTTTCATCACGCCAGCAAGGGAAGCGGCCAGTTCTGGTAGGCTCGTTCCTACTGCGATAATGGTCAGTCCAATGACTAAGTCACTCATTCCGAAGTACTGAGCAATAATCACCGCGTTGTCGACCAACACATCCGCTGCGAGAGGTAACACAATCAGACCTATCACTACCCAGATTGCCGCTTTAGCGTTACTTACGCCCTCTGGTACTTCAGACTCTTGTTCTTCGATAAGAACATCACCGTTCTTTTTCTCATTGCGGCTAATGCGAAGCATGGCAACGATGAATGCTGCAAACAGTACAAAAAGAAGAATACCTTCATAGAACCCTAAATGGCTGTCCCAAAGTAACACACCAGCAAGGATAGTGACGCCAATCATGAGAGGCAGTTCACGTCTTAGTACAGCAGAACTGATAGAGAGCGGCTTAATAAGCGCAGTTATGCCTAGTATTAAAGCAATGTTGGCGATGTTGGAACCAAGTACGTTACCTACAGCAGTATCCGTTTTTCCATCGAGGGCTGCGGTTGCTGAAACCATCATCTCTGGTGCAGATGAACCCATTGCTAGGATAGTCATACCGATCACGAGTGGAGATATTCCCACGTTTCGCGCTAGAGCTGCAGCGCCAAATACCAGTTTATCGGCACTCCAAACTAAAAATACCAATCCAATAATGAGAAACGCAATGGCTTCGAACATGATGATTCCTAATCAATATACAACGAGAGAATTTAACCGTTAATTTTGACGGTTTGGCTATTAAAAGGGAAGCGCTTCATTCAATTAATTGTTAACCAAATTGTCTATTTGATTAGAGATGCCTTGAGTTATTAGGATTGCCAAGAATATTCGAAGATCTCACAATTAATCGAACAGTGCTTTAAATTGTAAATGAATGTGCTTATGATTGCCCATTCATAAGGGAAGGGGTAATAGCTCAAGATGGAATCCGAAGACCTAGTTACAATAAAGCAGCTCATGTTTTCTCGTGGAGAGCGCAAAATATTTGATAACGTTAGCTTGAGTGTACCTAAGGGAAAAATTACCGCTATCATGGGACCTTCTGGCATTGGTAAAACGACACTGCTACGTCTTATTGGAGGTCAAATCTACCCAGAAAGTGGCGAGATCTGGTTTGACGGTCACAACATTCCATCGCTTAGTCGTAAAAAGCTCTACCAAGAGCGAAAAAAGATGAGCATGTTGTTTCAATCGGGGGCTCTGTTCACCGATTTGTCTGTTTTTGACAACGTTGCCTTTCCTCTACGTGAACATACAAATTTGGATGAGTCTCTGATCCGCACTTTGGTGCTACTTAAACTAGAGGCGGTGGGGCTGCGTGGTGCGGCTTCACTGATGCCGAGTGAACTGTCCGGTGGTATGGCAAGACGAGCGGCACTCGCTCGAGCTATCGCGCTAGACCCAGACCTAATCATGTATGATGAACCTTTTGTTGGCCAAGACCCCATCACCATGGGTGTGCTCGTTGAACTGATCCGCAACCTGAATCAAGCACTCAGTGTGACATCCGTCGTGGTTTCACATGATGTTCCAGAAGTAATGAGTATTGCCGATTTAGTCTACATACTGGCAAATGGTAAAGTCATTGCTCATGGAACCCCTGAAGAGCTACGTACTAACCCAGATCCACAAGTGCAGCAATTTCTTGTAGGGGATGCTGACGGCCCTGTACCATTCCGTTATCCGTCTCAACCTCTAGCTGAGGAGCTCTTCTTATAATGGCAGGCTTAGCAAATTTTGTGGCTTCTGTTGGTCGTCGCGCCTTATCCGTAACAGAGTCGTTTGGTCGTGCAAGTTTAATGCTATTCGGTGCTTTAGCGAGTAAGCCACAGCCAGTTAAAAACTTCCCATTGTTGGTAAAGCAACTTTATACAGTCGGTGTTCAGTCGCTGATCATTATCGTGCTGTCTGGTCTATTTATTGGCATGGTACTGAGCTTACAGGGTTACGTCATTCTGGTTGATTTCGGTGCTGAAGGGGCGTTAGGTCAAATGGTGGCGTTGTCATTGCTACGTGAGTTAGGACCTGTCGTCACGGCTTTGCTATTCGCCGGTCGTGCAGGGTCAGCCTTAACGGCCGAAATTGGTTTGATGAAAGCAACAGAACAGCTTTCCAGTATGGAGATGATGGCGGTTGATCCACTCAAACGAGTGATTGCACCACGATTTTGGGCGGGTGTGATATCTATGCCTCTACTAGTGATGATTTTCATGGCTGTCGGTATTTGGGGCGGTCAACTTGTCGGGGTTGATTGGAAAGGAATCGACCACGGCAGCTTCTGGTCAGCAATGCAAGCCTCCGTAGAGCTTGGTCAGGATATTGGTAACAGCATGATTAAGAGTATCGCTTTCGCAATCACTGTTACTTGGATAGCTTTATTTAATGGCTACGATGCGATACCTACATCTGAAGGTATCAGCCGTGCTACAACACGCACCGTAGTCCACTCTTCTCTTGCTGTACTTGGTCTAGACTTCGTACTAACCGCATTGATGTTTGGGAACTAATCATGCAACAAACTCGAAAGATTGAATTATGGGTCGGTAGTTTTGTTCTTGCCGGAATTTGCGCAATTCTGGTGATGATTTTTCAAGTCGCTGACGTGAAAGGGCTAGGCTCTAACGATACTTATACACTCAAAGCTGAGTTCGACAATATTGGTAGTTTGAAGGTTCGTTCACCGGTCAAAGTGGGTGGCGTGGTTATCGGACGTGTCGCGGCGATCAACTTGAATAGTGAGTCTTTACTACCCGTTGTTACCATGGCGATTAATAGTAAGTACGATCAGTTCCCTGAGACATCTAGTGTGAAAATCCTTACTTCTGGTTTGATCGGCGAGCAGTATATTGGTCTCACACCAGGCTTTGTATTTGACGATGAGCAGATGCTGGTGGAAGGGGACTATATTGAAGATACTAAGTCTGCACTTGTACTTGAAGATTTGATTGGACAGGTTCTTTACAGTGTAGGCGGCTCTGATGAGTAAGGAGATAAACATGTTGAGAAAGTTAGTACTTACTCTTTTGGCATTTTTTGTCACATTTAATGTGGCTGCGAATGAAATTGATAAGACTCAGCCATATGACATGATGAAGCTGGTCTCTGAGCGTGCTTTTGAGCGACTCAAATCAGAGCAACCACTGATTCACCAAGATCCAAACTATTTGAAAGTGATTGTTGAAGAAGAGCTTATGCCTTTTGTCAATGAGAAATACGCAGCACTCAAGTTACTGGGCCCCAATTTAAAAGGCGCTAAACGTGAAGATGTGAGTCAGTTTATCGACACATTTCGCTCTTATCTCATTAGCTCTTACGCTCAAGTGCTTACTCAATACACGGATCAGACCATTGAATTTGGTCCTGAAGCGAAAAATAGTGCGGACAAAAATATTATTGGTGTCAAAGTGGATATCGTTGATTCGCCAAGACCCAACATTAAGCTCGAGTTCAAGCTAAGAAAAGATAAGAACACGGGGGAATGGCAAGTGTTTGATATGATTGCTGAGGGTATTAGCTTGCTCTCTAGTAAGCAATCTGAATGGAGCACTAAGCTACGTCAAGAGGGCATTGCTGCTGTTGCTGATGAGCTAGAAGCACTGTCTCAGCAAGCTATTCGCTTTGAGAGTAAAGCTCAATGATGCATCCGCAGTGGCAAGTGATCAGTGAGCAACAATGTGCCTTAAACGGCAACTTGGACAGAGACACAGTGCCTGCCCTATGGGCACAGCTACAGAGGTTCAAACCAACTTTGAGTGAGATGGAGTTGTCGCTAAAGTCGGTTGAACGAGTCGATTCGGCAGGAATGGTGATGTTAATTCATCTAATAGACAATGCAAAAAAGCAAAACTGTCATATAATGCTCAGTTTCGTGCCGAATGAATTGCGCACATTATTTCAGCTAAGCAATGTAGAACAAATCGTTGCTAAGCATTTAAAGAATACTACAGGGGTGAATTGTGGATAGCGCAAAAGTACAACAGATTTTAAACGAAGCACTGAATCTAGAAGAGCTGCACGTCAAAGGCGAAGGCAGTCATTATGAAGTCGTTGCTGTTGATGCTTGCTTCGACGGAATGAGTCGCGTTAAAAAACAACAGCTAATTTATGCACCACTGATGGAATATATCCAACGAAATGACATCCACGCTGTTTCTATTAAAGCTTACACTCCTGCAGAGTGGGCTCGTGATAAGAAGTTGATGTCACTGTAAGGTTTAAAAATGGAAAAGTTTCGAGTTATAGGTTCTAAAAAGCCTCTAGTAGGTGAAGTGACCATCTCAGGTGCCAAGAACGCTGCACTACCAATTTTATTTGCTTCTATTCTTGCTGAAGAGCCAGTTGAAGTAGCCAACGTTCCACGTTTACGTGACATCGACACAACGATGGAGCTATTGGGACGTCTTGGGGCGAAAGTCGAGCGTAATGGGTCTGTCCACGTTGACCCTAGCAGTATCAATGAATACTGCGCGCCTTACGACTTAGTAAAGACGATGCGTGCATCTATTTGGGCATTAGGTCCACTAGTGGCGCGTTTTGGTCAAGGTCAAGTTTCATTGCCGGGTGGTTGTGCGATTGGTGCACGTCCGGTTGATCTCCATATTCATGGTCTAGAGCAGTTGGGTGCAACCATTACTCTTGAAGATGGGTATGTGAAAGCCAATGTTGATGGACGCCTGAAAGGCGCTCACATCGTGATGGACAAAGTCAGTGTTGGTGCCACCATTACAATTATGTGTGCGGCGACTTTGGCAGAAGGCACGACAGTGCTGGACAATGCAGCACGTGAGCCGGAAATTGTCGACACTGCTGAGTTCCTAAATAAACTTGGGGCAAAAATCTCAGGTGCAGGCACAGACACAATTACAATTGAAGGTGTTGAACGTCTTGGCGGTGGCAAACATTCAGTTGTTGCTGACCGTATTGAAACGGGTACCTTCCTCGTTGCAGCCGCTGTTTCTGGTGGTAAAGTCACTTGTCGCAATACGAAAGCGCATCTTCTAGAAGCCGTTTTGGCTAAGTTAGAAGAAGCGGGTGCTGCGGTAGAGACAGGGGAAGATTGGATCTCAGTCGATATGACAGGTCGTGAACTCAAGGCGGTAACGATTCGTACGGCGCCTCACCCTGGTTTCCCTACTGATATGCAGGCTCAGTTTACTTTGCTTAACATGATGGCAAAGGGTGGCGGCGTGATCACAGAGAACATCTTTGAAAACCGCTTTATGCATGTGCCAGAATTAATGCGTATGGGCGCTAAAGCTGAAATCGAAGGCAACACAGTCATCTGTGGTGACGTTAATGAGCTAAGTGGTGCTCAGGTCATGGCAACCGACCTTCGGGCCTCAGCGAGCTTAGTGATTGCTGGCTGTATTGCTCACGGTGAAACTATCGTTGATCGTATTTATCACATTGATCGTGGCTACGATAAAATTGAAGATAAATTATCTGCTCTTGGCGCAAATATTGAACGTTTCCGCGATTAGAGATAAAATCAGCTAACGCTTGTAAGCCGAAACGCGAGTTTCGGCTTTTTTATGAAAAACAGATCAGGTAAAGTCTGGGGCAATTAAAATGATTCCCCGCTGATCTTGGAGAACCACAATGATTGCACTACTACGTGTATTGGCTGTTGCGATTTTTGCAATTGTGATGTTTGTTTTTGGTTGCGGCTACTGTTTATTGAGTCCACGTAATCCAAAACACGTTTTTACCTTTGGTCGCCTGTTTGGCAAGATGTCACGTGTTTTCGGCATCAAACTTGAGCTGCGTATCCCTGAGGATGCTTATGAGCGTGGTCAGCATATCTATATCGCTAACCACCAGAACAACTGGGATTTGTTTACAGTCTCTTCTGCGGTTACGCCAAAAGTCGTGACGGTGGGTAAAAAGAGCCTTGCGTGGATGCCTCTGTTTGGTCAGCTATATTGGCTAACGGGGAATATCTTAATCGACCGCGCTAACCGTTCAAAGGCGAAAGGCACCATTGATCAAGTGGTTGATAGCATGAACAACAGTGATGTGTCAGTCTGGATGTTTCCTGAGGGCACTCGCTCACGTGGACGCGGTTTGCTGCCATTTAAAACGGGCGCTTTCCATGCCGCCATTGGCGCTAAGCTACCTATAATTCCTATTGTGTGTAGCTCAACGTCAGGCATTAAGCTCAACCGCTGGAATAACGGCCATGTTATCGTAGAGATGCTGCCTCCAGTGCAGGTCGATGAATACGGTAAAGAGCATGTTCGTGAACTCGCAAACACTTGTCGTGAGCAGATGGAAGCGAAACTTGAAGCGCTTGATGCCGAAGTGGCAATGCTAAATCAGCAGCAGGGCGTAAAAGCCTAACGTAATGTGCGTGATAGGTATGTATAAACCAGTAGATGCAAATCTACTGGTTTTTTTATGCGTCGAGAACAGTGATTATTTCACGGTAATACCCACATCAAAATTATCTGGCCAGTCTAAAAAGCGTTGAATATTATCGCCCTTAAAAATGCCACTATGCTGTGGACATAGCATATCAATGTTGAACTGGCGCACTGGGGAGAGGAGACAGTTTCGTTTCAGTTGATATAAAAAAAGCCAAGTCTTTCGACTTGGCTTTTTAAAGTGGCTCCTCCTGCTGGGCTCGAACCAGCGACCTGCGGATTAACAGTCCGTCGCTCTACCAACTGAGCTAAGGAGGAATTATTCTTGGTTTTTCTTTCTACATTAAGAAAGAATGGTGCCGACTACCGGAATCGAACTGGTGACCTACTGATTACAAGTCAGTTGCTCTACCTACTGAGCTAAGTCGGCACACTAAAAGTGGCTCCTCCTGCTGGGCTCGAACCAGCGACCTGCGGATTAACAGTCCGTCGCTCTACCAACTGAGCTAAGGAGGAATTATTCGTTTTGAAAGAAATGGTGCCGACTACCGGAATCGAACTGGTGACCTACTGATTACAAGTCAGTTGCTCTACCTACTGAGCTAAGTCGGCGCATCTATTTCTTTTCGTTGTTGAAGTCTTATCGAGACACCAACAAATAAATTGTGGTGCCCGGAGGCGGAATCGAACCACCGACACGAGGATTTTCAATCCTCTGCTCTACCGACTGAGCTATCCGGGCGACGAGGTGTATTAAAATGCTTTTCGTGCTTTAGGTCAACATGAAAATGCAAAAAAAATATCGTTTGTTGTTTTTCTATACTTAATGGGCTGTTTTTATCCATTTTGGATAAGAAATGTATAGAGAGCAAAAGGCGTTATCGTAAAAATCGACCGGAATAGTGAGGGGTAAAGAACAAAAAAGCACGCGAAGAGGCGTGCTTTTTGTTGCTCCAACGGTTTTTAGTGCTTAACAGTAAACTTACTTACCCAATTTTCTAGTTCATTGGCTAATTGAGCTAGGCTTTGTGTGCTGTTGTGACTCTCTGTCACTACGCTACTTAGCTGATTGCCGCTATCTTCAATCATATTGATACGTTGAGAAATATCGTCACTCACTTGGGTCTGTTCTGCCGCGGCAGTTGCAATTTGATGACTCATTTCGGTAATAGACTCCAGAGCGACAACGATCTGTTGCAAAGCCGCAGAGGCATTTTGAGATTCTTCAACGGTGCTTTCACTGGTTTCCGCACAGACTTCCATGGTGCTAATGGCATTGCGCGAGCCTTGCTGAAGGTTATTAATCATCAGTTGGATCTCTTTGGTACTGTCTTGAGTTCGTCCTGCTAAGTTACGTACCTCATCGGCAACGACTGCAAAGCCTCGGCCTTGTTCACCCGCTCGTGCCGCTTCAATGGCTGCGTTCAGTGCCAGCAAGTTTGTTTGTTCTGCAATATCACCGATTACATCTAAGACTTTAACAATATTATTAACGTCGCTGTCTAAATCAGCGACTGCTTTGCTCGCGGTACCCAACTGACTAGCTAAGCCTTGGATGTTATCTACGGTGTTGTGAATCAGTTGTTGAGTATGCTGGCTTTGTTTATCTGCCTCTTCAGTATTACGCGCTGTATCACTTGCCGAGTCAGCAACGTTGTTTGCCGAAGAGGCCATTTCAGTCATTGCTGTTGCAATCATGGCGGTCGATTGTTGCTGAGAATCGGTTAATTGAGCGATGGTCGCAGAACGGCTTTCTACGTTCGCTAGCTCATTGCGAAGCGCATGCATAGATCCGTCTAGGTTGCTGACCAATTGCGCTAGTGACTGACTCATTTGCTGAACTGCTTCGTAGATACTTCCTGGAGCGGCCTTAGAAGCGAACGACGTTTGAATGGTACCATTGGCGACTTCTTGCACGGCTTTACGTACTTCTTGAGGTTCACCGCCTAATAGCGTGAGCATACGACGAATTGAGAACACCAATACGGCTAAAATAGCCCCCGCAATGATCAAACAGAGAACTAACTGCCATTGTGCCGTTGCCCAGAATCGAGCGTTGACCTCATTGAAACCTATCCCTGTGCCAACAACCCATCCCCATTTAGGGGTCTTTTGTGCAATAGAAAGTTTACTTTCAATGCTGCCATCGGCCTGTTTTTGCGTCCAAGTGTATTCAACGATCTGGCCTGTTTTACGACCTAAAACGTCTTGAATAAGTTGTCCGACACTATTGCCGTTACCATCTTTGAAATCATGGAAGCTGGTACCATGTAGCTGAGGGTCTAATGGTGTTGCTACAAACGTCATATTTTCATCGGCGACATAAACGTATTCATTATCTTTGTAGATATTGTTTCTCAATAGGCGAGTGGCAATGGCTTTGGCTTGCTGCTCTTCTAATGTGCCGTCAACGACCATTTTCTCCACTTCGCTTAGTATGCTGTAGGCACTTTTAAATAGCTCAGTAACTCGTTGCTTGTTATCAAAGTTGCTGGCAACACGCAGAGTCCATAACCCAGTAGCCGTTAAAGCGAGTAGAGCAATCAGGATAATTCCTGATAATAAATAAGCTTGTGTCTTTAGTTTCATATAATTGCTCGCAAATTGATCATTCTGAAATTTAAAAGGGACAATTAGGTGTAGTTTATTTGTCTTGTCATCTTATTGTAGAACAGATTAAATATTTATCTGCTAGGGGATCGAATATATTTCGCACCTAAAAAAAAGTCACTAAAATTGATAACTCTGGTGTATTCAAATGTGGCAAGTGAGAACAAGTTAAAGATTTGGTTGCAGTAACCGGATAGCGTGGGTGAGGTATAGCGTGGAAATAGAAGTTGGCGCGCTAGAAATGAAAAAAGCCAAGTCTTTCGACTTGGCTTCTTAAAGTGGCTCCTCCTGCTGGGCTCGAACCAGCGACCTGCGGATTAACAGTCCGTCGCTCTACCAACTGAGCTAAGGAGGAACTATTCTGTTTGTGTCTTACTTCGTAAGTACACCAAATAATGGTGCCTCGAGGCGGAATCGAACCACCGACACGAGGATTTTCAATCCTCTGCTCTACCGACTGAGCTATCGAGGCAAAAGAATGGTGCCGACTACCGGAATCGAACTGGTGACCTACTGATTACAAGTCAGTTGCTCTACCTACTGAGCTAAGTCGGCACACTGTATTCTTTATGCTTTTGTTCGTGTTGTCACTTTCGTTAAGACACCAACAAATCAAATTGTGGTGCCCGGAGGCGGAATCGAACCACCGACACGAGGATTTTCAATCCTCTGCTCTACCGACTGAGCTATCCGGGCGACGGAGCGCTATTAAACGGATTTTCGCTCTTGCCGTCAACTTGTTTTTAGAAAAAAACTCAAAAAAGTGGTTAAGTGCCGATTATTTAGCCGTTTTTAATGATTATGTTTTACCTGAGTTAAAATCCTTTTTGAATTTGGTAACTTTTTCTAAGTAACGACGTGCTTCGGCGTTAGGGTGCTTTTTCGTCAGCGCCCAATAAACCTGATTGGGTTGCAATGAGTTGAGGTCGTTCATCGCACGTTTGCGGTCATTACGGTTGAAAGTGTTCAATACACCACCAGTACCACCGTTGTACGCTGAAATCATGCTGTACTCCAACGAAGTTGGATGGTTCACGTTTTTCAAGTAACGATTTTTCAGGATGTAGAAGTAGGCAGTCCCAGTATCAATATTGTTTTCTGGGTTAAACAAGTACTCGGGTGTCGGCTCTCCTGAGCGTTTTTTGACTAACTTAAATACGTCTCGCCCTGCTGTTTTTGGTACGACTTGCATCAGTCCATAAGCATTGGCCCAGCTCACAGCGTAAGGGTTAAAGCTGCTTTCGGTTTTTATAATCGCATAGATGAGATCTTCAGGGATGTCATATTTACGCGATGCACGTTGCACGATATCAGCGTATTTATAACTACGGATTTCAAATTGTTCCTCTACCATCGGGATTTCGACGTAATAGACTTTTTTGAAGTCGACATCTTTGACTTTGAGTTTGTTGGCAATCAGGTAATCGGCAAAGCGATTAGCGCGCCATGACCATTGAATCGGTTTGTTATCCTGATCGACAACTTGTCGATAGAGGAAAGGCTGGCCTTCCAAAGTGATTTCTTTAGAGGAAAAAAGGTCGACGTTTGCTGGATCATCGGGTGTCAGCAAAGTGGTGATGATAGCGTTTTTCAGGTGTGCTTTGGGAGCCGTTGGAGAGACGGTTTCAATGGTAATCAGACCTTTATCGAAGTTTACTTCTGAACGACTAAGATAGTTATCTATGTATTTTACGTAGTTACTTTTGCCCGCAAATTTAATTTCGTTGCGTCCCCAACGCTTTTCGATGTTGCCCGAAAAGCTGTTGATCAGTGCATCAAGTGCCGCTGTGTCTTTTTCAAACTGACCGGGTAGCTGAGCGAGATTTTTGGCAAAACGGTTCGTCGGTTCATAGTTCACATCATACAGGTTTTCAACAAACTCTCGGCTGCAACCTGTTAATGACATCGCGAGAAAAAAATACGCTAACTTCTTCATATATCTCCTAAAAAAATGACATCACTGCTGGCAATAATGTCATTTTTCCGTATCTCAATTCAGGCTAGGGTTACTCGCTAGGCGGAGTGTAGCCTTCAATATGGACTTCTTTACCTTCAAACAGGAAGTTAACCATTTCAGTTTCGATTAACTTACGGTGTTCAGGATCCATCATATTGAGTTTTTTTTCATTGATCAGCATGGTCTGTTTGTGTTGCCACTGTGCCCAAGCTTCTTTAGAAATATTATCAAAAATACGCTTTCCTAGTTCACCCGGATAAAGCTGAAAATCAAGACCATCAGCTTCTTTTTGTAGTCGAGCACAAAATACAGTGCGGCTCATAACGACTCCTTAAAATATGATTAACTTTGAAGTTCAAAAGGCAAGCTTTCCAGTAATTGCTTAACTGGCGCGGCTAAACCGATCTCTTCAGGTTGCGATAAGTTATACCAAAGACCTTTGCTTCCTTCCATTACCACATTGGGTTGCTTTGATAGGTCTACCAAAATTGGTGTGATATCGAGATGATAATGGCTAAAGGTATGGCGGAATGCGATCAACTGAGTCTGGTCTTTGATTGTATCCTCAGTAACATTACGTATATCAAGCTGATGGACGATATTGTCATCTTCAGCTTCAGGAAAACAGAACAACCCACCCCAAATTCCAGATTGAGGGCGTTGTTCCAGCCACACATGATTGTTGTGGTGTAGCATGACAAACCACGTTTCCTTAAACGGTTTCTCTTTTTTAGGCTTCTTACCTGGATAGTCGAGTGGATTACCCTGTTTGTTGGCAAGGCAGAAAGACTCGATAGGGCAGAGGGTACATTTAGGTTTACTGCGTGTACAGACCATCGCCCCCATATCCATCATCGCTTGGTTGTATTTGTCGACATCAACTGAGGGGGTGTGTTGTTCTGCATATTGCCACAATTGATTCTCAACGTTTTTCTGTCCCGGCCATCCTTCTACCGCAAAGCTCCGCGCTAAAGTTCGCTTAACATTGCCATCCAAAATAGCGTGTGGTTGCTTGTAAACGGAAGAGAGTATGGCGGCAGCAGTGGAGCGTCCAATTCCAGGTAATGCGTTCATCTCTTCAATGTTTAGTGGGAACTCTCCACCATATTGCTCGGTAACGACTTTTGCTGCTTTATGGAGGTTTCGTGCTCTGGCGTAGTAACCAAGTCCTGTCCACAGGTGTAAGACTTCATCTTGTTCCGCATTCGCGAGATCTACTACAGTTGGAAAGCGTTGCAGAAAACGTTGGTAATAGGGGATCACAGTGGCAACTTGGGTCTGTTGCAACATGATTTCAGACAGCCAAACGCTATAGGCGCTTTTGTTTTGCTGCCAAGGTAGGCTCTTACGTCCATAGTTTTCATACCATTCGAGGATGGCGCTGGCGAAAGGGGTCACGACTTGCTCTGTTTATTTTGTTATCTAATCTTGCAAAATTGCACCATAGTTTATGGGTAAAGTACAACCGATAAACTGTGTGGAATTAGCTAAAAAACTTGCACCAGTGGCAATTCTTTGGATAATCACAATCCCTTTGAGTCGAGACCAATTTTTAGACAGGCAAAATCATGAGTGAAGTGACCACTAACGAGTACAACGAAGACGGTAAATTGATACGCAAAATTCGCAGCTTTGTTCGACGCGAAGGTCGTCTGACCAAGGGTCAAGAAAACGCGATGAATGAGTGTTGGCCAGCAATGGGTATAGATTACCAAAATGAACTTCTTGATTGGAAAGAGGTGTTTGGTAACGACAACCCTGTTGTTCTTGAAATTGGTTTTGGTATGGGGGCATCGCTGGTTGAAATGGCGAAAAATGCACCTGAGAAAAACTTTATCGGTATCGAAGTACATAGCCCAGGTGTTGGTGCTTGTTTGTCAGATGCGCGTGAAGCGGGTATCACTAACCTACGTGTTATGTGTCATGACGCGGTAGAAGTGTTTGCTAACATGATTCCAGATAGCAGCCTCGCCACTCTTCAACTGTTCTTCCCAGATCCGTGGCACAAAAAGCGTCACCACAAGCGCCGTATCGTTCAGCTAGATTTCGCTGAAATGGTTCGTCAAAAGCTGATTGAAGGCGAAGGTATTTTCCATATGGCAACTGACTGGGAAAACTACGCAGAGCATATGATTGAAGTGATGAACCATGCGCCTGGTTTTGAAAACATCGCTCAAGATGGTGACTATATTCCACGTCCGGATGAGCGCCCGCTAACAAAATTTGAAGCACGTGGTCATCGCTTAGGCCATGGCGTTTGGGATATTAAGTACAAACGCGTAAAATAATTGTCCAACGTTATTGGCTGGTTAAGACGGCCAATCGCGCTGACGTGAAGAGATTTAAAAAGCCAACATTGATGTGTTGGCTTTTTTGACCCTATAAGAAAATAATAATAACTAATTGATTTTAAAGGTTACTGATGAAACCGACACAAGAAATCTTAATAGAAATCCTCGCTGAGGTTCGCCCTCTTATTGGGCAAGGTAAAGTCGCTGATTATATTCCCGCATTGGCGAAAGTGCCTGCGTCTAAGCTAGGTATTGCTGTATTTACCAATCAAGGTGAAGTGATTAAAGCGGGGGATGCCGATGAGGCATTCTCAATTCAATCCATCTCTAAAGCGCTGAGTTTAACCTTGGCAATGTGCTTATATAAGCCAGAGGAAATTTGGGCAAGAGTCGGTAAAGAGCCTTCTGGTCAGGCATTTAACTCGCTGATTCAGTTGGAAATGGAACAGGGTATTCCACGTAACCCCTTTATCAATGCGGGCGCAATTGTTGTCGCGGATTTGCTGAATAGCCGTCTCTCTGCACCTCGCCAGCGTTTGCTTGAGTTTGTTCGTCAGTTATCAGGCGATACACTTATCTGTTATGACAAGGTGGTAGCCGCCTCTGAGATGATGCACAGTGACCGTAATGCGGCTATCGCTTATCTCATGCGTTCTTTTGGTAATTTTGAGAACGATGTTATTCCGGTGCTCAATAACTACTTCCACGCCTGTGCACTCAAGATGAGCTGTGTCGATCTGGCCAAAACCTTCAGCTACCTAGCGAATAAGGGCTCATCAGTTCAAACTGGCAAACCAGTGATTACGCCAACTCAAACTAAGCAGTTGAATGCCTTGTTGGCTACCTGTGGTTTGTATGATGGTGCGGGTGAGTTTGCCTACCGAGTCGGTATGCCGGGTAAGTCTGGTGTCGGAGGCGGTATTATGGCAGTTGTGCCAGGAGAAATGACCATTGCAGTTTGGTCGCCTGAGCTAGATCCATCCGGTAACTCCCTAGCTGGTACAAAAGCATTAGAGTTGTTAGCAGAGAGAATTGGGCGATCGATATTTTAGAACGGACTCCGTCCTTCGAGATGCTAGAACGCTTCGCTCCGAGAATCGAGTTCGGGCTGCGCCCTTCAAGAGGAGCTTGTGGTGAGCGAGTCGAAAGTTGCAGGCAGTGCTGGCTAAGATTTAATTTTAATTGTCTGATTTTTAAAGGAAAGGGTTGGTGCTGTGTGCCAACCCTTCAAAATTTTGTCGCTTCTCGCTTCTCGCTTCTCGCTTCTCGCTTCTCGCTTCTCGCTTCTCGCTTCTCGCTTCTCGCTTCTCGCTTCTCGCTTCTCGCTTCTCGCTTCTCGCTTCTCGCTTCTCGCTTCTCGCTTACTCTTCCGCCATAAACGCTTCAAGTAAGTCATTCAAAAATAACTTTCCTTTCTCCGTTATCTGCCAGTGAGTGCTTGTCTCTGTGAGATAGCTTAGTCCAATCGCCCAGTTAATCGTCTCATCAATCGCCTCGAAACCAAGCCCTGTGGTGTCGAGAAAATCCTGTTTCGGACATGCTTCGATCAGGCGGAATCGATTCATAAAGAATTCGAAGGGGCGATCTTGTTCACTGACTTCCGTTTCGTCACTCAAGTAAGGTTTGACCATATTGTCATACGCCGCTAGATAGCCTCGCGGATGTTTGACTTTTGTGGTTCTAATAATGCGACCATCGCTAAAGCTAATCTTTCCGTGAGAGCCACAACCAATACCAAGATAATCACCAAAACGCCAATAGTTGAGGTTATGCTGGCATTGATAACCAGGTTTACTGTAGCCGGAAATCTCGTACTGAACGTAGCCTGCTTCGGCTAACTTTTGGTGTCCCAACTCAAAAATATCCCACAAGTCATCGTCATCGGGCAAGGTAGGCTGCTTGTAGTAGAACATGGTGTTAGGTTCTATGGTTAGCTGGTACCAAGATAAATGAGGAGGATCGAGTTCGATCGCTTTATCGAGATCGGCCAGAGCTTGATTGACAGACTGATCCGGTAATCCGTGCATGAGATCGAGGTTAAAGCTACTAAGACCGATTTGATGCGCCAGCTTAGCGGCATTGACCGCTTCATCCTTTCCATGAATTCGACCTAGCTTCTCAAGTTTTTGCTGCTCGAAGCTTTGCACACCGATGGAGATACGTGTTACTCCCGCTTTTCTATAGCCAGCAAAACGCTCCGCCTCAATCGTGCCAGGGTTGGCCTCCATGGTGATTTCTATGTCAGGTTTGAAAGGGATACGAGCTTCAATTCCTGATAGAAGTGCAGCAATACCTTGTGCCGATATCAGACTAGGAGTACCGCCACCGATAAAGATCGAGTGCAGCGGGCGCGGGTTATCATTGATCTGGTAACGCTCAATATCTGTGTCTAAATCTTGTAGCAGTGCTGCGATGTATTCATTTTCTGGGATCTCAGCCTTTAGAGCGTGAGAGTTAAAATCACAGTACGGGCACTTTTGTACACACCATGGGATGTGTACATAAAGACTTAGTGCTGGTGGGATAAGTTTGCTCATTGTCTATCGTTGACTGAGTAGTGATTAAAGCGGTTGTTCAGATAGAGTCGCGAACAACTGTTTGAGTGCTTTTCCGCGATGTGAAAGCTGTTTTTTACGTGCAGGTTCTAACTCAGCAGAAGCGCAGTTGTCCTCTGGTATGAAAAAGATTGGGTCATA